>NZ_CCAS010000032.1 GCF_000612625.1 Neobacillus jeddahensis
GTTTCAATGAAGAAACTAATAATTTATTGTTTGTTGACGTTTTTGTTTGTTTAGTTTTCAAAGAACAATTTTTCTAAGACAGAATATTATTGTAACATTTCGCCATCCGAATGTCAAATACTATTTTAAAATATTTTTTTCGTTCGTTTTAGCGACAAAAATTATTATCTCACAACTAACTATCCTTGTCAATATAATGATGAAGTTTTTAAAAGAAATAACTTTTTCTCTTATTTCCCCTCACCAGGATTACTATATTACTATCATATTAAACCGAAGTCAACTACTATTTATATAATTTCTGCATTAAAAAGGAGAGTCACTAAAATTCAGTAACTCTCCTATCGATCATAAATCTTTAATTGTTTTGATGAGAAGTGAAAGTCTATGCTATTTCCCTTTCCATGTTTGCCTTTTTCCTTTTCTTATTGGCTGCTATTACCTTCAACGATAAATATATTCCTGTTCCAGTTAAGAAAATCATCGCAATTGCAATAAGGTCAATTAGCCACTTAACATTTGTTGACCCAATTTTGCCTTCATGTAGATCTCTAATAACACTCATAAATGATCCTTGTGAGGACCCTTCCATACCCGGTCCACCAGCTTGTCCCCTAAAGCCAAGGATTTGGCCGTTGCCATTGTCTCCCATTGTTCCTTGGGTTTGACCGTTTGGATTGGTTTGCGTCGTTCCATTCGTTTGACTATTGGCGTTCCCTTGATTGTTTGACTCTGACTGACCTTGAGTTCCAGCTGATGGTTGGCTGGAATCTGTGGTTCCTTGTTGTTGGCGGAAACCCATTTGTCCAGGTTGAAATTCTCCTCTTTCTTCAGTTTGTGACTGACCAATCAGCCATGGTTCATTCATTATTAAGCCCGTAATCGACTCCATCAAGATAAAGATGGAACAAATTAATCCAATCCACAGGTGTGCTTTCCTTGTTTTCTTCATATATTATTCTCCTCACTCTTTTCATTTGGTTGTTTATTTCCGAATCACTTATTGATATCTCAATGCTTGGATTGGATTTAGTTTGGATGCTTTGTTGGCTGGGAAGACGCCGAAGATGACTCCGACTGCTAGTGAGAATAGGAATGATAACGAGATGACAGATATGGAATAAGAGATGCTCATATCCATAAGCGTTGCCACAATTTTTCCTAAACCAACTCCAAAAAGGATCCCGATTAATCCACCCATTGCGCTTAGAACGATTGCCTCAATTAAAAATTGTAAGAGAACATCCCTTCTTTTCGCACCAATCGCTTTTCTAATGCCAATTTCTTTTGTTCGTTCTGTTACAGATACCAGCATGATGTTCATGATGCCAATCCCACCAACAAGCAAGGATATGCTGGCAATTCCACCAAGCATCATCGTCATGGTGTCATTTACGGAACTCATCGTATCCATCACATCTTGTTGATTCGTGACACCATAATCATCACTTTTTCCAGGGAACAAACTAGCCATTGTCATTTTGACTTCGTTCATTACAAAATCCATTTGCTCTTCACTTTTTCCTTGTAAATAAACCGTACTAATCGTTGTGCTTCCAACTAAACGCTGGCCGGTGCTAAGCGGTACGATGATGACATTATCACCGCTTTGCCCCAATGAACTTCCTTTCGAGGCTAAAACACCAACGACTTTAAAAGAGGTGCCTTCTACTTGTATATATTGACCAATAGGGTTATCTGTCCCAAAAAAGGTTGCTGCCGTATCGGATCCGAGGACAACTACCTTTTGTCGATACTCTAGATCTAAGTCCGTAATAAATCTCCCTTGACTAACCTCAGCATCCCGAACTTCTGTATAGGCAGCATTGGTACCCGTTATGGTAACCTGAGAAGATATCCTGTCTTTTTTCAAATTGACACGGCCTGAAACGACTGGAGATACCGCCTTTACGCCGTTTAACTCGCCCAATTCACTTATTTTAGTATCGGTTAATTCTATATCAGTGCTATACGTATTAACGGTTAACAGATTCGTTCCTAATTGATTGATTTGGCTTGTTACATCTTTCGTCGACCCCTGGGCAATTGACACGAGGACGATGACAGATGAAACGCCAATAATAATCCCAAGCATGGTAAGGACGGCTCGAAGTTTATTACTTGTAATACTTCGAAGTGCCATTTTAACGGATTGTGAAATACCCAAGCTGCCCACCTCCTATTCCAATAAGCAGTCCCTCCAGAATTCCAGCCATTTTTCTTGTTTGTTTTTCCTGTATTAATGCATCAGTTGTTTCTTTTTCTAGGCGATTGATAAGCAGAGAATAATTGCTATGTGTTAGTGAAGGGTTCATTAATTACCGCTCCTTCCACTCGACATTCCTTGTCCACCACCGCTTGGAGCCATACCGCCACCTGACATTCCACCCATGCCGCCCATACCTTGTATCATCCGGCCTTGTTGGGTTGATGTGGTACTGCCTGAAGAAAGCTCTGGTAATTGAATGGCTTCTCCCTCTGATAGTCCTTCTGTGATCTCCACATATTCATCTGTTGCTAAGCCTGTTTTAACCGTTTTTTGCGCTGAAGTGGCAGCAGAACTATCTGCGCTGGCACCTGCAGTAGTCGTAATGACATATTTTTCGTTATTGTTTGTGTGCACCGCATCGACAGGAACATATAAAGCATCTTCCTTGCTATCAGTTAAAATGCTTGCCTCCGTACTCATACCCACTTTAAGGTTCGTTGGTTTATCAATGTGAATGGTGACATCAAAAGTCGAGGTCCCGTTTGCTGATGTACCCTCTTCTGCCACATCTGTCACTTTCCCTGTATACGTTTCATCGGCATAAGCACTTACTGTTAAACTTACTGTCTGATCTTTTTTCACTTTAGGTATGTCTAACTCATCCACTTGGACAACTGTTTGTAAATCTTCATAATTAGTAACATGAGCAACGACCAAACCATTTGTAACGCGTTCGCCCGCTTTAACCTCCACCGATGTAATGGTTCCATCTACAGATGCGGTGATTGGATCACTATCATCCGTAAAGGTGACTAATTCATCGCCTGCACTCACTTTGTCACCAGCAGCCACTAACACTTCATCAATTTCATCATTATTTTCAGTTGCTTTTATATCCTCACTGGTTACAGGTTCAATCGAGCCTGACCCACTAATTTTCACTTCTAATTTACCTTTTTGTACTGTTGTAGTTCTAACCTGTGTGGTTACCTCACTACTGATGTTTTTCGAGTTATACCATTGAAAGCCAACAAATCCAATGACGAGAACACTGATTATAATCCAAATCCATTTTTTCATTTTCATAAGCTCCTTTTGGGCCATGGGTAGTCCGGACCTACATCATGGGCAAATTTCCTTCTTGAACCCATTATCAATGGACAGCCTTAAGTTATCCTTAAGAAAAAAAGGTGCCTGACACTCAATACGAAAAAACGTATCAAGTGTCAGGCACCATTATGAAAGAAGCAAAATGAAAAACTTTCTATATAGAATGGGTACTGATATATTCCTTTAGCTTTTCTTTTGTCTCTGCATCAGCAAAGCTTGCGTCCACACTTGTTAGATAGATTTGCTGATAATCTTGTTCACTTATCTGGAATTCATTAAATACAATGGTGCATTCATTTGCCATGGTTGTATCTGAAACCGTTCTGTTGTCGGTATTTACGGTAACCTTGATGCCATCTTGATGATAGTGATAAATGGGATGGTCACTAAAATTGGGTACTGCTTTTGTTTGTACATTACTAGTCGGGCACATTTCAAGAACAATCTGTTTTTCCTTTACGATCGCATATGCCTCCGGACAATCCTTAATAAAGACACCGTGGCCAATTCTCTCTGCACCTAATAATTGAACCGCCTCTAGCACATTCTTACCAATACCTGTTTCACCAGCATGGATCGTGACTCGATAACCATACTCCCTTGCAAGTGCAATCGGTTTGACAAATCGTTCACTGAAGCCTTCTACCTCTGAGGCACATAAATCAATCGCAACCACTCCCTTGCCCAAAAAGGACTTCCCGCCTTCGACTACTTCAAACGCACTTTCAACGGACATCGTCCGCATACATGACAATATAATATTTCCTTTAATATCAAATTGAGATTCGGCCGCCCTCATGCCGTCGATCACGCTTTGGATAATCTCTGCGACAGATAAGCCCTTGGCCGTGTGAAGCAATGGGGCAAATCTGACCTCCATATACTTCACGTTTTCTTTAGCGGCGTCTTCAAAAAGTTCAAAGCTAATTCTTTTCAGGTTCTCTTTGGACTGCATCACCAAATTCGGAATGGCAAATCGCTTTAAGTATTCATCTAGCGATTCGCAGTCTAATGGAGCAATCAAGTCCTTTAGCAATTCTTCTTCTATTATAGAAGGTAACCGAACTCCCTCTCTTTCTGCTATATCAATAATCGTTTTAGGTCGAAGACTACCGTCTAGGTGGCAGTGCAGTTCAATTTTTGGCAATATAGAAAAGTTCATGATTTATCCCCCTCATAAAAAATGGTAAAGAAAACTCGCTGATTGGCGAGCCCCTAAGGGCGAAGCCAGAAGCGTAGTTGCACTTATGCCTGAAAGGAAAGTTATACTTTCCTTTCGGCAAAAAAAAATTCCTGATTACGAAGAAAATACACGCGCACATGTACATTCTTCGTAATCAGGAATTAATGGTTCCTGGTAGAGACCTCCAAACCATATCTTTGGAGTTATACGAATACTACCTATTCAATTTCATTGCTTACAGAATAGTAAAATTCATCGTTATTGTCAAGCGGAGTGTTTAACTGCTCCGCTTAGCGATTATCTACCTTTTCTGGATAAAGATCATGATTCATCAATCGGAAGTGAGCCATTTCTTCATACTTCGTTCCAGGTTTCCCATAGTTGCACCAAGGATCAATCGAAATACCGCCACGTGGCGTAAATTTACCCCAAACTTCAATATAGCGTGGATCAAGTAATTTAATTAAATCATTCATGATGATATTAACACAATCCTCATGGAAATCACCATGGTTGCGGAAGCTGAACAGGTATAATTTCAATGACTTGCTCTCAACAATTTTTTTATCAGGTACGTACGAAATATACATCGTCGCAAAATCAGGTTGACGGGTTAGCGGGCATAAGCTCGTAAACTCCGGACAATTAAACTTTACGAAATAATCACGATCTGGGTGAAGATTATCGACTGCCTCTAATACCTCTGGTGCATATTCAAATGAATAGGTTGTCCCTTGATTTCCTAATAGTGTTAAATCCTTTAATCCTTCTTCGTGGCTGCGGCCAGACATAAAAAAAACCCCCTGTTAACATGTGTCCCCACACTTCTTAAAAGAGAGTCTTTCTGAATACTCTATACAAACGGTTGGATAAGAAACAAAAAGCCACGTCCGATATGGACATGGCATTAAGTCATGTATCCATAGTTTTTTATAGAGGGTATCAGCTATGAACCTCTCCCGTTCAAGTACGGGTATTCTCTTTACCTATCATAATGAACAGACTAGCAGACGTCAAATAAATTTTGCCTACCAAATAATCCTATCTACTAAAGAGGTCGATACAAATGGCTCTCATTCACAATGACATTTTGTTGGTATTTTTCTCAAGTCTTGATTACATTCAATCATCGCCATTACTTTAAATGTCCGTTTAAGATATTCTCTTCTAAAACAGAGAATTTATCACCATATACACGGGTAATGTGATTTTCTCCCCAATTGCAAAGGGCGTTTAGAATACTTTCGAGGCTTTGTCCATATTCACTTAGCTCGTACTCCACTTTTGGCGGAATCTGATTGTAGACGATTCGATTAATCACACCATCTTCCTCTAATTCCCGTAATTGTTGTGTCAGCATCTTTTGCGTGATATCCGGCATCAGGCGCTTCAGTTCACTCGTCCGTTTCTTTCCATGGGTTAAATGACAAAGAATCACACATTTCCATTTACCCCCAATTACCTCTAAGGTAGCTTCGACGGATATATTGTACTTTTTCTTCTTCATGATCTCACTCCTTTTATAGGTACAAAAAAGTACCTATGTAACTTTTCGGTAACTATCGCACTTTAAAGTACGTACTTCTCAATAATCTCCATATACACCATAATAGCATTTGCCGGTCGATAAATCCCATATTCACTTATTCAACTAGTTTACTTGATGTAAGTATAAACATACACAGCTATTTAGGAGGAGAGAAAAAATGTCGATAGAGAAAAAACGAAGCACGTTCGCACTGCTGGCCTTAGCAGTTAGTGCTTTTGCTATAGGTACAACGGAATTTATTAGTGTGGGGTTACTGCCACTCATCGCAGAAGATTTACAAATATCAGTGACAACAGCCGGTTTAACAGTTTCTTTATATGCGTTAGGCGTAACCTTTGGGGCACCCGTATTAACGTCAATGACGTCTAGTATGTCACGGAAGTCATTATTACTTTGGATTATGGTTATTTTTATCATTGGAAACGGGATTGCCGCTAGTGCCACAAGCATTGGGGTGCTCCTAGTCGCCCGTGTCGTTTCTGCTTTTTCACATGGGGTGTTTATGTCGATTGGTTCGACGATTGCTGCCGAGTTAGTACCAGAAAATCGCCGGGCTAGTGCCATTTCCATCATGTTCTCTGGCTTAACGGTAGCGACTGTAACGGGAGTACCATTTGGGACCTTCATTGGACAGCAATTCGGCTGGAGGATGGCGTTTGTCATTATCATTATCATCGGAGTGATTGCCTTTATTTCCAATAGTATCCTTGTGCCTTCCGATTTACGAAAAGGAACAAGAACCACGTTTCGTGATCAGTTCAAATTAGTAACAAATGGTCGATTATTACTGTTATTTATTATTACCGCGTTAGGGTATGGCGGAACCTTTGTGGTGTTTACGTATTTATCCCCTATTCTTCAGGATATTACAGGATTTAAGGCAGGAACCGTTGCGGTGATCTTACTTGTTTACGGGATTGCGATTGCGATTGGGAACATGGTTGGCGGAAAGCTATCGAATCATAACCCGATTAAGGCTTTATTTTATATGTTCATTGTCCAAGCTATCATCCTCTTTATCTTGGTGTTCACGGCGCCATTTAAAGTCGCTGGCCTGATTACGATTTTCTTAATGGGACTGCTTGCTTTCATGAATGTACCAGGGCTGCAGGTGTATGTTGTTATGCTAGCAGAACGCTTTGTTCCAGCCGCAGTAGACGTTGCGTCTGCCATCAATATAGCTGCCTTTAATGCCGGAATTGCGATTGGATCTTATTTAGGCGGTGTCATTACCGATTCAATCGGACTGATCCATACCTCATGGATTGGAGCCCTCATGGTCGTTGGCGCAGTCATCCTAACAGGCTGGAGCCGCAGTCTCGAAAGAAAAGATCGTGAGTCAGGGACTAATGCTTAAACCCCTCACATCAGATCTTTCCCAACTGAAATTTAAAGGAGGTGGTTTAAACCACAAATTACAGAGAATCCTAGTATGGATATAATAGATTTTCACCTATATAAAAAAACTAAATGGAGGTTTACTTACTCATGATAAACAACTTACAAGACACCATTACATTAAATAATGACATAAAAATGCCTGGCTTCGGTATTGGAGTATTTAAGGTAGAGGAAGGTCCAGAACTCGTCAATGCCGTTAAATTTGCGATTAAGCATGGCTACCGCAGTATTGATACTGCCGCTATATATGGAAATGAAGAAGGCGTTGGCCAAGCGATTCGCGAAGGAATCGACGAAGCGGGGATTTCAAGAGAAGATTTGTTTGTAACATCAAAGGTATGGAATGCTGACCTCGGATACGAATCAACCCTTGCAGCTTATGAAACAAGCCTACAAAAATTAGGTCTTGATTATTTAGATTTATACCTGATTCACTGGCCTGTGGAAGGGAAATTCAAGGATGCATGGCGTGCATTGGAAGCACTCTATAAAGCAGGCAAAGTGAAAGCAATTGGCGTAAGTAACTTCCAGGTCCATCATATAGAGGAATTATTAAAGGATGCGGAAATTAAACCTGTTATCAACCAAGTGGAATACCACCCGCGTTTATCACAAAAAGAAGTAAAAGCATTCTGCTTAGAGCATGGGATTCAATTAGAAGCTTGGTCCCCCTTAATGCAAGGTGAATTATTGGATCAGCCTGAACTGAAGGAAATCGCCGCGAAATACAATAAGTCTGTTGCCCAAGTCATCTTGCGTTGGGATATTCAAAATGGTGTGATCACAATCCCTAAATCAACAAAGGAACATCGCATCGTTGAAAATGCTAACGTCTTTGATTTCCAATTAACAAAAAAAGATATGGAAACTATCGACGGCTTGAACCAAAACCACCGCGTCGGTCCAGACCCAGACAACTTCGACTTTTAATAAACCAGTAGGCAGGGTGCAATTGGGCACTCTGCCTCTTTGATTTATGCTGTAAGGGGCCCTATTGAATTCCTTCTACTGCTAATTCCATACCATTAACGGCTTTAATAAAAAATAGCTCTGATGAAAAATCCTTCTTTACCAACGGCAGTCCTAACCCAATTTGCATTAATTCTGCACCACTATAGGCTTGTTCACTGTGATTGATTTGATATTCTACCTTTGGATTTAAGCCGCGTAATTTCAACCGAAATAACGGTGGATTCGGTGTCGCCAGCGTTTTGAAGTAAAAAACGATTGCTCGCTCCCTTTGCTGACTCACATACATCCAGGCCGTGTCCATTCCCTCAAATGGACTCAATAACCGGAACAAATCGCCAAAACAGACGAGATCCTTGAATTGATGATAGCTTTGAATTTGCTTCATTACCTCCTGCTTATCTTCCATGCTTAACTGATCGATCTTTAGCTCAAACCCCAAATTAGCGGCCATCGCAACATGGCAGCGCATTGGCAAGGGAGTTACCCTTCCGACCTGGTGGTTCGGCACATCCGACACGTGCGCCCCCATCGTAATGGCTGGATAGACAAGACTTGTTCCATATTGAATCTTCAGCCTTTCAACCGCATCGGTATTATCACTCGTCCATGTCTGCGGCATGTAGTACAACATCCCGGGATCAAAGCGTCCACCCCCACCGGAACAACTTTCAAATAAAATCTGGGGGAATCGTTCCGTTAAAGTTTCTAAAACCCGATACAAGCCAAGCATATAACGGTGTGCGGTTTCCTTCTGTCGTTCTGGCGGCAATGCTGCCGATCCCACCTCGGTCATATTTCGATTCATATCCCATTTCACATAGTTAATTGAAGCATTGCGGAAAACATCCGTGAGTGTATCCATTAACCATTCACAAACATCCTCCCGGCTTAAATCCAATATCAGTTGATTTCTTGATGTCGTCCGCTGGCGATTCCGGACATGCAGACACCAATCAGGATGTTCACGGTACAACTCACTATCAGGCGAAACCATTTCCGGTTCCACCCATAAGCCAAATCGCATCCCTTTCCTCCCGATATAATCAGCAAGCCCCGCAAGTCCATTTGGTAATTTTCGTTTATTCACGAACCAATCCCCCAATGAACTTTTATCATTATCGCGACGTCCAAACCAGCCATCGTCTAGAACAAATAACTCAATCCCCAGCCCTGCCGCGGAATCTGCCAGCTCCTTTAGTTTTTTTTCCGTAAAATGAAAATAAGTGGCCTCCCAATTATTGATTAAAATCGGCCTTGTTTTATCACGATAAACCCCTCGGCATACCCTCGATCGTAGTAAGTGATGAAAGGTTCGCGACATCCCGCCCAGACCTTCTGCCGAATAGACCATCAATGCTTCTGGAGTTTGGAACGTTTCCCCTGGTTTTAACACCCAAATGAAATCAAACGGATTGATGCCTATACTCAGTCTTGTTGTTTCAAAAGGACTTATCTCAAGGGAGGCTTGAAAATTCCCACTGTACACGAGACTCACTCCATACACATCCCCAAATTCTTCGGTGCTATTTTTTGAAAGTAAGGCGACAAAGGGATTAACTTGATGACTGCTGGCGCCTCTTGCGGAGGAGATTGACTGCTTCCCATGTGATAGTGGCTGACGTTCGATGTGACGCTCTCTTGCCCATGTTCCTTGCAGATGAAGCCAGTCCCACGCGGAATCGTGGAAATCCACCGACAGGCTCATACATTTATGTATTTCAATCGTGCTGCTGCCACGATGCTCGAACGAGACCGATCGAGCGATGACATCATGGTCCCGGTAAATGGTATATTGGAGGTTCAGTCCTATCCCTAGCAAGGAGTCGACCAGGGTAATAACTACTGTATCTGCCTCGGAAGGGTCTTCGATATAGGCTGACGGCAACCCTTTCAGTGGAGGCTTCCCTTTCACGATTTCATGAGAATCATAGACAAACTCTGTATTGGTTGATCCGTCTTGTGTCCGAAGCTGATAGGCAGGTGTTCGAAAGTCGCCATTACCAAAAGCAGGATACTCCTGTGGCAAGGTATCAAGCGAAAACTTCGGGTCTGTCGGTTCGGTCATAGGTGAAAATGCCCTGCCCTTATTTGTGAGAATCGTTTGTGGCTGCAACACCTGGACTCGCTTTCCCCAATATAAGTGGGCAAGATATTTTCCATGAACAAGCTGAATCAAATAGCTGATCCTGCTGTTATACAAATGAAACACTTGGTTTGACTCATTCCAATCAATCGGCATGAAAACTCACTCCTTAGAAAAAGGTTCCTTCTACTATATTCGCCTCTATCCCAAAGTATGGTTGCATGTCCTGAAAAATTACCGCGTTTATAGCATTAAAAAAATGCCCTCAAATTGAGAGCATCTTCTATTTACCAGCCCCGGCTGGCACCTCCGCCACCAGAGGAACCTCCACCGCCGCCGCGGGATCCGCCTCCGCCTCCTCTTCCTCCACCTCGAGTTATAATCGACAGAAGAAGATAGGTGAGCGTCCCACCGAAAAATTTAAAATCGAGGATGACCACGATGATCACCACAATGATCAGGAGCCATGCGGGAATCCCCATCCCTTTATCTTTTGGCACATCCGTTGGCACGGTGTTCGCTCCACCTTCAAGCCCATATTCGGCGCGAACTTCTTTTGTGAGTGCTTTATAGGTTTCTGTTATCGCTTTATTCGGCTGCTGTTCTTTTAGATATGGAATGGCATACTCATCAAGAATTCTACCAGCCTTCCCGTCAGGAATTCTTCCTTCAAGCCCATAGCCAACCTCAATTCTTGCTTTTCGTTCATTCATAGCCACAATCAGCAGGACGCCATTATTTTCCTTCTTACTGCCAATTCCATATTGGCGAAAGGCGGCGTTCGCATATTCTTCAATCGTTCGGTCTCCAATGGTCTCGACAGTTAGCACGACGACCTGTGCCGTTGATTGATCTTCCAGACTTCTGCCTAATGAGCGTAGTTCAGCTTGTTCAGTTTCAGATAATACTTGGGCAAAATCCTGGACATAAATGTCTCCCACCGGAGCCGGAATTTGGACATCCTCAGCAAGTGCCGTTGTTGCACATAGAAATAAAGTGAAAAACACCAAAATAACGCTGAAGATCCTCTTCGTTTTCATTATCCATTGCCCCCAAAGTCAACCTTTGGAGCTTCCCCAGCCTTAGGGTCAGCTTTAAAATATTCTTTTTCATCAAATCCTGCGATGCCTGCTATGATAGACCCTGGAAGACGCTTCACTTTTTTGTTAAAAACGGCAACCTGATCATTGTAATCTTTTCGTGCTACAGCAATTCTGTTCTCCGTTCCAGCCAACTCATCCATTAATTGCGTAAACTGCTGATCTGCTTTCAGGTTTGGATAATTTTCCACGACCACCAGCAATCGGCTTAATGCACTAGATAATTCCGCATTAGCCGTTGCCTCTTCTTGCGGCGTATTCGCACCAGCAAGTCGGGCACGGGCATCTGAGATCGAAACAATGACTTCTTTTTCATGAGAAGCATACCCTTTTACGGTATTCACTAGGTTTGGGATTAGATCAAGCCTTCTTTGCAGTTGGTTTTCAATCTGCGCATGTGACTGATCCACATTTTCTTCAAGATTGACAAAGCTGTTATAGCTAGACATAAACATCAGGCCAATAATAACAATCACAGCAACCACTATCCCGATTCCTAACCATGCCTTTTTCATACGATCCACTCTCCTTTCTCACCTATAGTATATATCACTTGAAAAATAAGTTCCCTTTTCTAGCCAACATTAAACCAAGCTTTAAAAATTCAATCAACAAATTCTCGTTTTTTCAATAATAAGTGTCAGGCACCTTACATTATTTTCTCCCTTTCGAAGAAGATATAAATGTTAAGTTTTTTGAATGGGCAGCATAATTAATATATTTTCGGGACGGGTCTCTATCATTTATGGTAAACTAACCCACGACTTGTATTAGAAATTAGAATCTTAATGGAGTGGATATATATGAGTAAAGCTAAGGGGAAAAGTGGAATAGGTAGAGGTACAGGCAAGAAGGGCTGGAATCGCTGGAAAGCTGGCGCGAATAAGGCAAAGAGTGCCAAGCCTTATGTCAGCAAAGGGGTAAAAAAGCCTAATGCAAACGAAACGAACACTGAGGACTAAGTTCAACGATTGATTCTTTAATAAACCGCTCCACATGTTTAGCGGTTTTATTTTTTGCATAAGCTAGTTCAGAATGTTGGTAGGAAGCTATCGCGAAAAATAGGAGGAAGTTGTATGTCAGAACTTGAGCCTTTAGAATACGAAATTGGCACAGCTATTCGTGATTATGACATTATTGCCATTACACAAACTGTGAATGGCTTTGAGGTCATGCTTAATATCAATTTGGACAGTGGTTATTCCTTAGAAAAAACGAAAATGGAGATTACCCATGAGGATTTAGAAGGGTATGAAACAAACGAGGTTGAAGAGGGAATTAAGTATGCCCTTGGTTTTTTTGATCGTTAAGTGTACGATCCTAATATATTGAAAATCCCCGAGTCCAAAAATCATGACTCGGGGATTTTAGTTTTCCGCAATAATGCCCTCTTCATCGAATTGTTCTGTTTACTATACACACTCTTAACACTTTCTTTACACTGGGTTAAGAAAAAATCCTTCATTTCCTTATACAATATAGTAAACAAACACTATGGAGGGATTGGATGAAGGTTACTGTTGCTGGAGCAGGATATGTTGGATTGGTTACTAGTGCGTGTTTGGCTGAAATAGGACATCAGGTAACGTGCATAGATATTCAACAAGAGAAAATTACTATGCTTCAAAGCGGCCGTTCCCCCTTTTATGAGCCCGGTTTAGAATCACTTTTAGAAAAAAATATGAAAACCAAGCAGCTCCAGTTTACGACCAATCCTCACGAGGCCTATTCAGGTGCAGAAATCATTTTTATTACTGTCGGGACACCTGAAAAACATGATGGATCAGCCGACCTAAAATACATACATGTGGTGTCCCATACGATCGCTCACTATATCGACCAGGATACCATCATTTGTACAAAAAGCACGGTCCCCGTCGGCACAAACGAACTCATTCAACACATCATCGAAAGCAGAAAACCTCCGAATCTTTGCGTGGAGGTGGTTGCCAATCCTGAGTTTTTGCGTGAGGGCTCAGCCATTGTCGATTTCTTTCATGGAGACCGGATTATCATTGGTACTAGACAAGCGGATCTGACCGACAAAATCGAACAACTTTATCGACCATTGCAGATTCCGATTTTTATCACTGACATTAGAAGTGCTGAGTTAATTAAATACGCCTCCAATGCTTTCTTAGCAACGAAAATTAGTTTTATCAACGAAATGGCCAATATATGTGAAAAGATTGGGGCGAATATTGATGAAGTCGCCTATGGAATCGGTCAAGATAAGCGGATTGGTCCACATTTTCTAAAAGCCGGACTTGGTTATGGCGGATCCTGTTTCCCTAAGGATACAAAGGCGCTTGTCCAGTTTGGTACAGATCGTAAGCATCAGCTTGAATTATTGGAAGCCGTCATTCAAATCAATAATCGTCAACATTCGCTAGCTGTTAAAATGGCACAACAAACAATCGGTTCCTTACATGGCAAGAAGGTCGCCTTACTGGGATTAGCCTTTAAAGCGGACACAGACGATGTTCGGGAATCAGCCGCATTAACGATTGCAAAGGAATTGCTGGAGGCTGGCGCAATTGTCACAGCATATGATCCGATCGCCCTCGCCAATGCCCAGAAAATTTTAGGTAACGAAATTAAGTATGCACAAGACATTCACAAAGCCCTTACTGGTGCAGACTTGGTGATTATCGCGACAGATTGGGAACACATTAAACTCCTCCCTTTGGAAATGTATGTCACCAACATGAGCGAGCCGATTGTTATTGATGGGCGGAATTGTTATTCACTGGAGGCGATACGGCGCTATCCGATCACCTATCGTTCAATCGGCAGACCTACGATTTGGAAGGAAGATTATCTGAAAGGAACTCAACATGATGAGATGGATTGAAACGTTTTATGGCTTTGAATGCTGGCTATTGCAACAACTAAACCGTCATTTTGATAAAAGGCCATTAAATCTATTTTTCCGTATAGTCACAAATCTTGGTGGTGCCGACTTAACGATTGCAGCAACCTTTCTTCTCATTCTTTGTTCATTCGGCGAACCGAAGTTAACGGCGATTGCCAGTGCGCTGGCATTATCGGCAAGCCATATTCCTGTTCATATCATGAAACAGCTTTTCCCTCGAAAAAGACCGTATTTAATGATTGAAAAGACCAAATGTCCGGCAAATCCCTTACAGGATCATTCCTTCCCTTCGGGGCACACAACCGCGATTTTTTCTGTTGTGACCCCCTATTGCTTATATATCCCACAGCTCGCATTGGTGCTCATCCCAATGGGGCTGTGTGTAGGGCTTTCAAGAGTGTATTTAGGCCTCCACTATCCATCAGATGTGCTTGCCGGAGCGATTCTTGGGACAGTCACAGGACTCTTGTGTTTTTGCTTATTATGTTGGTGAGATTGAGTATGGAGGGATGATATGCGAATCGCCATCTTTACAGACACTTTTTATCCTGATGTGAACGGAGTAGCTAATACACTGAAGAGGTTAACTCAATATTTAGAGACACAGAACATTGCATTTAAAATTTTTGCACCGGAAGTCCCTTTTCAAGAATATATATCTGAACATATCTATCGTTTAAAGAGCCTCTCATTTTTCCTGTATCCGGAATGCCGCTTAGCGTTTCCTAATCTTAGCGAGCTTAAGGAAGAATTACAGCGGTTTGCACCTGATTTAATTCATGTCGCTACCCCTTTTAATATTGGTCTTTGTGGTGTTTATTTTTCAAAAAAATTAACTATTCCACTTGTGGGCTCTTATCACACTAATTTCGACCACTATCTCCAGTACTATCACCTCACCTTTCTTTCTACCATTCATTGGAAATACATGCATTGGTTTCACCGAACTTGTAAAAAGATTTTCGTCCCTTCCCCCACCACGCTACAATTGTTAAAACAGCATGGATTTACGAATCTTTCCTTATGGCCTAGAGGTATTGATTGTCAGCAGTTTCATCCTGATTATGATCAGAAAGCGATTAAAAGCCAATACGGTTCGCAAGGATCTTATTTATTAACATATGTTGGCCGGCTGGCGCCGGAAAAAGACCTGCATACGCTGCTATCGGTCGCAAATTCATTGCCCGCAAAACTAAATCAGCAAATCCATTGGCTTATCATTGGCGATGGACCGATGCGGGAAGAATTGGAAGCCCAAGCACCTACTAATATGACGTTCACGGGATACCTCGACGGAAAACCATTAGCTGAATGCTATGCAGCGTCCGATTTATTTATCTTTCCCTCACCCACGGAAACGTTTGGCAATGTCGTGCTTGAATCACTTGCGAGTGGAACCCCTGTGATTGGAGCAAATTCGGGTGGGGTCCGAAATATTATTAGACAAGGGGAAACAGGTTTATTGTGTGAACCGGGAAATGTTCAGGCATTTTCTGCGGCGATTGTCCAACTCCTAACGAATGAACGATTACGAAAGCAAATGGGCAGCGCCGGACGAGCCTACTCCCTCACCCAGAATTGGGAACAAATATGGACAGACCTCATCTACCAATACACGCAAGTACTAGACGAACAAAAAAGCGAAAAATACGCTTAAGAGCATGGTAATAATAAAAAGGGTGTCAGGCACCGTCCGTGGACATTGTCCACGGGCGGTGCCTGACACCCTAAATAACATCTACATGTTCGTTATCGTCATGGTGATGGTAAAGGTAGTACCCTTGCCTTCTTCACTCTCAACACATATCGTACCTTCATGCATGTCAATGATTTTTTTCACAATAGAAAGCCCTAGCCCATTTCCACCTTTTGATCGTTCCCTTGCCTTATCGGCTTTATAAAAGCGTTCGAACACATGAACCTGATCTTTTCTGGAAATACCTATCCCTGTATCAGAAATTTTAATGATCGCTTGATCACCAACCTGTTCGAGATGGACAAAAACCTCACCCCCACTTGGCGTAAACTTAATACTGTTGTGTATCATATTCGTCCATACCTGACTCATTAATGCTTCATCAGCAACGATCGTCACCTTCTCTAACGAAACATCCATATCTATGTCTTTTTCCACCCATTGCACTTCACAAGTCAAGATGATCTCTCTCAACTGCTTATCTAACCGGTAACTTTTGCGCTCAAATGGTTGATGCTCTGATTCAAGTGCCGTTAACTTTAGCAGATTATCACTTAATTTTGATAGCCGTCTGCTTTCCGTTTCAATAATGCTGAGATAATGGGACCGTTCCTCTGGACTAAGCTGATCATATTGTAAGGCGCGTGCAAATCCGCTGATGGAGGTTAGCGGTGATTGAATCTCATGGGAAACATTCGAAATGAACTCCTGGCGCATGTCTTCCATTTCCTTCAGTTGCTTCGCCATGTGATTAATATGGTCGACCAGTGTCGTAAAGGGGTCATCTTGCTTCAATGTCTCCAATTGGACGTTAAAGTCCCCTCTTGCAATCCGTTTCAAGGCATCAATAATCTCTTTAAAAAGATTCCGTTGCTTGGAACGAACAATCCTTGAAAAGAAATAACCGATAAATCCTAGGATAAAAAAGCCGAGAATCGTGGTAAGCAGATGACGAATGAAATCGGATTGAAAAAAACCAAGCAAGCGATGCAGGTAGTCCTCAATAAAATAGGCGGCCGAAAAGCTCAGAATCATCATCATAAAAACAATAAAAATACCGTATACATGCTTGAGAAATCTTTTTATCTTCATTCTTTTACCTCAAAGCGGTATCCTAATCCCCTAATCGTCTTAATTCGAAACGGAAATTCTGCTTCGGAGAACCGTTCTCTGAGCCGCTTTACATGAACATCCACCGTTCGTTCGTCCCCTTCGTAATCAAACCCCCAAATATCTTCGATTAAATGCTCTCTAGAAAAGGTTTTTCCTGGATAACTCGCTAATTTAAATAAAAGCTCGAACTCTTTTAAGGGAATCGTGATATCCTGATTCGCAAATGCAATCTGATGGGTATTACGATTAAGCATGAAATCAGCTATCTCGATCGTTTGCGAAACGGTAATATTGTACCTTTTTAACAAAGCCTTAACCCTTGCCACCAATTCTAACGGCTCAAAGGGTTTCACAAGATAATCATCCGCTCCAAGCTCGAAGCCCTTCACCTTTTGCCCTGTTTCCCCCAAGGCTGTTAACATAAGAATGGGCAAATCACTATACGCTCTCAGTTCTTGGCATAATTCCCAACCATCCATATTCGGCATCATCAGATCAATGATAGCTAAATCTATCTTTACTTTATCCATCACATCCAACGCCTGTATTCCATCTGACGCTTCGAACAATTCAAACCCCTCCTTTTTTAAAAAAAGGTGGAGCAGTTCGCGAATATAGGCGTCATCATCCACAATTAAAAGCTTGGTCATCCTTCTCCTCTCCCCACTTAAACAATTTCTTTCATTCGTAATTGTTGTTCAGCAAATTCTCGATACAAGGAGTGCGTCTGCAATAGCTGTTCGTGTGTACCACTCCCCGTAATCTGCCCCTTCTCCATGAAAATAATTTGATCCGAGTCAATAACAGTTGATAAACGGTGGGCAATCACAAGTGTCGTTCTGCCTCTCATTAAGTTCTGTAATGCCTCTTGCACAACATGCTCAGATTTACTATCAAGACTCGACGTCGCTTCATCCAGCATTAAGATTTTAG
This sequence comes from Neobacillus jeddahensis, assembly GCF_000612625.1. Lineage (GTDB taxonomy): Bacteria > Bacillota > Bacilli > Bacillales > Cytobacillaceae > Neobacillus > Neobacillus jeddahensis. Next base: position 18,225 of record NZ_CCAS010000032.1, read on the forward strand.
GATCCCGTAAAAAGGCTCTGGCTATCGCGATCCTTTGGCGTTGTCCTCCAGATAACTTCATCCCTCTTTCGCCCACCTCTGTATCATATCCTTTTGGCAGCTCGGAAATAAATTGATCGGCAAAGGCCATTTTAGCCACACGACGGATGTCCTCATCATCAACTGTTCTTTCTAGCCCATAACAAATATTATCACGAATTGTCCCTGCCACAATCGGGCTTTCCTGTGAAACATAGCCAATTTTACTTCTCCAGGACTTCAACGAAAATTGACTGATAGACGTATCCCCCAGCCGAATGTCCCCCTGACTCGGTTGATAGAAACGCTCCAGCAGTGAAAAGAGCGTGGTTTTTCCACTTCCACTTGGACCGACAATTGCCGTTACTTTCCCAGCTTCGACAGAAAGGCTAATATCGTTAAGAATGGTTTCTCCATTGCGATAAGCGAAGTTCAATTGATCCACTGTAATCGTTTGGTCCATATTATCAACATCGTGATGACCATGAGAAGCATGATCTTCTTCCTCTGAATGAATGATGGAGATAATTCGTTCTGTTGCACCAGTCGCCTTTTGAAATTGCGTAAAAAAGGCTGTCAACTGACCCATTGGCATGACAATTTGGAACATATACATAATAAAGGCTACTAAATCGCCTGGCGTTAGTTCTCCTGAAGAAACACGCATTCCCCCAAAGCCTAAAATGACCACAAGTAATACCATGATCACCAACCCCATTAACGGAGCAATCATCGCTTGGATCTTGGCTTCTTTTAAACCAAATTGAAACAAACTGCTTATCCCCTTATTTCCATTCCGATATTCGACCGGCTCGGCATTAGATGCTTTGACAAGTCGAATTTCAGATAATACACGCTGGATAACAGACGTAAACTGTGCCGTCTCATCTTGAAGTCCCTTCGACACCTGGTGCATTTTTCTCCCGAGGGTAGCTAGGATGATAGCAGAGAGGGGGATGGCAATAAACATGACCAGCGTCATCTTCCAGTCTAAAATAATCATCACCACGATCGCACCTATAATAGAGATCGTTCCTGAAAGGAAATTGGCCAAATGATCAGTAATTAACCCTTTAACCACGGCTGTATCATTGGTCATGCGGCTAACGGTATCACCTGTTTGATGTTCATCGTAGAATGGGATTGGCATGCCGAGAAGCTTCTTCCATAATCGCTCCCGAATTCCCGCTACAACCGATTGACCAACATGATTGAGTAAATAGATGGAGAAGCCACTAGCCAATGCTTGAATGAGCATGACGGAAATAAGCAATATTACTTTTCCCGTACTTAATGAACTAATCGAAAAATCATTTATGAGATTTTTCGTAAATAACGGCACGGTTAATCCCACTAATGTCGTACTTACACTAAAAAGAAGAGCGATACTTATAAGCAACTTGGATGGATTCGTTTGTTGAACCAATCGAAGAAATTGCCGCCATCCTTTTTCTTTCTTCATACTTCCCATATTAAAAAACATCTCCTCTATTATTCACAGCATTTATTATCTAAAATATGCCATTGCTTTTACCTTACCGATTATACAAACAGTTTATGAATTCAATATGAACAGCCACAAAAAAAGGTGTCAGGCACCATCCGTGGACAGTGTCCACGGGTGGTGCCTGACACCCATATGACCTTAATCAGCTTACTAATGGTAGTTTGATTTCAACTCTGGTCCCTTCTTTGATTTTACTTGTATAGGTGATGCTGCCATGATGCTGTTTCAAGATTTTATGGCAAATCATGATACCAAGCCCTGTTCCTTTTTCTTTCAAACTATAAAAAGGTTCACCTAAGCGGGGCAGGAGCTCCTCAGGAATTCCGCAGCCTTGATCTTGAACAGAAATAATACACTCTTCTACCGCACCCTTACGGAGGCTTATTACTATTTCACCACCTTGAGGCATGGCCTCAATCGCATTTTTTAAAACGTTTAGGAATACTTGTTTTAATTGATTCCTCTCGCCCGTAATCATAAGAGGTGGATCCTCTATCTTTAGTTTAAATTGAATATTATTTAAAAGGGCCTGCGGGGATAGTAACTCGAGCGTATTTTCAATTAACTCACCCACATTCGTCCGATTCAGGTTCACCGCCTGTGGTTTCCCCAATGTGAGCAGTTCACTCGTAATCGTTTCAATCCGCTCTAATTCATTTAAGAGTAAATCATTATATTTAATCGAACTGTTTTCCGCTTTATAAAGCTGGACAAAACCCTTGATCGTCGTAAGAGGATTGCGGATTTCATGGGCTACTCCCGCGGCTAATTCCCCTACGATCGAAAGCTTTTCAGATTGCAACAGAATTTCCTCAGATTTTTTTCGTTCCGAAATATCTCGGCTGATAATCACGATATTCTCAATACTATCCGTCTCACCCTTAACAGGCATACAACGGGACTCGAATTCAACCCAGTGCCCTTCCTTATGTTTCAGGCGAAATTCCATTGATAGTGACTTTTTCAGTTCAACTATCCTCAGAATTTTACTTCTAAACATTGTCACGTCATCGTGATGAATAAACATACACAAATCGAACCTTTCCAATTCACAGCATTGAAACCCTAAAACATGTTCATGGGAAGGGGAGAAATAAGTAATCGATTGTTCTTTATCCATCACCATAATAAGATCTGAGGTGTTCTCTGCGATGAGACGGTATTTCGATTCACTTGCTTCGACTAGCTTGTACATATCAGATAACCGATTATTTAATCGATAGAGTTTCATATAGGACTCTATCAATAATACCCCTACGATAACCCCTAACATCACAAACAATAGGTACTGAAGATGAAAGAAGGGCTGGTCTCTAAATACATTGAAAAGAAGTGGAACCGTAACCACATAAATCATTAAATAAAATCCATATAGAAGGATACATTTTTTTATGTAAGAAAGATGCTTCGTAAACAAATGTGTGAGCGAAAAAACGGTCATTATGCTCACCCAGCCGATAATCGCGGGTGACCATTGACCACTAGAGAACAGCCTCGAAACCAATGCAAATGCCCCTGTAATCATCCCAGGAATTGGCCCAAAATAGGCAAAAATCAAAATAACCGGTGCATAACGAATATCATAAGAATAGCCATTTTGCTGGAAAGCTTGCATTACGAGAATAACCGAAACAATTCCTCCATAGATCCCGACCCAAAAACGGACCCGCTTCAGGGGTTTTAGATTAATAAATGAGCCGATGACTAACGGTGTACTAATTAATAGGGAAAAAATAGCGAGATTAATAAAGTAATCTAAAAGGATCAACGGACTCCCACCCATATGTATAATATTTGCAATATTCCCTTTTATCTTAAACTACAATTATCACTATTTCTAGATAAGAGATAAACTTTTCGTTAGCCCTTTAGGACAAACACTCAAAATGCCTCAAAATATGCGGTCATGGTCGTCCAACTCCCCTATTAAGCTCTCTCCCTATAACTATCGGATATCATACAACTTACACTTTTCGTAAAAACTAGTTTTCCCTATTGCCAAAAGCTTTGCCGCATCCCGCTTGTTTCCCCTTGTCACAGCCAACGCTTGTATCAAGGCTTCTTTTTCTACTTTGGCTAGCGTCTCCTTTAAGGGGAGAACTTGCACTGCGTGGTTCTCAGTCTGATCGACCCTGGCTTGACTTTGAAGTTCATGCCCAACCTCTTGATCTCGTAAATATAGAGGCAGGTGAGAGACTTCAATGGTTTTCCCATCCAACACATTAATCGCCCGCTCTAACACATTCTCAAGTTCACGAATATTGCCTGGCCAAGCATGCTCTATTAGTCGTTGCTGTACCTCACCGCCTAGCTCAATCCCTTTTCTGAAAAATTTACCTCCTAATTTTTTCAATAGAGTTCTAGAAATTAACGGGATATCTGTCTCTCGTTCTCTAAGTGGTGGAATCTCGATTTTTATCACATTAAGCCGGTAGTATAAATCCTGGCGGAACGTTCCTTCCTTTACCATTTTCTCCAAATCCCGATGTGTGGCTGCAACGATTCGAACATCGATTGGAATGGATTTCTGACCGCCAACCCGCTGAACTTCCTTCTCCTGCAGAACTCGCAATAGTTTACTTTGCATCGAAAGTGGCATGTCACCGATTTCGTCCAGAAAAAGCGTCCCATTATGAGCAATTTCAAATTGTCCCTTTTTTCCACCCTTTTTCGCACCAGTAAATGCGCCATCATCATAACCAAACAATTCCGATTCGAGCAAATGCTCGGGAATCGATGTACAATTGATCGCGACAAACGGGAAGGACGCACGCTGGCTGTTGTTGTGGATGGCATGAGCAAACAATTCCTTCCCCGTACCCGATTCCCCGATCAATAAAACAGAGGAATGACTGGCGGAGATTCTTTCTGCCAGTTTTTTAGTTGCAAGAAAGTTCGGACTTTCACCGATTAAATCTTGGAAATGATATTTACTCTTCAACTCTTTTTCTACTTTTGTTTTATAATACTTTAGCTCTTCGACGAGGTGCTGAATCTTACTTTTATACATGCGCCATTCTTCAGGACTGCGAAACATAACTGTTCCTAATGCGCCGACGATTTCTCCATCGATGACAAGTGGGAAACGATTCGCAATCATTTCACTTCCGTTGATGGGATGAATGGCTGCCAGCTCTTTTTTCCCGGTTTTAGCAACGATGTGCATCCGTGTATTTTCAATGACATCTTGAACGGGACGATTAATAGCTTGATCAACAGTTGTCCCCAAAAATTCACAATAGGCTTCATTGATATAGAGAATGATTCCACTGCAATCAGTGACCACGATTCGTTCGGCTAAAAGACTAATGATTTGTTCATGCCACTCTTGTGGAATCGCTCTCATTTCCTGATTCATTTGATTCCCACCTTACCGTATTAGTTAACTTTATTATAGCAAAGGCAGGTAATAGTTAGGCCTCCTTAAAGGAGTTATGCTTTCCTATTTACAAAAAAAATCCTATTTAGCTGAACCAAATAGGATTCTTCTTGGAATTATTGGGCTGTATAGCCACCATCTAAAATAACAGCTTGCCCTGTTACGCCTCGCCCTTTGTCACTGGCTAGAAAGACAGCGTAATCGGCAATTTCCGTGACACTTAAAAGTCGCCGTTGTGGTACTAGTGGGAAAAGAACATCTTCGAGCACACGATCCACACTGACATTTCTCGTCTTCGCTAAATCGCCCATCTGATTTCTCACCAGTGGTGTATCAACATACCCTGGGCATAAAGCATTAACAGTGATACCATCGGCTGCACCTTCTAATGCCGCTACTTTCGTCAACCCAATCACCCCATGTTTTGCACTATTGTAGGCCGCCTTGCCAGCAAAGCCGATCACTCCATTGATCGACGCCATATTAATGATCCTGCCAAAGCCTTGTTTCTTCATGATTGGGAAGACATTTTTTATCCCAATAAACGGTGCCGTTAGCATAATTTTGATGAGTAATTCAAATTTTTCCGTCGGGAATTCCTCGAGCGGTGCGACATATTGCATCCCCGCATTGTTGACTAAAATATCTAGGCTTCCAAATGTTTGATAGGCATGCTGGAGGCTATTCGTGAACACCGCTTCATTGGTCACATCACATGGAGCCGATAGAGCGGTAAATCCATTCCTGGTTAACTCAGCTGCCACCTGCTCACATTTCTCAGCGTGTAAATCAGAGATGACCACGTTTGCACCTTCTTCTGCAAACGTCTTCGCTATTTCCAAACCAATTCCACTTGCAGACCCTGTAATAAATGCTGTTTTTCCTTCTAATAGCTTACTCACCCGAGAATCCTCCTTAAATGGCTAGACCTTCCTATTAAACTTTCTTTTTATATAATCCCAAAAATAGAATAAAGGGCAATTACAAAAAACACCGCTAATGTTTTAATAATGGTTACAGCAAAAATGTCACGATAGGATTGTTTATGGGTCAAGCCTGTCACGGCGAGTAAGGTAATGACCGCACCATTATGCGGAAGGGTATCCATCCCACCGGAGGCCATAGCAACAACACGATGCATGACTTCTGGCGGAATATTGGCAGCAGCAATTGCTTGATTGTACTTATCAGCCATTGCCCCTAAGGCAATCCCCATTCCCCCTGAGGCGGAACCCGTAATCCCAGCAAGAGTGCTTGTCGTCACAGCACCATTCACAAGCGGATTCGTAAAGGTGCTGGAGATACCGTCACTAACCTTGGCAAACCCTGGGAGTGAGGAAATGATCCCGCCAAAACCATATTCAGCACCCGTATTCATCGTCGCGAGCAAGGCTCCGGCAATACTAAGGTTTAAGCCTTCTTTAAAATTCACAGTTACCCGTTTCCAGTCAAACGCTAAGGTTGTGATGATCCCAACAACCAATGCCATTTCAATTGCCCATATGGCAGCGGATGCTGTGACATCAACGCTATAGGTTTTTAACCCAATTGCTGAAAAATCAAAGCCATTCGGATACCATTTGGGGATGTAGGTAATAAATAATTTATTGGTTACCCCGACCAACACGAGTGGGACAAACGCCATAATTTGTCGTAAAACAGATTGACTAGTGGTTAAATCAGGAACTGGCTGTTCTATTTCGACCGCGACTGCCCTATCCACTGCTGCGGCATCCTCTGTCGCAAATCCATAATAACCTTCGCCCGCTTTTGCGGCTTTTTTCCTTCTGGTTTCCAGATACAATAATCCAAGCCCAAGGACAAAAATGGCCCCGATTATTCCAAGTGCCGGTGCTGCATAGATATCGGTTTTAAAGAAGGCAATTGGAATGACGTTTTGAATTTGCGGTGTTCCTGGAAGGGCATCCATCGTAAAGGTGAAGGCACCTAGTGCAATTGTTCCTGGAATGAGACGTTTTGGAATATTGGCTTCTCTAAACAATTGCGCCGCAAACGGATAAATGGCAAACACGGCAACGAATAAGCTGACACCGCTATAGGTTAAAATCGCCCCTAAAAGAATAATCGTCAGCATCGCCCGTTTAGCACCAATGAGTCGAACAATCGTCTTCGCAATGGATTCGGCAATTCCGGACATTTCCACTACCTTCCCAAAAATGGCCCCTAATAAGAATACTGGAAAGTACGATTTAATAAACCCGACCATTTTTTCCATAAAGACACCAGAGAAGAAAGGTAACACATGACTTGGATCAATCAATAAAACAGCTAAAAGTGCACAGATCGGAGCGAATAAAATAACGGAAAAGCCTCGGTAGGCAACAAACATTAGTAGCCCCAATGACAATAGAATAATAAGTAGTTGCATGGATATCCCCCTTTGTCGTGTTTGTAAACTTCCAATTCCTTATTCCTCCAACAAAAAGTAAGCGCTTGCAAACAGGAAGTTACACTGTTTCTGTTGTGCAATTATTGTGCCAATTTTACAAAAAAATGAATATTCTCTTAATTCCATACAAGCAAATTACGAATTTCTAACTTTATTACTATCGGAACATTTATTATAGGATTAAAAGAGAAGGAATTAATTCCGCTATTCCGGAATATAAGCTGAATTGCCAATTCCGTAATGGCGGAATATTCCGTTTTTGCGGAATCAATTCCATCAACTGAAAAAGACCTTCCGCTAAGCGAAAAGGTCTCCAACCCTGCTGCACATATGTCACCAAACTAAGCTTTTTTGTTATTTCGATAAAAGGGCAAGAACCGTATCCAGCACCACATTTACCCCTTTTTCACAGTCCTCCCATGTCGTCAGTTCTTCCTCACAATGGCTTTTCCCATTTATACTTGGAACAAATAACATCGCAGTAGGAACATAGCTCGCAATAAATTGGGCATCATGTCCGGCCCCACTTACCATTCGTTTATTCGAATAGCCAAGGGATTGGGCTGATTGGTCAAAGTGCTGTAATAGTTCTTGATCAAACCAAACCGTATCACGATCCCATAATTTAGTCGTCTTCACCTCACAGCCCTCGTTTACGCCTAAGTACGGAAGTCCTTGGATGAAATCCTTGACAGCATTAACGATTTCCATGTCTTTATGCCGTGCCTCTAGGGTAAAAATTACCTTATTCGGAATCACCGTGTGGATACTCGGATACACGTTCACACGACCAATCGTAAAAACAAGCTCCTCGTCTAGCGAGCCCAAATGCTTACGAATTTCATTAATCAAATTATTGGTGGCAAACAGGGCATCCTTCCGCATACTCATCGGTGTTGTGCCGGCATGGTCCGATTCCCCGGTCACTTCAATCTCATAGCACGCCATTCCGACCACACATTCTACTACCCCGATGGCAAGTGCCTCTTTTTCAAGAATCGGACCCTGTTCTATATGTAACTCTAAAAACGCTGTCCCTTCCTGCAAACGATTCTCTATTTGCCCTTCATACCCACTTTTCTTTAAAGCTTCCTCAAAGGTCACTCCGTCTGCATCGACCTTTTGCAGCATGACCGCTTTTTCAAATTTTCCTGAGAGTACGCCCGATGCCATCATCGAAGGTTCAAATCTAGCTCCTTCTTCATTGGTAAAATTGACAAGTGTAATCGGGATTTGCGGTTTGATCTTGTTTTCTACCAAGGTACGTACAACCTCTAATCCTGTTAACACTCCTAAGACACCATCAAATCGGCCCCCCTTTTTAACTGAATCCAAGTGTGAGCCAATCAAAATCGGCGGTTTGTTTTCGATCCCTTCAAGTGTTGCATACATGCAGCCCATGTCATCTACTTTGACAGTTAAGCCTAATTCCTCACAGCAGGTGCGAAAGTAATCTCGGACGCGACAATCTTCCTCAGAAAGGGACAAGCGGGTTACTCCATTATTCTCTGTCTGCCCAAAGTCAGCAAATTGCTCCAATGTCTGCTTCAATCTGTCCCCATTGATCAATAACTTTTGTCGTTGCATTAGTAAGCACTCTCCTTTTTAAAATACTGATCCTGCCTGGTCATCAAGTATGTTTAATAAACTCATAGAGTACAAAAGTGTAGATATTCTTTCTAAATATTCAGTTAACATTTCTATTATACACCACCACCCCTGCCTGTCATTAGACAAAACATAAAATCTCTCCCATGAATAATTTGCTCTTTTGTATGATTTTTCCCTTTGTTATAAAAAAAAGTGAAATGGGGATCCACTCTCTCCCATTTCACTTTTGCCGTTTATTCTGGATTTACTTTTGTATTAAAGACTTGCTTGCCATCTTTGTACTCTAACACAGTTGCTGATTTAATTGGGTTATGGTTTTTATCAATCGTGACAATCCCAGTTACTAAGGATAAGTCTTTCGTTTTTGCTAAGGCATCCTTAATTTTACTTGAATCTGTACTGCCAGCACGCTCGATGGCATCGGCTAATAGATAAACAGAATCATAGCCAAGGGCATTGAAGGCATTTGGTGATGCACCATCGTTTTGATCTTTAAAAGTTGACACAAACGTTTGAATCTTTTTATCAGGATCTTCAGAAGAGTAGTGGTTCGTAATAAATGTATTATTTAACGCATCAGCTCCAGCTAACTCTACTAGCTTAGGTGAATCCCAGCCATCAGCGCCCATTAATGGTGCTGTAATTCCCATTTCGCGTGCTTGTTTTACAATTAGGCCCACCTCTTCGTAGTATCCAGGGATAAAGATAAACTCTGGATTTTTTGATTTAATCCGAGTTAGGGTAGCACGGAAGTCCGTATCCTTCGCTACATAGGCTTCTTCCGCCACAATTTTACCTCCTGCCGCTTTGAACGTTTCTTTAAATGAGGCTGCTAGTCCTTTTGCATAATCACTGGCACTATCCGCAAAAATAGCAACGTTCTTTACCTTTAATTCCTTGGAAGCAAAGTTTGCTGCAACCGTTCCTTGGAACGGATCAATAAACGATGTACGGAAAACAAATTCATTCAATTTCCCTTTTTCCGTAACCGTTACATTTGGACTTGTTCCAGAAGGAGTTAACAAAACTGTTTTATTACTATTAGCAATTTCCGTCTGGGCAACTGTGTCCCCGCTAGTGGCAGCCCCAATAATCGCGGTTACCTTATCCTGACTGGTTAACTTGATGGCACCATTGGTAGCTTCGGCAGCATCTGATTTATTATCGACTTTTACAACATCGAGCTTTTTACCATCTACTCCACCTTTTTTATTAATTTCGTCGACGGCAAGATTGATTCCTGCGGCAAGTGACTCACCATAAGAGGCAACGCCACCCGAAAGCTCTAAGTTAACCCCGACTTTGATTGTCTTACTTTCGCCAGAACTCTCTTTCGCTCCTGAACATCCCGCTAATACTCCTGCCAATAATGTCGATGCCATAAACATCTTTGCAAAATTCTTCTTCATGTTGAAATTCCCCTTTTATTATCCGATTTTTCTGAAATTTAGAGACATAAAAACCTGTCCCGTTAAAGATAAAATGTTTTGGTTCGTTATTAAATGAATGAATGAAACTATTTTAATACTATTTTTGTCTCTCGTCTAGTATATTATTTATTAATTTTAATTTTTCTGAAATTAATAGTTTCAAATAGTTTGAGGATAGAACAAACTATTTGCGAAATAATAATTGGAACACTCAATATTATTTTTGATTTATAGCATTCTCCCCACAAAAATATCCTAGGATATCTATATAAAAAAACAGTCCCCATTGGAGACTGTTTTTTACTAGTCTTTATTTTTTCTTAGCATGTTTACGCATGTCGAAGGCTACAGCAACGACAATGATGAGTCCTTTTACAATGAATTGGATGTATGGACTAACACCTAGGAAAGCTAGACCGTAGTTGATGATTTGGAAAATGAGTACCCCAGTTACAACCCCTGGAACTGAACCAATACCACCAGATAATGATACACCACCGACCACACAAGCTGCGATCGCATCAAGTTCATACATATTACCTGTATTATTTGTCGCACTACCTACACGACCTGCTTCAAGTGTACCAGAGAAGCCATATAGTAGACCGGCAATCATGTAAATAATGATAAGATTTCTTGCAACGTTTACACCGGAAACCTTTGCTGCTTCAGGGTTACCTCCGATGGCAAACATATTTTTACCAAGCTGTGTCTTATTCCATATGACCCAGATCACTACTGTCGCAATAATCGCGTATAGAACAAGATATGGAATTTCATATGATCCGATTGGAATCCCACGTTGAGCAAAAGTAGTAAATTTTTCACTTAGTCCTCCAATTGGCTGTGCCCCATATGGAGGACGGTCAAAATAGATAGATGTCATTCCATAGACGCCAATCATCATCCCAAGTGTTGCAATAAAAGGAGGAACGTGTAACTTCGCTACAATCACACCATTTAGTGTCGCAATTAAGCCTGTTGCCAACATTGCAATCAGAATTGGAACAATCAATGGTAATTCTGGTAGATTCGGATACATTTTGTATGCATAGTCACCAGCTTGCAGCATCGAGGCCGAGACAACAGCGGCAAGTCCAACCATCCGTCCTGCCGATAAGTCGGTACCAGCTGTAATGAGGATCCCTGCCATCCCGAGGGCAATGATAATCCGGGAAGAGGATTGACTTAATATATTGATAAGGTTTGTCACTGATAGAAAGTCTGGAGAAGCGATAACAATTCCAACAACTAGTAAAATCAAGAAAACATAAATTACATTATCGAAGAGCCATTTGGTTATATTGGTTGTTTGTGAAGCTGAATTTTTCATGTGCATCTCCTCCTAATACAAAGCTGCTAATCGCATAATTTCTTCTTGGGAAGTTGTGGACGTATCGACGATCCCAGCTGCTTTTCCATTACTCATTACTAAAATTCGGTCTGTAACACCTAAAAGCTCTGGCATTTCGGAAGAAATCATAATAATTCCCTTGCCATCTGCGGCTAATTCGTTGATTAACTGATAAATTTCGAACTTTGCCCCTACATCAATACCCCTTGTTGGTTCGTCTAGTAATAAAATTTCAGGCTTTGTTAACAGCCAGCGCCCGATAATCACCTTTTGCTGGTTCCCACCTGAAAGACTTCCAATTGGCGTTTTTTGTGACGGGGTTTTCACGTTCATGGAATCAATGACCCATTTTGTATCATCGGCTACCTTGCTGTTAGAAAGGAACCCGCTTTTTGTTTTATAGTGCTTCATGTTAGAAATGATGGAGTTAAAACTAATGCTTAGGTCTGGAAAAATTCCTGTTGATCTTCGTTCTTCTGTTACAAGGGCAAATCCATTTTTAATGGCATGCTGTGGCGTAGGGTTATTAACCAACTTACCATTTAATTCAATCGATCCCGATGATAACGCCCTGATCCCAAATAATGCCTCCACGACTTCCGTTCGTTTTGACCCGACTAATCCCGCAATTCCTATGATTTCACCTTTCTTCAATTCGAAGCTAACATTTGAAAAAGAAGGTTGTGTTTCAGCAGTCAAATCCGATACTTTTAAAATGACATCACCAGGTTTGTTGACCTTTTCAGGGAAACGCTGTGATAAATCACGACCAACCATTAGCTTGATGATTTCGTCTGTGGTGAGGTCCTTCGCACTTTTGGTCGCAATATATTGACCGTCACGCATAATCGTTACTTCATCAGAAATCTTTAAGATTTCCTCCATTTTGTGCGAAATGTAGATGATGGCGACATTCTCACTTTGGAGCCTTCTAATGATTCTAAAGAGGTGATTTACCTCTGTCTCGGTTAGTGATGAGGTTGGCTCATCCATCACGATTATTTTTGAATGATAGGAGACGGCCTTCGCAATTTCTACCATCTGCATTTCCGAAACAGACAAGGTACTTACCTTACTGCGTGGATCAATATGGATGTCAAGGCTATCAAAAATTGCCTTTGTCTCTTCGTACATCTTCTTTTCATCGATAAAGATTCCCTTTTTGGGATAACGACCTAACCAAAGATTATCCATGACATTTTGCTGACGTACTTGATTTAGTTCTTGGTGCACCATGGATACACCGTTTTCTAAAGCCTGCTTGGAGTTGGCAAATGAAATCTCTTTTCCGTCAAAGTGAATTTTGCCTTCATCCATCGAATAAATTCCAAATAGACATTTCATTAAGGTCGATTTGCCTGCTCCATTTTCGCCCATTAAGGCATGTACCGAACCGGGCCTCACTTTCAAGGAAACATTGTCTAATGCGAGTACCCCAGGGAATCTTTTCGTTATATTGAGCATTTCAAGTAGATTGGTAGAACTAGATTCTGACATGAGCGAACCTCCTTGTTAAACCATTTAAAAATATGAGAGTTCTAGTTGATGCATCTCATACTTATTTATAAAATCATTCGCTGTTTTTAACGGTGTCCATCTCCATGATTGGAGTCTTACCCCGAACGAAAGAAAAGCGATCCCTTTTCCTTTGTTCGAAGAGCGCCAAGGGGCCAGTTTTCCTCAGCCCCGGACCGGCGCTAGCTCTGCTTATTTGTATGCGTCTTTACCAACTTGGATATTGTCTTTTGTTACTTCGATGTACGGTACACGAACGGCTTTTTTGTCGTCAAGCTTCCATTCTGTTCCATCTAATACATCTTTGCCCTTTGCTGCATTTGCTGCTAGTTCAACCGTTGCACTACCTTGGTTTTTCGCGTCATTTAAGATCGTACCAACCATTTTGCCTTTTTCAATCATTTCAAGTGCTTCTGGTATTGCATCAACACCTACAACTGGCATAAACTTGTCACCAGAGAAGTAGCCTGCTTTTTCAAGAGAGGCAATTGCACCTAGTGCCATACCATCGTTGTTAGCAATAACAAATTCGATTTTTTCGTTGTATTTAGCTATCCACGCATCCATCTTTTCAGTTGCTTTTGTTGCATCCCACATAGCCGTATCCATTGCTAATTCATCTACTTCAATACCTTTTGCTTTAACTGTGTCAATGGCATATTTCGTACGTGCTTCGGCATCTGGGTGTCCTGGTTCACCTTTTAATAAAACGTATTGAAGTTTGCCGTCCTTGTTTTTATCATATTTATCCTTGTTAGCTTCCCACGCCTTCGCAATGAGCTCCCCTTGAAGAACGCCTGATTCTGAGGATGTAGTTCCAACGTAATAGGCTTTATCATAGCCCTTTAATACGGCTTCATCTGGCTCTTTGTTAAAGAAGATAACTGGAATATTCTTTGGTTTTGCTTTATCAATAATCGTTTGTGCTGCTTTTGGATCTACTAGGTTAATCGCTAGTGATTTTGCGCCTTTTGCAATCAACGTATCGACTTGTTCAATTTGTTTTGCTTGGTCGTTTTGTGAGTCATTCAACATAAGGTCTACATTTCCTTTTGCTGATGTTTCCATGGCACGGCGAACGTAGGACATGAAGTTATCGTCAAATTTGTAAATGGTCGCACCCACTGCTGGAAGATCGCTGTCCTTACTTTTTCCAGAATCGCCAGACCCGCTTGTAGAGTCGCTGCAGCCTGTTGCTAATAGAATACTAGATGCAACTGTTAATGATAGAATTAATCCTTTTTTCTTTTTCAACATGTCATCATGCTCCTTTTTCTGTTTTGTAAAGACTCTGGTAAGCTGCTTTAAACCTCTCAACTTAGCCCCCCTTGTAAGCCCTTACACACATAGTAGCATCGAAAGGTCCATCACAATAGTTCTAATCTATAGCACATATTTGCGATTACCTAGACTTTTTTGCAAACGCTTGCAAAAAAGCCTAGAAGCACCCGCCCAAGGGAAACAAGCACATGACGGGATGCTTGAGGCTCGTCTACAGAAAGCGAGGGGCATTTCGGAAGCGTTTAAAATAACAGCCATCAATACGAATACAGTCATAAACAAAGACCAACCCGCATTTGCGAATTGGCCTTTTCAAGTTTTAGTTTACGGTCACCTTTCGGAATTCCGTCGGCGATAATCCGGTTTGCTTTTTAAACACCCGGCTAAAATAATTCGGATCCTTGTACCCGATCGAATAGCAGATTTCCTTTAAACTTTTTCCTGGATCAAGCATCTCTTCCTTCGCATGCTTGATCCTAATTTCCGTTACGTAATCAATGAATGTCATCCCAAACCGATCTTTAAATAACTTACTAAAATAAAACGGACTAAGTTCCACATATTCTGCAGCTGACTCCAAAGTGATCGAGTCGGCATAATGCACCTCGATATAATCTTTTGCTTTTTGGAGCATCCCCTTGGCATGATTGTTCCGCCAAAGCTGTACATGCTGCACCACCGCCAGCAAATGTGCTTTGCCTTTTTCAAAAATAAAGCCGATATCATCTGAACGATCAATTAGTGGAGTCCTTCCATAATTGATACCTAGATCATGAAGCATGCGTGAAATGAGAATAAACAATTCATCGAAAGACTTTTTCAGTACTTCTAAATTCAAGTTCTTAGTCGTTTCAAGCCTCTTGACGTACGAATCAAAAATAAACATCACTTGATTCACATCACCTTGCCTGATGGAGTCTAACAGTTTCTTCTCTATCTCAAAATGGCCATTCTCAGTAGGCAGTTCAAAGACTTCTCCTGGCTTATTGGAAAATAAGAATAAGCGATTCGTTGTTTCTAACAGCTGCTCCAGTGCTAACGCAGCTTCATGATAGGACTTATTAAGTTCTTGTGCATGACTATATGGATTGCCGATGCCCACCTTAAAAACCGCATCCATCTCCAGACCTTCTGTCTGCCATAGCCGGTTGAGACCTTCTACCGTTGCTTGTGCATTGGTTTTGAAATAGTCCTTTTCGGTTGACTTTCGGCAGAGAAAAAGGATTGGCACTTGCGTATCCGTAGTGGGGCCAATGACTATTTCGTGCTTCTTCACCACATTTTTGAGGCCTTCCTTAAGCCAGTGATACCAATTTTGTTTTTCAACGGGCGTGAATGTTTTTTTACCCTTCGGCTCCAAATAAATGAGCATCATATATCCTGATGTGATTTCTCCGCCTATCAGCTGTCCCCATTCATCAAAGGATATATCCTGTACCTGGTTCATTAAGAGCGAGGAAACCCACTCTTTTTGGGCAATCGAGACGGCCCGGCTCAGGTTTTCCCGCAGGCTTTGCTGCTCTTCTTTTTGTCTGCGCTCGGTGTGGATTTCATTTGCTACTCGTTGTAAGCTCGTTACAATATCCTGCTTACTGCTCGGCTTTAAGATGTATTCCTTCACTCCCTGTTGCATCACTTCTTTTGCATATTCAAATGTATTAAAGGCAGAAACCATGATAAAGCGAATATCCGCGTCCATTTTTTTGATTTCCTTCACAGCTTGGACTCCGTCAATCCCCGGCATTTTTATATCCATAAAGATAATATCAGGGCGGTGTTCCTGGGCCATTTCTATCGCCACTCTCCCATTGGGTGCTTCACCCACTACCGTCACATTCTCGATAGAGCTAGTAACGATTTGGGCTACGGCTTTCCGCTCTAGAACCTCATCATCCACTATAAGTATTTTTAACAAGTTCTCTTCCCCCTTTGGCCACGGCAGGTATCGTCAGTCTAAAAATGGTCCCATTTTTCCATTTTGATTCGATTTCAACAATATCATTTCGCTGATAGTAGAGCTGCAGCCTTCTAATCACATTTTTCACTCCAATGCCGTTTGAATGTCCTTTTGGTCGGTCCGCTTCGACCACCTCCTCTGTCTCCATTCCATTTGCATAATTCAACAGTTTTCGTTTGGTGGCCTCGTCCATCCCTTCACCATTATCAATCACTTCGACATACACTCGGTCGTCATATCGATAAATGCGGAGACTGATTACGGCATTTTCTTCGTATTCCTCGACGCCATGGATAAAAGCATTTTCAACAAGTGGTTGGAGAATTAAGCTGGGAATCTCGATATTCAAACAGTCATCCTCAATTTCTGTGATAAATTGAATCCGTTCACCAAATCGTGTCCGCTGGATAAAAAAATACTCTTTCACGATTTTCACTTCATCTCTTAAAGTTGACGCCTTATCTAAATCACTCAGATTGTATCGTAGTAAAGCTGCTACCGCCTCAATAAGCCGTGATGTCTGCTCTGCCTCTTCTAAATAGGCCATCTTTGAAACCGTATTCAAAGTATTGAACAGAAAGTGAGGATTAATTTGATTTTGCAAACTCTTTAGCTCTAATTCCTTTAAAAGCTTATCGAGTTCACCCTGTTGTTTGATTTCTGTGACAAGCTGCCTAATGTTGGCGCGCATTTGGTTGAAGGTTTCCGTTAACGGTTTTAATTCGTCCTTTGTTGTTATTTTGATATCCTCTCCTGCTAGGTTTCCTGTGGAGATTTCCTTTGCAGCCTTTGATAAGAGACTAATTGGTTTGGTAATCCCACCGGATATCCACAAAGCCAGCAGGGTGCTAAGGAAAAAGGCTGCCGCAAACAAGGAAATAGACATCAGCTTGTAATAATGATTTTGCTGTTCCATTTGATCATAAAACTTTTGATAGTCTGTTAATTTATTATTCAACAAGTCAAGCGTACTTTCCTGAAGAAAGGAATTTATTTTTAATACTTCATTAAAGTGATTCGAATATTGATTGATCTCATCCTGCTGAAAAGCGCCGATCGTTGCATCGCCCTCATCTAAAAAGCTATCAATCATATTTTTATAATTTGTCAGTGTCACCTCTTGAGTGCTCATGACCTTGTAGAGTCGGTTTTGATCTTTAATCAGCTTGAGCTTTTCCCTTCGATAGTCTTTCAGATGTGAATTTTCCTTATCTAAAATATAGCCATGCAGCTTTTCTGTCAGTAAATTACTTCTTTGTGAGATATCATTCAGTAAGAGAAACCGTTCGAAGCTTTCATCATATTCTGTCACTAACTTTTCGCTGCTGTTATAAAAAATAAAGCCGACCGTGGTTAACAACACCACCAGGACAATAAAATACAGGAGTAATTTTGATTTTATTCGAAATAACATCAGCGGATTTCCACCTTTCTGTCCTGATAGCTCAAGGGTAAATCTTTTAGGCGTAATATCCGCGTTTCCGTATGGACAACAGGTGTAACTTTTTTTCCATTAATGAGGTCGATCATCATCGTGACCGCACCATAGCCCATTTGATAGGGCTCTTGCACAACCGTAGCCTTAATCGTCCCTTTTCGTATATATTCAATTGTTTCTGGTAAGGTATCAAAGCCAATGATATAAATTTGATTCTGCTTTTGATATTTCTCCACCATTTGGGCAATTTCAATCCCGTCTAATGCACTGGTCCCAAAGAAAGCCGTAACTTCTGGATGATCCTTCAGGATTTGAGTGGCTTTTTCAGCTGCTTTCACTCTGCTAATTTCAGACTCTTCGACAGCAATAATATGGATTCCCTTCTCCTCTTTTACGGCATCCTGAAATCCCTTAACACGCTGTTGCATATGGTTGGCATAGAAGGTTCCAGTAATAATGGCAACATTGGCCTTTCCTTTTGTATCCGCTATCAATTCTTTCCCTGCTAAATAGCCAGCATAATAATTATCCGTACCGATATAAGCTTCTCGCCTGCTATTTGCGGCATCTGTATCAACCGTAATAACAGGGATTCCTTTTTCCACAACCCGGTTGATCAGCGGGGTAAACTGCTCATCACTTAACCCCTGGGTCATGATCCCATCTACTTTAGAGGCGGCCGACATTTCTATCGTTTTGACATGATCCTCAATATTCGCCTGCTTTGGCCCGACATATTCTAACTGTACGCCATATTTATCTGCGGCGGCTCTTGCCCCTTTTTCTACCAATCTCCAATAATCATTATCTAGCTCCTCAGGCACCATCACAAAATGATATTGATACTTTTTTACTATTTTCTCCTCTTTTGGCAAATCATGCGTGACCACCTTATAGCCATAAAAACTAGCAAATGAGCAACTTACAAGAAAAAACACGATTCCAAACGTATAAGCCATGATGGATAATTTGCTCATAAACCCTCCTAAATTCCTAGTACCATTCTAGATAACCATATTATACGGAACAACCCAAAATCCGACAATCCTAAATGGTATAAAGTGTAAACGGGTGATAAGTGATAAGTGATAGATAATTGGTGACAGGCACCAAGAAAAGACACATCCTCCATTTTGTCCATTCCAGGTGGACACCTTTCCGGCAACACAAAAAACCCACCAACATAGATTGGTGAGTTTAGTTTAGAAGCTGCTATTTCTGATGATGAGGTCTGTAGCGATGAAGATTTTTTTGGCTATTTTTCTGCCAGCAATCCGCTCCAACAGTGTATCTACTGCCGTTTCGCCCATAATTTCGGTATAGACCTTAACCGTACTTAAAGACGGAAAAACGTATTTAGAGATGCTAATATCGTTGACGCCAATGATGTTGACACGATCCGGAACAGCAATCCCTTCTTCCAATAACGCTCGCAATGCCCCTACTGCAAGCGAGTCATTCCCCGCAAAAAAGGCGGTCGGAAGGAGATCCCCGTGTTCGTGAATCGCCCGTTTCATCAATGCATGACCATCATCAGCCGAGAAGTTCCCTACATACATAAACAACTCATTCAATAACCCTTTTTCTGTTAAATAGCTCTTAAACGTCGTTTCCCTTTGATCCTCAATAATAGACGTTTTATCTTTAAACACTTCTCTACCGCCAATATAACCAATCTTTTCATGACCAGTAAGAATAAAATGATCGAGCACCTTTTTTGTTGCCCGTTCAAAATCGATTACAATCGAATCAAATTTTTCTTCATCTGGTGAAGTGTCTACAAAAACGATATTTTTCGTCAGCTTTCGAAGCTCACTTACTTGCTTCTTGCTAAATTTCCCGATGGCAATTAGCCCTTGAATCTCTTCTTCATTCAACTCTTCATAGTTATCCTGAAAATACTTGGCCACCTGAATCCCCTGCTGGCGGCATTGGTTTTCTACCCCTAGCCGAATCGACATATAATATAAATCTGCTAGCTCTTCTTGCTCAGTATACCATTGCAGTAGAGCAATTTTTCCTGACTCCTGCTTGCGGGCCGGCTTCTTTTTATATGACAATTCTTCAGCAGCCTCAAAAATTCGCTTTTTCGTTTCATCGCTGACAGAAAGGCTCGTATCATAATTCAACACACGGGATACAGTCGCAATTGATACCCCAGCCATTTGGGCAATGTCCTTAATTGTAGCCATGCATCAATCTCCTATTCTCTTAGCGGAAAAGCGATACTTCGTTCTGGAATAGTATAATTGTTCAGGCTCTAAAATGGTAGGCGGAAATTCCGGATGATGAATGGCATCAGGCAAGCCTTGTGTTTCAAGACAAACCCCCAGATAATTTCTTGCTTGGACTCCAGAGATCGAAAATGGTCCTTCTAATTGATTGGAGGTATAGAGCACCACACACGGCTGATTCGTCGTCACTTCCAGGGTTCGGCCGCTTGCCTCGTCACTTAGAACAATCCGATTTTCACCCTTTTTTGAAAAAATCATTGGGTGGTCATAGCCCTTTCCTGCCAGCACATTTTGTGGGTGGGATGAATTCATCCCTTCATGTAACAGCCTCCCAGATTTAAAATCAAATGGGGTATGGGCTGTGCCGATCATTTTTCCAGTTGGAATTAAATCTGGTCCCAACTCTAAAAACGAGTCAGCCTCCAATTGAAGCCGATGATCTGAACAATCTCTTTTTAGATTCCCACTTAAATTGAAATACGAATGATTCGTTAAGTTAACCACTGTCGTTTGATCCGTTTTTCCTTCAAATGTGATGATAAGTTCATTGTCATTGGTCAACAAATAGGTAACAGTCGTGTCTAAATTACCTGGATAGCCTTCATCACCATCAGGGCTTTGATAGAAAAACTTCACACCGACTGCGTGTTCCTCCTCCACTTTCTCAGCTTCCCATATGACGGAGTTAAATCCCTTGTTACCACCGTGCAAATGGTTAGGTGACTCATTGGCATGAAGGCGGTATTCCTTCCCAGCCAACTCAAAGGATGCATCCTTGATTCTTCCGGCCACACGACCGATTACTGCCCCAAAATACGGCGACCATTTCGGATAGTCCTCAAATTGTTCAAACCCCAGAACGACATTCTCTATGTTCCCGTTTCGGTCAGGGACAAGAATTTTCGTAATAACGCAACCGAAATTTAGAACCGAAACTGTCATCCCCGCATCATTGATTAGGGAATACTCGATTACCTGTTCACCTTCATAACGTCCGAATAAACGATCTTCCATTTTCATTTCTATCCACATCCTTCATATTTAGCGGGGTAATTATTCACCTAATGCCTCGATGAATCGGCGGAAACCTGCGGTTCCCTGCTCATTCCGCTTAAATACCCCTGCATCCTCTAATACACGTAAAAATTTCTTCCCTACTTCTTCCCTTACTAATCCTTCAACATTTGATTCAGTTGCCATCGTTCCATAACGAGCTTCCAATTCCTCAGCCCACTCAATATGATAGTCGGCAACTAGATGTGATTTCCCTAAAATATACTTCTCTACCTCTTCAAGCTCATCCTTAAGACGGGCTGGAAGAACGGCCAATCCCATCACTTCAATAAGGCCTATATTTTCCTTCTTAATATGGTGGACATCGGCATGCGGATGGAATATCCCCAATGGATGCTCGGCACTCGTACGGTTGTTGCGAAGTACCAAGTCCAGTTCAAAATGATCACCATTTTTGCGGGCAATCGGCGTAATAGTATTGTGTGGGGTCTCATCCGTCCACGCCCTAATACAAACGGCCTCGTCACTGTAATTTTTCCACTTGACTAAAATATGCGCCGCTGCCTCAACCAAATCACTACTTTGCTCGGCACGGAGACGAATGACAGACATTGGCCATTTAACAACGGAACAAGCGACACCCGGGAATCGTTCAATTGTAAACGTCCATTCTGATTCAGCCTTTGCCATCGCAAATTGATAATTCCCACCTTGATAGTGCTCATGCGATAAAATCGAGCCGCCAACAATCGGGATATCGGCATTCGAGCCTAAAAAGTAATGCGGAAATTGCTCCACAAAGGCTAGCAATCTGGCAAATGTCGCTTGACTGATTTTCATATCGGTATGGGATTCTGATAACACAATACAATGCTCGTTATAGTACACATATGGTGAATATTGCAAATAAAAGTTCTCATCCAGCAAATTCACGCGAATCATCCGATGGTTGGAGCGAGCAGGATGACCGATTCTCCCCGCGTACCCTTCGTTTTCAACACAAAGCAGGCACTTCGGATAACTAGATTTCTTCGCCATTTTCTCTAGTTCGATGCTTTTCGGATCTTTTTCCGGCTTCGATAAGTTAATCGTAATGTCTAACTCACCATACCATGTCGCAGCCTTATACTCGATATTTTGGCGGATCCGCTTCATCTGGATATAGTTACTATTTTTACTTAAATCGTAAAAATACTGTGTCGCATTAATTGGACTTTGTTGATAATATTCATAGAATTCTTGATTAATCGTCGACGGGCGTGCCAGAAAGCAATTCATGATCTTACTTAAAAAAATGTCCTTTTGATCAAATAAATCTTCAATAATTCCTTGCTCGATCGCGTATCCGACCAAATGCTCCAGTAAATCAGGAATATCCTCGGTCGCCTCTCCTCCGGCTACTTCCATACATTCATCTAACTGCAGTAGTGAGAGTACTTGATTCCGTACATAGATCTCATCTTCTGGCTTCATTAATTGTGTAACAAGCGCTTGATTGATTAATTGTTGTACATGTTGAAAAATCATTTTAGTCCCCCCCTATCTCGGTGTTGCAGTGTGAAACTATCTATTCCATGGTGATTTCTTTCGCACCATCACCAATACTGGCGACGTAAAAATCGGCATTGTAACCAATCTTTTCACGATAGGCTGCCCCAACATTTGCAATAAAATTTTCCACTTCTTCATTCGCAACAACGGCAATTGCACAGCCGCCAAAGCCGGCTCCCGTCATGCGAGCACCAAGGACTCCCGGATGTGCCCAAGCAGCTTCTACTAAGCTATCAAGCTCGATGCCAGTCACCTCGTAATCATCTCGTAATGATTGATGAGATTGATTCATCAATTGACCAAAGGCCTCAATATTTCCAGTCTTCAGTTCTGCTAACGCCTTTACGGTGCGAACATTTTCATAAACAGCATGTTTCGCCCGTTTACGCACCGTTTCATTGGTAATAAGCTGTTGATTTTCATCAAACTCCGCTTCGGAAAGCTGTCCAAGTGCCTCGATTGGGAGTTTTTCCTGCAGTTGTGCTAATGCTTCTTCACATTCCCCACGGCGTTCATTATATTTTGAATCGGCTAACTCCCGACGTTTGTTTGTATTCATAATGATAATTTTGTGATTTTCTAACTTTATCGGTGCATATTCATAGTGAAGCGTTTGGCAATCTAGTAAAATTCCTGCATTCTTTTTCCCCATTCCAATGGCGAATTGATCCATAATACCACTATTCACACCAATAAATTGATTCTCTACCTGCTTGCCTAGCTTAATAACATCAAGACGGGGAATATCTATGCCAAATAGTCCCGCCACAAGTACCCCTGTTAATAATTCAATCGATGCCGAAGAGGATAGACCTGCTCCATTTGGAATATTCCCATCGATGACACATTCAAATCCACTCGGAAGCTGGTAGCCTGCTTCAAGAATGTAGCGAATCATCCCTTTCGGATAGTTAGCCCAGTTATGTTCCTTCTCGTAATCTAGTTGATTTAAGGTAAACTCAATGATTCCTATGTCTGCGAAGTTCATTGAATACATGCGGACAAGATTATCACTGCGTTTCCTCGCTACAGCATACGTACCGTAGGTAATCGCACATGGGAACACATGGCCGCCATTATAATCGGTATGTTCCCCAATAAGATTAATTCTGCCTGGTGCAAAGAAAGCTTGCTCTGGTGAAGCTTCAAATATTTCCTTAAATGTTGTTTTTAGCATTGTAACATTCATTTTATAGTCCCTCCTGTAAATGTAATCCCTTTCATTTTTCGTGATTCAATAAAACCTGTTACACATATTTTAATCTCTTTAGTAAAACTATTCAATTGTTTTACTAAAATATTACTAAATAATTAACAAAAATGGCGCATGAGCAAATCATGCGCCACTCTTGTATTAAATTCTTTGAATCATAAATTCAAATTCTATCGATTGGTCAGCAGGAATAAGGTATTCATCATGAACTGGTGCTCCCCAGCTGTCGTCACCACCAACCCCCATTTGCTTGCCTGCTACTGTCACCACCGTGTAGTGGACATTCGGAAGCTCAAATAAATGATGAGCATGTTCAAGTTCAAAAGCCGTATATGGTGAAAAATTACATTCTACTGGCTCTGAAACGAAGGAAATTCTCATTCCCTGTCCCTTTTTGTTTGTGACACAGACCCACCGTACTCCGGTACGATTTCCAGATTCCTGCGGCATAAGATAGCCAGCCTGTTGATCATCTACTTGATTATTAAAGATGCCAAGTCTTGCTCCCCTCATCCGGTCGGAGTAATTCTCTTCAGGTCCCATTGCATACCACTCCAATTGGTTATAGTCAGCAGGGATCTTAAACGATAGAGCAAAGGTTGGGATTTGCGGCAGATTAGCTACACCATTGTAAACTGACTTAACATGCACGCTACCATCAACTAAGACCGTATAACTTGTCACGACCCTTATTTCTGAGTGAATCGAAAATTGATAGGTAAAGGCTATACAGGTTGCTCCAGCCTCCTTCGTAATAGTAGTCGCAACACATTTACGTGCAAGACTCGCCGCATACCAGAGCCCTGAATGGAATCCCTGTGAGAAACCTCTATCGTTATCCGTAGTGGCTCTCCAGAAAAGCGGTGCAGGAGGAAGGGCGATCATCTCACGACCTGCATAGTTAAGCGAGGTTAAACTCCCCGCCTGCTTTGAGAACATAATTGTAAAATCACTTCCATGGACGCCAATATTGGCATCCCCCTCTACGACTCGTAAAGCTCCTGCAATAGCTGGTTTCACTTCATTCGTTTTGACATGGTAGATATACTGGCCAAAAGCTATCTCGTATCCAGCATCTGCCCAGCGAGTGCTTTCCTTGAGCTTAAAGCTAGTATGAATACAGTACTCACCAGCAGCACTTGCGATTTCCTTTGGGAACGCAAATTCTACCCGTCCCTTACTCTGTGGTTTCACAACCACCTGAACCCTTTCTTCCCACAATCGGTTACCCTCTTGATATAGGGTGTATTCCAAATCATATTGGACCGTATCTGTGAAGAGGTTATCATTTGAGATCGTCACACCCTTTCCATCAGGCACCAACTTGATGTTTTGATACAAATATTTTACTTCCTGCATCTTTGGTGACAGTTCACGCGTCGCATACACAATTCCATTTGTACAAAATCCATAATCTGTAGGGCGATCATCAAAATCTCCACCGTAAGCAAGGAATTCATTTCCGTAACGATCCTTCTTCATAATCGCTTGATCAATGTAATCCCAGATAAACCCACCTTGATACATAGGGTATTTTTGCTCTAAATCTGTATATTTGTCCATACCGCCAAGTGAATTCCCCATGGCGTGCATGTATTCGCAGCTAATATAGGGTTTGTCGGGGTTTTCATTCAAATACGCTTCAATTTCAGCCGGTTTCGCATACATGCGGCTTTCCATATCGCTCGTATCGTTATACTTGCGGTTATGGAAAACCCCCTCATAATGCACAAGACGGCTTGGGTCAGCCTTTCGGAAATAATTGGAGACATTCAGAATCACTTCTCCCGCATACGATTCATTGCCGCAAGACCAAATCAAGATAGACGGATGATTCTTGTCCCGTTCCACCATTGAGATCGCCCGGTCCATGACAATATCCTCCCACTCTAGCTTATTTCCGGGAATGTTCCAAGATGGCTCTACTGCCCCCATCTTTTGCCACGATCCATGTGTTTCTAGATTCATTTCATCGATTACATATATTCCGTATTCATCACATAACTCATACCAATAGCTTTGATTAGGATAATGCGAAGTCCGTACAGCATTAATGCTATGACGTTTCATCATTTTAATATCCCAGATCATATCTTCCTTGTTTATGGCACGTCCCGTTCGACAATTGAATTCATGGCGATTCACACCTTTGAAGACAATCCGTTCTCCATTGAGGCGCATTACCTTATCGACCAACTCAAACCGTCTGAAGCCAACCTTTTGTGGAACCACCTCTAGTAAACTACCGGACTCATTATAAACTTGAATAAATAACTGATATAAATAGGGATTTTCTGCACTCCAAAGTTCTGGCTGGTCGACCAGAACAGAAATGGTTCCCTTCCCTTCACTTGAAACGCCATTACTTCCAGCAATTAAGTTGCCTTTCGCATCGTGCAGCACCAAAGCAATCCTTGCAGGGGACCTATCTACTGACAAAAGCTTTAGATCTACTTGAAGTGTCCCTTTAGTAAAGGCAGTGTCTAAATCTGCATGAATATGCGCATCAACCACATGAATTTCTGGTACTGTATAAAGGTAGACATCACGAAAAATGCCGGAAAGCCGCCAAAAATCCTGATCCTCCAGCCAACTGCCTGTACTCCTTTGATACACCTCCACGGCAAGTTTATTCTCACCTTTTTGTAAGTACGGAGTGAGTTCAAATTCTGATGGAGTGAAGGAATCTTCACTGTAGCCAATGAACTCCCCATTTAACCAGACATAAAAAGCAGACTCTACCCCTTGAAAAGAAATAAACAAGGGTTTATCTTGCATATGTGCAGGTACCGTAAACATCTTTACATAGCTGCCAACAGGATTGTGATCAGCGGGAATTTCTGGAGGCCTGATATCGTTGTGACCATCCCACGGATACATCGTATTGACATACTGTGGTTTTCCGTAGCCTTGGAGTTGAATATGGCCGGGAACCAAGATATCTCCCCAGCCCGAACAATCAAATTCCGACTGAAAAAAATGAGCTGGGCGATTGAAAGGATTTACACTATAGGTGAACTTCCAATTCCCGTTCAATTCATGGCGCCACTTCATTGCTCCGGCATTTTTTGCCTCCACCATCGTTTCATAATAATGGTGATCAGAATGGGCAGGAAGACGATTAACAGCAAATACACTTAGATCGGATAACCAATCAAGGGTTGGGACCGTTTTCATTTTATTCTGGATCATTGTCATCATCTGTTCACTCCTAGCAACTTTTTATTTCTACTATTTCACAGACCCCATCATCCCTGCAACAAAATGTTTTTGCAGTATCAAAAAAGGCGGGCAAATTAGTTAGAAGTCACCAAGTATCCAACATCACATTGAAAGTAATCGCTGGTATGTTTAAAACATTGTATGTGCTATTATTAATATAATATTAATGTATTTTTCCATAGCACGAACAGACTAAACCACCCCCAAAGAAAACGTTTCCTCATAATATAAAAGCTAATTAGAAAAAGGCGTGATGGTATTTGAGCTACGATAGTAAAACCGGAAGTTTCGAAAGAATGAAATCATTAAATCAATCAACCGTATTAAATATGATTCGTTTAAAAGAACCCATATCAAGAGCAGAAATCGCTAAATTAACAAAGCTGACTCCACCGACAGTAAGTTCCCTAGTTGCTGAGCTGATTGAAAAAAATCTTATTACAGAAGAGCAATCTACCAGCTCAACTTCAGGCGGAAGAAAACCAATCATGCTTCGAATTAATTATTCCGCCCATTATATCATTGGTGTCTATGCGGCAGCGGAGGTCATCCGAGTTGTCTTGACTTCAATGGACGGAAAGATTGTATCCGATTTTAGTGAAGATATTTCTGAGCTCCCTTCTAAAACGGAATTTATGAGCATGATCAAAGAGAGTATCCACCAAGTCCTAAATAATACACAAATAAAAAGAGATATAATCCTTGGGATTGGTTTTGCCATGCACGGGCTAGTAGACCCAGATAAAGGCTTGGCTATTTTTTCTCCGCATTTACATTTAGAGAACATACCAATTAAAGAAAGCCTCGAAACAGAATTCAATATCCCTGTTATTATCGAAAATGATGTAAGGGCTTTAGCGATTGCGGAAAGTTGGTTTGGACAAGGTCAAGGGGTTACTGATTTTATCTGCCTTAGTGTTGCCCGTGGGATTGGTTCAGGAATCTTTATTAATAATGAAATTTATAAGAGTTCATTTAATACGGCAGGAGAAATTGGACATACCATCTTAGATGTAAACGGTCCAACATGCCAGTGCGGGAACAATGGTTGTTTAGAGGCCTATTCATCTGAAGTAGCCATTCTAAGCCGCGTAAGAAGTGGAATGAAAAATAATCATGACACCATTCTTCATACATGGTTGAAGAATGGTGAGAATGAACTCTCAATAAAAATGCTATTTGAGGCTGCTAAGGCAGGGGATCAATTTACCGCATTGATTTTGGAAGAAGCCGGTCAATCTCTTGGATTAGCAGCAGCCAATATGATTAATCTTCTAAAGCCCTCAAAATTGATAGTGGAAGGGACTATCTTCGAAGAGGGAGAGTTTGTTTTATCTCCACTCAAAGAAATGATCGAGAAGTATACTTTTAAAAGTCCTCATGAGGACATTTCTGTTGTTTGTTCCAACCTAGGAAAAACCGGTATGTTATTAGGAGCTGTAACCTTGGTTTTACAAAAAATGTTTAAAACTGATGAATGCTTATAAACGACTCCTGACTGAGGAGGAATAAACGCTAAAAGCGAACGGTGCCTGACACCGTTCGCTTATTTTGAATCACTATATAAAAGGGGGTAATACACTTTTTAATAAAAACCTTCACCTTCTGTAATGCAGTTCAACTTAGAACTTCACGATAGTTGAATGCCACATATCATTAATTTCTCTTATTTTTGTCAGTTCACATTTTGGTTCTCTATTATAGGATAATAATCCGTTGATCTCTTGTTCTACGTCTGTTAACTGTGTATAACAAAAACCATGCAAACCTTTAGAAGCATATACCGCCTCCATTACTCGACGATAATCTTCAATAAACTCATCTTCATTTTTCACAGATGTATAACCCCAGCCGCTATCTGCACCGACTTTAAATCCGATTCCGCCAAACTCTGTTAATAATATGGGTTCCCCTCTGTGTTCAAACCCATCGGCATAAATTCCACGATTAGCCGGTTTCGAGCTAAGGAGCGACTCCTTTGTTGATAAGGATTCCTTGAAGGCTTCATATTTTGCCTTTTCATCGTTTGAACCATGATTATAATTGTGGATGGCGCAAATATCCGTTTCTGTAAGCTCCCAGCCATCATTAGATATCACTAAGCGGCTTGTATCAAGTGAATGGATGAGATGGTACATGGCTAAAGAATGGTGCTGTTGTTGTTTGTTTCCTTTAATATAAGGCACGCCCCAGCTCTCGTTGACCGGAACCCAAGCAACTATGGATGGGTGGTTATAATCCCGGTTGATAATTTCAAGCCATTCTTTTGTTAACCTGGAAGCCGCATCCTCGCTATAGGAAGGAAATGCTGCACATTCCCCCCATACTAAGAAACCTAATCGATCAGCCCAATAAAGGAAGCGCGGATCTTCAACCTTTTGATGCTTTCTGCATCCGTTAAAGCCCATTTGTAATGCTAATTCAATATCCTTCTTAAAATCTTCATCCGTTGGAGCCGTTAATAACCCTTGCGGCCAATAGCCCTGATCGAGAACTAATTTTTGATAATATGGCTTGTTATTTAAATAAACCATCCCATTTTCAATATGAACCTTTCTCATCCCGAAATAAGAGTCAACTTCATCTAAATTCATTTGATTTTTTTCATCTCTTAAAGTGATCTTGATATCAAATAAATTGGGATTCTCTGGTGACCAATTCCAGCCAATGTGATGAAATGAAGTTCTGAAAATCTGTCGGTTATATAGGTTAATGGAGCGCTTATTATAGGATTCATATAACTCGATCGTATCCTTTGCTACCATTTCACCCTGAAAATCAATCTCAATGTCTACTTTCTTGTGAAGATAGTCACCTAAGACATCAAATTCAATCGTAACATCTCCATAATCAATGTCTGGAGTAAATCTTACTTTAGATATACTTGTCGGACTTACTGGCTCTAGCCAGACTGTTTGCCATATACCTGTCGTTCTGGTGTACCAAATCGCATCAGACTTTTCCATCCAAAATTGCTTTCCTCTAGGGATTGTTTCATCCGTCGAGGGATCTTCTACTCTAACCACGATTCGCTCATTCTCCCCTGTTAAATGATCGGAAATATCTAGGGAGAACGAAACGTGGCCGCCTTCATGGAAACCGGTATATTGTCCATTCACATAAATCCATGCACGATAATCTACCGCGCCAAAATGAAGGATGACGCGCTGATCGGTCCAATCCTCTGGGACGGTAAATTCTCGGGCATACCAAACATGATCATGGAAGGTTGGATCATTAATTCCACTGAGCTCTGATTGATAGGCAAACGGTACATTGATTTTTTTATCAAATGATGCAGCTTGTTGAAACCATTTTTCCTTCACGCCTGCATTGTTATCATCAAAAGCGAAATCCCATTCGCCGTTTAAATTTAGCCATGGTTTTCTAACCAATTGAGGTCTTGGATATTCTGGTCTAAAATTCATATTTCTCTCTCCTTAATAAGTGACAGATATCATATTTTAAAAATGCAATACCTTTATAAGCCTAATGCAGCTTTTATCGGTTTATTTTTTGCTAATGCCATAACAGCTGCTGCCAAGCAGAGAGTCAAACTGATAAAATCCGCTAAAAAGTAGAATGCAGCAGCTAAGAGGATCCAATAAATTGGAAGCTTGTACTGCAGCGTATCATCCTTCAATAGCCTTTTGACAAAGATAATGTTCAGACCTGCAATAACAATAAATAGGAGGCCATAGGTGACAGTGAAGCTATACAGACTGTCGAACAGGGATTGGAGCCCCTTTTGTTCAAGTAATGATACGTTCGCTACGTCTACCCCTTGTTTTTTTATATAAAGTGAATAGTAAAACATGGTGATTAAACCGGTTATGAATTGCCATCCACTCGCTATATAAATCAGTTTACGTTCAAAGGATCTGCTCATATTTCCACTCCTTCCTGACGATTTCTCTGTGTAGGTTTATCCTTTTACACCAGATGACAACGACATGGACTGCATAAAATATTTTTGGGCAAACAAGTAGAGTAGGAAGGTTGGTATTAAGGCAATCAAAGCTCCAGCTGTCCCAATTTCCGGATAAGTAAGGTACTGACCTTGGAGTAACTGTAGTCCAGGTGTAATCGGCAGCTTATCAATATCATTAAGGACAATGGACGGCCATAAGAAGTCATTCCATGATCCTGTAAAACTAAATAATGCAACTACAGTTAAAACAGGGCGAATGAGTGGCAGAATGATTAAGTAAAATATTTGGAATTCATTCGCCCCATCTATTCTGGCAGATTCATCAAAGGTTTTTGGTATACCTAAAACGAACTGGCGGACAAGAAAAATATTAAAAACTCCAGCAGCACCGGGAACAATGACAGCCAGCAAATTATTTACCCATCCTAGCTTATCCATGATGCTATATAATGGAATTAAGTTGACGATTCCTGGGAACATCATCGATCCCAGCAAAATTCCAAACAAAAGGTCACGCCCTTTGAACTGTAAACGGGTGTAGCCATAAGCAGCTAATGAGACAACCACTAGAACCAATGCTGTATGACTGACCGAGATGATCAAAGAATTCATGAACCATTTGATAACGGGGCTGGAGGCATTATTAAACAGCAAATCGCTATAATTGCTTAAGGTCCAATGAATCGGTAAAAAACTCACCGCTGCTGATTGAATTTCTTCAGACGATTTAAAAGAGGTAAAGATTCCCCAGATAAGTGGAAATACCCAGATAATAGCCATCAACAGTAAAAAAATGAAAGCTACTATTTTTGTAGATTTACTTTGTTTCATCTTTACTCACCTCTAATCCTTATCCCGTAATAAGAAAAATTGAATAGCTGAGACAACCATGATACAGACACCCAACATCACGGCCATTGCGGAGGAGATACCAGCAATGGATAGCCCTGATCCAAAGGCATTTTCCTGAATGTACATGAGGAGTACATGGGTTGAATCACTTGGACCACCACCTGTCAGCATTAATGGCTGTCCATAGACATTAAATTGGGCAATCGTTGTCATGACTGTGGTAAATAGAATTTGATATTTGATACTCGGGAGTGTTACTCTAAAAAACTTACTCATAACACCTGCTCCGTCCAATTCAGCCGCTTCGATTAAATCTTTCGGAACGCCATTTAATGCCGCCAAATAAATAACCATGTTGCCGCCGATTGTCCACCATACTGTGACAATGACCAGTGATATCCATGCATGCGGCTGATTATCTAGCATATTGGTTGAGATATCAAAGTAATTTTCAAGTGGACCGTAAGAAACACTCAAAAGAAATTGCCAGATAATCATGACAGCCGAAATTGCAAATAAAGAAGGTAAGTAAAATACTGATTGAAATAGACGATTCATTTTTGGTTTTGCGGCTAAGGCAGTAGCTACTAATAGTGGGACTATAA
>NZ_CCAS010000033.1 GCF_000612625.1 Neobacillus jeddahensis
CGCCTCAAAATTAGCAGCAGATCGCATCAGAAAAATGTTAGAAAGTCAGCAAAAACAAGTAGCGTAGTTTTCAAAAAATGAATAAGTCCCGTTAGGGACAATCTAGGCCTTTTTAAAAAAGGCAATTATGAAATTGATTCAGTTTGAAATAAATAAAGCGATATAAACATTTATACAAAAGATTCTACTGTTTGTTCTTGTAATACTCTATAAAGTTAATGAAACTAAGGAATCAGATCGGTGTGAATTAGAAATACCTTTTATTAAATGTTTGATTAAAATGGGGTTAGAGGGTATATTCAGAGAAACGGTGGTATCTCAATTTAAGTATATGTTTGAGTGAGAGAGGTGAAGCCAATGTTCGAACAAATTAATCAAAAAAAAGCTCTTCTAGATTCCAACCGGCCATTACCCAAATATACAGTCAAAAGTTTACGTGAAAAGTTATTACTTGAATGGACATATAATACTAATGCAATTGAAGGAAACACGTTAACTATCAACGAAACAAAGGTAGTTCTAGAAGGAATTACTGTTGGTGGCAAAACGTTACGTGAACACTTGGAGGTTATTAATCATCGGGATGCGATTCATTTTGTAGAGGAGATTGTACAAAAGGGTGAGCCTTTGTCAGAATGGCAAATTAAGAATCTGCATCAACTTGTACTAAAAGGAATTGATGATGAATATGCAGGTGTATATCGGGACCAGCCAGTTTTTATTTCTGGTGCTAAACATATACCGCCAGCTCCCTTCCTCATAAAAGAGAAGATGGAGCAGCTGATGGTATGGTATGAACAAGCAGAAACGAAAAAAATGCATCCAGTTGATCGTGGAGCTATGTTACATGCTATTTTTGTTGGAATTCACCCATTTATTGACGGAAACGGACGTACATCACGCTTGTTGTTAAATTTAGAACTCATGAAAGACGGTTTTCCACCAATTGTTATTAAAGTAGAAAATCGCCTAGCTTATTATGAAGCATTAGATAAAGCACATACACAAAAAGAATATGATGACTTTATAAAGTTAGTCGCCAACGAAGTAGAAGATTCATTAAACCTATATGTAAGTACAATAAATAAAAACGCTTAGTAAAAGAACCAAGAGAGAAAGGCTTATTTTAAAAAGCATTTTGGTTCTGCCATTCGTCAAATTTACATTCCAAAGTCACCTTCAGAAATAGAAGCTTATTGGCGAATTGTTTACTCTTTGTCAAAGTCGCTTAAAAGCGGATAATCTCGGTAAGGAGAATTCACCCCTTAAATATCAAGACTGATCGTCCGGCTCGTCAGACCCTTGATCTATAAATTAGATTATTGGTTTTTGATTTGTGTCACGATCACCAAATGACTAAAAGCATTATGCTAATATCATATAAGAAGAGAAAGAGGCTTCACATAAGTTGCACAAACTTATGAGAAGCCTCTTTTTCATGTCTTTCCCTAAATGAAGTCATGCATCAGCACAAAATGACCAAACTGATTTGATCATCCTGACATTTGGATAGATTCAAAATGATACGTAGAGATATTCTTGTTGACCCAAGCAATACCATAGATTTCTTCATTAGGGTACTTCAAAGATTACTTCAAAGAAAAAAATAATATGTCCTCTTCCATTCCCATCAAGTAAAAATATTTTTTAAGAACCTGTCCTTTTTCTGATTTTATCTCTATATAGAAGGTGAAGGACTTAAACCAATCGGTGGGCTACTCGTGTCCTACGACCGAGTCAGGTTCTTTTTAAAAAATTCATTAAGGGAGAGGTTCAGTTGAGTAGGTTACCAACCAAATACCACATATTTGGATAAAGGATTACTTTTCTTTTGAATATAAATTGCTTAAAGAAGTATTCACCTTTTACGCAATTTTACCCAGTAAATTTATAGGAATAGTATTAATTAAAAATGAGGTGAATATAGTGCCAATAATTAAAGTAGAAAATCTAACAAAAGTGTTTGGGAAAAATGCAGGTAATGCCTTGGCGCTTTTAGATAAGGGATTAGCTAAAGCTAAAATACTAAAAGAAACTGGCTGTACGGTTGGTGTTAACCGTGTTTCATTTGAAGTAGAAGCTGGTGAAGTGTTTGTAATAATGGGTTTATCAGGTAGTGGTAAATCAACATTAGTTCGACTAATCAATAGATTAATAGATCCTACGGAAGGTAGTGTTTGGGTAGGCGGAGAAGATTTGGCCAAAATGAATAAAGAGAATCTGCGCCGTGTTCGCCGTGAAAAACTAAGTATGGTTTTCCAAAAATTCGCTTTATTTCCCTATCGAACAGTACTAGAAAACACTGAATACGGACTAGAAATTCAAGGGATGAAAAAAGAAGAAAGAAGCAAAAGAGCTAAAGAATCGCTTGAACTTGTAGGATTAGCTAGTTACCTTAATCAATATCCTGAGCAACTTTCAGGGGGGATGCAACAACGTGTTGGATTAGCACGTGCGCTAGCCAATAATCCAGAAATATTACTAATGGATGAGGCATTCTCTGCACTTGATCCATTAATTCGTAAAGACATGCAGGATGAGTTATTGGAATTACAAGAAAACATGAAGAAAACAATCATCTTTATTACACATGATTTAGACGAAGCGCTCCGAATTGGGGATCGAATCGCATTAATGAAAGATGGTAAAATTGTTCAAATTGGTACACCAGAGGAAATTCTTGTCAATCCTGCTAATGAATATGTAGAGAAGTTTGTTGAAGATGTGGACCGCTCAAAAATATTAACTGCCGAACATATTATGAAACGACCAGAGACAATTACTATTGAAAAGCATGGACCACGTGTTGCTTTAGAGCGCATGAAAGAAGCCGGTATTTCTAGTATTTATGTAACCGATACGAAACGTAATTTAAAGGGATATGTTACTGCAGATGACGCGTCAGCCGCAATAAAAAAAGAGGTTCGCGATGTAAATGAAATTTTAAAAACAGACGTTCGGACTATACCTAAAAATACATCAATGAATGAAATATTTAATATCATCCATAACTCTTCGGTACCAATTGCTGTAGTTGAAAACGGTAAGCTATATGGAATTATCGTACGAGGAGCAGTAATCGCTGCATTGGCTGGCGAAGGAGAGGTGAATTTATAAAATGCTTGATTTTACACCTAGAATTCCTATTCCTGAGAAGGTAGAGTACATTACAGAAAAAATACAAGATACTTTTGCATTTTTATTTGACCCAATAAAAAATGGCGGAAACGACTCTTTGGAATGGTTAGCTGAAGGGTTAGCGGGTATTCCTGCTATCCTAGTTATATTAATTGTTGTTATCTTAGCATTTTTTGTAAGTGGAAAACGTTTTGGTTTAGCTGCATTCTCTCTAGTTGGACTTTGGCTAATTTATAATCAGGGTTTATGGGAAGAAATGATGTTAACCTTTGCACTCGTATTAATATCGAGTATATTATCAGTCATTATTGGAGTTCCAATTGGAATTTTAATGTCTAAAAGTAAGACTGCTCAAAATATTATTACACCAGTATTAGACTTTATGCAAACAATGCCAGCATTCGTTTATCTTATTCCAGCGGTAGCTTTTTTCAGTATTGGAATGGTAGCAGGTGTTTTTTCATCCTTAATATTCGCTACACCGCCTACCGTTCGACTAACAAATTTAGGTATTAGACAAGTTTCAAGGGAATTAATTGAAGCTTCTGAGGCTTTCGGTAGTACCGGCTCTCAGAAACTATTTAAAGTTGAACTACCAATGGCAAAAAATACGATTATGGCAGGTATTAACCAAACAGTAATGTTATCACTATCTATGGTAGTTATCGCATCAATGATTGGTGCACCTGGATTAGGGAGAGAAGTGCTTTCCACAGTTTTGGTGAAAATAGGGTAGCCAGGAACATTTGCAATACTAAAGAGATAGTAGAAATTGCCCATATGGCTGAGTGTCTGTTGAAGCTTAAATAGGATCAGAAGCAAAAGGGGCTTTCTAGGACGAAGAAGAAGGGGACGGAACGCTAACACCGTAATTGTAACTAATTACAGGGGAGTTTTGTTTTCTGGATTTGAAGGATGAATTTTTAAAAAACACGTTCACTGGAGGTTTTATGCAACTTAAGTAAAGCAGTCTATAAAAGACAATCTTCTCGAGCAAGAGGCCAGTTTATCCAAAGCCAAACAACTGCAAATGTCAAACAACTCATTATTTTTCATAGTAGCTCAAATCGTAAGTATGAATTGCAGAATCATCATTCACGATGTGATAGTTATATTTAGCAATATCTACATGTGTTGCAAGACTGGACTTTTTCCGATCTCTTTTCAATATTCCTTTCGAAGGACCGTCTGAGATTATGGCTGCCCTATGAACAATCCAATCCACATCTTGTGCTTCTTCAACTAAATATTCAATTACAGTCTCATTATCCTTATGCTGACCGAGAAGACCACTAAATCTAGCAATAGTATTCCTAAGAATCCATGTCATAAAAGGGAGTCTTTCTTTATATCGACGCGTAAGTCCTCCTGCTTGATATAGGAAACGTTTTACGCCTTGTCGCCGCATAGCCGGGATAAGCTCCTTAATGAATATAGTATTGATTGGTGCCTTATTTTGTTCCTGAGCGTTACCAAGCATACAAATTACAACATCGACTCCATCTAATAATTCGTCAATATTTTCAAAATTTGAGATGGAACCTTTGATTAGTTCTAAATTTGTACTTCGTTGCACAACTTTTTCTGGATTTCGAACTAAGGCTCTCACTTTATGACCTTCATTTAGAGCGATAGAAACAAAAGGTTGTCCAGTTCGACCGGTTGCACCAAATACTAAAAATGTAGATTTTGAATATTCCATTGACACCACTCCAATATGAAATTTGTTATATACATTATTATCGTAGATTTCACTACCAGGTACATATTTTATTACTTATAAAATTCCGGAACAGCTGTGCTGCCTGCTGAAGTAGATCACATTATGGTGTGTATGTGTATCTCCTAAGATGTTACTAATATTTATGGATGCGTTTCTATTCCTTCGCGAAGTGCTGCGAATATTTCAGAAACTAATCTATCAACCTTAACTACGTCTTCAATACTTTTTTTCTGTAACAGCACTTCTCGCATTTTTTCAAAATATTCTTTTCCCAATTGATATATAGCAATTTTTTGGTCTAAATACTGCTCTTTTTCTGCTAATATTCTGATAAAAACAGGATGATTTTTTTCGTCAGGTTTCCTTCTGAGTTGAAAAAAATCACTAATTTCCGATAATGTGAACCCGCAAAATTTCGATACTTCTATATAGCGTAAATCAACCAGATCTTGGTCATCGTAATAGCGGTAATTGTTTTTTCCTCGTTTTGGACTGACCAAGCCGATTTTATCATAATACCTCAATGAATCCTTGGGTATGCGCAAAAGAATTGATGCTTGTCTGATAGAATAATTTTCACCCACTGTATCCTCTCCTTTAAGGTAAAGTATATCGTTGGAGTATGCTCGAACGTCAAGCCTTTTAAAACTTCAATATTAATACCGTCTCCAAATCGTGTTCCGGGATATACGCGATAGAGATTGTCGCGTAAATATTTACTTTAAAATTAGAAGATAGATGGATGGAATTTTACTTTTTAGTAGAGCGGATTGATTTCATGTTGGGTCATCATTGGGATGAAGATAAGGCAAAATGGCGCGGCAAACAAGTGGTGGCTGTTTCTAAAACCTTTGCCTCCAGTCAATTGTGTTCGTGCTGTGGCTATCAAAACAAAGACGTTAAAAATCTTCATTTGCTTGAATGGGACTATCCGATATGTAAGACCCATCACCTAAGTTACCCAATCTTTTGAGAAGTCTCTTTCTTTATTTAGTGAAACGTTTCTCTGCATGGATAACTTACGACGACTCGATTTAATCAAAAGGTGGATTGATTAACATAGAATTTGCCTTTTGTGGGTCATTCACCAATGCTAACTTGTATTCTAGCATCCAGTTAAGCTTTCCAATGATCTGATCGTATTCATCCTTCTTCCGTTCGATTTCACCTATCTTTTGGCGAATCCACTCAATGGCTTCCAGATTGGTCGCTGAATGTGTAGTATGTTCTTGAAAGAATTCCTTCAGTTCAACTAATGAAAACCCTACGCTTTGAAACTTCTTTATAAGTTTTAGACGTTCGATTGCCTTTTCATTGTAGTTACGATAGTTATTTTCATCTCTTTGGAAATGACGACTATCCAATAAACCTTCCTTTTCATAATAACGAATGGTGTAGGCTGTTAATCCTGTTTTTTCAGCTAATTCTTTTATTTTCATGTATACCCTCCTCAAAAACACTTGCCTTATAGTTAACTCTATAGTTTATACTCCAATTGTTCAAGTCATTCTACAAATCAGTAACATTAGGAGGATATTATGATGCGTGTTTTTGTAACAGGAGCAACAGGCTATATCGGTTCTGCTGTCGTCAGTGAACTTATAAATGGGGGGCACACAGTCATTGGTCTTTCACGTTCAGACAAGGGTGCCGCAGAATTAAAAAAAGCGGGGGCCGAGGTGCATCATGGTAGTCTTGATGACCTAGATAGCCTTCGTAGCGGTGCAGCAAATGCGGACGGTGTGATTCACCTAGCGTTTATCCACGATTTCTCGAACTTTGCTCACTCGCTTGCAACGGATTTACTTGCCATCAAGACAATAGGAGAGGTGCTCGAAGGCTCAGGCAAGCCGTTCATAACGACTGCTCATGCAAATGGGGCAGCATCGGATAACGAGGTGTTAGCGCTGGCAAAGCGTGGAGTCCGAACAGCAATCGTTTCGCTTGCGCCATCTGTCCACGGTGCGGGAGATAAGGGATTTGTACCAGAATTGATCAAAATAGCCCGCGAAAAGGGTGTATCTGCCTATATTGGCGATGGATCCAATCGTTGGCCGGCTATTCATCGCCTTGATGCCGCCCAACTTTACCGCCTAGCATTGGAAAAGGCACCAGCTGGATCACAGTTAGATGGGGTAGGAGATGAAGGCGTGCCATTTCGCAGCATCGC
Organism: Neobacillus jeddahensis; assembly: GCF_000612625.1. Lineage (GTDB taxonomy): Bacteria > Bacillota > Bacilli > Bacillales > Cytobacillaceae > Neobacillus > Neobacillus jeddahensis. The sequence goes on from NZ_CCAS010000033.1 coordinate 7,032, forward strand.
GAGCGTCATTGGTCAGTTCTTGAATGTTCCCGTAGAGAGTATTTCACATGAAGAGGCAAATGATCATTTCGGATTTCTGGGCACTATTGCGGCACTTGACATTCCAAGATCGAGCGAAGCGACTCAGAAACTCTTGGGATGGCAACCGATCCATCTAGGGCTCATCGATGATCTCGAGCAAGGTCACTACTTCAGCAGTTGAAGTATGAGTTTGGGATAATAAGTCATTTAAGGCGCGTTTGTCTCCTAACGCGTCTTTTTTGTAATATAAGAATTTATAAGTTTTGGGCATTCCAAGTCTGAATATCTTATGGTGTGTGATAAATTAATGAGATGGAAGCAAATATTTTAAAATCAATCTTATTTAAAAGCGGATCATATCGGAGGAGAATTAACACCTTAAATATCAAGACTTGTCCACTGACTTGTCAGACCAATGATCTATAGATAAGATTTTTGGTTTTTGAAATAGCTTTGTTCATTATTTGTGTCATGATCATCTAATGAATAAAAGCAATGGAAAAAATCCCATATCCAGAGATTATTGGGTATTTGAATGAGAAAATAGGCAAGAACTTCAAACTAAGTTCTATTAAAACGAAGGAACTGATTCATGCCAGATATGGAGAAGGTTTTACGCTTGAGGATTTTAACCTTGATGACTAAGAAGGAGATTTATAAGTTGATGGATCTTATACAAGCCTATTATGAAAGAGTTTACTGTATCTTTAATCAAACGATTAGTTGGTATAACAACTTGTTTGTATTTGTCTGAATATGTATTTTGTTAGTTTCTATTGTAAGTTTTGAAAAAAATCATTACCAGTCATAACTTTTTTACGACAATTAATTCTCTTGAAAACAGCCCAAAGTTTGTTTGTTAAAAGGACTTAGGGGGTATCTAATCAAACGATTAATTAGTTTAATCAGCTTTAATTAATCGTTTGATTAGAAAAGCTTAAATGGCTGTCAAGCCTGTGTTTAATCCTCCTTTGTATCAAGAATATTGTCGAGAAGAGGATCTAGTAAAAATGGTGGAAAGCTTTTGCAGGTATCGAAGCTTTATTTCTATTAAGAAAGTAAAATAAAAAATAATGCATGAAGCTGTGTTAGAGGCAGCAAGAAAATATAATTGTCACATGATAGAATTAAGAATATCAGCAGAATACCCAGAAATTATATAATGGTAAAAGGTGGATATGGTGATGGCGACAAAAAAAAATTCACAAGCTTGGGCAGAGGCCAAGAAACGATGCCGTTTGAATGAGACTGATTTACAAATGGCTAAGGAGTTGGGGATGACACCAAAGAGTTTAATTAAAAATCTCCCTGGATCTAATCAGCAATGGAAAGCACCTGTAAAAGGTTGGATTCATGATCTATATGAGGAGAAGTTTGGCAAGGTCCTAACAGTTAAGTCTGCTCTCAGTAAAGAAATAAGAAAAAAGGCCGCATTGAAATCTGGGCTGCAGCAGTAATCCATGCCTTGGGTACGATTAATTTTTTATTTGATAAATCTAATCAACCATATGTGTCAGCGCCAGACATTTTTGAGTATTTTGGTACAAAGCAAAGTAGAGGAGCAGGCATCTAGAAAGAATATTGATTACTATCCCTTCTCGAAGAAACAGCTCCTTGAAGCAGGTGACATGGACTATGTGGAGCGTCCAAAGGGTTATTCTCAACTTGTATCGCGCTATTTATGCAGGAGTATCGGATGCCAAAACAAGAGGCGATGGAGCTTGTTGAGGACTGTATAATGCATGTGAAATTAGGCCATCAACCTAGTCAGCTTCTTCAATATTTACAGTCACAACTGACATTCGAAAGCTTAGAAGCTGTGCAAAAGCTGATGGATGCACTTGTTCTTCTTATGAATAATACAAGGGAATGGTTTTTAAAGGGTTATACATCAGAAGAGCTATCCGTGCAAGAGAAGAAGGCATTACTTTCCTTGCCTAATAAAAAGGGAGAGGACATAAGTCTCCAAACTCGTCAAAAGATCGGTAGAAACGATCTTTGTCTATGTGGAAGCGGGAAGAAATTTAAGAAATGTTGTGGGAATTGATAAGATATATTTAAAATCCAATAAGGGAAACTATTCTATTTCTGAACATACGAATCAGCCGACAAATGGACTAGTAGACGGGAATTTTGAGGAGTTTCTTCAGCAGATTCTTTCGCGGAGACTAGCAGAATCTTAACAGTGTAGATAAAAAAAGCACAATTTTTCAGATTCCCACCAAATAGTATGATAATGGGTATTTGAAAAATTGTGCTTGTTTGCCATACAGACATAAATCATTGAAGTGCTACTTAATTCCTGTCATCTTTACACCTTCAACAAGATACTTCTGCATGATAAAGAATAGAATAAACATGGGAAGGGCGCAAACCAACGCAGCAGCCAATACAAGGGTCCACTGTGTTTCATGTTCAGCACCAATGACGTTTGCTAATGCCACTTGAACAACCCAAAGCTTTTCATTTTGATTGATGATTAAAGGCCACAAATAGTTATTCCAGTTCGCCGTAAAGAAACCAATTGTTAATGGAATAATAATAGGCTTTGATAATGGCAGGACAATTCGGAAAAACGCGCCTGCGATCGACAGTCCTTCCATATAGGCAGCTTCCTCTAGTTCCTTTGGGAAGTCCCGGTAAAACTGGCGGAAAAGGAAAATACCATAAGCATTAAAGATCATTGGAATGATTAATCCAAGATACGAGTTTGCCATCCCAAGATTTTTTGTCACCATATATAGCGGAATCATGATGACCGTAAATGGAACCATTAATGTACTAATCATCCAACCAAACACAAAGGTCTTACCTGGAAACTCCAATCGTGCCAGTGCGTATCCTGACATTGCATGGAATATCAATGCCACCACGGTCACGACTGTTGAAACAAGTAAAGAGTTCCAAATAGACCGTATAATGGGTGTTTCAAAAGCAGCTCGAAAATTGTCGAAAGTCAAATGTGAAAAATTAACCTCTAGTTCAAAAACATCATTTGGCATTTTAAAGGAGCCTATAACCAAAAAGTAAATGGGCAAGATCATGAAAATACCACAAATAATCGCAAAAATAGATAAAGGAATTTTTCGTTTTGTTCCCATTAGGTTTTGCCCCCTAATCTTTCTTCGCAGTCAGTCTTAACTGAACAAGTGAAAGGATAAAAATAATCAAGAATAATACAACCGATAATGCGGAAGCATATCCCATGTTTAATACTTCAAATGCCTGATGATATATATAAAGTACACCAACCTGTGTTGAATTCGCTGGTCCACCTTTTGTCATAACCATAATCTGGTCAAAGACCTGGAACGACCCAATCGTTGTCACAACTAAAATAAATACACTTGTCTCACGCAATAATGGAAATGTGATATGTTGAAAAGCTTTCCAGCCAGTTGCGCCATCAATTTTTGCCGCTTCGTAAAACTCCCCGGGAATCTCCTTCATGGATGCTAGGAAAATCATCATGTTATAGCCTAGATTAATCCAAATAACGACAACGATGATGGAAATCATTGCTTGACTAGTAGAGCCAAGAAATTGTTGAGCATCGATTCCAACTAGATTAAGAAATTGATTGATAATCCCATCTTTAGGATCATATAAAAACATCCAAATAGCTGCAGAGATAACAGAAGTAATCGCGAACGGCAGCAAAAACAACGTTCTCGTGACGTTCTCTACCCTTTGGCTTAAACTATTGCAAACTGCTGCAAAAAATAAAGATAAGCAGAACAGAGATGGTACGTAAATGATGGTGAATTTGAACGTTCTTCCTACAGCTTGCCACCAATCTTTGTCGTGAGACATTTGTATATAATTGTCAAAACCAATAAATACTTTTGGGGTTAACAAGTTCCAATCATTAAGACTTACATAAAATGCATAGACCATCGGAACAAAAACAAAAACCGTTAGTCCTACTAAATTGGGTAATAAAAATCCATATGCCGTTAGTGCTTCAATTCGTTTCTTCCGATTTCCTCTACGTTTCACAAATACATTCCTCCTCGTATTCGAGGTTATTAGCAAAGCTCTAGGTGCTTTGTCCACCAATGACGATAGTTACACAACTCGTTTGAGACAAAGGATGAGCCCGAAAAGCGAATCAATGTTGATTTAAACGTTGAGGTGAAGACCATAGATTCGCTATTCGAGGCACTGTGTTAGACACAGCAGAAAATATATTTATTCGTTAAGCCCTATTTCTGCCATGCGGATTGGTAAACTTATTGTTTGTCTAAAGCATCCTGGATTTTTTGATCTGCTTCTTTCACGACATCGCTGCCTTTTGCCTTGCTGAACATGACTTTTTGCAAGCTATCGCCGACAACATCAACAATTTCTGGTCCATAGAAAGGCTCAGGAGTTAAAGTATCATACATTTCATCTGTGAATACTTTACGTAAACCTTTGTTATAAATCTCTTCTCCTGCTTCAATAACTGAATTTCTTGCTGGATAAGCGAATTTCACTTCTGTTGCCCATTTCAATGGGCGTGATGGATCTTCAGCAAAAGCCCACATAATGAAATCAGATGCTTCCTTCACATGCTTACCATGTGCATTTGCAGCAAGCTTCCAACCACCGGCAACTGTTTTTGCTTGGCCGCCCTCTGAAACTGGAAGCGGCGCTAAACCAATATCCATATTGCTGTACTTACTTTCGATTGCTGAAATGGCCCATGTTCCACTAACTTGCATGGCCGTCTTGCCAGTACCTAAGTTACCGATATCGGAAGATCCGAATGGTGTCTTAGCTGGTGCGTATCCTTTTTGGAAGAATGATCCCCAGAAGTCTAGTGCTTTTACAACTTCAGGTGAATTAAAGTTAGATTTTTTGCCGTCTTCACTGATGACATTGCCGCCTTGCTGCCATAAGAATGGATACCAAATGAAGTTTAAGTAAGCATCCTTTTCTTGTGGCAATACAATTCCTGATACTTTATCAGTCGTTAATTTTTTCGCAGCTGCCTGTAGTTCATCCCATGTTTTCGGAACCTCTACACCCGCATCAGCCAACATTTTTTTGTTATAGTAAAGACCTACTAATTCTGATTCAAAAGGTAATGCTAGAACTTTATTATCAATCGTTACAGCATTTATAGCGGCTTCTTGGAAATCAGCCTTCGCTCCATCAGGGAAATAAGGATTCAAGTCTGCCATAATTCCTGCATTTGCATACTTCGTGAAATCACCAGGGCTTATCATAAAAACATCCGGTCCTTCATTATTTGCAAAAGCGACAGGCAATTTTGTTGTCATATAATCATTTGCGTTAAAACCTTTGTATACAACTTTTACTTTGTCTTGGCTCTTGTTATATTCATTTACAAGATCTTTTAAATACTTTTGTTCTGCATCAATATGATTGTCCCAAAATGTAACGGTAACTTTACCGCCGTCTTTAGCTTCTCCATTGCTTTTGGATGAGCTGCATCCCCCTAAAATAAGGGTTAAGGCCATTGCCATTACAACAAAAGATTTCCAAAACTTCATTATAAATGCCCCCTTTTTATCAAATCAAATCTAAAACCGCCAATGTGTAAACGATTGCACAAGATCTTAAAAATCCCCCCTTTCTCGGAAATTAATAGAATATAATCGTTGTATTCTTAATTACCAACAAAAAAACTTCTATTTCTCATGATGCAACCGTTTACTAGTCTAGATAATTTTTATGTGCATTTTTATGTAATCGTTTACACACATATTTTAATATAAAAGTTAGAATTTTTCAATACATTTTTATCTTTCAAATTCCACATTCTTTATTTTATTGGGTGTATGGAAAATGACAATTTTGGGTTGGCTTAAATTTTATTCATTCTTTTCTGCTCGATGATCTCAGTATCAGTTCGAAGCCCAAGGCAATACCATAGATTTCTTCGACAATAAAATTTTCTGGAAAACTGGCAAAGCTGCATTGTAAAAGGGTTTGATGGAATGACAAAAATAATGAATATCAGAAATCCTGATGATACTACCAAAGAAAAAATTACTGATCCTTCATCCATTCCTTCAGGTAACTCAATTGAGCATCGATTTCATTTCGTAATGACACTGCCCAATCATCGTAGTTGTCTGCTAATACCGTTCCGGACATCAACGTTGGCAATTTTTTGCACAACTCGTATCGAATCTTTGGATCACTCTCCAGAAACGCCTGACGGACAATGGCAACAAAATCGACTAGATCACATTTTATTTTGTATTGAATTGAAACGGTCCCTTTCTGAAACACCAAGCCATTTACGGAACCGACTGGATGCCTTAGCAATTTTCCTAAATGATGGAGGCACACTTTTAAATTAGCCTTTGCTTTGTCCGGAGCAAGATGAGGAAATAATTCTTCACACAATATATCACGGGTAGTTACCGGATGAAAGGCTAAATAGGTTAGTAGTCTCTTGGCATGGCGCTGATTCCAGCCGGATTCGATTGGAATAGAATCAACTTCGACACGGAATCTGTGCAATAGATGGATGTCAAGAATGGGAACTCGTCGGGATTCTTTTTGCTCTTCAGGATGAAAAATCGTTTGAATAAATTGCTGTATATCTTTTCGGGAAAAGCTATCAACCCTTATTTGCGTAGCAAATAGCCGCACCCAGTCTGCCACTTGCTCAGGCTGCTCCAAAAACAGAAGAAACGACGCATTGGACACTGTTATAAGTGTACAGTTTTTCAATAGAAAAGAACTTGCATTTAGAAAGGCATTCGGACTTGTCATATTTAATTCGCCCGTTAAAATAAGGACTGGACACGACACTTCTGCAAGTTCTAAAAGAAGTGTTGAATTCGACGTCAGCTCAACCATTTTAGAAAAATGCTCTGCTGGATAACCGAGCAATACGTGGAAATAATGGCTGAGACCCAAATCATCTGGACCTAGTGTCGTATATCCTTTTAACAGTTCTTCATACTGGCGGAGAAAGTGGGGATGCCTCGCTTCCATCGTTTGTTTCATACGTGGAAACACGTGCCGGGCTAAGTGGGAGTGGGCGTTATTTGTCGACATATACGGAAGCGACATGAGTGTAAGGGCCTTGACATGTTCCGGATACGTAAGGGCGTACTTCACAGCCACATGTGTTCCATAACCAAATGATAGTACATGAACTTCAGATAGCCCCAATTTTTTTATAAGTCTATTTAAATCTTCACACAGCACGTCCCATGTGATAGGCTCCTCCCCATCATGGCTTTGTCCATGCCCGCGGATATCGTACTGCACAACGGAAAAGTGCTCAGCAAGAAATTCGCTAAATCGCCCCCAGCATGAAGAATCAAGTGCCAGTCCGTGAATGAGCAAAAGGACCTCTTTATTCCTATGTCTGCTGCTATCACTCCATTCATAATACATGTTGTGGCCGTTCACTGAGTCTAGAGGCATTTCTTTCCCTCCTTTTCTTACATATTTAGTTATAATTCATTCGACAATAATGGTTATTTTCCTCTTTTTTGTTACCTTTTTGTTACCTGCGATTAGTTACAATGAACTAGAAGTAGCCAGACTGCTTCAAATACAATGAAACTGAAAGGATTGTGAGGACATGAAGAAGAAAAGGTTACTATGGTCCTTCTCTTGCTCAATAGCTGCCGTACTCAGCCTGGCACTAGTAGCAGCTCCCGCTTCGGCATCTTCCATGATGCCGTCAAATTTGGAAAAGACAGTAGGCGTAGACCAAGAACGGTATAACCAACTCGAAGCGCAGAGAAAAGCAATTGATGATGCAAGGCAAGTTCAGACGGAGCAAATGGCTAAAGAAAGAGAAGAAAGAGTGGCGGCGAACACAGTAGAAGCAGCGCTTGCTCGAATCGAAGCGGAGAAAAAAGCATCTGAGGATGCCAGAGAGGCAAAGAAGCAAGCTTTGATGGAGAGAGCAGGAACAGCGTTAGAGAGTCAGCAACTAATGTTTAACAGAGAAAATCTGCAACGTCCTAATAGCGCGCCACAGCCGACGCCTAAAACCGTAGTTAATCGATGAACCCGAGAAAATAATGGAACACTGTTGACTGGCCCCCCTTTTTATTTGATGAGAAGGGTGAAATCATGTCCCCAGGATCCCTTTATTACAAGGGATTATAGTACCTTAAATAGCTAGGAAATTACCTAAGGGTAACAAAATGTAACATTTTCGCTAATAAGGATCTGAATTAGAGGTTTTCCATTAGTTCTTTGAACTTTTGGAAGCCTCTTTTTTCATCTCTTTTATTACATATCTTTTTGCCCTAGTCGTTATATAAGTTGTGGAAGAGTTCACCTGCCTCTGCTAAAAGTGAAATATTCAATAATGTCGGACACATAATCGTCAATAATAATTTTGAAGATAATGCTCGAACAAGTCCCAAGTATTTTTTGCTTAAAGTGATAAAAAGAGTATAATAATGATTTATTAAAGAAAGAAATGGAGTACATCAAATGGTCCAATCAATCAATACAAAAGTCGATTTAGTTATAGATGCAACCTCACATGCAGGGATGACAGATTATGGTAAAATTATGATTGGAGACAAAGGATTTGAATTCTTCAATAATCGTGATGCTCGTAAGTTTATCCAAATTCCTTGGGAAGAAGTTGATTACGTGATCGCTTCAGTCATGTTCAAAGGGAAATGGATCCCACGTTATGCTATCCAATCTAAGCGAAATGGGACGTATACATTTTCTTCTAAAGAGCAGAAAAAAGTTTTGCGAGCCATTCGTGAATACGTTGATCCGAATCGTATGGTCCAATCCTTAAGTTTCTTTGATATTATCAAACGCGGCTTGAAGAGTACATTTACGAAGAAATAGTTTTACATACAAGATGAGTTGAAACTTGTATTATTTTGTTGGGACAAATCCAAAACAGTGACGTTGAAATATAAATGCAAACAAAAATAAAAAAATAATTTCCCTCTTGAAAGAGAAATATCCGGTATGCTATAATATTTCTGCAAGCTCATTAAAGTGATGCAGAAGCTTTTTTTATACTACGTTTAAAGCGTTTGCAAGATAAATTTAAATAGCCATTATTTTTTACGTGTTACTGATTCGATCAGGCATGAGTGAAAAGTATTGATTGAAATGAAGAATAAGGGGAATTCTATACCCATATCTTCATTAAATCTACTTTTTGCTCATGCCTTTTTTATTTTTTTGTTGAAACTGTAACCGCTTTAGATGAGCTGGAAAGTAGATTTACCATGTTTATTTAAGCTATCACAATAATAATAGGAGGTAAAAAGATGGTAGGGATTATCATTGCTAGTCACGGTGAATTTGCCAATGGTATCTTGCAATCTGGAGCGATGATCTTTGGAGAGCAAGAAAATGTAAAAGCTGTTACATTGATGCCGAGCGAAGGACCTGATGATGTAAAGGCAAAAATGAAAGAAGCAATCGCCTCTTTCGACAACCAAGACGAAGTATTATTCTTAGTCGATCTTTGGGGTGGAACTCCTTTCAACCAAGCCAACAGCTTGCTTGAAGATCACAAAGACAAATGGGCAATCGTTGCTGGTATGAACTTACCAATGGTGATTGAAGCTTATGCATCGCGCTTCTCAATGAACACAGCACATGAAATTGCCGCTCATATTTTGGGCACAGCTAAAGAAGGGGTTAAAGTACAACCTGAGGAATTAGAACCAGCCGCAACATCTGTTAAAGCTGCTGCCGGGTTATCAAATGCAGGAGCCCCTGGTAAATTTGAATACGTGTTAGCACGTATCGACTCACGACTTCTTCATGGACAGGTAGCAACTGCTTGGACCAAAACGACACAGCCTACACGTATCATCGTTGTATCTGATGCAGTAGCTAAGGATGACCTTCGTAAGAAATTGATCCAACAGGCTGCTCCTCCAGGTGTAAAGGCACACGTTGTTCCAATCGATAAAATGATCGAACTTGCAAAAGATGATCAACACTTCGGTGGCCAGCGCGCGTTGCTTCTTTTTGAGAACCCACAAGATGCGCTTAGAGCGGTTGAAGGCGGCGTTCCACTTACGACCATCAACGTTGGTTCTATGGCACACTCACCTGGTAAAGTTCAACCGAATAAGGTGTTGGCCTTTAGCCAAGAGGATATTAATACGTTCAATAAGTTAAAAGAAATTGGATTAAACTTCGATGTACGTAAAGTTCCGAACGATTCAAAAGGAAACATGGATGAAATTGTCAAGAAGGCTCAAGAGGAGCTTAAAAAACAAAAATAATCCTATTATCAGGGAAAACGGAGGATTAATATCATGGATTTGAATATGATTCAAATAATATTAGTCGTTATCGTCGCATTTTTAGCTGGTATAGAAGGTATTTTGGATGAATTCCAATTCCACCAACCACTCATTGCTTGTACGTTAATCGGCTTAGTTACAGGAGACTTAGTACCATGTCTTATCTTAGGTGGTACGCTTCAACTGATCGCTTTAGGTTGGGCAAACATCGGAGCTGCCGTAGCACCGGATGCTGCGTTAGCATCAGTTGCCTCTGCAATTATTTTAGTTTTAAGTGGACAAGGTAAAGCCGGCGTGTCTTCGGCAATTGCGATTGCTGTTCCGCTTGCAGTTGCTGGCCTTTTATTAACAATTATCGTTCGTACGCTAGCAACAGCAGTTGTCCACTTTATGGATGCTGCAGCTCAAGAAGGAAACATCAAGAAAGTTGAATTTTGGCAAATTGTTGCTATCTGCATGCAAGGGTTACGTATTGCCATTCCAGCTGCATTAATCGTAGCTATTGGTGCAGATCCGGTTAGAGACTTACTCACATCTATGCCAACTTGGTTGACAGAAGGTTTAGCGATCGGTGGGGGAATGGTTGTAGCAGTCGGTTATGCAATGGTTATTAACATGATGGCTACAAAAGAAGTATGGCCATTCTTCGCAATTGGTTTCGTATTAGCGACAGTTTCACAAATCACACTCATCGGTCTAGGTGCTATCGGTGTGGCTCTTGCACTTATCTATTTAGCGCTTTCTAAACAAGGTGGTTCAGGTAATGGCGGAAACGGAAACACTGGTGATCCACTAGGCGATATTATTGATAGTTACTAAGAAGGAGGGAACATAAAAATGGCAAATGAATTGAGATTATCAAAAAAAGATCGTATTTCTGTTTGGTGGCGTTCCACTTTCCTTCAAGGTTCTTGGAACTATGAACGTATGCAAAACGGTGGTTGGGCATATACGATGATTCCGGCTATCAAAAAATTATATAAAAGTAAAGAAGATCGTGCTGCTGCACTAAAACGTCATTTAGAGTTCTTTAATACTCACCCATATGTAGCTTCACCAATTATTGGTGTAACGTTAGCGCTTGAAGAAGAACGTGCAAATGGTGCACCGGTTGACGACACAGCCATTCAAGGGGTTAAAGTTGGGATGATGGGGCCTTTAGCAGGTATCGGGGATCCAGTTTTCTGGTTCACGGTTAGACCAATCCTTGGTGCGTTAGGCGCTTCTCTTGCATTGACTGGTAACATCCTTGGCCCGATTATTTTCTTCGTTTTATGGAATCTCATTCGTATGGGCTTCACTTGGTATACGCAAGAATTTGGTTACAAAGCTGGTTCTAAAATTACGGACGATTTATCTGGTGGAGTCCTTCAAGATATTACAAAAGGTGCATCTATCCTAGGTATGTTCATCCTTGGTTCACTAGTTAACCGTTGGGTATCTGTAAAATTTGCGCCGGTTGTATCAGAAGTTGATCTTTCCAAAGGTGCTTATATCGACTGGAAAAATTTACCCGCCGGAGCAGAAGGTATTAAAACTGCATTACAACAGCAAGCTTCGGGTCTTTCATTAGAACCTGTTAAAGTAACTACTTTACAAGCCAACTTGGACAGCTTAATTCCTGGTTTAGCTGGACTCTTAATCACATTCCTTTGCATGTGGCTGCTTAAGAAGAAAGTTTCTCCAATCGTTATGATCCTTGGATTGTTCGTGGTGGGTATCGTCTTCCACTTAATCCACTTAATGTAATAAATTTACTATAGCAAAGGCACCTATCTCTGACTCTAACGTGGATAGGTGCTCTTTGTATTAATATATATTTAAGGGGGCTGCTATGCTTACTATTGGTTATATTGGAAACGGGAAAAGCACGAACAGATATCATCTGCCGTTCGCACTGCAAAGAGAGAATATAAAGGTAAAAACCATTTATCAAAGAAATCCTAACCATGAAAGTTGGGATCGGATTGCAGGAGTAAATTATACTTCTAATTTAGCTGAACTATTAAATGATAAGGACATTCAGCTCATTGTGCTTTGTACAAGACATGACAGTCATTATGAATATGCAAAATTAGTATTAAACAAAAATAAACACTGTTTGGTGGAAAAACCTTTTATGGAAACCTCAGAACAGGCAAAAGAAATATTTGCACTGGCAAGAGAGAAAGGATTACTTGTTCAGACATATCAAAACAGACGTTTTGATAGTGATTTTTTAACCGTTCAAAAGGTCATTGAAGAAGGGAAACTAGGGGACTTGCTGGAAGTGGAAATGCATTATGACTATTATCGTCCCGAAGTACCAGAGTCTGTTCATTCTTTTGATCCTATTTCGTCATTCTTATATGGACATGGCTGTCATACCCTAGATCAGGTGATCAGCTATTTTGGCAAGCCTGATCATATCCATTATGATGTAAGGCAATTATTAGGACAAGGAAGAATGAATGATTATTTTGATTTAGATCTAAATTACGGTAAGTTAAAAGTATCTGTAAAATCCAGTTATTTTAGACTGAAAGAAAGACCTAGCTTCGTCGTTCATGGCAAAAAAGGATGCTTTGTGAAAGAAACCAAAGATCGTCAGGAAGAACACTTAAAGATGTTTTACATGCCTGATAACAAAGATTTTGGTATCGATACAATCAAACATTATGGTGTACTGACATATATTGATGAAGAAGGTACTATCCACGAAGAAACAGTGAAATCCGTAAATGGTGATTATGGACGAGTATATGATGATTTATATGAAGCGATCATAAATGGTAAAGAAAAGACCATTACAGACGAACAGACACTGCTGCAAATGGAAATATTAGAAACTGGAGTTAAAAACTTAAAGTAAAATTAAAGGCTGTATCTGTAGCGGCTATGTTTATTGCAAAAACCACTTCCTAAAAATGAGGGAGTGGTTTTTTGTGTTATGACCATTTTTTTATCAAGATTTTCTGGATGACAGACATTTTTAGAACCACATTGAATGAAAGTATATCTGGCTTAGAATTTCACCTTTGGATAAAACTTTTTCAAAAATAGATGGCTTATGTATAGACAGTGTTAAAATACCCCCTTTAGGAAAAATTAACAATTTGTTGGTCCTTATTTTTCTGAAAATGCAGAAAGGTTGGTATAAAAAAATATTTGTAAAGTATAGTTAAACAAACATTAGAGAAGAGATTTGACTTACAGGTTTTGGTGGAAAATAATTCACGGGCAATGACGCTTGGAGAGTATTGGCATAGGAATGAAAGCGCTATCAAACATCTTGGGCTCATCCGGTGAGCGAGTACTGATAGGCAAACTGAGAGAGGAAACGATTATTGAAGTAAGTAAACTAGGCGATGATATAACAGTACTTGGAGCGGCGGCATTATTGCTGAATGAGTTGTTCTATTGTTCCATCGAATGAATAAATACTAGTTAAATAGACTTTCTTCTTATTGCCTTCACATTACAAAGGGTTCCATCTTTAGAATCTTTATAGGCTGATTCACCCAGAGCTCTATTAGTACTGGATGAAGCATCATGTTATTTTAGGCGCAAACTTGAAGGGGGGAATGCGATCGAGTCAACACAAAAGGACATGTAAGAAAAAGCTGCCCGTTTTTGACCCGGTCTTTGGCTGCATAAACACATTTTTTCATTCCTTTAAGGAGGTAAAGTTCATGCAAGTTCTAATAGCATGGTTGGAGAAGTATTTTCTCCCTCTTGCGGGTAAAATTGGGGGCCAAAAGCATCTAGTAGCTTTAAGGGATGCCTTTATTGGAACTATACCGGCAACGATGGCTGGCTCTGTGGCTGTTATGATTAATGCACTTATACGAGATCTGCCGCCACAATTCTTTGACAATTATGACGGAAGCACGATTCCGGTCATTAGAGAAATTATTACGATTAATGGATATGTATGGAATGGAACACTCGCAATTGCTGGTCTGATCTTTGTGTTTTCCTGGGGATATAACATTGCCAGAGCTTACGGAGTAAACGAGCTATCTGGGGGTATTGTTTCCACAGCTGCTTCACTTGCTGGAATTACGTTCTCTTTCTCCGGTGGAATTTCAGGATTGAAATTGGACGCAGCTACAGTAGATGCGATCAATGCGGCCGGGTGGTCGGCAACTGGCGATAGTATTACAGCAGCTGGCTGGGGCTGGCTCCCATTGAACAACTTGGATGCTAATTTCTTCTTTACGGCTATGATTATCGGTTTTGTAGCGACGATGATATATGTCAAATTGATGTTGAAGGATATTACGATTAAGTTACCGGATTCTGTACCACCAGCCATTTCGAAAGCCTTTGCATCGATCATTCCGGCAACTGTTGCTCTCTATATTGTTGCTATTTTCTATTTTGTCTTCTCCAAGATTGTGCCGGATATGACTTTCTTACAATGGTTGCAAAAAACAGTTGCTCAGCCGCTTATTGGGGTATCGCAAGGGTTTGGAGCAGTTGTCCTGGTTGCCTTGTTCGTTCAGTTATTCTGGTTCTTCGGGATCCATGGACCGAACGTTCTTGCACCGATCTTGGAAGGGGTTTTCGGTGTTGCCCAATTGAAAAACGTTAACCTGTTCCAACAGGGTGGAGCTGATTTGGTCATTTCTGAAGGATACAAGTGGGTGCGTGGATCATTTGATGCTTATGCCTGGTATGGCGGCTCCGGCGGAACGATTGTTTTGGTTATAGCACTGCTTCTCTTTTCGAAACGGAAAGATTACCGGACTGTTGCCAATTTGTCGGTAGGACCGGGGATTTTTAATATCAATGAACCAATCATGTTCGGTTTGCCAATTGTCTTGAACCCGATGATGCTCATTCCGTTCTTGCTTACACCAGTTATATCTGTTTCGATCGGTTACTGGGCGACGATGTGGGGATGGGTCGATCCGGTCTCTGTACCAGTAGCTTGGGTTACTCCGCCGTTCATATTATCCTTCTTGGCAACAGGGTCAGACTGGCGAGCCCCAATTGTGACATTGGTCGCCATGGTAGTATCATTCGTGATTTGGATTCCATTTGTCATCGCAGCAAACAAGTTGGATCCGGATTTGGGACATGAAAACAAGATCACGACAGATGTAGGGAATGGCAAGTCTGTTTAAGAATAAACAGTTAACCGGGTAGGGTCACTTTCATAGTGAAGTGACTCAGCCCTCTTTTCATAAGGAGAGTTGAAAAAATGATTGAAATTAGTGCAGCAGTCCATCATGACAAGATTATTGACCTATTGAATCATTTAGACGAGGAGGGGATTCAATTTACTTTTAAAGAAAAAAAGGGCATCAATCTTTATTTTGAAACAACCGCAGACGATTTGGAAAAGGCAGCGAGATTGGTCAAATCAGCGATAAAAAATCAGCCTTGGGGTTCGGTTCTTTATTTCCGTTCCACTCCTGTCTAAAAAAGGATGATGAATATGGCAAAATGGGGTTTATTTATCGTTAGCATCGGCTGTCTCTTATTACTATTTAGCGCAAATGCTAAAACAGGGAAGTACGATATTCTTAATCTGACCACAGCCCTCTTTCTTCTTATCGTTGGTGCCTTTATTCTTGTGAAGGAAAAGAGAAGAAATAAAACAGAAAAAGATTAGGTGAATCTTATGGAAATAGTAAGAAAAATGAAGGTGCCGGTAGAATTTCTTTATGAGACGATTCTAAAATCGGTTTTGTCGGATATTCATTCCCAAACGGGAAAAAAAGTATCGGAGAAACAACTGGCAGGGTACGAATACGTCAAGACGTTCTCAAAAAATGCCAAAGCTACCATTAAGATCGAAGAAATCACCAATAACCAATCTTATCAATATCGAACAACTAGTAATAAACATGATTTTTTAGTAGCTTATCAGATTCGTCCGCTTACGGATGAGAGCTGTGAATTGCACTATAGTGAGAAAATGGAGTCCTTTGACTATCTTCAGAAATTAAATGATACGTTTATTGGCATTATTTGGTCTCCGTTGAAAAAAAGAAGATTTAGAGAAATGCTGAATCAAATAGAAGCGGCTTATGTAAAGGAAGTCGATGGAAAGTAATTCGAGGGAAAAGCGAAACTGAAAAATAAACCACCTTCATATAAAACAATCATTTAATCGGAGGAAGAAAGATGGGGAATCTTGGTGTATCTATTTACCCGGAAAAAAGTACATTTGAACAGGATAAAGAATATCTGGATCTTGCGAGAAAAAATGGTTTCTCTCGAATTTTCACGAGTTTATTGGAAATTGATGGAGATACAGAGGAAGTTATTACAAAATTTAAAAGAATCATTGAGTATGGTCATTCCATTGGGATGGAAACAATCCTGGATATCAACCCTGGATTATTTAAACAACTAAATATTAGTTATGACAACCTCGGTTTCTTTAAGGAATTGGGCGCGGCAGGAATTCGTTTGGATATTGGCTTTACTGGATTTGAAGAATCGCTTATGACAAAGAATTCGTTTGATTTGAAAATTGAAGTCAATATGAGCAGCGGGACAAACTATATTGAAAATATCATAAGCTACCATCCCAACAAGGAGAATTTTTGCGCGTCACATAACTTTTATCCACAAAAATACACAGGTATTTCGCAGTCTCATTTTGAAGAGACTACCGCTCAATTTACGAAACATAATATCCATACAGCCGCTTTTGTTACATCAAAGGAGGGTAACCTCGGACCATGGCCAGTTCAAACAGGCTTATGTACATTGGAACAACATCGAACCTTATCTGTGCAGACGCAAGTTACCCATTATCGGTTAATGGATACAATTGACGATTTATTAATTGGCAATGCTTATGCAACGGAGGAAGAATTAAACGCCATGTCAAAAGCATTTTTTGGCCCACATCCTAACCTTGAAATTGAATTCATTGATGGTCTTTCTGATGTAGAAAAGAAAATCATTCTTGATGAGGTCCATCTATATAGAGGAGATCGCTCGGAATATATGATCCGTTCCACTTCTACACGGATTAAGTATAAAGATGAAAGTATTCCGGCGCATCATACGCAACCAATCAAAAAAGGTGATATTTTAATTTGTAATGATGATTTTGGCCAATACAAAGGAGAAACACAGATTGCTTTAAAGGATATGGAAAATGAGGGGAATCGGAATATTGTTGGCCATCTTAAAAAGGACTCGACCTTTTTATTAGATTACCTTAAGCCTTGGTCAACATTTACACTTTCACACTAAAATAAGCTGTAGGAGGGGAAAGTTATGAAAACCATTATGTTAGTATGCTCTGCAGGAATGAGTACAAGTTTGTTAGTATCAAAAATGCAAAAAGCAGCTGCGGCCCAAAATATTGAAGCAGATATTTTCGCCGTTTCAGCTTCAGAGGTTGATGATGCTTTGGGCAAGAAGAACATTGATGTATTATTGCTTGGTCCACAAGTTCGTTATATGAAAGCGCAATTTGAAAAAAAACTGCAAGGAAAAAACATTCCAGTTGACTCGATCAACATGCAAGATTATGGGTTGATGAACGGCGAGAAGGTATTAGAAGTGGCTTTAAAATTAATTGAAAATAAATAATTGCTGCTACTAGAAGGATGTGTAATAAAAATGGGTGATGAAAGCCTAGACATGATCGCTTTTCAAATTATTAGCAATGTCGGGTCAGCAAGAAGTTTGGCAATGGAAGCCCTTTATGCAGCAAAGGAAGGGGATTTTGCACTGGCAGAAGAAAGATTGACGGAATCTCAAAAATATTTTGTTGAAGGCCATAAAGTACATGCTTCCCTCATTCAAAAAGAAGCTGCTGGAGACAAGACTGAATTTTCCTTACTTTTTATGCACGCTGAAGACCAATTAATGAGTACAGAAACCACTACTGAATTAGTGAAAGAAATGATTGAAATGTATAAGAGATTTGGTCAGTAATACTTTAAAAGACTCATAACCAAGGCTTCCCAAAAGTTCACAGAACTTCCGGGAGGCCTCTTTTTTTCATTTTTATGCTCCTTTCAGTAAGAAAAATATTATTTTCAACAAAAATAATTAAAAACATTTGCAATTCTACAAATTTTTACATTAAATTAATGGTAGGTTAATAGTAGGACTTTATAATTTTTTTCGGGGAAACATTTGCTGAATACATAAAATGGATGGAACTTGGTTTTGTGATTCTTGCAGTAAAAGGTTAACTAACTCCGTAGAAATATGCCTCATTAACATAATAATATAAAGAAAGGAGATTAAGACAAAATAAGATTTGTACATTTAAAAAGTAATATCGAACCATGCTGCTTGATGGAAAATGATCTGTCCAAAGCAGCGTCTATAAGCCTAGTATTTTATGGTGAAATGAAAAACCGTACTTCCAACAAATCACTGTTCCTTCAGCAAATCCATCCCAAAAAATTTAACTTCAAGTACTAATAGATATCACTTCCTTGTCTTGTCCTGCGAAAACCTAGAAGAAAAACGCAAATCATTCCAAAAGCTAATCTACATCTGTGCTGATTAACTCAAAACGGAGGGGAAATATGAAGAGAAGACATAAGAAAAGTCTGAATATTGTCACGATGCTTGTCTTGCTAATCAGCTTACTTTCGCCAGTAGCTAATAGTAATGCTAAGGCTGAGACTGCTGTAGCGACGGATTTGATTATCTCGGAATATATTGAGGGTTCTAGTTCTAATAAGGCAATTGAGCTATATAACGGAACAGGCGCAGATGTTGATTTAAGCCAGTATAGCCTTGAACTTTATTCAAATGGCGCAGTCACCGCTTCAAAAAAGGTTACCTTAACAGGTACATTAAAAAGTGGCAGCACGTTCGTTTTATATAATGGACAGGCTAGTGCAGACATCAAAAGCAAAGGGAATCTCGAAGATTCCAATGTAATTAATTTTAATGGGGATGACCCTGTTGTTCTGAAAAAGGGAGAAACCGTCATTGATTCCATTGGCCAAGTTGGATCGAGAGACACTGTTCTAACTGATGTCTCTCTTGTTAGAAATAGCAATGTGACAACAGGAGATACCATTATTAATGATGCTTTTGATAAAAATAAGGAATGGACTAACTTAGGTAAGGATAATTTTACAAATCTCGGAACACATTCCTTCGGAAGTACCGATCCTGGAGACCCGGAAACACCTGTCCCAGCGATCTCCATTGCCGATGCACGTGAACAGGCAGTTGGAGAAACAGTAACAATTGAAGGGATTGCGACAACCAGTTCAGGTCTTTGGGGCAGCGAAACCTTCTATTTGCAAGATGAAACCGCAGGGATGTTCATCTTTAGCAGTCCAAAATCTGTCAAACCAGGAGATAAGGTTAAACTAACTGGGAAATTACAGACCTATAAAAACGAACTGGAAATAAAACCAGATAGTCTTGACATCGTTTCCTCCGGCAATGCCCTACCAACAGCACAGGTTGTAACAGAAGTAACCGATGCTACCCAAGGAGAGCTGCTCAAATTAGAGAATGTGACCATCACTGATTTGAGTAAAGATGGTTATGGAACGGCTACCTTCCAAGCAGTGTTTGAAAACGGCGAAAAGGTAAGGGTGATCCACGATAATCGTACAGGCTCTACTTATGATGAACTAGTGAAGCATTACAAAGAGGGCGATAAAGTTCATCTAACCGGAATTGGGTCTATTGATGAAACTGGATTTCACTTAAAAACTACCGGTCTTGGTAGCTATGATTTGGTGAACAAGCCTGCCGTTTATGCCACACAGGCAGAGGGTGTTGTTCCCGCTGGAACTACGATCGAATTGAAATCAGGCCTTGAAGGCGCTGAAATCTATTACACAACTGATGACTCAACCCCAACGGTTGAGAGCACAAAATATGTTTCGCCAATCGCCTTGGAAATGGGCGAAACGACCATTAAAGCGATTGCTGTAACGGGTGGAAATGCAAGTGAAGTATTTAGCTTTACGTATAAAATTCTAAATACGGAAGGCATTTCAATCCATGATATCCAAGGAAAAGGGCATATTTCCGACTATACTGGATCTTCCGTTACGAACATCACGGGGGTTGTCACGCACGTGTTCGGAACAACCAGCTTTGTCATGCAGGATGTAGAGGGTGCGGATACGGATATTGCAACATCGGAAGCAATTGAAGTGTACAAGCCATCACATGGCGTTGAAGTTGGAGATAAGGTAACCGTGAATGGAACCGTTACAGAATATGGCGGCGGGGCAGACCTGTCCAGAACACAAATCACGGGAACCGCTGTGACGAAAACGGGAACGGCAGCATTGCCTAAACCGCTTGTAGTGGGGAAAGATATCATCCCTCCTAACAAAATCATCGATAATGATGAAATGAAGTCATTTGATCCAGAAGAAGATGGAATTGACTTCTGGGAATCCGTTGAATACATGCGAGTTTCCTTCCCAGATGCCCTTGTAGTGGGACCACCGTATTCTAACGATGTTCCAATCATTGTAGAAAGCACAACTAATAATGAATTAAATAAACAGGGCGGACTCAATATCGCCAAAGACGATTACAACCCTGAAAAGATCTTCCTGGACAATGTTGGCAGTAACTTCCAGCCGGGCGACCAGTTTGATGGCGATGTAGTCGGTGTCCTTACCTATGCAAGCGCTGGCTATCAGCTAGTGACAGATAAGACTAAGCTGCCTGCTGTCATCAAGTCGAACTTAAAACAAGAAGTGACCCATATTGTACCTGCAGAAGATAAATTGACCGTAGCATCTTACAATGTGGAAAACTTCTCGAACAACACAGCCAACACACCAGATGCGAAAGTAGCGAGGATTGCAAAGTCGTTTGTTGACAATATGAAATCACCAGACATTATCACTCTAATCGAAGTGCAGGATAATGACGGTGAAACAAATTCTGGAAACACCGATGCCACCCAAAGCTATCAACGCTTAATTGAAGCAATCAAAACGGCAGGCGGCCCTGCGTATAAATGGACAGATGTTGCTCCGGTTAATAACGATAACGGCGGTGCGCCTGGCGGGAATATCCGTGTCGGCTATCTCTATAATCCGGAACGTGTTACTTTGGTACAAGGAACAAAAGGTACAGGAACGGAAGCAAACGCTTGGACAGAAGCGGGGAATCTTACACTGAACCCAGGTGTGATTAATCCTGAACAATTTGCCGGAACACGCAAACCAATCGCTGCCGAATTTGAATTCAAAGGCCAACGTGTCGTCGTGATCGGAAATCACTTGAATTCTAAAGGTGGAGACGAATCTCTATGGGGATCGAGCCAGCCGCCTAAATTGGGTTCAGAAGCTGAACGCCTCAAATTGGCACAAGAGGTCAATAACTTCATTGATGCAGGTCTGGCGAAAAATCCTGACTTGAATGTGGTTGTTACTGGCGATATGAATGATTTTGAATTCACACCAGTTCTTGACACATTAAAAGGCAATGTTTTAACAAATATGGTCGAAAAAGTTCCTGCGGAAGATCGTTTCTCTTATTTCTTCCAAGGCAACAACCAAGTATTAGACCAAATCCTAGTTACGAATAAGTTAGTAAATGCTGCTAAAGCGGATATGATTCACATTAATGCAAACTTTACGGAAGCACAGGGACAAGCATCTGACCATGACCCTGTATTGGTTCAGTTGGATTTTCCTGACTTGACTATCATCCATACCAATGATGTACATGCTGCTTTAGACAATATGCCGAAGACAGTGACAGCCTTGAAGGATATTAGAGGCGTAACTCCTGGTTCCCTACTTCTTCATGCAGGGGATGAGTTCACTGGAACCTTGTATTTCAACGAATTCCAAGGTAAAGCAGACCTGGCTCTTCTGAAATTAATGGGCTTTGACGCCATGACATTCGGAAACCATGAATTTGATCTTGGTTCTTCTTCAGAAGGACATCAGGCATTAGCTGACTTTGTTAAGGGAGCTAACTTCCCATTTGTCAGTGCAAACGTTGATTTTTCAAAGGATGCTAAATTTGCGGGGCTCTTCCATGAATCGATTAAAGCCGATTATGAAAATGGCGAGATCTACAATGGGATTATCAAAGAAGTAAACGGGGAGAAAGTCGGTATCTTCGGTTTAACAACTGCGGAAACAGCTGATATTTCCAGCCCGGGCTCGATCGCATTCGAAAACTATCTGGCAGAAGCCGAAAAATCAGTAAAAGCTTTCGAAGCAGCGGGTGTCGACCGGATTGTCGCATTGACCCATATTGGTTATGACGACAATGCTGCCATCGATAATGACCTAACCTTAGCTGAAAAAGTGGAAGGCATTGACGTTATTGTTGGCGGACATAGCCACACTACATTGAGCCAGCCTGTTGTTGTGGCAAAAGATGCGACTCCTACTGTCATCGTCCAAACAGGTAATTCGAATGGCAACCTTGGTGTTTTAAATGTTGAATTTGATGAAAATGGTGTAATTGAAGCTCAGGATGGCCGCTTAATTGCCATCGGTGCTCAAACGGCTGATCCAGAAGCAGCAGAAGTATTGGCACCTTACAAAGCAAAAATTGATGCGGTGGCGAAAGAAGAAATCGGTGTAACTACGCCAATTGCCTTGGAAAGCCCACGTACAAACGGCGACAACACAAAACCAAGTGTACGTAAAAACGAAACCATTTTGGGTAACTTGATTACAGACGGGATGCTGGAAAAAGCAAAATCATTTACAGGTAAAAATGTTATTATGGCACTCCAAAACGGCGGTGGTATTCGTGCGACTATCGATGCCGGCCCGATCACGGTTGGTGAAGTCATCACAGTATTGCCATTTAATAACACGCTAGCAACCATGGATTTGACAGGGGCAGAGCTAAAAGAGGCATTCGAAACTAGTTTTGGTCAATACCCTGGAGAAAATGGCGGCTTCTTGCACGTATCTGGTGGAAAAGTAGAATTTGATTCTACGAAACCAGCAGGAGAACGTGTGGTATCCGTATCGTATTTGAATGAAAAAGGTGAGTATGTAGAAGTCCAAGATGAAACGATGTATACTGTTGCCACAAACGCCTTTACAGCTAAAGGCGGAGACGGCTATACCGTGTTCGCGAAAGCCTATGAAGAAGGCCGTGTTACCGATTTAGGTCTTTCTGATTGGGAAAACTTCCGTGATCATTTAGTCAGCATTGGCAATGACGGCATTCCAACTGAGGTGGAGGGCAGAATCGTTGATGCAGCGGATCAATTCGATTTAACGGTTATGCATACTAATGATGTCCATGCTGCCTTGGACAACATGCCGAAGACCGTAACTGCTGTAAAAGAAGTAAGAGCAGCACATCCTAATTCACTTCTTCTGCATGCAGGGGATGAATTTACTGGAACTTTGTATTTTAATGAATTCCAAGGTAAAGCAGACCTTGCCCTGCTGAAATTAATGGGCTTTGATGCCATGACATTTGGAAACCATGAATTTGACCTAGGTTCTTCACCAGAAGGTCATCAAGCATTGGCTGACTTTATTAAAGGAGCTAACTTCCCATTTGTAAGTGCAAACGTTGATTTTTCAAAGGATGCTAAATTTGATGGACTCTTCAACGATTCAATCGAAGCTGATTTTGAAAATGGCGAAATCTACAATGGAATTGTCAAAGAAATAAACGGGGAGAAAGTTGGGATCTTCGGTTTAACAACTGCGGAAACAGTTGATATTTCCAGCCCTGGCTCCGTTACATTTGAGAACTATCTTGCAGAAGCTAAAAAAGCTGTTGAATCTTTCGAAGCACAAGGTATTAACAAAATTGTGGCTTTGACGCATATTGGTTATGACGATAACGCCGCAATCGATAATGACTTGACCCTGGCTGAAAAAGTGGAAGGCATTGACGTGATCGTTGGCGGACATAGTCATACAACATTGAGCCAGCCTGTTGTTGTGGCAAAAGATGTGACTCCTACTGTCATCGTCCAAACAGGTAATTCGAACAGCAACTTGGGTGTACTAGATGTTAAGTTTGATAAAAATGGTGTGATAACTGACAGTGATGGCCAGTTAATCGCCATCGGTTCCCAAACGGCTGATCCAGAAGCAGTAGAAGTATTGGCACCATACAAAGCACAAATTGATGCGGTGGCGAAAGAAGAAATCGGTGTATCCACTCCAATTGCTTTGGAAAGCCCACGTACAGACGGGGACAATACAAAACCAAGTGTACGTAAAAACGAAACAATCTTGGGTAACTTGATTACAGACGGGATGCTGGAAAAAGCAAAATCATTTACAGGTAAAAATGTTATTATGGCACTCCAAAACGGCGGTGGTATTCGTGCGACAATCGATGCCGGCCCGATCACGGTTGGTGAAGTGATCACGGTATTGCCATTTAATAACACGCTGGCAACCATGGATGTGACAGGTGCAGAGCTCAAAGAAGCATTCGAAACTAGTTTCGGTCAATACCCTGGAGAATTTGGCGGCTTCTTGCATGTATCCGGTGGTAAAGTGAAATTTGATTCTACGAAACCAGCAGGAGAACGTGTCGTATCCGTCTCGTATTTGAATGAAAATGGAGAGTATGTAGAAGTCCAAGATGACAAGATGTACACTATCGCAACAAATGCTTTTACAGCTAAAGGTGGAGACGGCTATAGCATGTTCGCGAAAGCATATGAAGAAGGCCGTGTCACAGATTTAGGTCTTTCTGATTGGGAAAACTTCCGTGATCATTTAATCAGCGTTGGCAGTGATGGTATTCCAACTGACGTTGAAGGTCGAATCGTTGATGTAAGTTTGGAACCGGGTGAAGAACCAGGCGAGGAGCCAGGCAATAATCCGGGTAAAGAGATTAAACCATCAGTGATTAAAGAAGGTAACAAGTATAAACTTGGGGAAGATGCACTTCAAGATCTTCCAGAAAATGCCGTTGTCGTTGTTGAAGTGGATAACAAAACAAATGCAACATTAACACTTACTAAAGAACAAATTCAAGCTTTAAAAGATGCCGGTGCTACCCTTGTAGTAAGTAATGGAGATGTAGAAGTAGAAATTCCGGCTTCCATCCTTCCATTAGCTCAAAATCTGGACATTAAAGTGAAGAAGATAGCAGTAAGTGGTTCACTAGTGGCCTATGACTTTACAATGGAAGCGGATGGCAAAGCGTATCATAAGTTCAGTGACAAAGTAAAACTTACTTTTAAAATTGATCAAAAGTTAATTAAAAATGCTAATAATGTGAAAGTGTATTATTGGAATGAAGAAGCTAAAAAATGGGAGCTTATCGGTGGAGAATACAAAAATGGGGAAATCTCAGCCTATACTGATCATTTCAGCACGTATGGTGTATTCGAAGGTGAACCAGTACCTACTAAGACTCCATCACAGGCTGGTCAAGTAGAACTTCCAAATACAGCAACAAATAGCTTTAACATCTTATTAATAGGATTAATGCTAGTTCTAGCTGGTGGGATATTATATCTTGTTAAGAGAAGAAGTATTAAGCTTTAATGATTAGTAGTAGCCTCAATGTTAAAACATAAAAGAATAGCTATTATAGGAAGGCCATTCATCAGTTTTTACTGGTGGATGGCTTTTTTCAGTATTCTATGAACAATTTATGACAATATTTTTAACTACCAGTCGTAAATATCTACAATACATAAGGGAAACGATATAAATTAGGGGAGATATTGAAATTGTATTTCCAATTTTTTTGCCATTTTTATGATGAAAACGGGATTCGTATACTCGACCACTTCCAATATTTTTACATAAAATGGGACTTGTGTGTTATTCCTTCTTTATTCCTTCCTGCCTGGACGATGGTTGACAAAATGGGTGAATTTCTTAATAATATAAGAAAATGATAATCATTATCAGTAAATTACTATTAATAAATAGAGTTGTCGAGAGGGGAATACATCAAAGATGAAAAGTTTAAGTCTAACCAAACTGTTAAGCTTTATTATGGTTTTGATTGTAGCGATTGGATTAGTTGGATGTGGTTCTGACACTAGTGAAGAGCCTAAGACTAAATCAGATAAGGAAACAAATGACTTTACTAGTACTACCATTGAAACGAAATTCGGTAAAGTAGAGATAAAGAAAGAGCCTAAACGTATTGTTGCCCTTGGCTGGGGTGATGCTGAAACCGCTTTAGCCCTTGGAGTAGAACCTATTGGCGCTAGTGACTGGCTTGCTTTTGGTGGCGAAGGTGTAGGTCCTTGGTTAAAAGGAGCATACAAGACTGCCCCAACCATTCTTGGAACGATGGAACTTGATTATGAGCAAATTGCGTCACTTGAGCCAGACCTAATACTCGATGTTAGATCTTCCGGTGATCAAGAGCGTTACAATCGTCTTTCTGAAATTGCCCCAACTATCGGTGTTCCTGAAGGTGGCGATAACTACTTGACCTCTTATCAACAACAAGTTCAAATGATTGCGAAAGCCTTTGGTAAGGAAAAAGAAGGAGAACAATTATTGAAAGATGTTGACACGGCTTTTGCAAAAGCAAAGGAAAAATACCCACAATTTACTGGTAAAACTGTTGCAGTAGGTGCATACACAGCTGAAGGTTGGGGAGCATATGTAAACGGTGATTCCCGTGTTGATTTTATGACCAAGCTAGGCTTTACAAATAAAGAGGAAATTGAAACACAAGCAAACGGTGCTTTTTATATTAAAGTAGCAGACGAACAATTAGAACTTTTAGATGCTGACTTAACCGTTATTTTACCGATTTTTGTTGGTACAAAAGAAGTAACTGGCAATGCCCTTTATCAAAAAATTCCTTCCGTTGCTGATGGAAGATCCATGATTATTGATGGCGATTATGCAAATGCCTTCTCAGCAGGTACAGTACCAGCCTTACTATGGGCAATTGATCAATTGCCAGCTATGTTTAATAAGGCCTTAGAAGGCGGGGAGTGAAACTAGTGACAGCAAGTAAGCAGCCAAATGGTGAACCCAAAAAAGTAGTTGAAAAGAGTAGGAAGCCAATTACTGCCTTACGGTTGCAACGGATTATAGGATTAGTCTTCGCCCTATTGCTTTTAGCGGTGGTTGTCTTCCTAAGTCTCATGATTGGAGCGAAGCCACTTTCCTTTGGCGTCGTTTGGAATGCTCTGTTTTCTTCCGCCAATAGTTATGACTATACGATTATTCATGAGTCCCGTATACCTCGGACCATTATTGCCCTTGCGGTTGGACCAGCCTTTGGTCTGGCAGGAGCTGTAATCCAGGCATTAACACGGAATCCACTGGCTGACCCTGGCATTCTTGGCGTGAATGCAGGGGCAGCCTTTGCTGTTGCATTGGCAGTAGGCGTTTTTTCTATTACATCAACGTCAAGCTATATATGGTTTGCACTCGCTGGGGCATTACTCGCAACCATTGCCATCTATTTCATCGGTGGTGGCGCAGGCAAGAAAGCTCCCACTCCTGAACAAATTACCCTTGCCGGAGTGGCTATGGCTGCGGCATTGGACGGAATAACGACTGCGTTATCTTTGATGAATAGCCGAGCATTTGCCGGAATGTTGAATTGGAGAGTGGGTTCGTTAGCTAGAAAAGGTCTTGAGGATCTTTGGCCGATTATCCCATTTCTCGTATTGGGTATTTTAGTAGCCTTAGTGATTGCTCCATCATTAAATGCGATAGCCTATGGTGACGATCGAGCTTCCTCCCTTGGGGTGAACGTGAAGATGATTCGAATCTTTGGTCTTATTTCCATTACGCTATTAGCGGGGGGAGCAACAGCGATTGCGGGCCCAATCGTTTTTCTCGGATTAATGGTTCCCCATTGTGTGCGCTGGTTTATCGGTCCCGACCAACCATGGATTTTTCTCTATTCCTTGGTCATTGCCCCGTTGATTTTGCTTCTATCTGATATTATTGGAAGGATCGTCATGTCTCCAGCAGAGGTTCCGGTCGGCATTATCACAGGATTTGTCGGTGCCCCCATTCTTCTTATCCTTGTGAGGAGACGAAAAGTGAGTAGTTTATGATGACGGGACAAGAACAGTGATATCAGGGTTTAACGGTAAAAGGAGTGAATCACATGGGTCGTATTGATTTTGGACGGAAATATTTGCAGCTAAAAGGACCAGTGAAGCTGCGCTTAGATATAAGAAGTATGAGTATTACTGCGATTTTCCTCGCAGCTATAATAGGCCTTGCCATGTTTTCCCTCATGGTTGGAACACTTAAATTAAGTGTTGCTGAGGTGTTTTCTGCGCTTTTTGGTGACATGACAGGATTCAAACGGACGGTTGTTATCGATTGGCGGTTGCCGCGAGTATTAGCCGCAATTGTTTTTGGAGCGGGTCTGGCGGTAAGCGGCTCGATTTTTCAATCGATTACTCGGAATCCGTTAGGATCGCCTGACATTCTAGGCTTTACTTCAGGCTCCTATACAGGTGCCTTGGTCGTGATGCTAGTCATCAAGTCGATGTCCTTTACCACTATCGCAATGGGTGCGCTTATCGGCGGATTTGCGACAGCATTGGTCATTTATCTATTTGCATTTCGTAAAGGGACACAGGGCTTCCGATTAATTATTGTCGGGATTGCCATTTCGACCGTTTTAGGCAGTGTCAATTCGATGCTGCTTCTTCAAAGTCAAGCTGAGGTTGCGTTAACAGCGGGTTCCTGGGGAGTAGGGTCCTTAAATGGAATCGATTGGTCCCATGTGCTGCCAGCCATCCTGTTTGTATTGGTGTTGCTTATATTTGCGGTGATCATGAATCGGCCTCTCCGTGAAATGGAGTTGGGCAAGGATGCGGCCAAGTCCCATGGTGTCCATTTCGATCGGACACAATTTTTATTGATTTTGATTGCCGTGGCCTTAACAGCATCTGCGACAGCCATAATGGGGCCGGTTACCTTTGTGGCATTAGCTGCTCCGCAAATTGCTCTGCGCTTTACAAATACGGCTGAAAGCCTAGCTCCAACGGCAGCTGTCGGTGCCTTTGTATTATTAAGTGCTGATGTTCTGGCACAGAGAATGATTCCCGGAATGATTCTGCCTGTAGGGGTGCTAACCTTATCCCTTGGAGGCTTGTACTTAGTTTGGTTATTGTTTCACCAAGCCCGCTCTGCCTAGCAAACAAACACTAATTAAGATAAGAGTCATTTTTTTATAGGACTTTTGACTATTCCTATATTCTGAAAGAGGTTGTCATTGATTATGGTCATAACAAAAGCAGAACTTCAAAGCCAAACGATTTCGCCTATACGTTCGCGTCTAGGAGTAGAAGATGTCACCACCCAATACGATCATCGAGTGATTTCCCAAAACCTTTCGATTGAGATACCGGACCAATCCTTTACGGTTATTATTGGACCTAATGCATGTGGGAAATCTACCCTTTTGCGTACCCTTTCCAATTTGATTAAACCTTCAAAGGGTCATGTGCTATTAGACGGAAAAAAAATTAGTACGTATAAATCAAAGGAAGTGGCGAAAAAGCTTGGTCTTCTGCCACAATCATCAACTGCTCCTGATGGAATTACTGTCGCCAATTTGGTCGCACATGGACGTTATCCTTATCAGAATCTCATTCAGCAATGGACAGAGGCAGACGAACATGCCGTTATGACCGCGATGGAGTTGACCAATACAACAGAGCTTGCCAACCGCTTTGTAGATGAGCTTTCTGGAGGCCAACGTCAACGAGTCTGGGTCGCAATGGTGCTTGCTCAACAAACCCCATTGCTTCTTTTGGATGAACCGACGACTTACTTAGATATCTCACACCAAATTGAGTTACTCGAATTATTTACAGATCTTAATGAACAAGGAAATACTTTAGTGGCTGTGCTCCATGATTTAAATCATGCTGCCCGCTATGCCACCCATCTGATCGCTATGAAAGCGGGCAAGGTTATTGCCCAAGGCCACCCATCTGACATCGTCACCGAAGAACTCGTTGAAGAAGTTTTTGGTCTAAAGTGCAAGGTTATCAAAGACCCGGTCACCCATACACCGCTTATCGTCCCACTAGGTAGGGATCGATCTAAATAGGGCGTGTTTTGAACTGGCTCAGTGTATTTCATTGTATTGAATGTTCATAATATAGAATAAATCGGACATTTTGCACAAACAAAGGCACAACTAGCGGATTTTAGCTAGTTGTGCCTTTGTTTTTTTTTTAGGTGACCTTTCATTAAGTAAATATTAAGGTTGAAGAAATATGATCAAATATAGATTGTGAAATTCATTAAAAAAGCAGATTTATAAACGAGAGAGAAGGATGCAATATGCAAGTTTCATCTGTAAGTAATTCAAACTATACGACGCAAACATCCAATGATTCATCCAGTTCCATCAAGGATTTACAAAAGCAGAAACAAAAGATTCAGCAAGAGATTCAACAAGAAAATCTCTCTAAGGATGATGAAAAAACAAAGCAGAAAAAAGTACAGGAGTACCAGCAAGAAATTCAACAGATTGATATCCAGATTCAACAACTACAATCAAACGAGAACAAGAGCGGAGCAACTCAACAACAGACAGCTAAACAGCAACAGGATACGGTCGAAATTAGCTCCGAAGCCCAAAAGTTATTTAATGAACAACAAAATAGTGCAGCTAGTGATCAACAAAGTAGTCAAGAAGAAACAAAACTATAAATTAGTTGCCTTAATGGTCAAGTAGGCCTACTGACATCTACGAAGATAATAAAGGCCAGACTTAAAATTAAAAAAGGTCCCTCATCAGTTGACTTAAACTAGTTGGGGGGACCTTTTTTGTGTTGGTCAAAGGATAAACTTTAAGCGCAAATAAATTCCCCTAATATTTGTCAAGGGAAAATTATGAATTTTTAATTACTGTAAGATCCATGATTAACTAAAAAAACAGGTAAAAAGTTCTACGATTTTTAATATTTGAAATTTTCATTCCTAAAAAACCATCCTTTTGCCTCGTTATGAAAGAATCATTTTCTCCTCATTTCCACCCAGAAAATCTTAGTTTCAATGTAAATTAGGCAAGAAAGTACTAGATAAAAAGCCGCTTGATACTAGGCATATTTGAATGTTTCTGGAACCTATGTTAAATAAATAGATAGGAATTTAATTCCAAAACAGTGTAAATGGTCTGGAAAAAAGCGAATTAACATTTTCATCACATTGGTAATACGAGTAAAGCTTACGATGTTTATCATGAAATTAATATGATAAAAATTGTCTGTTTTCTAAGGACAAATATATAGGTAGAGGAGATGGAGAAAAATGGCTGGACAAATTCGTATGACCCCAGCGGAGTTAAAAGCTAAAGCGACTCGCTATGGACAAAGCTCACAACAAATTGAGCAAATTTTAAAGGATTTAACTAATTTACAAAATGAACTTCGTGGTGAATGGGAAGGTCGTGCCTTCCAAAGATTTGATGATCAGTTCAACCAGTTGAAGCCAAAGGTACAAAATTTTGCTCAATTAATGCAAGAAATTAACACACAATTGAACAAAACTGCGGATGCAGTGGCTCAACAGGATGAGCAGTTATCACAAAATTTTGGGCTTAATTAGTCCGATCCTCTAGTAGATTGCAAGATTATGAAGTGGAATGAGTCATTCGGGACTATGTTCCCAATAAAAGCCACGCGACAATCGTTGTGTGGCTTTTGTTCTTTATACACCAAACGTCTTCTTACATAGTAAATTACTTTTTTATATAGAGAGAAAAAGAACATAAATACATCTTCAGGGGTTGATTGGATGAAAAGGTTTGAGCGGGGGGTATTGTTATTTCTGGTATTGGTCCTTGTACTATCTTCTGGTATCACGTATTTGGCATTGAATCATGCGACAAAAAGTAATGCCAGCAAAGATGATCAAAAGATGACAGTAGCATTGGTCAATGAGGATCAAGGGGCCAAATTTAATGACAAGAATTATGAATTCGGTGCTGAATTTATCAAGAATATAGAAAATGATGATGAACATAATTGGTATGTGGTCAGCCGTGGCGTTGCGGAAAGCGGCCTAGAGCGGAATGTCTACAATATGATGATTGTCATTCCGAATGACTTTACCCAGAAGGCGTTATCGATTGATTCGCCATCACCGGAACAGGTGGTATTGAGCTACAAGATTAATGCCTCCGAAAACGGCAATATGAAGGCGATGGCAGAGAAAACGGCAAGCTCGATCTTAGGGGATTTTAATCGCCAAATTATAGATGTCTATTTTGCCAGTGTAATTGGGAATTTGCACGATGCCCAAGACAATATTGGTACATTGGTAAAGAAAGAGAAAGACTATACCAATTTCTATCAAAATGCCGTCCACCGTCCATTAGACGGATACACTGCCCAGTTTGGAGCGGTGGAGAGTAATACAAATCTATCCAGAGAGAGCTTCACAGGCTTACAGGGTATTTTAAAGGAATTTGAAACGGGCCTTGGCGAGGGGGTCAAAGCTGGCACCACGCATCAATCCAGTTATATGGAGTATACAAAACTGCTAGCTGCCAATGGACTTACGTCAAAAGACTTCTCCGACCAGCTTAGCCTGTTAGATCGTGATATGAATGATGACGCTGTTCTACAGCAATTAGATTATTTATCTACCGCAAATAATGCCATCAATGATCAGTTCCAGCCAAATGATGAACAAACTGCAACAATCTTGTCAGAAGCAGCTGCCCTGCAAGCATATCTTACGAACACGAAGGAAAAAATCGATCAACTGAACATAAAGTTGACGGAAACATTGGCTTCTGACATGCAGCAATCCATTGGTGAAAAGTTAAAACAGGAAATGAAGAATAAATCTGGTGAAGAGCAGAATGTCTACTTAAATCAAATTTTTGCAAAGCCGGATGAAAGTGCCAGGAACACGATCCAAAAGCAAATTGATCAACTGCCTTCGTTAAATCCCAGTGATTTAGACGGTTTAGGCTTAAATGAGCCAACGCTCACACAGTTGAAAAATATCTTGGCTGTTACAAATAAATACAATAACGAATTTGATTATATTCCTAACAACCATTCAACTAGCATTCCATTGTCCGAACGAGTGAACCAACTCAAAACGGCGTTACAGTCAGAAGGTGTCACTTTAACAGACACGGTAAGCCTGCCAAGGAATAAGAAGACAGGACAGGAATTTACCTTATCGATTCCTAAGGCATTTGAAGTAACTCAAGTGTTGCTGACATTACCAAATAGCGATGAAATGGATTACACTGAGCCATTTCTTCAAAATCAGAAGCTGGTTCTTCCCGCCACCGATAAAGGACAATTCAAGGTGAACCTAAAGGTTAGGCTGAAAGAAGCGGATACCAAAATTGATGTTTTCCAACCGGTTACATGGAATTGGGAACTGGACCAAAAGGATGTCACCAATGTGGATACTCCTGACCAGCCAGAAACTGCTGGCCCAGTGATTAATGCCACGGAACCAGTAAATGGGATAACGGAAACAATAACTAGCATTACTGATCCAGCTCAAAGCAGTGAACAAGGAACTAGCATTATTGATCCAGCTATTCCTGCAGATCCAAGCAGCACGACAGAACAGGATGATAACCAAAATCCCAACCCAATTATAAAATTGACGATTTTTAATAATCATATTACCCACCAAGTGATGTCACCATTGATGAGTAATGTGTCCAATGTTTTAATCAACGCTGCAAGTGATACGGTCAGTGATTATCAGAAATTGCAAATGTTATATGGAAGCTATTTCGGCATCACAATGGACCAATTCAATCGTGCCGATTTCGTAAATGATTTGCGACAGACTAATTTAAGCGATCTGTCCGGAGAGGATTCTCTTTATTATTTATTTAATAAACAAGATATTGTCGACGTGTTAGCAAATTATATAGCCGAACAAATTACAGAAGAAGTTCGACAGCAGACAGAGGATGTAAAAAGCAAAGTGGATGAGTATATTCAACTTGTTACGAACGCCAATCAAAATTCAGTACAATTGACCGAGAGGATTAAGGGAACAACCGAACAAGCTGAACTGCTGAACACCCATCTGGCTGAAACGTTAAAGGATTTGGCGGCATGGCGGGAAGAAAGTCTTCATTTACAAACTGAACAAACGAAAATCTTGATGAATGGAGAGGATGAACAAAAGGTTGTTCTGTCATTGGGCAATGAATTTAATACTTTGCTTGCTGCAAGTCAATCGCTTGCGGATCAGTCGAAGAACAATCTAGCTTCTGCCGAAACGGTTTATCATACCTTTGATGCCATTGATCAACAAGCAAAGGAAATTCAGGCCAGTGGCACGACTCTAGTAAAACAGGCAGGAAATCTGTCCAATGAATTAACGAATAAATTGGCAGAGGATCAAAGCTTCGCGGATAATTTTGCACAGGTGCTTGCCAACAGCCGGATTGGCGAACGGCCAAATGAAGAACTGTTAAGTTTTCTATCTAATCCGGTCGAGACTAAAAATGCTGGAGTGATGGCTGCAGGCGACACATTTACGCCTTATTTCGTTGTATTAATCTGCTTCATTGTTGCCTTATTCACAGCGTATGTCATCTCTACTAATGAGCGAAGACGTCTCCAAAAGGATTCATTTGCTGAAGAAAGAACTATTTTTGGTCATAATACTCCGATTACCATTATTACGGCTAGTATTGGTCTAATTGAGGGTTTAGTGATTGGCATAGTTTCGGCGTATCTGTTGCAAATGGGTGAAGGGAAATTCCTGCAATGGACTGGTTACATTACCTTAGTTATGTTCACGATTCTCCTGGTAGCTACCTATCTATTACGGCAATTAAAAATGTTTGGCATGTTTATTCTATTGGTAATCTTGAGCCTGTATTTATTCCTAACAGAAGCGCTTGGACTTCGGATCGACAAACTCTCTGTCGCTGCTAAATTACGAGCGTACTCACCATTGCAATATATTGAGAAGTTGTTGCTGGAGTTTGGTAGTCGGGCATCAGATAGTAAATTAATCATGATTGGTCTAATCGCTATCGTGGTTGTCAGTCTGGTGGGCCACTTATTCGTCTCACATCGTGTGGCCAAAAGCAAGGAGGTTCGTGATGAAGGAATTAGTGAAGCTCTTTAGTAGTGTCGTCTTTATTGCAGGCATTCACACTTTGTTTTCTCTTCACCCCTTGGCCGATACAAACCTTGACCATAGTGGAAAGATACGCGTGCAGTCAGAACGTATTGGCCAAGATGCGATTGAAAGGAAGAGTCTTGAAACACAAGATTATAAAGAGACGGAATTGGAAAAAATAGCGCCTGATTTATTCAAGGAACAAACGCGGGCGGCGATAGAAGCTAAACAAGGAGAAATGGAACGGTCAACAGAGGTAGTGGAACAAGAACTTTTTACTATACCAAGAGCGCCAAATCTAACCATACAAAATACTGAAAAGGTTTTGTTTTCGAGTGATTATACCGTTCAATATACAGCTGCTCCCACTCAGAAGACTACCGAAACAAATAATGATGATTTGTTAGACTCCAAAACATTAACAGCTTTCTTTGGAATGGTTGTCCTTGGCTGTGGCGGGATTTTTACCATGATGAGAAAAATGCTGGCGTAAAGGAGAGAGACCATGCCTAATCAAACACATGTTAACGTAACTGTTGATTTTGGGAAGTGGGATCAAGGTCAATATGATGTAAGAATCCCTGTGTACCAACCTATTAAACAACTTCTGGTGAATTTGGCAGAAACCTTGAATCTTGATCTGACAAAGGCATCCCTTTTTGCCGTTAAGGTAGCTCACAAAGAACTTTTATTGACGGATGATGACCGACTTATCGATTATCCAGTGACAAATGGAGATCTTTTACTTGTTTTATAAGATATAGAAACAGGCACCATTGTATTGCCTTTGGCGCCTGTTTCTCAAAAGGAGTCAATACACATGATCGAAAAAACGATCCAATTGGAGTCCATGACATACCAGTTTCTCATTCATGATGATCTATGGCAGCTAAAGCTGCCGAAATCCCAAACGCGCGTGAAAGATGACCGACAATTGGCATTAATGAATCAAGACTCAGATTTATTCGTACCCGTATTGGTTGAAGAAGGAGAGACTATTTTTACCTTTTCATTTAAAGTCCATTCACAAGCGCAGATGTGGGAAGATGTACGAAAGCTTAATCGAAAAGATAAATTGCGCCTGTTATGTAATCTTGCTCGCTTAAAAAAAATCCTAACCACACGCATGACATTCTTCTTACATCCGGATAATCTGATTTTCGATGATAATCTCTTACCAGCCATTGTGTTTCGTGGTATCCGGGATGTCATTCCCCCGTATGAACTGAATGAAGACAAATTTATTCTCCAATATAAATGTTTTATTATTGCGCTATTTTCAAAGAAATATAGCTTTGAAGAGCTTTATGCGGGTTCTTTGAAAAATGCCAAGGATACCTCCTTTGAACGTCAAATAAGTGAAACAAACGATTGGGAGTCTTTGATCAAGCTTTTAGAAGACAATTTCACCAAGGAAAAAATTGAGGCCGAAAAAAGCCTATTAGTTGTACCGAAAAAGCGATTTCTTCTATTCAAACAATTAACGTTTATCATGATGGCTCTTTCGATTATTTTAGCCGTACCACTCGTCTATCTCAGTTTTGTCAAAACACCTTTTCAACAACATCTCCTGGAAGCACATCGTCATTTTTTATCAGTAGATTATGGGAATGTCATTACTGATTTAGAAGGTCAGAAGCCAGAAAAGTTACCAGAACCAAGTAAATACATCCTGGCCTACTCGTTTATTAAATCCGAGAAATTATCAGATGATCAAAAAGAGGCCATCTTGAAAAACATTAGCATGAAAAGTGACCCTAATTATTTGTTGTATTGGATTTACAACGGTCGCGGTGCTTTTGACAGAACCGTTGATCTTGCCAAGTTTATTGATGATCCTCAATTGATTATGTATGGACTGATTAAACAAATAGAAAGTGCGAAAAATGACCCGGAATTAACGGGGACGGAACGTGAAAAAAAGGTCCAAAAATATCAAGAACAATATGATACATATGCCGAAAAATATGGTTTGGACTCCTTACTAAAACCTGAAAAACTCGAACACGCCGAGCAAGAGCAAGTAGACGAAGCCAGCAGCCAAGAAGTATTAAATCAAGATCTTAAGGAACAGCCTGAAGATGCAAAAGAAACGGAAGCGGCCGAGGGGAATTAAGAGTACGAAAAAGGCAGATGAATGTTTAGAGGTGTAGAGAGGGAGAGAAGAATGGCACAACGATTATTACTGATGAGCTATAAAGATCACTTGCACAAATGCCATTTAACCATAAATGAATCCAAAACAGTAACGGCTGGAAATGATCAGGCGCATACGCTAACTTTTTTAGAGTTGTTTCCGGCTTTGTCTATATTTTGGAATGGTGATGTGTGCCTAATTGGTGAGCGGGAGCTGCGGGTAAATGAATGCCTTACATTAACGCAATATGATAGTCCCATTAACATTTATTTGCAGGAAGAACAGGAGTGGAGTGTTTATGATACGACCCAAAATGAGCATATTACGTTTGGGTCGAATGACTGCGATGATGTCAGGGTAGAGAATCCCCCCCTTGACTTTGTCTTCATTAGGGAGCACTCGGGCAGTCCATTTAAACTTGAAGTCTACGATGGTCAAGTCTACCACAACTTTGTTAGGACAAAAGAAGTGGTGCTGGAACCGGGTGATCTGCTGTTTTTTGATGGAATTTTGCTGAGGATCGGACAGGAGGATCTTGCCTTTCAGGGGGTGGGCTCCATCA
The DNA here is from genome assembly GCF_000612625.1 of Neobacillus jeddahensis. Classification (GTDB taxonomy): domain Bacteria; phylum Bacillota; class Bacilli; order Bacillales; family Cytobacillaceae; genus Neobacillus; species Neobacillus jeddahensis. The sequence goes on from NZ_CCAS010000033.1 coordinate 44,934, forward strand.
CGGAAGTGAAACTAAGTCGTTTGTTTGGAGTGAAACAGGATTTCGGCAGCCATTACCCGGATTATCATCGTTCACCCAGAATTATTTATCGTGAGCCAAATGAAAAACAGAGAATTGCTAAACCTTCCAATAAACCAGGGAAACCAAGTGAACAGCTGGCACGGGTGATTGTTCCACCACTTGTGATGATTGCTGCGATGGTGATTATGTCCTTTTTTCTGTCAAATGGTTTTTATATCATCATCATGCTAGCGATGACCTTAACAACCGTTATCTTTTCCATTACATCCTATCTTAAAAGCCTAAAGAAATACCGTTTGGATAGAACGGAGCGGGATACAAGTTACCGAGACTATTTGAAACAGAAAACACAGCAATTATATCAAGCAAGTCAAGAACAGCAGCATGCCCTACACTATCATTTTCCTAATGTAGAACAACTATGCGAAATGGCCATGAAAGTCGATTCTCGTATTTTTGAAAAGACTAATATCCATCACGACTTTCTGATGTATCGTCTTGGATTAGGGAGAGTTCATTCCAGCTTTGAGGTTGAATTCAATACCGAGGAATTTTCCCTTGATAAGGATGAATTGGTGGAGGCAGCGCGGAATCTTCAGTCACAGTATTTGACAATTGAGAATGTGCCAGTAGTAACGTCCTTAATGAATGGTCCGGTTGGTTACATCGGGCAGCGGCTGCTTGTGCTGGAACAGTTGCAATTACTCGTGATGCAGACCGCCTTGTTTCATAGTTATCATGATGTACAGTTTGTGACTATTTTTCCAGAAGAGGAAAAAGGGCAATGGGAATGGATGCGCTGGCTTCCCCACGCCAGCTTACGGGATCTAAACGTGAGAGGCTTTGTCTATCACGAACGATCGCGCGAGCAAGTCCTAAACTCCCTTTATCAAATCATTAAAGAACGCAAGCTGGCCATCAATGAGAAAAGCAATAAAAATGAAAAACTATATTTCACTCCGCATTTCGTGGTACTGATTACCGATGAAAAAATGATCCTAGACCATTCGGTCATGGAATATTTTAATGAAGACCCAAGTGAATTAGGTATTTCCCTTGTATTCGTGCAGGATGTGATGCAGTCACTTCCGGAGCATGTTAACACGGTTATTGATATTCGTGATACGACAAGTGGAACGATGATCCTTGAAAAAGGAGAATTGGTCAATCGGAAATTTATACCAGATCGATTTCCGAAGGGTTTCAATAAAGAAGATTTATCGCGGGCATTAGCACCACTCCATCACTTACAAAATCTAAAGAACTCGATTCCGGAAAGCGTGACATTTCTTGAAATGTACGGGGTAGAGAAGGTCGAGGATCTGGGGGTTGATTGGCGCTGGACGCAAAATGAAACCTATAAAAGCCTCGCTGTTCCACTTGGATTGCGGGGGAAAGAGGATCTCGTCAATTTAAATCTGCATGAGAAGGCCCATGGACCGCATGGTTTAGTTGCAGGTACGACGGGTTCAGGGAAATCAGAAATCATTCAGTCCTATATTCTCTCGCTTGCCGTCAATTTTCATCCGTATGAAGCTGCTTTTCTGTTAATTGATTATAAAGGCGGAGGAATGGCCAATTTATTTAAAAATCTCCCACACTTATTAGGAACGATTACAAACTTGGATGGGGCTCAATCATTAAGGGCATTAGCTTCTATTAAAGCAGAATTACAAAAACGTCAACGTTTATTTGGCCAATATGATGTCAACCATATCAACCAATATCAAAAACTATATAAATTAGGTGAGGCTCGTGAGCCGATGCCACATTTATTCTTAATCTCAGATGAATTTGCCGAGCTCAAATCCGAGCAGCCAGAATTTATGAAAGAATTGGTGTCGACGGCCCGTATTGGGCGCTCGCTGGGGATTCATCTGATTTTGGCCACACAAAAACCAAGTGGGGTCGTCGATGACCAAATCTGGTCCAACTCTAAATTTAAGCTTGCACTCAAAGTACAAAACGCCAGTGATTCGACGGAGATTTTGAAGACGCCGGATGCCGCCAATATTACGCTTCCAGGGCGTGCCTACTTACAGGTCGGCAACAATGAAATCTATGAGCTTTTTCAAAGTGCCTGGAGCGGTGCCGATTATATCCCTGATAAAAATGAACAGGACTTATTGGACACAACGATTTATGCCATTAACGACTTGGGTCAATATGATATCATCTCGGATGACTTAAGTGGTCTATCGACTAAAAGGGAAATTACCAAGGTTCCAACCGAACTGGACGCAGTTGTGGATTATATTCATGCATATGCAACGGAAAAAAGGATTGCAGACCTTCCAAGACCATGGCTGCCACCGTTAGCGGAGCGGATTTTCCTTCCCGATTTAGATGAAGTGGCCTATAAAGAGGCCTGGGTTGAGGAAAAGAAACCGTTGGAAGTGATGTTTGGTTTTCTCGACCTTCCGGAAATGCAGGCACAAAGACCACTTTCATTGAATCTTTCCAAGGACGGTCATATTGCTGTCTTTTCAAGTCCTGGGTACGGGAAGTCTACCTTTTTACAAAGTGCGGCGATGAATATTGCTAGACACCACAGCCCTAAGCAGGTTCATTTCTATTTGATTGATCTTGGAACAAATGGATTGCTGCCATTGAGGGAACTGCCACACGTAGCAGATACGATTATGGTCGATGAAGAAATCAAACTAGGTAAGCTTTTTCGACGCCTGCAACAGGAATTGAAGGAGCGTAAACAACGATTAAGCAAATACGGTGTCGCCAATATTCAGATGTATGAACAAGCAAGTGGAGAAGAAGTCCCTGTGATTCTTTTAATCATCGATACGTTCGATTCTGTTACTGATGCTGCTTATCGCGATGACTTTGAAAAGATCTTGGCCCAAATTGCCAGAGAAGGTGTTAGTGTAGGCATTCATATGGTGATTAGTGCCGGTCGTCAAAGTGTGCTGAGAGCCCCAGTTCTTGCCAATATTAAACATCAAATCTCCTTATTTATGATTGATGGCATGGAGGCGCGCAATATTGTTGGCAGAACGGAATTACTCATTGAAGAAGTTCCTGGAAGAGGCTTGGTTAAATTAGAGCAGCCCACCTTATTTCAAACGGCTCTGCCTGTCGTAGGTGACGATACCCTGTCCATTATTAATAGAATCCAAGAAGAGAGTCGCCAGATGCGGAATGATTGGAATGGGGAGTGGCCATTGCCGATTCCAATGGTTCCGGAGGTCATTGAGTTTACTACTTTTATTGAAAATCAAGTAACCCAAACCATTTTAAACAATGGCGGTATTCCATTTGCCGTCGATTTTGAAAAGGTAGAACCAATCGAGTTATCAGTCGTGAAAGATCAAACCACGCTCATCTTAAGTGATACCATCGATGCGGTTGAACAAACGTATCTAACTCTGATTGCCAGTATTTCAGTTAATCACCATATTGATGTCGGTTTAATCGATAATAGTTCATCAAGATTTAGAGTCTATAAGGAAAGTGTCAATCTTTATGCAGACCATAGTGAAACAATGGATGTCTTTGTCGAGCGGCTGCAGCATCTACTTGAAACAAGGGAAGACGCCTTCCGACAAGTACAATCGGCTACCAATGGCCGTGCAACTAGGAATGATTTTCTAAAAGAAATTCGTCCAATGGTTGTCTTCATCACTGATGTATCATTCCTCATCGAATCGATGTCATTTACTAGCCAATCTGCATTGGCAAATTTAATCGAAACAGGTGCGAGAGTTGGAATTTATTTTGTGATCGGTGCTGTTCATGGCGCATTGGAAAGACAATACGATGATATCGCGACAACGGTGAAGAAACAAAAGACGGGCGTGTTAATTGGAAGAATTACGGAGCAGAGCATCCTTGATGTTTTAAACCGACCGTATAAAGAGCAAAGCTTACTTCCATATGAAGCTTACTACATTAAACAGGGCAAAGCCGAGAAGATCAAAATTGCTGCTCCTTACCTTAAAAGAGAGGAAGTGAATGTCCATGTTTGATTGGTTTAAAAGTGATACGGAGAAAAAAAGAGATGACTACCATGAGTTGTATGAAAAACTAAAAGATGCTATTTCTGAGCACGATGAAAAGGTGTCAGATGCAAATGGAGCCTATAGTTCTTATCTTGGTACGGTTCCGAATTTATCCAATACGAAAATACCCTCAAATGATTTTAAAATAAGCCGCGAGGAGTTAAATGAAAAATTAAAGAGGTATTTCCAGCTCGATCAAGATAAGCGAAGCTCACTTGTGGCGGCTAAAAATAAGGCGTATGAAAGATATCTGCATTATAAGAATTTAGCTATAAAAGTGGAAGAAGCGGAAAGGGCCAGAAGAGAAAAGGAATTAAATGAGTTAAAAGAGAGATTGGAGCGATTAATCAGTGGGGAGCGTTAGAATTGACGGTGATAAGGCAAATGAAGCGAAGGCCGCGGCTATAGGATTAGAGCAATCGATTGAACAAACCTATGAATCTTGTGAGCAATTAATCGCTTACCTTCATTCGGCTAAATGGAGCGGGAAATCTAGGGATTCCTTTTTAAGTTATTTGGAAATCATTCAGAAATATCATCATGATATGAAGTCTGCTGTCGCAAAACAAACAAAAGCGTTAAACAATCTCGACGGCTACTTAGATGATTTCTTTCAAGACGGTTCAGTAAGGGAAGTGAAGAATTTATGATCGAATCATCAACAGATACGTTTTCCGTGGCTGAACTATACCTTTTAGCGGCAGCCTTTGGTGGGACTGTTCTTTTTGGCTTACCTGAGAAAGAAGTTTACCAACTACAGGGTGAAGAGGTATTTAAAGAGGCGCATGACCGGTTGATTGAGAAGGAGATTATCACACCCGATGGAAAAATAACAAAGGCTGGGGCCATGATCATCCGCGTTATTGAATTTTATCATCAAAGTGAAAAATATGTTCGTATCAATAATCTTCTGTTTGCTTTTCGTGAACGGGATAGGGATGAAGTAATTATACTGGTAGAACTCAAAGAAATGGGCCGCTATCAGTTACGGGTTGTGTCGAAAGCATCCGTGTTAAAAATGTTATCTGGACAATTTCCTTTGATTGTAAGGGAACCAGGGGAGAAGGAAAAAACGTTTTTAAAAAAAGAATTATCACATCAGGAAAGACGGGAAACAGAGAATTTTGAACCGGAAGAGATGTTTATGAATCTAGAATTCTTTCATCTTAAAGAGGAACATAGAGATCGATTTAATTGGCACTATTATCAACAATGGCTCATTTTTACGAAGGACGAAAAGTTGATCATGGTGGATACCGTAAATAAGAAATACTATCATGCCAGCCAATATTGGTTCTTGAAGGTCCTTTTTGATGAAATGGATTTCCCTTACAAGGAGGCGAAGTCTTATGCTTAAAGCTGATGGTGGCGGTTCGAGTCTGCTTATTAATATTGATCCTGATGAAATGACAACCATTTTTAAATTTTTACAGGAAATTATTACGGAGCTAGAGACCAATGCCACTCCAAATATAGAAAAGCTCGGTAACATTGATTATTACACAGAAGGAAAAGCCAAAAAAGCAATGGAAGTATACGCGGAGGCTAATCAAAAGGTCAATGATTTATATGACAATTACTCCCGCGCGGCGACGTTAGTAATAGATATCCTAAATACGATGATGCAGGCAGACGAAGCGATTGCT
>NZ_CCAS010000034.1 GCF_000612625.1 Neobacillus jeddahensis
TGGGAACTGTGGAGGGTTGATAGTGCCCGTGCGAATGGGAAAAAATGAGCCGGGGGCACTCTGACAGAACATCAGAGCCACTTCTATTAAAAATGGTAACTTAAGAGATGACTCCATATAAAAAAGAGTGCCGGCCCCTGTGCTGACACCCCATTCTACAAATTTTTGAACTAAAAACGGTGCGCTCTGAGAGAGCGATGTTACGTGGCTAAATAGGCCTCCAGCATCCATCTGTGCTTCTCAAACGAAGCACGAATCGCAATCAGCAGATCGGCCGTCGGTTGATCATCATGATCCTCGGCAACGGTGATTCCCTCCGTCAATTCTGTGCAAATCGTGTCAAAGTCACTGGCGAGCGTCTGCACCATTTCCTGAGCGGTTTCAGAGCCTGATGCCTCTGAAACCGACGCTAGCTGTAATTGATCTTTAAGTGTCGCCGTAGGTAAAGCCCGTAGCGCCAGCATCCTCTCGGCGATCGTGTCCAAATGCAATGTGGTCTCCGTATACAAGTCCTGGAACTTTACATGTAAGGTGAAGAAATTTTCCCCTTTTACATACCAATGATAATGGTGCAGCTTCATATAAAGCACCGAGAAGTTGGCGACCTGCTGATTAAGTGTCTCGGTTAAAATGGTTTCTGGATCTTTCGTTTTTGTTTTTGCCATCGTGCATCCCTCCAAATGTAATTGTGGTGATAGTATTTCTGTACCCGTCGCAGGAACGGTTCAAACCATCTTTTTTAGGACCTTCTGCAGGAGTACAAATAGAGCGGGCCTACGTCTACTTTTAAGAGGAAAGTCCATGTAAGAGTAGAGTAGCCCCGCAAATACCTTACTTTTCCAAGCAAATAAAAAAATCCCCAAAATAGGTTTCACCCCTGCAAAAAACGGGTAAAGCAATGGAGCGGAGATATGGTAAAAATGAACCAATTATGTCGAATTCCCAAATAAATGAGTGATAGCGGCATCCGTGATATGGTAGGATAAGGTATATTTCGACAGACGAATTATACCGAGGAGGAGAGCAGGACCATGAAAGGCTGGAATTTTAACATACATGCCAAAATCATTACAGGCTACTTAACCATCCTGATCTGCTTGGTGGTATCACTGTTCATCGTGATCAACCGGATGTCAGACCTGCAGCAGGAGGTCGATTTCGTAGCCGACCACGATATTGAAGTCCATGATCTGGCCAACCAGATTCAAAAAAATGTCCTCGATATGGAAACCGGGATGAGGGGGTACGTGATTACGGGTGATGAGGCGTACCTGGAGCCCTACAATAACGCAAGCCGCAGCTGGCTTGATAACTACAATAAGCTTCATTCCTTGTTAAACGATAACGGCAGCCAGCAGCGGAATCTCGAGGAAATCAAACCGCTGATCTTAAGCTGGGTCACCAATACCGGAGAATTTGTGATCAATCAAAAGCGATCCAATAACACAGCCTCCTTGAACGAGCACTTCGCCAACAACACCGGCAAAAAATTGACTGATCAGCTGCGAACTCAACTCGATTCATTCCTGGCGACCGAGAAGCAATTAACCACGGAACGGACGGAACAGCTCAACCAGAGCAATATGAATTTAAAAATAGCCCTTTATGCCCTGATCCTTTTTGTGACAGTGGCCACGGTAGCGACAGCCTTTTTCCTATCGAATTCAATTGTCAAAACGATCAAGCAGGTCGTCAGAACGATTAGGAATATTACCGAGTCCGAGGTCGACCTATCTACCAGAATCCATGTTAACACGCGCGATGAGACGCGCGAACTGGCCGAGGCGATGAACCACCTGCTCGGCAATCTCGAGAAACAGAGCTGGGTGCAAAAAAGCATGGCGGATATCTCGACGATGTACCAAGGAATAACGGACATTACCGAATTAGCACAAGACTTTCTGACCAAGCTGGCGCCCTTATTGCAGGCTAGCTATGGAATCGTCTATCTACGTAGAAGCGGAGGGGACGAGACCTGCTACGTCAAGGTCGCCGGCTATGCGATCGCGGATGAGGCGAAACCCGCGACCAGCTTCCGACTGGGTGAAGGATTAATTGGTCAAGCCGCCCTGGATCAACGTATTTTTCTGATTGATCGGCTGCCAGAGGAGCATATCAAGGTGACGTCGGGTCTCGGCGCGTCCTCACCGCGTAACCTCTTAATTGCACCGATTTTATTTGAGGGCAGAGTCGAAGCGGTCGTCGAATTCGCCGCGCTCCAACCGTTTGAATCGCAACACCTGACCTTACTGGACCAGCTTCAAGACAAATTTGGTTCAGCGATTTCGAGTGTGAACGGAAGGATGGAAGTAGAACGATTGCTGGGTGAATCCCAGATCCTGACCGAAGAACTACAGGCCCAATCGGAAGAGCTTCAAGCACAATCCGAGGAATTGCAAATGCAGCAAGAACAGCTGCGGATCACCAATGGCTATTTGGAGGAGCAGAACCATTTTGCCGAACAGCGTGCCATCGAGTTAAAACGTGCGAAGGATGAGCTCGAGGACTATTCGCTTAAGCTGAAAATGAGCTCGCAATATAAAACCGATTTCCTCGCCAACATGTCGCATGAGCTGCGGACGCCGTTAAACAGTATCTTGATTTTATCGCAAATGTTGATGGAAAATACCGCGGAAATGGACGAGGCCGAAGTCGAAGAATACGCCCGCGTGGTCTACACAGCTGGTGGCGACTTGCTGCGACTCATTGATGATATTCTCGATTTATCGAAAATCGAAGCGGGGAAAATTGAAATTGTAACCGATGAAGTGAACGTTACCGAGCTGCCACAGCTGCTCCGGAATATCTTCACACCGGTTGCTGCGAAAAAGAAGCTGGCCTTTGAGGTGGCGACAGCCCCTGTTGTCCCAGCGGTGATTTCGACAGACGGTCAACGACTCCAGCAAATTTTAAAAAATCTATTATCGAATGCCTTTAAATTTACGGAACAGGGCTCCGTTATGGTCACGATTGACCTGGCGGCACCGGAAAAAGCCGAGGAGCTGCTTGGCCGTCAAATAGAAGAACCGGTTTTGGCAATTGCCATCACCGATACAGGCATCGGCATTCCACTCGAAAAACAGCAAATCATTTTCGATGCCTTCCAGCAGGTGGATGGGACGACAAACCGGCAATATGGCGGGACCGGGCTTGGACTCTCGATTTGTCGTGAATTTACTAAACTGCTTGGCGGGGTATTGGTCGTCCAAAGTGAGCCGAAAAAGGGAAGCACATTTACCCTGTATATCCCGAGCCGATTAGAGCCTGAAAGCTATCATGTTTTCGAGGATACGGGCCACGACGAAGTAGCCGTCACCGTGATCGATGAAATTGAGGACGATGTGGGGGACGATGAAGAGCTAGCCTCAATCATGGATGTGCCGAGTGCGGAAGGTACAGATGAACAGCTTTTTTATGGAAAAAAAGTCCTGCTAGTCGAGGATGATAGCCGGAATGTATTCGCGCTTGTCACGGCGCTTGAGCGCAAGGGCATCGATGTTCAGGTCGCAGAAAATGGAAAGCGGGCAATTGAGATGCTTCAAAGCCAAGGCGACTTTGATTTGATTTTCATGGACATCATGATGCCAGTAATGGGCGGCTATGAGGCGATGAAGATTATTCGCCACGAGCTCCAACTGGAAAGCCTGCCAATCATCGCGCTAACGGCCAAGGCGATGAAGGGGGAGCGCGACAAATGTATGGAAGCCGGCGCCTCCGATTACATTATGAAGCCGTTAAATATGAATCAGCTCTTTTCGTTAATGCGAGTATGGCTGACAGAGCAGGTGAAGCCACATTGAACCACCAGAACACGATCCAACTACAGCAAGAAGCGGAGCGATTCCCTGAACCAGAGGTGATCGCCCCGACCGAGCTACAGGAAATAGAAATCAGTTTATTGATTGAAGGTCTCTATCAGATGTATGGCTATGACTTTCGTGGTTATGTTAAGGCGTCGTTGAGTAGACGAATCCTGAATCGAATGAAGGCCGAGCGCTTGCCAACCGTGACGGCGCTTTTGGAAAAAGTTCTTCACGAACAGGGCTATTTGGAGCGGTTGTTGAATGACCTGTCGATTCGAATGACGGAAATGTACCGAGATCCTAGCTTCTTTGCCGCTTTTCGCGAGCGGGTCGTGCCGCTGCTTCGGGATTTACCCGAGATTCGCATTTGGCATGCTGGGTGCGCAACTGGTGAGGAGGTCTATTCGATGGCCATCCTGATGCTCGAGGAGGGATTGGCCGATAAGACGAGGATTTATGCGACCGATATGAATGAGAAGGCGTTGGCAGCAGCTCAGACAAGCGCCTTTCCACTTAAGAAAATGCAGCAATATACGAAAAATTATTTGAAGGCCGGTGGGAAGAAGGCTTTTTCCGAGTACTATACGACCGACCATCAATATGCCTATTTTTCACCGCATCTTGAGGAGAACCTTATTTTTGCCCAGCATAATTTGGTAACGGACGGCTCGTTCAATGAATTTCATGTGATTCTCTGCCGCAATGTGTTGATTTATTTCGATAATGATCTGCAGCAGAAGGTGCACCTACTATTTCACAATAGCCTGGCTGAGGGAGGATTTATGGGCCTCGGTAACAAAGAGTCACTGTTATTTACGCCGAAGGGGATGAAGTACGAGGAATTTATCTCCCATGAACGAATCTACCGAAAAGTCTAGCAGCCTGCCCCTGTTGAACGGGGCGGGTATTTTTTATGACTTTATGGCTGGTGAAAAACGAGTCCTCGACACCACCCTCTTCTCTCCAATAGGTTTTATTTTTTAAAAAAAGGGTACTAGAAAAATAAAAAGCTGTGGGGAGACTGTCATGATGAAAATAAAACGCTTGGAAATCCTCTTTGTCCTCGTCATCATCTCTTTTTGCTATGAACTCATCTTTACCAACCTGCCACCTAAAGGCTAGACCACACCATAAAAAAAGCAGTGGGATCTCAACAAGACGTTGAGATCCACTGCTTTGCTTCATTGATCTAGATACTGATTATGCGGTGCGCTTCATCCCGCGTAGAATCAAGCTTACGATAAAGACAACGACAATCGCTCCGATAAGGGCGGGGATGAGGTAAAAGCCGCCGATAACCGGCCCCCAGCCGCCTAACAGGAGCGACCCTAGCCATGCCCCGATAAAGCCGGCAATAATATTTCCAAGGATGCCACCTGGCACGTCACGTCCTAAAATAAGTCCAGCGCCCCAGCCAATCACGCCTCCAATAATTAATGACCAAATAAATCCCATAATGATTCTCTCCCTTCAAAGTATCAATGATGTTGGTGTTTATGTACCCGCCATCGGAGCGGATAAACCTCTTGGTGGAAAAATCGCAACGCTTTGTTGAAAAAAAAGCCGAGATCCGCCCTTGTGACCCATTCGCAGTTAAACCTCTTGGTGAAAAAATTGCAGCGTCCTTATTGAAGAAAATTTAACGTCGTTCCGGTTCTGCCTCCCCCTGCGCGAGCGGAGGGGGGTTCACTCCTTTTGTTAAAAAATGCTGACACAAGCGTAATTCGAACGTTAACTTGTGAAAGCGTTCTTCGTCCCGTTCGTCCAGACAGCGATCAATTTCTCGTTTTAATAAGCTTACCTTCGAAATCATCTCCGCCTGGCGCTTTTGATCCATAGACAGCTGCTTGTTTTTCTTTTGCGGATATTGGCAGCGATAATCGCTCGATTTGGTCAAGCGGACCCCACATTTACACAATGTCACGCCTACATCCAACACAGTAAATTCGGCATTCCCACAATATTTACAAATTAGTTTCTTCATATAAATACCTCCAATAAAGATCGGGCAGTCCCATTTGCTGACAATGTAATGGAAGTTTACCTACTCTATGAGCGCCTTTGCCATCTTATATACCCGCGATTCCGTTTCAATAACCTACTAGTTTTTGAGAAAAAAAGGTTTTATTTTTCAGAGGAGCGGTTATATACGGAATAGAACGACACGAAATCCTAAAGGAGGAATGAAACATGGAAAACGTAAAAATTGTTGAAAACAGTGTTCAAGCAAGACAGGAAATTGACCAGTTCATCCGACAGGGGTTCACGAAGGATGAAATCTATTTATTAACGCACGACCAAGACCGCACCAATGATTTAACCGACCATCTCGATATAAATGATGTGGGCGTCCCAGAACAAGGCGTCTTCGAATCACTTGCCAATGTATTTCGGACAAGGGGAGATGAACTCCGCTCGAAGTTCGAAACACTGGGGTTCTCAACGGAGGAAGCCGAGCGATTTGAGCTCGAGCTCGACCAGGGCAAAGTCGTCGTTGTCGCCAAGTCAGCCTAATGGACTAAGAGAGGGAACAAAGACAGTGCGAGTTCCCTCTCGATTTTTAAAAAAATAAAGGAGCTGAAGGAAATGAAGATATCGAATTTAAGTTTTGAACAATTAGTAGGCGGACATAAACGGGCACGTCATAAAGCGGGCCGTCAGGAGGACAGCTTGGGGCAATATTTTGAGACGCCGATTATCCATCGGGAAATCCAAGGGGATCGGATTTATGTACCGCTCAATTTACAAAGGGTTTGGAATGAGATTTGAGATGGATGACGAATATGGCTAACTGGTTAGCTGCCTAAACACGGTCTTATCGTTGGGATACCGTGTTTAGGCAGCTAATTTATGTAAAGAGATAGCAAACACCAGGCTCTTCTTTTTGAATTTTCCAAATATAACCTCTAGACGAAACTTTTAAGATTTTAATACGTCAATATGGTAGAATATTCTTTGGGTTTAAAAATTGGCGAGCCCCTAAGGGAAGTTGCACTTATGTCTGATAGGAATACTTTCCTATTGGCTAAAAAGGAGGACAGACAGATGGAGGACTTTGGGCAAATAGCATTGTTAAGCATCCTATCACATTTGTTTTTTATTGCGATAGCCTGGTGGGCATTGCAAGCGATTCGCGTAGATAAGCTGCTGCGGCCGAACCATGTATTCCAGGCACGATTACTTTACATATTATTAGCCATTTTCATCGGATCATCTGTTAGTAATTTTTTCCTTGATTATTTGCAATGGGCCCAACAACTGCCATTCATGTTTCAATAAATGGTAATTTGAACTATTTATTTGCAAATTGGTAAAAATTTAGGTCTTCGTACATGTTCCCATTTAGCAAAATTCCGAGTACAATCTTCTTTATGTGGAAAACTAAGGTTGTCCCAAAGTTAGTACTTGTATAAGATATTATTTTTTCACTCTGGAATTTGTCAAAAAGTGACGAGATTTCCCAAGTATCGCTCGCTTGCTACCTGTCCATAATGGTAGTAAGGGGGAGTAGAGAGATGAAAAGAAAATTAACGCTTTTTTTATACATGATTTCCATCGTAAGTATGATTTTGGTTGTTATGGGGAACCGCACTACTGACCAACCGATTCAATCTCTTTTTCAGGAGGTTGTTCATGCAACAGAGAACGCGCCGAAAGGGTCCGATGATTTAGCAAAAATAGGCACTACGTTACAAGCCGAACATATTTTGCTCAGTGATTGGTCATTTTATGCACGCGAGCAAGTGAATGGATTAAAAAGTGAACAAGAGCTTCAAGCGTTTGCGAAGCAGCTTCAGAAACAGTTTTCCGATTGGGAATGGTCTGTGACGAACACAAGCCAGAAATGGGAAGTGACAGCAGTATCTCCAACATCTAAAAACCACCAAGAAAAGCTTCAACTAATGGCTACCCACACAAAACAACCTGTGAATGCGTATATAGTATATAGTGTCAGTGGAAAAGAGTGGAATCAGTCACAAGAAGCTTTTTTCACTAGTGATCAGTTTAAATCTAGGCTATCCGACATATTTCGAGGAAAACCTACATTTTTCTCTTGTATGAAGGGCGTGGTCAGTGATAAGATTGATACGGCTTTACCTACAACAGTAAGAAATTTACTGTCTGTTTTTAATGCAAAAGAGATCGAAGCGTTAAAAGAGGAGACATTCATGTCTGTTTCGGCATCATCGCCGATGTTTACAGGCTCCATAGATAATCAAAAAGATAGCATGAATTTGCAAATTGGCATACGCTCCGAAGGATTGGGCGGGAAGACTACCGTTGTAGTTGGAACCCCTCTCATCACGATTGAATATTAATATAGAGAAAATGGACGCGGAGGGGAATACTCTTGGAAAAGATCATCGTCCGCGGCGGACAAAGGCTATATGGAACGGTAAAAGTTGAAGGTGCAAAGAATGCCGTTCTGCCAGTTCTCGCTGCAACATTATTAGCAAGTGACGGAAAAAGTGTGTTACGTGATGTACCTACACTCTCCGATGTATACACAATTAATGAAGTTTTACGCAATCTAAATGCTGAAGTGGTATTTGAAAATAATACAGTTGTTGTCGATGCATCCAGAGAGTTAAAAGATGAAGCACCATTCGAGTATGTTCGAAAAATGAGGGCGTCTGTTCTTGTAATGGGCTCTTTATTGGCACGTAATGGCCGGGCACGCGTGGCATTGCCAGGCGGTTGTGCGATCGGATCTCGTCCTATCGACCAGCATCTTAAAGGCTTTGAAGCAATGGGTGCAAAGGTGAAGGTAGGGAATGGCTTCATTGAAGCAGAAGTGGATGGCCGCTTAAAGGGAGCTAAGATTTATTTGGATTTCCCAAGCGTAGGGGCAACAGAAAATATTATGATGGCGGCGTCTCTTGCACAGGGTACGACGATCATTGAAAATGTTGCCAAAGAACCAGAAATTGTTGATTTGGCCAATTTCTTAAATAAAATGGGCGCTCGCGTAAAGGGTGCAGGTACAGGCACTTTACGGATTGAAGGCGTGGATGTATTATTTGGCGCAGATCATGCGATTATTCCTGACCGTATTGAAGCAGGTACATTTATGGTGGCTGCTGCGATTACGGGCGGAGATGTAGTAGTAAAGGGCGCAGTTCCGGAACATCTTTCATCTTTGATTGCAAAAATGGAAGAAATGGGCGTCGAGATTTTTGAAGAAGAGGATGGCGTTCGTGTCATCGGTCCGGATCGCTTGAAGGCAGTCGACATCAAGACGATGCCACATCCTGGTTTCCCAACGGATATGCAATCGCAAATGATGGCATTGTTGCTTCGTGCGGATGGAACGTCGATGATTACGGAAACGGTGTTCGAAAATCGTTTCATGCATGTGGAGGAATTCCGCCGCATGAATGCCGATATTAAGATTGAAGGCCGCTCGGTTATTTTAAATGGCCCTTCGAATTTGCAAGGGGCTGAGGTTTCGGCAACGGATCTTCGGGCAGCGGCAGCGTTGATTTTGACTGGTTTGGTTTCTGAAGGTGTGACACGCGTGACGGAGTTGAAACATTTAGACCGCGGTTATGTCGACTTCCATGGCAAGTTAGCAGGTTTAGGTGCTGATATTGAACGCATCAAGGAAGCAGACGAAATCTTCGTTGAAACAACGAAATATGTTTCAGATATGAATGCCTAATAAAGGCAAATAGGAATCCTGGAGAGTGCAAGGTGGTCTAATATCGGACCATGCATCCTTCGGGATTTTTTGCGTTTTGGGGATGGTTTGTGGTGCGGTGAAGTGCGGTGTCAGGCATTGTTTGTCCTCTAGGCATGATGGTAACCTAGGAAAGGGTGTCAGGCACCAATTGTAATCTATGTATGATGGTAACTAGGGAAAGGGTGTCAGGCACCATTTATCCTCTATGTATAGTGCTTACCGTTTCAATCAATGTTTGCTATCCTCTCTTAAATATCCGAGGAAAACCTTCCAAAAAATCTGTAATAAATGCTTGTCCGCCTCCATATGATGAATTGAGACGCATCCCGGCAGGACTGTGCCGGTTGTGAATTTGCAAACTGGAGGCACTCACATGAAAAAAATCAAACCCCTCATCGTACTAGCATCACTCCTCATTGCCTTGACCCTAATTATCCCAGCTGTCTTGGTGTTACCCTTTTCGGGCGAGCACCATGCCAGTGGAAAACTAGGGGAAGTATTAAAGAAATCTCCATCGAAGGAAACAAGCGGAACTGTTTCAGTGGATTCTACATCCGGAGTTGACGTAGCCGTGTACCGCTCCTCTAAGAAGGTAGTCGAAGATGTCCCGTTAGAGGAATACCTCGTCGGCGTTGTGGCAGCAGAGATGCCAGCTGATTTTGAAGAAGAAGCCCTGAAGGCACAGGCATTAGCAGCGCGAACCTATATCGTCAATCGTTTAATGAGCAAGGATACACTGGGCGTGCCAAAAGGAGTTCAGGCCCAGGTCACTGACACGCAGGTTCACCAAGTGTACATGAATGATGCAGAAATGCAGCAAGAGTGGGGCAATGATTATAGCTGGAAAAAGAAAAAGGTGCTCGAGGCTGTTCAATCAACGGGTGGAAAAATTTTGACCTATGATGGAAAGCCAATTGATGCCCTATTCTTCTCGACAGGCAACGGCTACACGGAGAACTCCGAGGACTACTGGAGTGGAACGTTTCCTTATTTACGAAGTGTAGAAAGTCCATGGGATAAAAAGTCACCGAAGTTTAAGAGTCAAAAGGTGATGACTGTGAAGGATTTTGAAACGAAGCTCGGCGTGAAGATTGGCTCAGCATCGACGATTGGAAAAATTGTCGAGCGCACAGCAGGGAAACGGGTTGGAAAAGTCGATTTTAGTGGCAAGGTTCTGACGGGACCGGATATCCGCGAGAAGCTTGACCTGAGATCGTCCGACTTCGCCTGGGAACGCAAGGGTGACAATATTCTTATTACGACGAAAGGATTTGGCCATGGTGTTGGCATGAGTCAATACGGCGCGAATGGGATGGCGGAGGAAGGCAAGGATTATGCGGAGATCGTGAAGCACTATTATCAAGGTGTCGAGATTACTTCAGCGGAGCCTATGATGGCATCGCTGACGGCACAGAAATGATGTTGAGTTGAGCCAGGCCTTGTGCCTGGCTTTTGGGTTTTAGTGGAAGTGGTTGATAAATGGGGTGATGTGGTTGATAAAAAGGAAAAAGTGGTTGATAAATCAAAAAATCGGTCGATAAACGAGGAAAAGTGGTTGATAAATCTCGAGAGTACGTGAATAGGTTCTTGATTGAGATGGAAATCGTGCGATAAATAAGGGATTTTTATGAAAAATGGTATTTGAATAGAAATTGGGCAGCGATCAAGGCAAAAAATAGAAGAAAATTCACAAAACAGACAAAATCCCTCACCTCAAAATGGCAGGAATCTACCTATGAAACGAGAAATTAGATAAAAAAACGAAAGGATTGATGAAAACTTGTTTGCGAAACCACCAGCCCCCTCGATCAAAATCCAAAAATACATGGCACTCGAACCGCGCTTCCCGACCCATCACCCCAACTGGCCCATCTTCCAAGCCGACTACAAAAACTGGCTCGCCGGATATAAAGGAGAAAAATCACTCGAATTCCACCTCAGCATGCTTCCCGACGAAGACTACCACATTTTTCACAATATTCGCCTCCCATGGGGGAAATACTTTTTCCAAATCGATTACCTCCTCTTATGCAAAACCTTTGCCCTCATCCTAGAAGTCAAAAATCGCAGTGGAGAATACCGATTTGAAAAACACCTCAACCAAACCACACTAAGCACAAATGGACGCATCAGCAATCCCGTCCTCCAAGCAAGACTCCAGGCCCTCAAACTAAAAAAATGGCTCAAGAAACATCACTATCCGGAAATCCCGATCGATCACCTCTTCGTCAATAGTAACCAAAAGGCGACCATCCGCATCGGCCATAGGAACGAACAAATCCTTCGGTATATCTGTCACAGCGAGGGCCTCCTCGAAAAAATCAGCCAAATACAAGCCATCCACAAACAGGAAAAACTTGACTCGAAAGAATTACGCAAACTAAAACGCCTAATCCTATCGAGTCATACACCAGAAATCTTTGATATCCTGGCCCACTACCAGCTAACATCACAAGACCTCCTCACCGGCGTGGCCTGTCCCGTGTGCGGCACTCTCCCGATGACCTATTCCCATGGGAGCTGGAGTTGCTCCATGTGCAGCCACAGGTCGAGGACGGCGCACAAGTCAGCGATCCAAGATTATTTCTTGCTAATCAAGCCGACCATCACCAATGCGGAGCTGCGCCAATTTTTACAGGTGGATTCAGCGCGGAGCGCCAATCGCATCCTAAGTGGGCTCAACCTCGCTACCACCGGCCCAAATAAAACTAGAATCTATTTTTTGCAAAAGAAAAACCACTGCCAACCATAGCAGTGGTTAATCCCGAACACGCCCAAGCAACCGTCCCAGACGCGTAAAACGCCCATGAAACAGTGCACCTCTCACAAAATAAAAACAAACCGAGATTCCCGTGAAATCCTTCACGAGATCAAACCAGGACGCCGAACGGTACGCATAAAACGATTGGTGGATCTCATCACTGACGCCATAAAGCCCCGCCAACACAGCACAAGCCACATTCAAAGCCGGCGTAAACGAACCGCGCCGCGTCAAAAACGCCAGCACCAGCAACAGATACAAAATCGCAAACTCAATCAAATGCAGCGATTCCTTCATATTATGATCAAATGTCGAATTCGGCAGCTCGACAAACTGATTCGAAGGCAAACTCGACTGAATAAACACCACCGCCATATACAAAAACGGCAGCACTCGCCATACCCATTTCATAAAAAAATCCTCCATTAAAAAAATAATTTCCTCTAACATGCATAAAAAACCAGACACTGTCGAAAAATAAGTTTTAAAAAAAATTTTTGACTAGTGTATATAATTCTACTTATCTGTTCAGAATGATTGCTGAGGTGATGAAAATGAGAGAGGAAGAAAACAAACGATCTTCTCAAAGTTCCAGCATAAAACGCTTTTTCAAAAAGCGTTGGGTATTTCCAGCCATCTATATCGCAAGTGCAGCAATCATTTTAACCGGAGTTCTTTGGTACCAAGCAAGCAGCAGTGACACAGATAAATATGACTACAAGTCCACTGACATCGCCGGGAAAAACGACACACCAGCAGTAGAAGTCAACAAACCATTAGAGAACTTCAAAATGCCGGTGAAGAGTGCCGATGACGCCGTTGTAAAAACCAAATTCTATGACTTCCAGGGCAAAGCAGAAGACCAGGAAGCCGCATTAGTATTTTACAACAATCGCTATGAACCAAACCAAGGAATTGACATCACGACCAAGAAAGACGAAAGCTTTGATGTGACAGCATCATTAAGCGGAACCGTCACTCGTGTCGAAGAAGATGCCACCCTCGGTAATGTCATAGAAATTGAACACGACAAAGGTATTGTAACACAATATCAATCCGTTAAAGACATAAAGGTCAAGGTTGGCGAAGAAGTAAAACAAAATCAAGTGATTGCCAAGGCTGGGCAAAGCTTGTTTAATGAAAAAGCTGGAACACACGTACATTTTGAAATCCGCAAAGACGGCGTAGCCGTAAACCCAACAGAATACTTTGAAAAATCGTTGGACGCACTTTCGGAGGTTAACAAAGAATCGTCAGACATGCCAGAAATGAAGCAAGAACAACAAAAAATCGATGATCCTGCTTCCGACAGCACAGACGACGAATCAACAAACACAAATAAAAACGCAAACTCATAATAAACAATCCAAAGGGGAAGGGGAATACTTTCCTCTTTTTTTTTTGCATAAAAAAAGCCGGCACAATGGCCGGTATAATCAAAAGGGGGTTTGAATAAGTGTGAATACCCCTATCATAAACCCTCATTATGAACAAAATATGAATAAAACATGAAAGATCCTAACTTTTTTTCAGGAAAAAGGAACTCCTTCTTTGCCATTGGACCCAAAATGAAATGCGCCTGAACAGTTTTTTTACATTAAAACAGCTTGTAAGCGCATATATGTTAAAATGGTAATTAAAGGAGGGACATGCTTTGAAAAAAATAGTAGGATTAGTGTGCCTGCTCGTCATTATTGCGCTCGCAGGCTGTAGCAAAGAACCCACGCCGCAGGATCGATTTGCAGACTACATAGCATTATGGAACAATCAAAAATTTGCTAAGATGTATGATTACCTTTCAAATGATGCAAAAGAAACGATCTCCAAGAAAGACTTTACTAGTCGTTATCAAAAAATTTACGATGACCTACAGATTTCAGACCTCAAGATTAACTTCAAGAAACCAAAAGATGACAAACAGGGCGACGAGGAACAAGCCCAGTACTCTTTTACTGCAAAAATGAATAGCATTGCAGGACCAATTGAATTTACCCATAAAGCAACATTGCAACAGGAAGAACGAGACAAAAAGAAGAACTGGTATGTCGACTGGAGCTCCGAGTATATTTTTCCAGAATTGAAGGAAGGCGATACCATAGGGATCAGTACTGTGGCGCCAACGCGCGGAGAGATTCTGGACCGCGACGGGAACGGGCTGGCCGTCAATGGCCAAGTCTATGAAGTCGGTGTCGTTGCCGGAGATATAGATCAATCAGTGTTGGAACCACTTGCTTCGCTGCTGAAGATGACGCCTGAGCAAATCAATAAAGCACTTGGCGCGAGCTGGGTGAAGCCAGGCCTGTTTGTGCCGCTAAAGAAGGTGTCGATGGACGACCAGGAGCGGATTGCCCAGTTGATTGCGCTCGAACCCGTCCAGACGCGCAAGGTCGGGGCGCGGATTTATCCGTATGGTCCAGCAGCGGCGCAGTTGGTCGGTTATGTCGGATCGATTACCGCAGATGAGCTGGAGAAGCGGAAGGACAAGGGCTACACCAGCCAGGATGTGATTGGGAAACGCGGCCTTGAACAGGTGCTGGATGAGCAGCTGAAAGGCGAAACGGGCGTTACAATTGTGATTAAGAAAAAGAACAAGGCGTCCGGGGATGTGACCCTCGCTGAAAAACCAGTGGTCAACGGTAAGAATATCACGCTGACGATCGATGCTGATGTGCAGTCGGGGATCTTTGCAGAGTTTGGTGGCGAAGCCGGGACGGCGGCAGCATTGAATCCGACCACCGGTGAGACGCTAGCACTCGTCAGTAGTCCATCATTTGACCCGAATCTGGCCACGCTTGGCTTCTCAGCGGATGAATGGAAAGCGCTCCAAGACGATCCACTTAAACCGTTGACAACGCGGTTTAAACAGGGCTATGCACCGGGATCAGTCATGAAACCGCTGACGGCGGCGGTCGGGCTCACGACCGGGAAGATTTCGCCTGATGAGGCGGTGCCGATTATCGGGAAGCAGTGGCAAAAGGATAAATCATGGGGCGGCTACTTTGTGACACGGGTACACGCGGGAACGGATCCCGTGAATCTCGAAAAGGCGTTTGTGTTCTCGGATAATATTTATTTTGCCCAAGCGGCTTTGAAAATTGGCAAGGATCCGTTTGTCGACGGGCTGAAGAAATTTGGTTTTGACGAAGAGCTGGATTATCCGTTTCCGCTTGAGAAGTCGGTAACGGGGACGCTTGCCAATGATATTGCGCTCGCCGATTCTGGCTACGGGCAAGGGGAGATTCAGATGAGTATTGTGCATCTGATGTCCACCTATACACCATTTGTGAATGGTGGCAATATGATTAAGCCGATATTGCTAGCGGATGAGAAGCAAAGCCAGGTGTGGAAGGAAGCAGTGGTCTCGTCGGAGCATGCGGCGTTGATTGCCGCGGACTTACGAAAGGTCGTTGGTGATGCAAGTGGAACGGCCCATGCCGCGGAGATAGCTGATTATCCGTTAGCGGGTAAGACGGGAACGGCAGAGATCAAGCAGAAGCAAGGGGAAACCGGGACGGAAAATGGCTGGTTCATCGCCTACAACCCCGACTCGCCAAACCTGATGGTCGCGATGATGATCGAAAACGTCCAAGGCCGGGGCGGCTCCTCTGTCCCTGTCAAACTAGTCAAAAACATCTTCATCAAAAATAAATAAACATATGGGTGTCAGGCACCATTAGGACTATGAAGGTAGTGCTTTTGGTGTCAGGCACCTTTTTATTTGGGTTTCACGATTAGTGTTCCATGCAAGCTGGTTCCCACAAATATTTCTCTAAGTCAATCCCTCCATGCAAGCCCACCATTACCCCTTCAGCCTCTAGCGACATCCGTTGCTCTTGGTAGGATTCGTCATCTCGAAGAGCAATTTGCCCCTTAGCATTGATGACACGGTGCCATGGAAGGTGATAGCTCCGGCTCATTGAATGGAGGATGCGAACAACCTGCCGAGCCGCACGCGGGCTTCCTGCATGTCTAGCAACCTGGCCATACGTCATCACCTTGCCAGTAGGGATCCTTTGAATAATCGCAATGACCTTTTCCGTAAATGGCGTCATAATCTTCGTTCCTTTCAATCAAATGCATAGACTCATCATCTTTCGACTCTGATGACGAAATGGAATCATCATCAGGAACATATAAACATTATATAATAGTTTGCAAAAGGACAAACCGATAATCATCCAGAATAAAATCACCACAGGGAAAACCAGGCTCAAAGTAGAGTAGAATTCATCTCATCACAACCTCTACTACGCAAAAATGAGGCAATATTCCACTGTAAAATAATATTTTGCAAAAAAAATCTATCGACAAATTTCTCGGGAAATAAGGGTGCAATTGAAATATTTCCACTGTAATCCCTTGCTAGATAAGGATTTTAGCTATTGTCGAAAAGAGCGAAATTGTCCAATTTTTAAAAAACTTATTCGTCGTCCTGTCCTGATTGTGGATTTTGTGCATAAACCCGTATCCAAGCTAATAAAATGGTTACAAACCTTTACAAAGAGAGTGTTTGAGGTGAAGAGTCGTTTGAAGTTAGCGGGTATTCAGTCGGAGACATGATTATTCATCGTATTGTCAGAAGGTAACAACTTTCTGCCGTATGGATCACGCACCCTTATTGTGTTGTCCACCTGGAGTGGACAGTGTCTATATTCGGTGCCTGTCACCAAAAGTGTGTCACCAAAAGTGTCACTAAAGTAACACAACTGTGGTGGAATCCATGCGGAAGCAGAATTCGTCGAAGTGATAAGCGGGTCTCATTTCACACTACTCACATCCATATTAGGGAGGGCGAGAGTGTGCACGATTACATCAAAGAGAGAACTATCAAGATTGGAAAGTATATCGTGGAGACGAGGAAAACGGTTCGCGTGATTGCGAAGGAGTTTGGCGTATCCAAAAGTACAGTCCATAAGGATTTAACAGAGAGATTACCTGAAATTAATCCAGATCTGGCAAATGAGGTTAAGGAAATTCTAGATTATCATAAATCGATCCGTCACCTTAGAGGTGGAGAGGCAACAAAAATGAAATACCAAAAAGAAGAAAAGGAAGGGGAGGCTGTCAAATAAGGTGGATCCACCAATGCTGGCGGACACTCATCCCAAACAGCCTAAGCCAACGGGCATCCCGAGAGTGGGACTCGGCCTAAACAGCTTCCAAAAAGTCGAGTCAACCAAACAGCGAATAAAGTTCCAATGACCTAGTAAAACAGATCTAGGATCATCTTGAAAACGGAACAGAAGGGAAAAATGACCACAATTTCCAGTATGAAAATAGGTAAAAAACCAAAGGCATTCACTGAAAAACCTCCGAATCCGACATATTTCCACAAAAGTCTACGTATTTACATTAAAATGTTATGGAAATTTTAATGAATATGGTAAAATAGTCAATTAGGAAAAGTATGTGGATTTTTGTTTCCAAGGAGGAAAGAAAAGAGAATGTTTGCAAGGGATATTGGGATTGACTTAGGAACGGCTAACGTGCTCATTCACGTAAAAGGCCGTGGAATTGTATTGAATGAACCTTCCGTCGTGGCAATTGATAAAAACTCAAATCGTGTATTAGCTGTTGGTGAAGAAGCTCGCCGCATGGTCGGAAGGACACCAGGTAACATTGTTGCAATCCGTCCACTAAAAGATGGCGTTATTGCCGACTTCGATGTGACAGAAGCAATGTTAAAGCATTTTATTAATAAGTTAAACGTAAAGGGCTTCCTCTCGAAGCCACGCATTTTGATCTGCTGCCCAACGAATATCACAAGCGTAGAGCAAAAGGCAATCAAAGAAGCGGCTGAAAAAAGCGGTGGCAAAAAGATTTATTTGGAAGAAGAACCAAAGGTTGCTGCAATCGGCGCCGGAATGGACATCTTCCAACCAAGCGGTAACATGGTAGTAGATATCGGGGGAGGAACGACGGATGTTGCAGTGCTTTCAATGGGCGATATCGTGACTTCTTCCTCCATCAAAATGGCCGGTGACAAGTTTGACATGGAAATCCTCAATTACATCAAGCGCGAGTACAAGCTCTTGATTGGGGAGCGCACGGCTGAAAATATTAAAATCAACATCGGGACTGTTTTCCCAGGTTCTCGTTCAGAGGAAATGGAGATTCGCGGTCGTGACATGGTGAGCGGCTTACCGCGCACGATTACCGTTCGTTCCGAAGAAATCGAAGGCGCATTAAGAGAGTCAGTGGCAGTCATCGTTCAAGCGGCGAAAAGTGTTCTTGAGCGCACACCACCAGAACTTTCTGCTGATATCATCGATCGTGGCGTCATTCTAACAGGTGGCGGAGCTTTACTGCACGGGATCGATATGCTCCTTGCTGATGAGCTTAAGGTACCAGTATTGGTAGCAGAAAATCCAATGGATTGCGTCGCAATTGGTACAGGAATCATGCTTGATAACATTGACCGCATTCCGAGTCGTAAGTTTGGCTGATTTTAAACATGATAGTTGTAAGACCTCTTACGATACAAAAAGTCTAATGAAACGGGCCGGACAAGCCTTGATCATTAGGCTTTTTTTTTCAAAAAAAGAAAACATTGTTTAGTCAGAATGGCCATCCCTTTTTGAAAGGATCAACAAAATCCGCGCAATTTTTACAAGGTTTGACTATTTCCTGTAAAAAAATAATGTCTATTTCGGAATATTTTTTTATAATAGAGATAATGAACAGGAGACGAATCAAATTTTTATAAAATAAATCGGGTATAATAGGTACTAACTCACTGAAATCTGTGTATTCGAACGGATTTTGGTTAAAGGGGAATATGAAATGTCTGTAAATAATCACCAACAAGCAAGTACGAGAGAAGAATATAAAAAAGCAAAGCACGAAACAGAGCTAAAGACCAAGACCAAAAAGACGGTGCAAGAGGGAGAGGCCGCTGCCGCACCACAAGCCCATAAACGAGTTCGAATTCGGATGATTCCGATTTGGCTGCGGTTTGTTATTTTGTTTGTCTTGATCGTTGTTAGTGTCGTCGTTGGTGCAGTGGTTGGCTACGGGGTGATTGGCGGCGGGGACGTAGCAGACGTATTTAAGGAATCAACTTGGTCACATATACGAGATTTAGTCGATAAGAAATAACCGGGAAGGGTGCGATTGCCCTTCCCTTTTGTATAGGGTAGAATAGAAGTAAATATCTGTTATTAGTAGGAGGTACTAAAAATATGCTTGATATCGAACAAATCAAAGAAATCATCCCGCACCGTTACCCATTTTTATTAGTAGACCGCATTTTAGAGGTTGAGGAAGGAAAGAGTGCCGTTGGGATCAAAAATGTGTCAGCCAACGAAGAATTTTTCAATGGCCATTTTCCTGATTATCCCGTCATGCCGGGCGTCCTGATCGTGGAGGCACTAGCCCAGGTCGGCGCTGTTGCGATGTTGAAAAAAGAAGAAAACCGTGGCCGCTTAGCCTTTTTTGCCGGAATTGATGGCTGCCGCTTTAAGAAACAAGTCAAACCAGGTGATCAGCTTCGCCTCGAAGTAGAAATTGTGCGCCTGCGTGGGCCGATTGGAAAGGGCAAAGCCGTCGCGACCGTTGATGGGGAAGTCGCCTGCGAAGCAGAAATTACCTTTGCACTAGGCGAGAAAAAAGAATAATTTGTAACCGACCGGGGAGATATTCCGGTCGGTTTTTTTATTAGCCATGGTTGGAAAAAAATACTTGTTAACATTTTTTTACCTGTGGGAAGCCTAAAAACAGGCCATGGATAAATGAGGTCAATTCTTTAAGTTGAAAGGGGCTTTTTGCATGAAGAAAAAGTTATTTTTATTACTCGCGGGTTCCATCCTCTCTGGCGTGTTGCTTGTTGGCTGTAACAACGATGATGATGACCAAAACCCGCCGCCGCCAACCAATAACAATATTAATACACCAGTCGATCCGGACGTAACAGATGATGAGAATGATGTCATCGACAACGACAACCACTATCCAGAAAGAGAAGACAAAAATACGGATACAGACAAAGATCCATCAAAGGACAACAACACACCTCGAGAAGATATCATCGAGGATGACATCGACGTAAACGACAGAGACAACAAAGACGAATAAGCGTCGAAGCAAAAAAGGGACAGGCAACTGTCCCTTTCTCTATCAGGAGAATCCATTACTCATCAAAAACACAGCAACGATCAACAAGAAAATGAGGATAATATACAGCAAAATTGACACGATCGTGACAATCCAGCCCAGGACCTTACGCCCCGTTTTAATCAAATAGATCCCGACAGCGATGGGGCCAAAAATAAACCCTAAAATCGCCCAAAGCCAGCGGCTCTTATTATGTTTAGGAGCATCAATAAATAAAAAGATAGCAAGAATAATTCCAATAATAAAGCCAAATGAACCTTCCATACAGCACCTCCCCTTCCCTTAATTATCGCTAGGAAAGACGAAAAAATCAACAAAAAATGGAAAAAATCAGTCATCTCAAATTCCTTAAAAGAAAAACCAGCCACCATGGCTGGTTGTAATATCAAAATAGTATAAAGACCGTGAACCGCTTTCTGCCCACGCATTCCTTCCTCAGATACCTTATGGCTTCACCTTAATCCTCGGCTTACTTTGCATTTTTTCCTTGAATTCCTTCAGCAGCTCAGGGCCTTCCAACCCTTTTTGCATGAGACTATCGAGCAAGAGCTCGGAGTAGTCACTTTTATTGCGACGTAAATGCCCTTCAAACAGGACACTAATATGCTTTTCAAATTTGAGCAGCGAGCTAATTTTCGTTTGAAAATAGGCCGGAGCATTCTCTTTCTTCGTGATCACCGCCTCGACAATAATGTCACGGTTTTGCTCGGAAATTTTTTTAAAATAATCATAGAGGGACAGGTCAGTATATGCCTCAAGCAGCCAAGTGGACCGTTCGTCTTCTTTGTTCAGAATCAAGCCATCCACGAGTGGAACTTCAACGGAATTTACATCATCCACGACATCCAATGAGTATAACTTAAATGATTTCATCGTAACCTCCTGTTTATTTTTTGCCGTTTCTGTGCGCATTAAGGGAGACTAAGCCGCTTTTCAATCGCCTAAGTTTCCCTAGATTTTCGATAAGCGGGCGCCTTACGCTGTTCTTTCCTAAATTATAACATAGGTTGGGCAGAAGCAAATGTCGAAAAATATTAGGGACATCTACTTTAAGGGGAGAATCTAGGGGAAATTAAAATAATTCTGACAAAAATCCACAAGGAAAAGCAATTTTTTGACAAAAACCACCCAATTAATGGTCTTTTCTCGATTTTACAGGGATTTTCCAAGGGTCTATGATAAAACCATCAACCAATAAAGGAGATGAAAACATGATCAATCAGGTTACACTTGTTGGGCGATTAACCCGGGATCCGGAATTGAAAAAGACGCCAGAGGGAACGGCGGTGACAAACATAACGCTGGCCGTTAATCGTCAATATCGCAATCATAATGGCGATATTGACGCCGATTTCGTCCAATGCACATTGTGGCGAAAAGATGCCGAATATACATGTCGGTATTGCCGAAAGGGGGACGTGGTCGGTATCACTGGCAGGCTGCAAACCCGCCATTATGAGAAAGAGGGGCGCCGAGTTTATGTTACAGAGGTTGTCGCGGAATCGATCCGCTTTCTAAGTGGGAAGTCCCACGATAGTATGCCGCAGCATAAGAGGGAGGAAGCGGCAATTGAGATTTCATGAGGATGATTTCAACAACCTAGAGCAGCTGCTCGAAAGTTTAATTAAAATGGTGGGCAAGGCAAATAAGAATGTTGACAGCCTGCAAAAACGCGTCAGCCAGTTGGAATGGCTTATACGGGAGCAACAACTAGAAATGAAGGGACAAGTCCCTGACCCCATCTTCTCCAGACATCCACACGAACCTTCCGCAGCATTTCGATTACATCCTTGAAGGACCTACCATAGACAACTCAATTAGTATCGTAAGGCAAGTTGTTGTTGAAAAATTTCCCCCGCAACTGGATCCGTTGCCAGAGAAAATCAATCCAGACTTCGCCCGTTCCCCACTTTTCCCGGCAGAGATAGCCGGTTTTTTTTATTTCCATGTATAAAAACCTCGGGGTGGGGCAAACTTATAGAAAAACCCCCCTGTTTTTTTGAATAGAAGCCGCTGACTATTTGTTGTCAGCGGCTTCTTTGATGTGGGTTACATTTTGTCTTTATGTTTGTTATTTACTTTAATGAACGTGATAATCGTGTCCGCATAAAACCTTCGTCGTTTGGGTGGCATGAGGTGTAGGTCGACAAGCGCTTTTTGGAGTTCCGGTTCTTGCTGTAAGAGCTTTAAGATCATGCCGATCGCAGGATCCTCAAGTTTTTCCTTTAATATGTAGCCCGTTGCCCCCGTAGTTGGGAACTGTTGCTCAAGCTCGCCAACTAAATAGTCTTTGTCTATCTTAAATATTTCTGCTAATTGTATGACTGTTTGATAGGAAGGAATCGCTTTTCCGGTTTCATAGCGACTAAGTGTCGAGCGGTGCATTTTCATCATCTTCGCAAGCGTATCCTGTGACCAGTTCTGCTTTTCACGCAATTCCTTTATTTTTTCTGATAAGGACATTCATTTCACCACCGTAAAACAATTCATACCTTTAACTTACTGGTTTCCCGGTGGTGGAGTTTGAAATGTGTGCGTTATGCACGGGGTTGATGGTGAAAATACTGCACAAACAATGAAAAGATGGTACATTGTGTGAATTCGGTTGTGTGAAAAATGGAAATTATTGTAGAATAATAATGTCGGAATATGTAAAATTTGGAGGTTATCTTGGTGGGAAAAAATACTTCAATCGTCTTGATTGGAAAAAGAATGGGTAGTCAAGAATTCCAATTTAAAAGCAAGCCAAGTTTTGCTGATGCAGTCCAGCTCTCACTGAAATCACGTAACCAGTATAAGAATGCCTCCTATCAATCCTTTCCGCTAACGGAGGATACAAAAATTATTTTCTACTATCGGGATATCACCATTCAACTTACCCTCGATCAATTATCATGGGTGAGAATTGATAGTGAGACCCCCTTAACGGAAGAGGAGGTTATCGACGTGTCAGCCAATTTTGTTCTCAAAGAAGGCAGCAAGATCACCTACCTCACGATGCCGCCAAGCCGTAAGAAAAGTTACAAAAAGGAAAACAAACCTGATTCATCATTCGTGGCGAAGGCAAACAAGCACAACGACAAGGGTCAAACAAGTGCCCATCATCAAGCGGGCAAAAACAAATAAAACCCAGCAAAGAATCATTCACAACCAACCAAACCACAAAAAAGACTCCCCCACGGAGCCTTTTTTACATTCCCCTGCTTAGCTATGAGAATGCTATGTGTCCTTCCGAGGTGGACATTGTCCATAAGTGGTGCCTGACACCACAACTGACAACACAATTGACACCAAAATTCTGCTATTTATCCAAAACCTGCCACTGTTATGGCACAGAATTGAC
Organism: Neobacillus jeddahensis; assembly: GCF_000612625.1. Taxonomy (GTDB): domain Bacteria; phylum Bacillota; class Bacilli; order Bacillales; family Cytobacillaceae; genus Neobacillus; species Neobacillus jeddahensis. The sequence continues at coordinate 23,703 of NZ_CCAS010000034.1, forward strand.
ACTTTTTCTTGAAATAAGACAAATTGTGATACACATTTAATGTTTTTGTAACATAACTGGCATATTGATTTGTTATAAATAGAGTACTAAGGAAAGGAGAACGTGTATGCCAACGACAAAAAAGCGTATCATTCTCGTGTTACTTACAATGGTGTTAAGTGTTTCCGGAACAATGGTTACATATGCACAAACAAGTAGTGAGGCCCTACGAAATGCTCAACAACAACTAAATCAAAAAGCGAGTATCGTAGAACAAAAGCAGCAAGAACAACAATCTGTTAACAAAGAAATAGAAAATATTCAAAAAGAGTTAGAGTCTCTTTACAGCGATATTACAAAGAACCAAGAAGCTATGGCAAAAACGCAACAAAAAATCGATGAAACGAATCAACTCATCGAAGAGAAAAAAGCAGAGATTGTAGTCCTAGAGGACAAAATGCTCGCTCGTCAAGACATTATGAAAAAACGAGCAATGGCCATGCAACAAAATAGTAATGTGAACATGGTGATTAATCTATTTTTCGAGTCTGATAGTATCTCAGATTTCATCCAACGCGCGAGTGCTGCGTCTGAACTCATCGATGCAGATAAGGATATTTTAACAGCGCAAAAGGAAGACCTTAAACAGATTGAAAAAGATAAAGAAGAGATTGACCGCCAAGAACAAATCTTGGAAAAAGATCAACAAGCCCTTGCTGCACAACAAGCGACACTTGATCAAAACATGCAAAAAAGACAAGAAACTCTAAAAGTCATGCAAGATAAATATAATCAAATTGCGCAACAAGTAGCGCTTGCTGAAAAAGAGAAATCTGGGATTGAAAACCAGATGAAATCGATTCAGGCTTCGATTGCCCGTGAACAAGAAGCGGCAAAAGCGCGTACAGCTTCAGTAAAATCTGCACCGGCACAAAGCAGTCCGGCCCCAGCTGTTGCAGGGAAAGAAATGTATGTGACGTCTACTGCTTATACTGCACAAAGCTCTGGACGCTATACGGCTGCGGGTTACGATATTGTGGCCAATCCCAACATAAAGTTAATTGCTGTTGACCCATCTGTTATTCCACTGGGAAGTAAAGTATGGGTGGAAGGCTATGGAGTCGCTGTTGCAGGTGATACTGGCGGTGCCATTCACGGACACAAAATTGACGTGCTCTTCCCAACCAATGGACAAGCGTATGCTTGGGGCAGAAAAACCGTCAAAATTATTATCCTTCAATAGCTATCACCGTCATGCGAAATGAATCGCATACTAGTACAAGCTTCACAACAAGATGCATAGTACCAAGAGACCTAACAGAGAACCTGTTAGGTCTCTTTTAATGTGGAAAAAAATGGAAAATGGTGCCTGACACCATTTCTACTATCTTGATAGAAGAAAAAGGATGAGGAAAATAAAGGAAAACTAGTAGCTGTAATGGAATAAAGGAAGTAGGGGTAATGGTGAAAATCACTTAAGGAGGTAAGAAAACGGTAGGGGTAGGTAAGAAGGATCGCTGGAATGCAGATTTGTATGATGAAAGACATCGGTTTGTTTCCTCTTATGGAGAGGATTTTGTGGGCGGCAAGATGTAATAAGCCGTTCCAACCCTTGATATGACTGGGTTTTTAAGTAAGATGAGAGTGGTTTGCTAACATTTTGATAACAATGAGGATTTTAATCGAGGCTTCTCATAAGTTCACTGAACTTTTGGGAGGCTTCTTTTTTTCTTGGATTACGTGAAGGTACACATTTTTCGTAATCTGATCATCGGTATGACCGGGCCTGTCCATGATTTGTTCGAGTGATACACCAGCCTCGGCAAGAAGCGACGTATAGTGAATGTGGTGTTAATTCTTTATTGAGACCGGAAATAGCCAGTAAACTTGCCATTCTGTTTTGACAATTCTTAATGACGATAGGATAGCCATATTGGCGCTCTGTTTTAGCAAAGATGAAGTCTTTGTTATAATAAGTATTCCCTAGTCGTTCAATCACTTGATTTTGATCCTCTTTATGCTTCTTCAAAGTGTTTATCACCTTCACATCCACAATAATCTTTCTTCGTGATGCTGATTGTATGGTTTTAAATCCTTACCTATCTGTATGAATATGAAATGTTATAATATTATTAACAAATTTTAGAAATGTAGGTGAGAAAATGGAGAACTTAAAAAGATTCATTCAAATCATCTTAGTAAGTACACCACTCCTAATTCTAAGTGGCTGTTCTAATTTTTCTAAAGATGATCTGAATAAACCAATACAGGAATATTTGAAAACGAACTACGGAATACAAGATGAGTTTACTGTTATTAAGACAGACAATAATTGGTTCGAAGGGATTGACCATCATACTACAATAGAAATTAAAAAGCCCTATCATGCTTATCCAAACCTTACAATTAAAAGAGATACGTTACAAATTTTGGGTGATGAAAGTGACGATATCTATTTAGCGCAATTTAAAGGTGCGTATATAAAGCAACACCCTGAAGTGGTTCAAGTAATGAAACAAATAATAAAAAAGTATGGATTAGTAAAATATCCCAATAAAGTTGTTCTAAAAGAAGATAGCCCTATTTCAATATTTCCTTACACTAACATTAGATTAAATATAATTAATTCTCAAGTGCTACTTGATGATTTTAAAAAGACTCAAAGGATTGATACTATTGATCTTTTACCTAAATTAAAACCAAGTGACCCTCGACGTGCTTATTTTAATTCAAGGTTTGTAGGTGTAGTGAATTTTTTATTTGAATTTGACATGTATGAAAATAAACATCCTATTCCGAAGGCAAAAGATTTAATAGAGGACTTTCAAAAAAGTGGCGTATTAAAGAAAGGAGTATACAATATTGATATGTTAGTAAAAGATTCAACTACTGGTGATTCTTCTGTTATGGAAAAATGTAATGTAGCTTTGTTTGAAGTTGATGAAATTGGACAATATACAATAATTGCTTCTCCAACGTATGATGAAGTAGATAAATCTTACTTTTACGGTGATTATGAAGCTAAAAAAATGAAAGAATAGATTAGATTTTTAAGTCGATTTCCAAAATGGGTTCGACTTTTTTATTTTCGATTAACAATTGAGTAAGAGCGAACATTTTCTATTTCACAGTAAGTCCGAATTTTCTTGAATTTCTTTTTGGTGTCTATATAAATCGTCACAATAACTCACACCTATTTGTACATTTTTGCTGTCCGCTTTCAGCCAATAACGACAAACATTCGCCTAGCAATTGGAAAAGGTAACTTTTTCTTAATGAATTTAACGGCATCTTCAATTTTGCCCAAAGTATCCTTGGGGCTGTTTTCCCATAGGAAGCTCTTGTACAGCCTAATAAATTCTTGTTTGATGCATCTCCTCAATTTGATAAATTTCACGAAGCACCTTCATAACTTCTTACTTTACTTTCTCCAATCTTAAAATCCTTATCTTTCTCCCTAAGTCCAGTTCGAATTAGCTCTTTATATTTATCAAGTTTATTTTCCTATTACGGCTTGGGACCATGCATTCGGTCATTTCCTCATGAGCTCTTTGCAGGTAGGAGTATACTGTATTTCTCGCAATATCTAGTTTTCTGGCAATCTTGCCTTTTAAAAATCCTTTCCTCCTAAGCTGATGTATTTCCATATCCCCCCTAACACTGGCGAATAAGGACTCAAGGAAAAAGTATCTAACAAAAAAATTAGAAATTAAGTTGTGAAATATTGCATTAGTACCTCTTTATATTATGTAATTCAAAAACACATTAAATATGGAAAGAGGTAATTTACATGGATGAAATGGTACTCACAGTTCAAAATTGGTTGAATGCCACTTATACAGGAAAGCCCGGATATAATCCGGTAAATCCGAGTGGAAAAACGGGATGGGAGACTATGTATGGATTAACAAGGGCGTTGCAAATTGAACTGGGAATTGCAACCCCAGCTGACAGCGTTGGTCCCACAACGTTACAGTATTTAACTAATTTAGGACCGATCTCAATGAATTCTAATACAAAAACCAATATCGTATTAATTATTCAAGGAGGAATGTATTGCAAAGGGTATAATCCCGGAGGTTTTACAGGGGTATTCGGCTCCGGTACGCAAAGTGGTATCGCCAGTATGCAATCTAATTTAGGAATTCAGAATCCTGATGGGGTTGTGACTCCCAAACTCTTTAAAGCTTTGTTAAATATGGATGCCTATGTTTTATTAGAAGGTGGAAATCCAAAAATCCGCTCTATTCAACAATGGCTGAACAATAAATATATCAAACGACAAAACTTTTTCTACATGCCATGTGATGGATTTTATTCTCGAGATGTACAAAAATCTTTAGTCTATGGAATCCAATATGAAGAAGGTCTTGATGACGCTACCGCAAATGGAAACTTTGGGCCGACTACTCAGAGATTAATTCCAACTTTAAATGTAAATGATGTTGATGGAAATCATAGCTTTATTCACTTATTTCAAGCAGCCATGATATTTAATAATTTTGATGTTTCATTTGATGGTATCTTTAATACAACACTTAGTAATACGGTTAAAGGTTTTCAAAAATTTTGCATGTTACCGCAAACAGGCATTGGTGATTTTCAAACTTGGGCTTCTTTATTACAGAGTACTGGAGATCCAACAAGAAAAGGAACAGCTTGTGATTGTATTACTGAGGTTACACCAGCAAGAGCTCAAACCTTGAAAAACGCTGGTTATACAACTGTTGGGCGATATCTAACTAATGCTAGTGCAACTGGATTAAATAAAAAAATTCAACCAGGAGAATTAGAAAATATTTTTGCTGCTGGATTGTCTGTGTTCCCTATTTATCAAACATATGGTGGAGACGCTACCTATTTTAATAGAAGACAAGGTGCTTCTGATGCAACTGCTGCCTATATTGCTGCAGAAAAATACGGATTTAAAGAAGGTACAACAATATATTTCTCAGTAGATTTTGATGTTCTTGGGGACGAAATTACGAACAATATTCTCCCTCACTTTTCTGCAATCAAATCTGAATTTGCTTCTATGGGCGGAAAGTTTAAAGTCGGAATTTATGGGCCAAGGGCAGTTGGAATACGTGCTCATGAAGCTGGATATGCTGAATATACCTTTGTAAGCGGCATGTCCACTGGATTCAGCGGAAACTTGGGATATCCTCTTCCTCCAAACTGGTCATTTGACCAGATTTCAACCATCACCGTCGGTACTGGGGTGGGCTCAATTCAAATTGACAATAATATTAATTCTGGTCGAGATTCAGGTCAATTTTCCGTTTCACCTAGTCCATCACTTGATGGTTTAGATTATCCTTTAGCGTTCCCTTATATCAATTCTGTTCGGAATGAAGTTAGCCCAGTAGTTGATTCAGGGAAAAATTGGTTCCAAAAATGGATTTTGGAAGATTTTGGGGACGTTATCGGGGCTGATTTTTATCTTATAAGTGCAAAAGATGCAGTGGAAAACGTTCTTAATCACGACGCTTTAATTACTAGATTAGCAAGAAAGCTTCAAATGAGAAAATCTTTTATTCAAACTGTATTGGCGTGGGAGTCTTCCGTTGAAAACATTTTAGACGTCGCAAAAGATTTGCTTGTAGATGAAGGAGTGGAATCAGATTCTAGTACAGGACCTTGTCAAATATTTGCAGCCACAGCAATTAAAGCAAGAGGATGGGCAGCCTACAATGGTTATTTAGAAGAAGAAATTCTTGATCCGAGCAATCCTGTTCATTTAAGAGTCATTTGGGAAGCATTAAACTCTAATCCAACTTACAATATTGAAAGTGCTGCTTGGGTCTTAAAATGGGGAGCAGTTCATATCCTTGGACTTAATGTAAATATGCTTGATTATAATGAAGAAGAAATCAAAGCAACTTTGGCTAGGTATAACGGGACGGGCGACAAAGCAACCGAATACGGAGAAAGAAACTACTCGATATATCAAGCTTTTGAGCAATACAACGAGCTTAGTCGATTAGGAAACTAAAACATTTTTGTTATGATGGGAATTTTCAAGAAATAATTAAGATCTTTTAAAATAATAGTTTTAAAGAAAAATATGGTGTGAAATTGGCGTCTCATCATATTTTTCTTTTTTTATATTCAGCCAGAAAGGAGGATGTTTTTATGAGGTATATGAACCCCAAGCTAACATTTCCTCCATGTTAAGGCATTATTTTATAGTCAATTACTAAATTATTAATACTCCCCTTTTAAGTTGCATTCCTAAAAAATTCATCTATAAATTCAATGATTAGAGCAAAAATAATAAGACTGATTGGCAATAAATTTACAAATAGAACCAAAATTCTTTTGACTAAATTTTCTTTGCTGAACATTGAAATAATGCTTAAAGGAATGCCAATCAAGGAACTAAAAAATGCAAGTAATGTAAAGATTCGTAGGATAGATTCTACGCTATTGTTGGATGTTGTAGATGATATATATAAGGACGTTGGTAAAACAATAATTGTAGCTAGGGCTGTGAAAAACGAGATTTTTGTGAATACATTCAGATTTTTCCTTTCCAAAAAATCACCTCTATTCAAAAAAATTATAACAGTTATTGTAGATAGATTATTATTTAGTTGTTCAACGAGCTGCAATAACTACACAGTGTTTCGGCCATGACGGACCATTTGAGTTACAACTTTTGCATCAGAGGCAATCTTGAAAAGAAAGTCCTCCAAGTGGGGATTCTGTTTAGAAACCCTACTGATTTTTTCCATTTCAATTTCATATATTTTGTAAGCTGTTCGATTTGAATATCAAGATTTTGATCTTTTACGCTCATCGAGTATATCCATAGATCACTTTTTGCTATCTTTTAATTTGTATTTTTGCTAGGTATTATTGAGAGTCTTTCAAAATAATAATATCAAGTAATAAAAATCCTATCAATACTATAGGGAGTGGGATACAGTCTTCGAGAAAAGAAAGCAAAGGTAAAATCAGCCCTTGAATGTGATGAGAAGCTCACTCTTTAAGCATTTTTAAAGGATGAAAAGAAGAGGAATTTTCGCATGTTGTATCTGATCACAAATTATTTTTGGTATCACCAAGGAGGAAAAATTTATAAAATAACTTCCCTAAAGGTGATAAAAAATCAACTAGAAGCATTCCTGTTAGAAGGATTTTCGGGGACTTGAACTAAAAAGAGCCCTCTTGGTATGATACGGGGTGTCAAATCTGCACAGAATTGACACCTAACTTAGTTAACCAAGGAGGACTCCATATGGATTTTAAACAAAGTCAAAAATAAATCAAGTCAACGAAAAAACACTCGTCATTAGGATCGATATTGCCAAGCTGACACATTACGCTTGCTTTGTAGATGATCGCGGACGAGTGCTTCGAAAGTCATTTTCCATTTCACAACCACGAGATGGTTTTGAACAATTATATCAACGTATTTTGGCTGCCATGAACGAACATGCAAAAACAGAAGTCATTGTTGGGATTGAACCTACGGGCCATTATTGGCTTAATTTAGCCTATTTCCTTGAGGAACGGGGAATTCCTCTGGTCATGACCAATCCGATGCACGTCAAACGTTCGAAGGAGTTGGACGATAATTTACCAACCAAACATGACCGTAAAGATGCTTTAGTGATTGCTCGTCTTATTAAAGATTGACGCCTTAGCTATCCTGAAAGACATGGAGGCTGAACTTCGTGTTGGGGCCACGTTTAGGGGCAAGTTGACAGAGGAACTTGGAGCTGTCAAAAACATGATGATTCGCTAGTTAGATCGTTATTTTGCTGAGTTCTCTCAGGTGTTTCTATTAATTAGAAAGGTGGCGACCGTACTTGAATGTACCCCATTTCCAAGTGACCTTCGTCTAAAACATCCAGATGAACTTTTTCTCTTTACCGCCAAGTTGAAGGACTCAAATCTCCTCAACGGCCGAAAGCAAAACGCCTCATTGAAGTCACAGCTAAATCCATCGGAGTAACAGAAGGACGGGAGATGGCCTGTATTGAAATTGCCACGGCTTATGGTCATTTTTCCACTTTTCCATTCTTAATACATGTATAGAGAAGGAGGACAAGTTTTAGAACTCCTTTTGATATTTGATACCTTTAGGTGTAGTTATATAAAAAAGATTGATTATTTAAAATAAAGACTGATTAAAAATCCTGTGTTAATATGCAGGATTTTTTCTTGTTCCACAAACGGACCATTATCTTGAATAAAACACTAATAGAAAAACGTTATGGGTAAGGAGATTGTGAGAATTTTCACTAAAACTAAATGGGCAGAATAATGAATAGAGATTTGTATAAATAGGAGGGATTTTATTTTGAAAAAGTTTCGTGGGAAAAGGCGTTATTTTCGTAATTTATAGGGAGTTGTAGTAGAGAGAAGAAGCAAAAGAACAAGGATATGAATAGTACTACTCATTGAAAGATAATTATGTAATAATGTGTAATATATAGGGATTTTATGGTATATTTCAATTATCCATAACATACAGGGGGTTATTATGAAAAGGACGATTACATATGTTATATTTTCATTGGTAATTTTATCATTAGTAATATTCGTAGTTGTTTCGACTAGTGCAAAATCAAAAGCAGATACTAAAGTACAAGATTCTAAGGTTTCCCAGCAATACATAGTAAGCAAAGAAGAACTAAAAAAGGCTGAAAAAGCTATTGGAGCCATTAAAGATGAGAAATCTTTGAATTTAAAAATGATGGAAATGGCTTTTCAAAAAGTTTCATTTAAAGGGGAAGATAATTTTAATGTCCCAGGTACCATTGTTCTTGAACGAATCCAAGTTACCAAAGAAAATATTCAGTATTTGAAGAATAATTTAAGTGTAGTAAGTGGTGAAAAGAAACAGCAATATGAATCTATCCTAAATAAGTGGTATAACGGTAATTTTAATTCAATAACTGATGATTTTAGAAATATTCGAATTCTACTTTTAGGAAAAGAAAATATGAATATGAGTAGTGATATCATGAATCCAACTAAGAAAACATCTATCGATGAAAAAACATATATTCTGAAATTTTTCGGACAGAATGGGCTTAATCTTAATAATTTAGAGTGGAAGTAAACTTCGAGAAAAAGCTGAGGGTCTTTGTAGTTTTTTCCTTTTACTGTCCCAAAAATCCTGAGATCAGTCCATGTTGAATTTTAAATAACGAGTCAGAATTATCTAGGAAATGAAATGAATCATTTACACCTTTCAAAACAGTCACGAAATAATGGACATATGGTTAAAATAATGGTTATTCGTTCCGCTTCTTTGTAACAGAAATGATGGCCAATTCGGATATCAAGCTGCTCGCGATCAATGAGATTGCCCCAGACCCGGCCAACATTACCGATGACAGTCACTGTCATCCTGGCGCAGGCAAATCGGCTATGTTTCACAGGAAAGTCCGATCATTGCCGGGACGATTCGTGATAATATTTGTTTTGCATGGTTAACGCGACAAATAAAAAACGCCTATTCCCTTTCGTATCAAGGGGTTTGGGCGTTTTTTCATTATTAATACTTTCGGGTTAATTTATATTTTTGCATTTATCGCTGCGAGCCGCTCTTGGTTTCATTGGTTTTATAATTTTGTTTTCCGGATATTTCTTTTCAACTTTATTATCTTTAAACTTTTTTTGTTCATTGAATAATGGATTAATATACTCCATTCCCTACCCCTCCTTATTAAAAAATCACTAATATCGTATGGTTACAATTCCTCTTTTCCACTTTTACTAGATATATATAAGGGAAGGACAAGTATTAACTTATTTCTGTATATTTTTATAGTTTACCGTCAATAATTGATTTAAGGAGAATATGGGAAGGGAGAAATAATCATGTTTGGCAAAAATCGGACTGAAAAAAATTGATTAAGAAGATCCAAAAGGCAAGTAAAAAGGCTAAGCACGGCTACAAGGAAATCTACATTGTTTTCGTTCTTTTGAAATGCTGCTACAGCCTCTTGGCTAAATTCATATTCCTCATCGTGTGAAACTTTACCATTAGATAAGTTCCTTTCAGCATTAGCAATAAGAGACTCCCCTTCTTCCACTTTTACTTCTTTTCCATCTTTGAAAAAAGAATAGACAAACAATCCCCCTATGAATAAAACGGAATACACAATGCATGTAATAATAATTTTATTCATTTGTATACACCTTTCTTCCAATAAACCTTTTAATAATTGGCTATGTTATACGACAATGTTGTTTTTTTATTGCTTCATTCAAAGATTAATCGTGAACCTGTAAACTCAACAAAAATATGCCGTGAGTTGCTTTTAAAATATATTCCTCCGAAGAACATGTGTAATAGCGATTGGAATTCACCTCAACCAAATAAACCTCATCAGGGTTCCCATTTATTTCTTTTATTATATTTTGAATCAAGAGTTCTTTTGGAGATTGATCATGTAATTCATAGTCTTTTGGAATTTTCCCAAACCAGTATGTTTCACTATCAGGAAATTCAGTCAGAAGATCTGTTTGCCATTCATTTAGTTTTGTTAATTTTACCTGATCACCGCTACTTAACTTCATAAAGTATCAAATTTTAACGGGTGGGTACCATGATACAAAATCAACAATCAATAGTGTTTAGTCAATATATGGGTATTTATGATTTAGTTGTTCCGAAAGATAATCTTTTACGTAAAATTAACGATCTGGTCGATTTCTCATTTATTTACGACGAACTAAAGGATAACTATTGCCATAATAATGGTCGAAATGCAATCGACCCTATTCGTTTGTACAAATATTTATTGTTAAAAACTATTTATGACTTGTCTGATGTTGACATTGTTGATCGTTCAATATACGACATGTCTTTTAAGTATTTTCTTAATATGGCTCCGGAGGAGCCTGTAATTGAGCCAAGCTCTTTAACCAAGTTTCGAAAACTTCGTTTAAAAGTTGTAAACCTGTTGGACATGCTTATCAATAAAACCGTTGAAATTGCCATCGAGCAAGAAATCTTCAAAAGTAAATCCATTATCGTGGATGCCACCCATACGAAAGCCCGATACAACCAAATGTCACCAAAAGAAATACTTATGGACGGTTCTAAGAAGCTGAGAAAAGCTATTTATCAAATTGATGAATCTATGAAAATTAAGTTCCCTGACAAAAATACAGCCGATGTTTTAGAAGATGAAATCGATTATTGCCAGAAACTAATTGACGTAATTGAAAAGGAAGAAAATCTTATTCAGTATCCGAAGGTACAGGGACAGTTAAACCTTCTAAAAGAAACAGTTACCGACGATATCGGACATTTGCAGAGCTCTGAAGATAAGGATGCAAAAGTAGGTCATAAAACTGCTGATTCATCTTTTTTTGGATATAAGACCCATATTGCAATGAGCGAAGAAAGAATTATTACAGCTACTACAGTTACGACAGGAGAAAAAAATGACGGAAAGCAATTAGAAACACTTATTGAAAAAAGTATTAAAGCTGGGATGAAAGTTGAAACTGTAATTGGTGATGCAGCCTATTCTGAAAAAGGTAATATCGAATATACAAAAGAGAATGAAATAGAATTAGTAGCCAAGTTAAACCCTTCTGTAATGCAAGGTTTTCGAAAAAAGAAGATGAATTTGAGTTCAATAAAGATGCTGGAATGTATGTTTGTAAAGATGGGCATATGGCAATAAGGAAACTCGACAGGGGACAAAAGGGGTAGCTACCAATCAAGTTAATACCTATTATTTTGATGTAAAAAAATGTGAAATATGTCCATTTAAAGCTGGATGTTATAAAGAAGGTGCCAAAAGTAAGAGCTATTCTGTAAGTATCAAATCAAATGTACATACAGAACAAATAAAATTTCAAGAAAGTGAATATTTTAAGGAAAAATCAAAGGAACGATATAAAATTGAAGCCAAAAATAGCGAATTAAAATACAGACAAGGGTATGATGTTGCGGAATCCTCGGGTCTAATTGGTATGGAATTGCAAGGTGCCATGGCAAAATTTGCAGTAAACCTAAAAAGAATATTGAAACTAATGGATTAAAATAAGGGGAATTAAGGCTTCATTTGGATTAAAAAAGACGACTTAAAATTCAATTTTGGAATTTTAGAGTCGTCTTTTTTTGTAAACTATTCAGTTCTTCAGAAAAATCGAAAGATTTTCAGTGGCCTCCCCGAAGGGACTTTATTTTTTATTTATTAGCGAATGAACATACTTCCCACACAAGTTTGCATTAAACTAGTATACCCAGTCCAACCATCATACAAGTAAGCAACAACACGTAAATTGCGGTCACCAGCTGTAGAATAATTGGTGAATTGTACGCTTCTTGAGCCGCCACCTTGAGCATTTCCAGCTTGGATAGTTTCAATTGTAACCCATGCTTCATTAGAATTGACTTCTTGAACTGCTAATTTTACGTTTACATTACTATCTTTTGAAGATTGAAATGTAGCGTAAATGTTGTAATTGTCTTGAGAAGTGGTTAAATAAACCGTTTCCCCTGCATAAGCAAAATTACTGTTGAGTTTAAATGAGTTTGATGTTGACATAATAAAATTCCTCCTGAATATAATGTTGTTTTTTAAAGCAAAGAGACTAAAAGTCCCTCGGCTTTATTACCGATTAATGAATTTACTGGAAAAAATAAATTTATCTTACAAATTCATTTAACTTCCTTCCTTTCTTACTAAATTAGTATTTTTTGATGTACATTCATTAAAGAGGATTAAGGATAGTATTTTACAACCTAACTAAAAAGTTTTTTAACTATAGGGTTTTGTGTTCAAAACGGAGGGAGGTTTTAACTGGAGCAGACTTTTGTAACCGTCAGATAACTTTGGTTCTTACGAGGATTTGGTGAGAGCCTTTTTTAATGCTAGATTGATATAATTAAAAGAAAAGGAGTGATGAGCATTTTGTCCTCTATTCCTTGGTCCTCCCCAGATCCTGATTTAGAACTGATGCAAATTTATCCTACAAATGAATCCTTACTAATAACGCTAAAAGGCAATCGAACCTCTTCCACTTGCCCTTCCTGCTCAAAGAAAAGTTCCCGCATCCATAGTCACTATACACGTAAAGTACAGGATCTCCCCATAGGTGAAAAATCTTGTGAACTGTTAATACTTTCAAGAAGATGGTTTTGTGATAACCCAGATTGCACCGTCAAAATTTTTACTGAGCGATTCGATTGGCTCTCATCAAATGGTAGACGAACTAAAAGGACAGAAGAAGTTTTACGTAAGATGGCTTTTTCAACAAGTTGTCTCTCGGCTGAAAGATTAGCCAAGTCAGCTCATATCCCAGTGAGCCATGATACGCTATTAGATTTGATACACCAGACTGTTATTGAATCAGAAGTGTCTCCCTTTCGTGGGTCTTGATGACTTCGCATTTTGCAAAGGTCATACTTACGGTACACTCGTTTGTGATCTCCAATCCAAAGCCCCCTTAGCGCTCTTACCAAATCGTTTACCTCAAACTGTTACTAGTTGGCTAAAGAAGTATCCGTTTATTGAACTCGTTAGTCGAGATGGTTTTACAGGTTTCCGCCAAGTAATTAAAGATGCAAGCAATACAATTATCCAGATTTATGATCGATGGCATTTTATTAAGAATGCCAAAAATCAGCTTGATTCCTTTCTTGCCACTCTTGTGCCTGCTTCAATCAAATGGAGCATCCCTGTATCACATCCCACAGAAATCCCATTAACTCGAGCAGAACAATCACCAAGAATCGCCAAGCTAAAAAGTGGGAGCTTATTTAGGAGATTCAACTTGCACATATCAAAGGTAAAAATATTTCCAGACTTGCCAAAGAGTATGATTTGGATAGAAGAACAATCTATCAATATTTAAAGATGAAGGAGCCTCCAATATTTCATCGTTTCCGAAATAGACCAACGAAGTATTTTGACCAAATTATTAAGCTTGAGCAAGAAGGAAATACAGTAAAAGAAATATACTCTTCTATTCAAAATCAAGGCTATACTGGCACTTAATCATTAGTAAAAGCAATAGAAAAGGGTCAATTAGTAGAAAGATTATTTTTGAAAAAAATCATGTTAAAGGTTGTGAAAGTTGAATGATAGATTTCTTTATTAGTAAAGAGTAATAAGGGGGATAAATCCTATGGCATTTTACTCAAACTGAACGAAAAAACTATATTGCACAACTTATAGACCCATCAATAAGTCCTAAAAAATAATGGGATTTTGAAAAACCAACTAGATTAGAATCAAATACAGAGATATAATCCCTGTATAACATTACCAATTATTACATGGATTTGAGATTAACATTCTAGAAATATCAATAAGTTATGACTATTCTATTAGTCATTTTTTTACACCCCAAAAGGGAACATACATTCCTATTTATTGGTCGAAGGAGGAAATATACATTGGGGAATTTCGAGGAAACTGATTATTATAGTAAGAAGTATGAGGACTATATTAGCAATAACGAGGCATTTTTTAACAATAAATTGATACAAGGATTTTTAAAAAATAAAGAAAATCAAAGTTTATTAATGGATACGATTTGTCATCCATCAGAGAATAATAGAAACCTTTTAGACAAGACCTTTAAAAACTTTTACTTCAATATTAGGTTTACTTCCTATATCTCTACAGCTCTCTATTTTAATACCATAAACTTTGATAAAAGACATAGAAAAATACAAAAACGTCATCCGTTAATAGTAGACAAACCCATTGGGGATTCCGAAGTTGAGACTTTTAAGGAACAGATATGTGATGAGAAAGCAGAGATAAAATTAGATACCATACTTCAAAGCAAAAATATAAAGGACTATTTAGGAGATCCGGCACTTTATGAAGCTGTAAAAACATTAACTGAGAAGCAAATTGAAATTTTAAATCTCGCCTATATACATGGATTGTCTGATACAGAAATTGGTATTAAGTTAAAAAAATCACAACAAACAATATCCAAAACTCATAAAAAGGCCATTCGAATTATTAGTAATTATTTGACAAAAAAGGAGTGAAGAACATGACTACGGTTGACATGTCTCAATGGATTACCATTTTAGGTAACTTTGGTTTCCCTATTGCGATAACTATTTATTTATTTGGTCGGTTTGAAAAGAAAATTGATAAATTAGAAATGGCAATTACAGAACTAGGAGAAATCATCAAAGATAGCAGAAAGGGATGAGCAGCGTGGATGTTTCATTATATGATTTAGTAAAAAAATCAAAACACAACAAACGAGCAATGAAGGAACTAATTGATTTATTTGAGCCTAAGTTAAAAAAATCACTATCCCTTACACAGTATGGTCAAAGGGAAGATTTAGAACAAGAATTGAAATGTACATTAATCAAATCTGTCCAAAGATATAATGTGGATACTATTCCGGGTTTTTGGGAATTAAAAGAGCAATTTGAGAATTTAAAAATAGTTTTAAATTGAGTAGGATGTATAAGTTACCAGCAAATAAAGTGTCTTTAGATAAAATATTCTATTGAACGAACACAAGCAAAACTGACAACAAGTTAGTCTTCAACCATAACGAGAAACAAATCTCCCTGACATTCTTGTATTAAGAGGAACCTGATCGTGGGACAGCTTATTAATATGTGGAATATCTACGTAAAGTCGGTGAGGGAAAAGCTAACCCGCGAGCGAGTGATGGCCAGGGTTGAGGAAGAAGCCAAACCTGTCTTATGGAAAAAGGATGAATGGGTCGCTGATTACAAGCGAATTCGTGTGATGGGGATCAAGGCGTAACGAGCATGCCAGGAAAAAGACAAAGACCGTCATGGCTACCATGACGGTTTTTGTCTTTGTATGTGGAAGGAGGGGAGCTCCTTACCGCTTTTTCTTTTTCGAATTGTCGACGACAAACTTGCTGACAGTGACCTTCTCCAACACTACGTGCACATGTACCGTGGTGTCATCGATCTGCTTGACACTAGTCACCTTTCCTTTTTTGCCCTTAATCCGCACATCTGCTCCAACGGCCGGAACACTACGAAGCAGCTGCGTTAATAATACAGCCTTGTCATCGAGAAAATGAACAGTAAACATATCGGTCTCACCTATTTCATTGGAGTGTGGTACAGGCAAAAAGACTCAGATTGCACCCTCCTATAAAATATTTCCGCCCCGGTGGTTTTAGACCAAAATGCCGCTGAACTCCGAAAAATCTCCCTACTTTTTCATAAAGGCTTCAATTTCCTCAACAGATCGGAAAATATTCTTCGAAAGAACTTCGTGCCCATCCTCCGTCACCAACACGTCATCCTCAATCCGGATCCCAATCGCTTCTTCCTCGATATACAAACCAGGCTCAACCGTCAGGACCATACCCGGCTGTAGAACCATGTCACGATAATTGCCGACATCATGGGTATCCAAGCCAAGCGAGTGGCTGACGCCGTGATAATAATAATTCACCAATTCACTGGCTTCCGTCATCAGTCCGACTTTAATGCATTCTTCCGCCAGCACCTTTTTCGTATGTTCATTCAGTTTAGCAAAGGGAACACCCGGTTTAATCAGGGCTGTCGTTTCCTTTAATGCCTTCAAGACGATATTGTAAAAAGTCCTTTGTTTTTCCGTAAAGGTGCCATTCACGGGAAAAGTATAGCTGATGTCGGCATTGTAATAATTCCATTGCGCTCCTAAATCCAGCAGGACCAAACTTCCATCCTCAGCGGACGCATTATTTTTATCATAATGAAGGACCGTTCCATTTGGGCCACTGGCGACGATCGTCGGGAAGGCAAAATCCTTAACACCTTCGGACTTGAGGGAAAAATTAAAGTAGGCCTCAAGCTGATATTCCTTCATCCCGGCTTTGGCGTGGCTCATGACATTTTTGATACCGGAGGACGTGATTTCAATGGCCTTTTTGATTTCGTCGACCTCTTCAGGTGATTTAAGTAAGCGTAGCTCACAAATATCGGGATAGACATTTTGAATGCTGAGATACGGGTAATTGGCCTGCATCTTGGCGGCGAAGGGCTGCGCTGCTGATGTGACAAGATCCAACTCGCGTCGTTCCAGATCCAAATAGAGATTGGTTAGTTTGCTGCCCATAAGGGTCCGGGTGAGCAGTGCATCAAATTGTTCGATAAAAAGAATCTGGTCAATTCCTGAGGCTTCGGCCGCTTCCTCTGTGGAAATGGTCTTGCCAACCCATTTTTCGAGGACGGGGTCCGATTTTTCAATAAACAGGTATTCGTCAACGGTCTGCTTGGTCTTATGGACGAGCAGCATGAGCTTAGGTTCCGCGAGTCCTGTTAAATAGTAGAAGTTGCGATTGGGCACAAAATGGTAGGCCTCGTCAGCTGACTTATGCGGAGCCTGCCCCGCAAACAATACGAGCAGCGACTGGTCCTCCATTTTTTCATACAAACGCTTTCGATTCGCAACAAAAAAATCCTTGTTCATTTGATGACCTCATTTCCAATAGTGTATGTACATAGTTCTACTATACTATAAACTGATGAAATATTTCGTCATTTTGCTTTTTGAAAAAGAAAGTTGGCGGGTGACTAATGCCTAAGCTGGAGCTAGTCAGGGCGACTAATATTGATGCCTCGCCAGCAAGGATGTTGTTAGACCTCCCGTAACAATTGCAAGACAGGAATAAAGAAAACGATCGATCTCCAGAAAAGCAAAACCAGCGGCAACGATAAGCCCGTCAATCAGAATGATGACAATGGCTATATCCAAAGAGGTTGTCTTTGCAATGATTTTTGCCAATAAGTCCGTCCCACCAGTGCTTGTCCCATATCGAAGCATCAATGCTACGCCCGTTCCGATTAATACCCCTCCAATTAAAGCACTCATTAAGTTGGAAACTGTAAATTGTGTGCGAAGAGGAGAAAGCAAATCAATAAATAAAGAAGAGATGAATAGTCCCTGGATGCTGCTAAAAAAAGTCCCTTTTTCATGTTTAGCGGCGAGTATACAGATCGGAAGACATAATAAAAACATCATTATTCCCGTTTGGAAATGGAAGAAATAGTGGATAATCAGGGCTATTCCGATAATTCCACCGTCTATCAATTGGTTCGGCACTAAAAATCCATTAATGCCAATTCCTAATAAAAAACTTCCAATGAGGGTAGCTAGTAATCTCTGATAAATAATCATCACCTGGTTCAGTGTTTTATTCTATACTATGTCGCTCCTATTCATTTAAGACTGGTCCCAATAGGATAATCATATAAGTGCTTTGAGGGAGAGGGGAGAGGTGGATCGATTGGATAAAGTCGAAAAAAAGTTAGTATGTGTATGGGGTCCATCTATTTTCATGAAGGTCTAATCAAACCCAAATAATATAAAAAAGGCGTGCAAACTATCCCTAGTTTACACACCTTTCTCCATGCACTGGGTCACCGATCACCCCAAATACACTAAATCCTTCAATTCATCCGTCGACAACTCCGTAATCCAGTTCTCACTCGTAATAATTTGGTCATTCAAGAACTGTTTCTTCTCGAGCATCGCATCAATCTTCTCCTCCAGCGTCCCCGTGCAAATCAATTTATGCACATGGACAAACCGCGACTGGCCAATCCGATAAGCCCGGTCCGTCGCCTGATTCTCAACTGCGGGATTCCACCAGCGATCATAATGAATGACATGATTGGCCGCCGTCAAATTCAGCCCCGTTCCGCCAGCCTTCAATGACAGCAAGAACACAGGGAACTCCCCAGCTTGGAACCGTTCAATCATCGTATCGCGCTGCACTTTCGGTACACTTCCGTTCAAAAACGGTACCTCAATACCAAACTTCTTCTTCAACGTCGCCCGAATCATTTCACCCATCTCAATATATTGCGTGAAAATCAGGCAGCTTTCACCCTGATCGAGGACGGCATCGACCAATTCCACCAGCTTCTCCAGTTTATTCGACCGCTCCTGCAGCACGCGCCCCGCCGATTGCTCCTTCAAATAGAGGGCCGGGTGATTACACAGCTGCTTCAAGCGGCTCAACATTTGTAAAATTAACCCCTTGCGCTCGAAACCCGTCAGCTTTTCAATTTCAGCGAACGTATCGTGAATTAGCTGTTCGTACAACGAAGCCTGCTCAGGAGTGAGTGGGCAGTACTCTTTTTGTTCGAGCTTATCAGGAAGGTTCAAGGCAACCTCTTCATCCTTCTTCGTCCGGCGCAATAAGAAGGGACGAATCAGCGCCTGCAGCTGGGTGACTTTTTCCTTCTTTTCATCCTTCTCAATCGGAATGACGAATTTTTTCTGAAACTGCCCCAAGCTGCCGAGGTAGCCATGATTGGTAAAATCAAAGATTGACCACAACTCCGATAAGCGATTCTCCATAGGTGTTCCTGTTAAGGCAATGTGATGGCGGCCGCGCAGCCTGCGCACCGCTTTTGATTGCTTCGTCTGGGCATTCTTAATGTTCTGCGCCTCGTCAATCGAAATCGAACTCCACACTAGCGACTCGAACTCTTCGGAATCAAGGTGGCTCAGCCCATAGGAGGTCAGCACGACATCGGCCGCTTGCGCTCGCTCAGAAAAGGCCTCCTCCTTCAGGCGATTCGACCCATAATGGAGATACACCTTCATCTCAGGCGCAAACCGCTCCAGCTCCTTCTGCCAATTCCCCAACACCGACGTCGGACAAATAATCAACGCCGCCTTCGTCGGAACCTTTACCTTGGTGTCAGGCACCAATTCTCCTGTTTTCACGCTCTTTGTGGTAGGAACTCCGATTTCTTCGTTTTTCCTGTCCCCCGTAGTAGTAATGGTGTCAGGCACCGCCCCCTCATCCTTCACCTTCAGCAAGTAAGAAATCAGCTGGACGGTTTTGCCGAGTCCCATGTCATCAGCGAGCACCGCCCCAAACCCATACTGCCGTAAGAACCAGAGCCAGCTCATCCCCAGCTGCTGGTATGGGCGCAGTTCTCCGTTCAACCCGTCCGGGACACCTTCGAGCGGGATATTTTGCACCTCTGAAAGCTGCTTGACCATTTGCTTCCATTGCCGGTTCAATTCAATTTGAATCTTCGCAAACGCCTTCGGATTCTCCAGCTCATCCTCAGGGGTCGCTTCATCTCCGAGCTCCTGCTCCAACAAGTCCCGAACATGCAGGCCTTCCTTTTCTGCCCGCTTCATCAAATCCTGAATCTGACGAATAAACTGCGGATCCAGCTTCACCCAACGCCCGCGAATATAGACAAGCCGCCGCTTCTCCTCGACCAATTGCCCGAACTCCTCCTCGGACAAGTCAACGCCATTCATCGAAAAGCGCCAATTAAAATCGAGCATTGCCTGCAAGCCCACGAACGACGGACGATGACTCGACGACCCCTTCAGCGACGCCTTCACCTTTAAATTGGCATTTTTCATCGCTTGCCACCAGGAAGGAAGGAGGATCTCGATATCGAGCGCGACCAACGTCTCACTCGCCTCCGTTAAAAACATCCAAGCCTCTTCCTCGGTCAGATGGCTCTTAAAGTAGCCATCCTCCGCCAGCCAAGGAATCAGGCGCGCCCAGCGACCCCGTTCACGATCAACCCGTTCTAAAAAAGGTCGCCACTTAGCAGGAATCTTCCGGGCACCCTCCACATCGTACACTTCGTCGACATTCTTTTTCCCGCGCAAAAAGACATCGAGGGTCCAAGCACCCTCACCATCCACGGGTTCATCCAAACGAAGCCCAATTGTAAACGGCGTGTCGCTTTCCTTTATGCCAACCCACTCCAGCCAGCTATTCTCATCAAAATAGCGCGCTAACTGGCCACCAGAAATATTTTGCCTCCGCAATAACTCGAGCTTCGGTCCAAACAGCTCCTTCATCGCCGCATTCCTAGTTAAATAGGCGTCAAGGGCATGATTAAACAAGTCAGAAATATACTGCTTGGTCGTCCCGCGCTCGTCTTGGTCATCTGCGATGGGCTGCTCCCAAAAAGACGGATCAAACTCATCCTTAACCCGTTCCGGCAACTTCCAACGAAAATCGCCGTGCTCCCACACCGAAAAGTCGGGCAGCCAATCCTTCTCAGTAATCCCTTCATACAGTGAAAAGGCCGCGGCAAGACAAGTCTCCGACTCCTCATTCCAATCCCACTCAACAAAGCGATTGAACGATTCCTTCGCAAAAAGGGAGACGAGCTGCCAGCCGCTGATGACGACACCTTCCACGTCATCCACCGTATCCGTTTCAAGAAGCGTACCAAAAAAACTCTCTTCATGGTTGCTAAAAACGAGGTTTTTCCACCTAAATGGGTTCATGTTAGAACCATGTTCATCCTCCGCCGTCAACAGAAAGCGGCCATCTCCTAATTTAGTTGTGATCAATTTCATAAACCTAGTTTTCAGCATCTATAACGTGCTCCTTTAACTGGAGGAATAAAATGGTGCCTGACACCATTAAAAAGTACATCCTAAAAAATCCATATTCCTATATTATACCCAAAATTGTGCAGGAAGAGGAGTGCCAGGATCAGGTTCTTAAAAGTTAGTAGATGATCGAGCACCATTTTTGTGCGAATTCGTGGCTTGGCTCAAGGATCTGCTTCAAATTGATGCAAAATCCGTTACCACGTTCGCTATTAAATGACCATTTTTAAGAATTTGTTCTCACTACAGGTGCAATGATCACGAATCGAAAGGGGTGAGCATCCCCAAGTAAAGTTTATCGACGATATTTTTCGATTTATCAACCGCTTTTCACTTTTATCGCCCACATTTTTAAATTTATCAACCACTTTTGTCCTTTTATCAACCACTTTTGTCCTTTTATCAACCACTTCGCAAATCCCACGTACAAACTCACCTAAAAAAGCCAGGCGCACCGCCTGGCTCAACTCATTATCAGAGGATCTGCCTCGATTTGAAGCTAGATCCGTTACCACGTTCGCTATTAAATGACCATTTTTAAGAATTTGTTCTCTGTACAGGTGCAATGATCACGAATCGAAGGGGGTGAGTATCCCCAAGTAAGGTTTATCGACCACTTTTTCGGATTTATCAACCGCTTTTCATTTTTATCGCCCACATTTTTAAATTTATCAACCACTTTTGTCCTTTTATCAACCACTTTGCAAATCCCACGCACAAACCCACCTAAAAAAGCCAGGCGCACCGCCTGGCTCAACTCATTATCAAAGAACCTGCCTCGATTTGAAGCTAGATCCGTTAACACGTTTGCTATTAAATGACCATTTTTAAGGATTTGTTCTCTGTACAGGTGCAATGATCACGAATCGAAAGGGGTGAGTATCCTCAAATAAAGTTTATCAACCGCTTTTCACTTTTATCGCCCACATTTTTAAATTTATCAACCACTTTGGTCCTTTTATCAACCACTTCGCAAATCCCACGTACAACCCCACCTAAAAAAGCCAGGCGCACCGCCTGGCTCAACTCACATATCTTCAATTTAGAGGTAAGGGTGTACATTCCAAACGGACAGTGTCCACGAACGGTGCCTGACACCCACACACCGCACAAACACCGCACATCACACACAATCCCTCACCCCTCAATCAACTTACTCCTACGGCACTCTTCATGAAATGCCCGCAGCCGCTTCGTTCGGTCCAGCAGCGTCTCCAAGAAATACTCCCAATCATCGACTCGCTTTAACTTCTTATACAGCGTCCGCAGCTTCTTCAAATGGCGCACCGCCAACCGGTAACTCGCCCGATTCTTCTGATCAATCTCCCGCTGCGCCGTCTGATGCAACATCCCCAGCAGCACCTCAGGCCGCTCCTTCTCCACAATCTTCAAACGATCCTTCGGCAAATCATAAAAATCCAAGCCTACAAACGCCTGCAACTCACCCCAGCGATCATACTGGCCGCGCTCGAACAGCAAATATTCATAATCCCCAAAACTATACGGCAGCATCGACAATAATGCCCGCTCATACAAATCGACCCGATCACTCTCCGCACAATAAGGCGCTACCGCCCGAAGCGCATTCCGTGTGAACGTCACACAAGCATGATAACCGCCAAGCTCCTCCAAATACCTCTTCACCTTTTGCAAAAACACCTCAACCACCGGCCCCACCCGGCGCCATGCCTTCAACCCAGACAAATAATCAATCCAATAGACCATATGCGGCACAATCTCCGCCGCACTAAACTGCCCGAACAACTTTAACGCCTTCTCATCATCCCCCACCAGAAACTGAAGATGAACACCGGCCACCATCAGCGCCAACGGACTCTCCCAATCATGCAGCGCCTTCAACCGCGCTGTAATCTTGGTTAACTCCTGCTCACGCCAACCCTTATTTTTGAAAAAATGGACCCACAACAGCCGATACAAATGAATCCGCTCATATTCCAGCTCGCGCGCACAAGTCAGCAGTTCAAACGCATCTTCCTTCAATTTTTCAATAAAGGCATCAAACGCAAACGGCAGCGACTGCACGCCAATCTTTACCGCCAACTCCTCCGCATCATCCAATAAATTCTGGAACAAATGCAAATAAGCCCGCTTTACCGTATCCCCGTCATGGCCAAGCTGCTCACTGAGCGCCGCCAACTTCCGGAATGACACCACAATCCCAATCAACTCATACAACAAGCGCCATTCCTGCTCCACCGGCGCACTCGCATGAATCCGCCGCTCATAAATCCCAAATAACTCCGGCACCACATACGGACTCGTATACTTCTTCGTCGCCAGTAACGTATCAAAACTAACCTCAAACGAATGCACCCAGCGCCCATAATCCGGCTCCAGCGCCCCATTTGCCTTAATTAAATCACGGGCCGTCTGCATCCCCCAATCAGACGCCGCTCTCGACTCCCGAATCGGCTCGCGCCACTCCGTCACCCAATCCGCCACACTGCCCACCCGAGCATACGTCGCGAAAAAAGTCGCCATCTGATGCCGACAAAACCCCTCACCAGGACACGAACACTTACTCATCGCCAGAAAATCCAACTCCAGCGTCACATAGCATGGCGTCACATCCTGAACCGTCGACGTCACCTTCGTATCCCATATCTGTAACTGCTTCACCAGCCCCTGCCGATAAAGCATCAACCCCTTCTGAACCAGCTTCGCATCCTCCGTCGCCGTAGGGTGCAACAAATCCCGCAACTCCTCCGCGAAAACCTCAATCTTTTCATTAGCAGGTGTCGACTCCAAGGCCGCGCCCCCCTTTTTTTGGAAAATCAAAAAATCCATATTCCTCTATTATACCCAAAAAATGAACCAGGGGGACGGTTCTCGTGGCACATTTAGTTTATTAATCGCCAAAAACGGAGGAGAGAATGTGCACCGTGAAAAAATGAACTTAAAGTTGGAAAAGCGCCGCCGATAATTTTTATCCAAAAAGAGCTTGTGGTAGGGAGCGTGCTTTTCGGAATATCCAAAAACAATATGCAAATAATACCTGTAAGTAGTTATTCTGAGCAAAGGCCAAGAGGGATAAAAATGGAATATAAAGAACATGAAAAAAAGCTGATTGATGAAAATGTTGAACAAATCCATCAATTAATCATGAAAAAGATTGAAATATGGTTCGATTATGTCGTTTTTTCAGACCTTTGGTGGTTCGGAGTTGCCCTGTCCATCATCCCTTGGATGATATGGTTTAAATTTCGAAAAAAAGAAAGTAGTGACCGTATTTTATATGGTGGTTTCTTTGTCCTCATCATCGCGCTTGCCCTTGATATTTTGGGGGATCAATTCAGTCTTTGGCATTATAGATTTAACGTAATACCAGTTGTCCCTACCTACTTTCCATGGGATATTACCCTCATGCCAGTATCCGTGATGATCCTCTTACAGATTAAACCTGATGCAAATCCATTAGTAAAAGCAATCTTATTTGGAATATTTTCTGCTTACATTGCTGAACCCTTTTTTCACTGGGTAGGGATATACGTTCCGACGAAATGGAAGTACACTTATTCAGTCCCAATCCAGGTTGCCATATATTTATATTCACATTACTTAACAAGACGAAAGAACTTTTCTCCGTTCTTCAAATGGAAATGATCCACCTCCCCCTACAAAACAAAGCACAAATTGTCGGATGGGTCCCTGTCAATCCTGTTATTCTTGGATCAAGGAGGTATGAAACATGGATTTGCTTACAGGCATGAACAAGGCGACCAAGTATATCGAAGACAACCTGACCAACGACATTGACTACAAAGAAGTGGCCCGGCAGGCATATTGTTCGGAGTACCATTTTAAACGGATGTTTTCCTTCCTGGCCGGTGTCACCGTGGCCGAGTATGTTCGGCGCAGACGCCTGACACTTGCTGCGTTCGAGTTGAACAACAGCGATGTTAAGGTCATCGATATCGCCATCAAATATGGTTATAACTCACCCGATTCCTTCACACGAGCGTTTCAAGCCTTGCACGGGATTACCCCAACAGAAGCGCGGGCGAATGGCCACTTGCTCAAGGCCTATCCACGGATTACCTTCCAAATCTCAGTTACAGGAGGAATGGAAATGAATTATCGTATCGTCGACAAGGAAGCTTTTCGGATTGTCGGACTTCACAAACGAGTTCCGATCCAATTCAACGGAGTGAATCCGGAAATCGCCGCGATGTGGCAAAGCTTAGAGAGGGACACGATTGCCACATTGAAGGCTTTGTCCAATATTGAACCAATGGGGATGCTGAGCGCCTCGACGAATTTTTCTGAGGGCAGAATGGAGGAGAAGGGGGAACTCGACCACTATATTGGCGTCGCGACGACGAAAGACGCGCCGGCCGAGCTGAAGCAGCTCGAGGTCCCCGCCTCATCGTGGGCCGTTTTCGAAGCGGTTGGCCCCTTCCCGGACACGCTGCAGAATGTGTGGGGGCGAATTTATTCAGAGTGGTTCCCATCGTCAAGCTACGAGCAGCTCACCGGCCCAGAAATTCTCTGGAACGAGCATCCTGATACCACTTCGCCAACGTTTAAAAGCGAAATCTGGATTCCGGTCGTGAAGAAGAAATAATAAGTTGAGCCAGGCTGTGCGCCTGG
>NZ_CCAS010000035.1 GCF_000612625.1 Neobacillus jeddahensis
CCGATTTCTCATTATATTGACCCGCCATACGGAGAGGCGAGGACGCCTGAGGCAGCAAGGCTAGCTATTCGCTATTCATTTTTCCATTGGGGATTACATCCTTGGGCTATTTACACTATCATTTCGTTATCCTTAGCCTATTTCCAATATCGCAAAGGATTGACGGGATTAATTAGTTCCACCTTTTATCCACTGTTGAAGGAAAAAGTAAAAGGACCAATAGGAAAAGCGATCGATATCCTGGCCATAATTGCAACTGTTTTTGGGGTAGCTACATCACTGGGGCTGGGCGCTTTACAAATAAATGGCGGTTTATCACATTTATTTGGTATTCCAACGTCAACCTCCTGGCAAATTATTATCATCATGATCGTTACTGTTCTTTATCTGATTTCTGCCACAACAGGGTTAGACAAAGGGATCTTATTATTGAGTAATGGGAATCTCATTTTGGCGATTGGCTTACTAATCGTTACCTTTATCCTTGGCCCAACATCCTTTTTATTAGATACTTTTACGGTAAGTATCGGGTCCTATATCCAAAATCTCCTGCAGATGAGCTTAAGATTAACGCCATTTCAAGACAATCCATGGATTGGGACATGGACACTATTTTATTGGGCTTGGTGGATTGCATGGGCTCCTTTTGTTGGAATGTTCATTGCCAGGGTGTCAAAAGGAAGAACAATTAAGGAATTTGTTCTAGGGGTCCTGATGATACCAAGTTTATTTAGTTTTATCTGGTTTTCTGTATTTGGAGGAAGTGCCCTGCATCTGCAAATGTTTGAAGGAGGAAAAATAGCGGAGGCTGTACAAAATGATGTTACTTCTGCTTTATTCATAACTCTTGAAGGATTGCCGTTTGGAATGATTATGAGTGTGATTGCAACCCTTTTAATCATAACTTTTTTTATAACGTCGGCCGATTCTGCAACCTTTGTTCTAGGAATGCTATCTTCTAATGGTAATCTTAACCCCTCCAATAAGATTAAAATTTCATGGGGGATTCTTCAATCTTCCATTGCCGTTGTATTGTTATTGAGTGGAGGATTAGATAGTCTGCAAACAGCTTCCATTATTACAGCATTGCCGTTTGGAGTTATAATGGTCTTTATGTGTATCTCCATTTACAAAGCTTTAAATCAAGAGGTTAAAGTGGCAAAAAAGCAAGAAAAAATAAGAAGGAAAAAGATAGAGCAATTGATAAAAGAGATAGCCGAACGTTAACAGAGACTTTTTATAAAAGGCTCTGTTCTCAAAGTTTGGGCTGTATTGAAGTTGGGGGGATTTTCGCTCCAATCTATGCGGAACAGCCTTATAAAAAAAGTCGCTGTACTTAGCTAAGGCTAGTACAGCGACTTTTAAGAGATATTGGGATTACTCTAAAGAGATCGTGATAAGATTGATTAATTTCGGATAAGATAGTCGAAAGCACCTAGGGCAGCATTCGCACCTGATCCCATTGAAATAATAATTTGCTTGAATGGGCTGTTGGTACAGTCTCCTGCAGCAAACACACCAGGAATGGTTGTTGCTCCATGGTTATCCACTACAATCTCTCCGATTCTAGTACGTTCAATGGAGTCTCCTAGCCAATCTGTATTTGGTACAAGGCCAATCTGAACAAACACACCTTGTAATTCAACATGATGTTCTTCACCAGTTTCACGGTCCACGTAAGAAATTCCGTTTACTTTGTCAGTACCTGTAATTTCTTTTGTTTGCGCGTTTTTGATGACTGTTGCATTTGGAAGACTATAAAGACGATCTTGTAAGACAGAATCTGCCTTAAGCTCTGAAGCAAACTCAAGAACGGTTACGTGCTTTACAATTCCAGCAAGGTCAATGGCTGCTTCAATTCCAGAGTTTCCGCCGCCAATAACAGCTACGTGTTTTCCAGCAAATAAAGGACCATCACAATGTGGGCAGTAAGCTACACCCTTATTCTTGAATTCGGCTTCGCCAGGAACGCCAACATTACGCCAGCGAGCTCCAGTTGAAAGGATAACGGTTTTGCTCTTTAAAACAGCACCATTTTCTAGTTCAATTTCGATAAGATCTTTCTTCTCTAAACGTTTCGCACGCTGAAGATTCATGACGTCCACTTCGTACTCTTTTACGTGTTCTTCAAGACTCGCTGCGAGCTTAGGACCTTCAGTATATTTCGTACCGATAAAGTTCTCAATCCCCATGGTGTCCATAATTTGACCACCAAAGCGTTCAGCCACAATACCAGTCCGAATGCCTTTACGTGCCGCATAGATGGCTGCACTGGCACCGGCAGGACCGCCCCCAACAACAAGCACATCATATGGATCCTTATCAGAAAGCTCTGAAGCATCTGGAACATTGCCCATCTTAGCAAGGATTTCTTCTAGTGTCATGCGTCCGCTCCCAAATGCTTCCCCATTAAGGATAACAGTTGGAACAGCCATGATACCTTTGCTTTCTACTTCTTCCTTGAAAGCCGCACCGTCAATCATAGTATGTGTAATACCGGGATTAAGAACGCTCATGACGTTCAATGCCTGTACCACATCAGGACAGTTATGGCAGGTTAGGCTCACATAGGTTTCAAAGTGATAGTCACCCTTGATGCTTTTCACTTGATCGATAACCTTCTGATCCACCTTTGGGGCCCTTCCACTCACTTGTAGCAATGCTAATACAAGTGAAGTGAACTCATGTCCAAGCGGAATTCCAGCAAACGTGATCCCCATATCTTCACCGATACGATTCACACTAAAGCTTGGTGTTCTCTCTAGAGCAGCTGTTTCTACTTTAATTTTTAGTGACATGGTTGCTAGCTCATCAACTAGAGCTAGCATATCTTTTGAAACTCCATCAGAGCCTGCGCTGACTTTAAGCAGGATATCATTTTCCATCAGTTGAAGATATTGATCGAGTTGAGCTTTAATATCTGCATCTAGAATCATTGGTGACACTCCTTAAATTTTTCCAACTAGATCAAGGCTTGGCTTAAGTGTAGTGGAACCTTCTTTCCATTTTGCTGGGCAAACTTCACCAGGATTGTTACGGACATATTGTGCTGCTTTAATTTTGTTAATTAATGTGCTAGCATCACGGCCAATGCCATCTGCATTAATTTCAACGGCTTGGATAATTCCATCCGGATCAATGATAAAAGTACCACGGTCTGCTTGACCTAATTCTTCAACTAATACATCGAAGTTGCGTGAAAGAACATGTGCAGGGTCACCGATCATAGTATAAGTGATTTTACCAATGGCATCTGATGTATCGTGCCATGCTTTATGTGTAAAATGAGAGTCTCTTGATACGGAGAATACTTCAACGCCAAGTTCCTGAAGTGCAGGATATTGATCTTGAAGGTCTTCTAATTCAGTTGGGCAAACGAAGGTAAAGTCAGCTGGATAGAAGCAAACAACGCTCCATTGACCTTTAAAATCTGCATCTGATACTTCGAGAAACTCGCCATTTCTGTAGGCTTGTGCTTTGAACGGTTGTACTTCTTTTCCAATAAGTGACATGTTGTAATTCCTCCAATTATGTTGTTTTTATTATAGATAGCTTGTCCATTTTCGAAGAAAATATTTCAGTTATCTATAATTATTATTAATTTATATTCGTTATTATATCTATTCATTATTGTTTTTGTCAATTAAATTGCAATAATTATTTTAAATAAGTAATAGATATTGAATGGTTTATACTATTGTAGCATTGTTTTATTCGATAGGTTAATTATTATAGATAGTTGGTGCAACCATTGAATACTTGCTGGAAAAGGGATGGACATTACCAAGCAATTAAGCAGCCTGGCTGCGCTAATGGTCGTAAAGATCATATTCAATAAATATTGGTTAATTGAGAATTAGTGAAGTAAATGAAAAGTATTTTTTTTCATTTACTATGTCTAAAGTTTTCAATTCATGTGTTCATAACTTGCATTTACTGCCAGCATACGATTGTTCGATAAACATCCACATTTATTTTGAACTATGCTACATTAAAGTAAACCATGTTTTTTTAAAAGAGGTATCTAATCGTGAGTTCGCAATTGACTGCTTATATTACCCTTATTTGTACATCAGGTGTACTAAATTTGTATTTATGCGTTAACGTTTTTATTAAGCGTCATCATTATCGGAATATCGCTTATTTTTTTATGCTTTATACGACGTCGATCACCATTTATTGTTTTGCTTCTGCCTTTGGCCTAATGGCAACGACACTGGAGTCAATGAAGATTTGGACAACTATCCAATATGTTGGCATGCCGTTTGGTCCGCCCTTAGGATTATTATTTGTCATGCAGTATTTGGGATTGAAAATAACGAGGGCAAGGATTCTGGCTCTTCTTGCTATTCCTTGCGTTAGTTTAGCGATGGTTGCTACGAATGATTCCCATCATTTACATTATCGAGTGTTTGAGGTTGATCCAATCTTGGGGGCTCCTTACATTCATCAAGAGATCGGTATATGGTATATGATTCATGGCGTATACATATTTGCCTGCATGTTTGTCGCCTTTTTACTGATACTTTCTCGTTGGAGAGAGACGGCTAAAGTATATCGTCCACAAATCATTTCGTTAGCGTTCGGTCAACTTGTCCCCATGCTAACCGCTTTTGTTTATTTAATTGGATTCACACCAGTGGGTATCGATCCAGTCCCAATGGTCTTATGGCTTTCATCTCTTTTATATTTATGGTCTATTAACTCTTCACGTATGTTTACGATTATGCCAATTGCTAAGGATACGATATTTAATAGTATAAATGATGGGGTGATGGTACTGGATGAATCCTATCGCTTAATTGAGTTTAACCAAGCGTGTAAGGCCATGTTTCCACCATTAAATAAATCGATGTTTGGGATGGACTTTCAGAAAATCTGGTCTCAATTATCAGGAGACCCATCGCCTTCAAAATTTGAGAATGCCGCCTTCAATCGGGAAATACAGTTAGGTACCGATGATTCGAAACGTATCTTTCAGGTTCGGACTTCATCGTTGCAACATGCGAATAATAGTAAGGGTCTCTTAATTATTTTTACAGATATTACAGAGATAAAAAGGCTTCAGGTAGAATTAGAGCATCAAGCTTATTATGATGAGCTTACCCAAATTTATAATCGGCGAGCATTTTTCCAGAAATGTGAACAAGATTTTGCTGCAGCTACAAAGGCTTTAGTGCCATTTACGGTAATATTAATCGATATTGATTATTTTAAAAAAGTGAATGATACATTTGGCCATTATGTGGGTGATCAATTGCTTGCGCATGTCGTAAAGGTTTGCCAAATGCAACTGAAGGATGGCCTGCTGTTTGCTCGCTATGGTGGTGAGGAGTTTGTGGTTGCACTAAA
This sequence comes from Neobacillus jeddahensis, assembly GCF_000612625.1. GTDB lineage: Bacteria > Bacillota > Bacilli > Bacillales > Cytobacillaceae > Neobacillus > Neobacillus jeddahensis. Next base: position 5,353 of record NZ_CCAS010000035.1, read on the forward strand.
GGGATATACCCTATTTGAAGGTGAAGTGTTAGCAAATCAGCTTCGCAAGGCTGTTGAGAACCAGCCGCTTATTACAACGGAAGAAGTGATTTCTGTTACATTAAGCAGTGGAGTGGCTGAGGTAGCGAAAGCGGCAGAGGAAACGCTTCATCAGCTTTTGAATAAGGCGGATCAAGCCTTATACTCAGCTAAACGAGCAGGACGTAATCAAGTGCATGTGTATAACCATGAGAAACTTAATTTATTAGAATAAAGAGGATGTATATATAAATAAATTGTGTACTAGCAAATTAAAACACTGCATTTTAGCTGCAGTGTTTTTTCTGCTAGATTGGATTGCCAACCATTTTGTTGAAGTAAAGCTGCTTAAAAGATTATTTTCTGGACCTCTGTGAATAATAAAAAAAGAAAGAAGAATAATAGGAGAAAAAGGAAATTGTGAAATGGAGAATAAGTTAAGATTTATCTCAATTGCGTATGTCATTTTACTGTCTATAGGTCTGTTTGCCCACGTTGAAATTATCCCCTTACTATTAACCATTGTAAAAAGAGATGCTTGGGTCTGTATCCTTTTAACGCTGCCGTTTCTGCCAGTCTGGATCTACCTTCTTTACAAACTTGTCTCCATTATAAATAAAAAATCGATTATTGACTTTTACGTGATCACGGAAGCCCACTCATTTATTCCTTTTTACTTCTCCCATTTGCGTTATACATGCTTGTTAATGCGTTTATTACAGCCAAGGACATTATTTATTGGTCACAATTGAGCTATATGCAGGGATTCAGTAGTTTCTTCCTAGCCCTAGTACTACTCATTTTTTGCTTATTTTGTACGGAATCTGGATTGTTTGCCATTGGTATACTAAGCAGCATTCTCTGTCCTCTTGTTATTCTTCTAGGATACTTTATTTCTTTTGCCAATATGAAGAAAAAACATTATGAACTCTTATTTCCCTTGTTTACGGATGGATACATACCCATTGCGAAGGGTTTCATTTATACTTCATTACCCATCTTAGAGTTATTTATCATTCTTTTCTTAACTCCTGTTTTGCAAAAGGTTGTTTCAAGAAAGCAACTATTCATTGTTGGTGCTATTATTATAGGTTTAATGCTTGGGCCGACAATAGGTGCAATTGTTGAATTTGGTCCAGACCAAGCAGCTACATATCGATACCCTGCCTATGAACAGTGGCGTTTAATTTCCATTGGCAGATATTTTTCCCATACAGACTTTTTTGCTATTTATCAATGGCTGTCAGGTGGAGTTATTAGGATTAGTTTATTCGTATTGATTTCTAGTCGAATTCTGACGAAGGGATTAAAGAAGGTAAAGATAGTAAGAATGATTTACGTCTTCCTTTTTATCAGCTGTGTCTATCCATTTGATCAAGGTCCCTTGTCTGCCTTTGTTTATAACTATGTCAGACCCATATCTTTCTATTTATTAATTATTCAAATGTCACTCTTAACTATTTATGTATGGAAGCATAAAAAAAAGTTGTTAGGTGGGGGAATTGAATCATGAATCAACATCATTTTTCTCTTGAAAACCTTCAGCAGCTCTTCAATCATTCATCAGATATTGAAATAAAGGATCATCGTAGTCAAACGGATTCATGGATTATGGTCTATTGTAAACCGTTAACGGATCCTAGTTTGGTTCAATCCTTTATCCTTCCTTCTTTTGAAATGGATAGCCCGTCTAGTTCTATTTACGATTCCATGAAGCTGGAGATCATTAGTAAACAGGCTACTAGTGCTGAAAAAATCGAAGAAGCTGTTTTTTCGGGGAAACTAATGGTCATTCCTTCTGGTGAGAATGTTTTTTTCTATGATATGAGTAAATTCCCGTCTAGGCAGCCAGATGAGTCTGTTGCCGAGGTCTCGATACGCGGACCAAAGGACGGATTTGTCGAGGATATTTCGACCAATATTGCTTTAATTCGTAAAAGACTGCGTACCTCCTCCTTGGTGATAGAAGATTACACCATCGGTAATAGGACCAATACAAAAGTTTCCTTGCTTTTTATTAAAGACATTATTAACGCGCAGCTATTGAGCGATATCCAAGGTCGGCTGACTTCTATAAATGTTGATATTTTAACAAGTACCTCTATGCTGATGGAGTATTTGATGAACAATAAGTTTTCGCTCATCCCGCTCATCACCTATTCAGGTAGAGCCGATTTTGTAGTCGAATCGATTAACCAAGGAAGATTTGTGATCATTGTGGATGGTGCCCCCACTGCCCTGATTGCACCGACAGATCTTTCTCTGCTATTTAAAACACCTGAAGACGATAATACAAGTTTTTATTTCGCTTCGCTGGAAAGGATATTGCGCTTCATCGGCCTATTTATTACAACATTCCTGCCAGGTTTCTTTACGGCGTTAATCACACATAATGTAGGGCAATTACCATTACCGCTTATCGCAACTATTACGGTTTCCCGACTAGGCTTACCATTTTCACCACTCCTAGAAATGCTACTCATGCTAATTATGTTTGAATTATTTAAAGAAGGCGGGGCTCGATTGCCTAAGGGAATTGGGCAAACTGTGGCTGTCCTTGGCGGATTAATCATTGGTGACGCTGCCATCCGAGGGGGAATTACATCACCTACTACGCTCGTAGTTATTGGAGTCACAGCTATTTCAAGCTTCACACTTGCAAATCAGTCATTATCAGGAAATCTCTTTTTTATCCGAATTTTTGTCCTGTTATTAAGTTACAGTATGGGGATCTATGGCTTTGTTTTAAGTATGATGTTTGTTTTTCTCTATATGTCAAGGCTAAAGTCATTTGGAGTTCCTTTGTTATCCAATATAGCTTCGCCAGATGGAAGGGATATCTTCTACACTTTTATCCGGTTCCCTTTTTCATTCATGAAAAAAAGAGATTCTTCTTTGTTTACAAAAGATGGAACGAGATCAGGTGAATAGATGAGGAAAATGATGATCCTAGCTTATATTCTGCTAATTCTTTCGGGTTGTTCCCATATAAAAGAAATACAATTCCAATCCTATGCGGTGGGATTGGGGATGGATTATAAAGATGATGAATATCATGTGGTGTTACAGTTCCTAGACTTTTCAAATGTAGCTAAAACAGAGCAAGGTAAAAGTGCTGATCCAAGTCCAGTCTGGTTAGCAACTGGAAAAGGAAAAACGATTGAAGAGGCATTTACAAAAATTTATCAAGGTATCCAAATCCCGATTAACTTTGATCAGTTAAGTATCTTTATTTTTGGAAAGTCTTTATTAGAAAATAGGTTATCGAAAACCTTACAGGCCTTAGATACTAATTTCAATGTGCGTTTAACGGGTTCAACATATGGAACGGAGGAATCGATAGAGGAAATTTTTACAACAAAGCTTCCTTTTTATTATGCTTTTTCGAATGCAAGGGTTATGCAGCCTGAACAAATGCAGCAACAGGATTCCGCTGTTCCGGCCATATCCCTGCAGGAATTGCTCTACCAATTCAATGAGAAAACAAAAACCATCCTATTGCCAAATATATCGATTGAGGATGCAATAATAAAAAGGGATTTAAAAAGTTTACCCGTCAGCACGATTAAGGGTGCTTTTATTATGAAGGGTGAAAAAATGAAAGGTCTTTTAAATGAAAAGGACCTTAATGGGTTTGTTAGAATGAACAACAAGGCTGTAAGATCGCCTGTTACACTAAGTGAAGACCAAGTTGGGGAAAAAGAGTTCGTTCAAGTAGAAGTATTAAAACCAAAAGTAAAAAGAACCGTGAAGAAAGAAGGAAGCGATGTACAGATTGGTTTAGATTTAAGAGTGTCAGCTATTATTAGAGAATCAAGCCATGAGATTGATTCCTCCCTAATCAAGAAAAAGATTAAAGAAGAAATAAGAAGTGAGGTGTATACAGCCTATCTGAAAAGCCGAGAATTGGGCGGGGATATTTATCAATTCGAAGATTATCTGTATCGGTTTATGCATGATGACTGGAGGGAATTTCAAAGCAATGGCAATTTCCCAGTTTTAAAAAAGAAAGACATTCAAGTAAAAATAGATCCGCTAAAAAGCATAAATAAAGTTAATTCCACTATTACCCCCCTTTTTAATAAAGTAGATTGATATTATGATTAAAAATAGGAATATTTTTGACGGCAATGTGTGACTTCAATTATGTAAGGTGAGTGCTATGAAAAAAGTTGGGTTAGTCATGAGAAAAATACAATTCGCTGAAGCACATGGACCGCGAATTTATGCGGATCGATTAAAAAATTTGTGTAGCGAGTTTGGCGTAGATATTGTTTTTATATCCCCGGAACGACATGTGAGTGGCTATGATCATCTTCCAGGTTTTGAACATGAAAAGGGTGATCTCGTCAATTATGATATTATTTTGGACAAAATTAATTCCGAAAGAATAGATCATGTGATTTATACTGTTTCCGGATTTACTTATTTAAAGATGTTCATAAAAAACAGTGTGTTATTCCCGCATAGTTTTCCAGATCCTGCCCTGACAGGCTATGAAATGATGAAGCCCTTTTATCAAATGGTCGACAAAGCTATTGTCCAAACGCCCTTTCTAAAACGTGAACTCCACACGAAATTTGGGGTGGACGATGTGACAGTTATTCCAATTGGGTTTGATGAAAGATTAGCCGAGAAGTATTTTGACCCTTCGCAAATCGTGGATAACCGCGTTCTTTGGATTGGAAGAGACGAAGAGAATCGGCAGCCTGAACTTGTCATCGATTATGCCCGTCAAAACCCCGACAAAGAAGTGTATATGGTATTTGGCGGTGAGCGCTATCGCGAAAGTGTGAAGAAATACAATATCCCCGGTAATGTGAAAATAAAATTTGCCCTTTCGCAAGCTGAAATATTTTCTCTTATGAACACTGCAAAAGTATATTGGAATAGTTCTAAATTTGATACGTTTGCGATGCCGTTAACGGAGGCACTGGCGATGGGGAAAATTATTATCAAGCCTGCGCATCCATGTTATGACCATATCAATTCTCGATATGCTTTTTCAGGTAATCAAGAAAACTGGTTTGAGCTTGTCAATATGGCGCTTGCCACACCTAACAAGTTTTCAATAGAAAATCGAATGGCTGCCTTCGAAAGATTCTCCAGTACTGTAATGAAGCAAGGGTATAAAGACTTTTTTGATAAGTGGTTAACGGGTCCTCTTGAATAAAGTAAACCAGCATAAAGTCTTGTTGAAGCGGCGGGTATTGAAATTACTCAATTGAATTTCAAATAAGTTGTTCCTTAGGAAGGAGACCGTGCTAATAGATGGTCTCTTTCTCAATTTATTTAATGATCTTGTGTACAGTGCCCCATTCAGCTAAACCACATGATTTCGGTCAATGAATCGCTCCCACCCCTTCGTTCTAAAACGCCCCCACTCCACCTATCGATAGAGAGCCCTTTGTGCAAAATCAACCTTTGGATAGTCGATGAAAAGAAAGAATGCGGTTAAGATAAGATTATCCGCATAACATATACAATTAAAAGCACATTAGCTTTATAAAATAGGGGGAAATACCATATGAATCAACATTTAATCACAATCATTTTAATCGGTGCACTGATTGTATTTAGTATCTATCGACGTATCAGTCGCATGATTGGCTGGCAGCCGTTAAAGCGAGGCAGGATTCAGTTTAAGCTGGTGTTATTTTTCATCATTGGGCTTATGCTGTTAACGGTGAGTCTATCCCATCCGATCAGTCTGGTGTCAGATATTGTTGGAATTATTTTGGGGAGCATTCTCGCCTATTATGGGGCAGGCTTAACCACCTTTGAACAGCGAAATGGCAAAATCCATTACCGCCCGAACATGTGGATTGGCGGCATTGTGACCGTCTTGTTCCTTGTTCGTTTTACCTATCGTATTTATGGAATGTTTACAACGGGAATATTTACTGGGACTCAGCAGGGGCAAGCTAATAGTTGGCAATCGCTTAGTACGAGCGTGGGCAGTTCCTGGACCGCTGGGTTAATGCTCATCATGTTTGCTTATTATATTTGTTACTATATGATCTTGTTGAAGAAGCAAAAACAATTGTCACATCCAGAAAACAATAACACAGTGCTATAAATCTAGGAGTGAATGAGGATGGTATGGGGAGTAATACAACAAAATCGAAGAAAACTAATCAGTGTCGCAGTCATCTTTTTTCTCATGTGGCTTAATCGCTTGTTTATCGGCCCGTTTCCCAAAATGGGCCTGAACATTTTGATTGGATTAACCTATTCAGCCATCCTATTCCTTCCGAGATCATGGTGGACAAAAACAAAAGTACTCATAACGATATTGATACTAATGGTGGAATCGGCCGCAGGGGTGTACTGGTTTCATGAACTAATGCTGATTTACCTGCTGGCTATCATTATTTTCTCGGCTTCCATTCAATTATCATTGTCGAAATCGCCCAATCCTGCCATGGTGGCCATGTTTATAACTGCGATGTTTTATCGGCAATTTGGCAATGGGACTCTATTTAGTATCCTCTCTTTCATCTGCTTATCGATTGTTCTCTATTTTATGATTCGAATTAGAGTCCAGAGAAACGAAATGATCCAAGTGAATCAACAGCAATTGGTTGAGCTGCAGGAAGCTTACGAACAATTACAGGAAGCCTCGAGCACCGCGATGGAATTTGCCGTAATGGAGGAAAGAACGCGAATTGCCAGAGACATACATGATGCGGTCGGACATAGCTTAACCTCATTAATTGTGCAAATGCAGGCGTTAAAATATATGATAAAAAAAGACCCAGAGGAGGCAGGCAAGTCTCTTGACGGCATGCTGGTGGTGGCCAGACAAGGACTGCAGGATATCCGTACCTCCGTTCATTCGTTAGCAGACCATCAAGCGGGTTCCGGGATGACGCCATTGAAGGCGTTGCTGACAAGGATGGAGGCGTCTGCTGCCATTCAATACGAGTTTCATGCTGATGTCATGAATGAGGAGCTAGATAAGACTATCAATGGCCTCCTGTTCAGGGTGCTTCAAGAAGCGATTACCAATGTAATTCGCCATTCTCAAGCCACAAAGGTAGGGGTTCGTTTACAAAAAGAATCTGGAAAAATCGTCATGCGTATTCGGGATAATGGGCGATTGGACACAAAGCAAGTAGTCAGAGAAGGCTTCGGACTAAAAGTAATGAAGGCAAGAATAGAGGAGCATGGCGGACAACTTAACTATGCCATTTTAGACCCAAACGGCTTTGAAATTACTGCGGAAATCCCAATTGATTATAACAATCAAAATCTGGAATTAAATGAGGGATAACGGTGTTAAAGGAAGAGAAAATCAAAGTAGTCCTCGTCGATGATCAGACGATGATTCGCCAGGGCTTTGGATATGTCATTGGCCTTCAACAGGATATGATTCTGAAGGGAGAAGCATCGAATGGAAAAGAAGCGGTGCAAATGGCCAGTGAAACCCGTCCGGATGTCATCCTGATGGATGTGCAAATGCCAGTCATGTCTGGAATTGAAGCAACGAGAGAAATTATGAACGTATTACCGAAAACAAAAATTGTAATCTTAACTACCTTTGACGATCAAGAATATATTTATCAAGGGATTCGAGCAGGTGCGGTCGGTTATTTGCTGAAGGATGCGGACGTCGAGGATATGCTAGAGACCATTCGAGCTGCCCACCGCGGCGAAGCCATTTATAAAACCAGTTTAGCGGCCCATGTCTTGTCAAAGGTTGCGGCTACCTCCTTTGAACAAGTGGAAAATGAAGCTGCCAAACTGAGTTTAGCAGAGCCTTTAACCGAGCGGGAGCAGGAAATTCTCCAAGAAATGGCCTATGGACTTCGGAATGAAGAGATTGCCCAAAAGTTGGTGATCTCAGAGGGGACGGTTAAGTCGCATGTCCATCGGGTTCTCCAAAAGCTTGGCTGTGCTGATCGCACACATGCAGTCGTCACCGCCCTTCGCAATCGGATGGTGAGATAATTTTCCCTCCACACAAAAAATCCCCTCTAAGCTAGAGGGGATCACTTTTGATAATATTGTTTATACCAATCCACGAATTGGCGTAGCCCCACTTCTAAGGAAGTGATGGGAAGGAAGCCGATCTCCTTCTGTAAATCCGTCATATCAGCATAGGTCATTTGCACATCCCCTGGCTGCATGGGAGAAAATTCCACAATTGCTTTTTGTCCTAGTAGTTTCTCTAATAACTGAATAAAATCCAGTAATCGCACAGGGCTTTTGTTACCGATATTGTACACCTTGTAAGGAGCATAGCTTGAACTTGGATTACGATTTTCTTGATCCCAGTGGGAGTCATACTGGGGTGGATGATCAACGAGTTTGACGATTCCTTCGACAATATCATCGATGTAGGTAAAATCTCTGCTCATATCGCCGTGATTAAATACTTTTATGGGATTCCCATCGATTATATTCTTCGTGAAGGAGAAATACGCCATATCCGGTCTCCCCCACGGGCCATACACGGTAAAGAAGCGGAGACCCGTCGTTGGCAGCTGATATAAATGGCTATACGTATGAGCCATTAATTCATTCGCCTTTTTTGTCGCAGCATATAAACTGACTGGGTGATCGACAGAGTCCTTGGTAGAGAAAGGGATTTTCGAATTGGCTCCATAGACTGAACTCGAGGAGGCATAAATCAAGTGCTTAACTTGATAGTGCCGACACGCCTCCAAAATATTGACAAACCCCGAGAGGTTGGAATGCACATAGGAATGGGGATTGGTCAAACTATAGCGGACTCCTGCCTGTGCAGCTAAATTGATCACGATCGAAATGGAGCGTTCTTCAAAAAGTGTCTTTATAGCTTTTTCATTCGCTATATCAAGTTTGTGGAATTCAAAATTAGCACTTTGTTCGAGAATCTTCAACCTTTCTTCCTTTAAGTGAACGTCATAGTAGTCATTCAGATTATCTACACCAATCACATGGTGATCGTGAGCTAACAAACGCTTAGACAGATGAAAGCCGATAAACCCTGCCGCTCCTGTCACTAAAATGTTCATCTTCGTCGATCCGATTTCTTGCTACGCCCATGGCTGCTTTTATGATTGCGGTCGTCCTTATGGGAGTGGCTGCTTTTATGATCGCGGTCGTCCTTATGGGAGTGGCTGCTTTTATGATCGCGGTCTTCCTTATGGGAGCGGCTGCTTTTATGATCGCGGTCTTCCTTACCAGCGTGATGTCTCTTTTTATCACGCTCATCCTTGTGGTCATGCGCTCGTTTTCGGTCATGCCCCTTTTTACGAGAATGCTCCGTCCTCCGTTTCCGTTCCTTATCACTTGTTTGTTGCGAACCAGATGTTTCAGCTGTCTGAACTGTAATAAGCGGAATAGGTGTTTTTGTCCATTCTGCGTGCGTCTCAGGATCCATCCCCTTCACTTGCTCTAGGAACGTATCCAAGAACCCTCTTTCATAAAGGTTCTGAAATAACTCTAGCGGTCTTTCTTGGACCCGGGAGAACGAATAGACATGATCGACCATTTTAAAGCCATTATTGGTAATAATAATATGCCGTAATGGGGCATCAATTTGCTTAAACCCGGACTTTTTCATGGTGGTTAAGATATCGAGTAATCGTCGTGTGATATCCTCCGATAATGTGGCCTGCTTTTTTAGAAACGTATTCAAATCAGGCCCGAGTAGATATTCCATTAAGACATAATTCTCACCGGTTTCATAAACCTTGGGAATAAAGGATAAGTCTTGACTAGAGAGAAGTACCTCTTTTTCTTGTTTGGCGTGTTCTGGTTTTCCGTAAATTTTCACACATTGATCCTCAGCTACGCGGTAGACCGCCCCCTGATGGCCCTTCCCAATCAACGGTTGGGTAACGGCACTCTCGACCTTTACCCCTTGGCCGGATCCACCCGATGTGACGGGGATATTTCTATAGTCCAAACTGTTTTCAGCAAAATATTTCTCCCATACATCAAACGTCTCTGGCTCCAGCGTTTTCACTCTAGCTAAGAAGGAATCTTTTAATAAAATAATCTTTAAGTCCCGCAAGAGTTTTAGCGGAACGGGATGGATTCGCTTAAAGGCATTTACGTGGTCAATCACTTTAAGCTCTTCATTTTCTAATACAAAAATATGGCGCAGCGGGGCATCAAGCATCGTGAACTTCGCCTGCTTTAATTCTCTTAAAATATCAAGGAGTTTTCTTGCAATCGATTCAGGAATATACGTGCAATTGCGGAGGTACTCCTTTAAGGTCGGGGCATTAAAGTATTCCATCACAATATAGTTTGTCCCGGTTTTAAACACTTTTGGAAAAAAGGACAAGTGTTTGCCCGCTCTTAAGGCTTCGGCTTCCATTTGCGCTTGAAGAGGGTCCGTGTAAATTTTGACACATTGCTCTTCAGAAAGTTTAAAGACGGCCCCTTGTGCCCCCATCCCAATCAATGGATAGTTTGTTGGGTTCACAATTTCTAGAGTTTTAGCTCCCTTGGTTACTTTGATTGAGTGAAAGTCCTTCATACTCCTCCCTCTCCCCTTAACAGTTCATCATAGTATGTGGCTTGAAGCTGGAGCTGTGTTGCAGCATTGAAGGAGAGCTCCACCTTTTGCCGAGCAGCGAGGGTGTAGGTTTCCCAAAGTTGCCGATTGGTTAACATATATTCAATCGCTGCAGATAGTTCGTCCACATTGTTTTCAGGTACTAAATAGCCCTCCTGGTTGTGGGTAATCAATTCAGGGATACCGGCATGAAAGGTTGAGACCACTGGGACACCTGTTGCCATCGCTTCTTTTAGGGTGTTGGGAATTCCCTCCACATCTCCATTGGCCGCTTCAAGACTGGCAGCACAAAATAAATCAGCATTGATCATATGCTCCCGGACTTGTTCCTTAGGCAGATGCTGTAATAAGCGAAAGGAATCGCCTAATTCCAGCTGGGTGGCCAAGGAAGCCAGCTCGTCGTAGAGTTCTCCTCTTCCGATAATCGTTAACGTTGCCTGAGGGAATTTAGCACGGACCTTCTGAAAGGCCCGCATTAAAATATGGTGTCCCTTTTTTTCTACTAATCTACCGACAGATAGGATATTTTGTGCACCTACAAGACTTGGCGGGCGGTACTGGTAGCGGCTTAGGTCGATTCCGCCATAGAGTACCCTGATTTTTTCCTCAGGGCAGCCCCAAGCACGGATACGATCAGCTAAATATTGACATACAGGGAAAAACTGTTCTCCTTGCTCAAAAAGCAACTTCATATTCTCCAAATATGCTACTGGCTGGTCGGCTAAGGTAGCATCGCGGCCTCGAATGCTTGTGACTAAAGGAAGCTTAGTAGCTTCCTTAAAAGGGAGTAATAAAATTCCTAATTGCCCATGGTGAGCATGTAAGAGTGAGATATTATGTTTGGGTGCGAAAGCCTTTGCTGAAAAAATTTCATTGAGGTAATAAACCTTTTCGTTTAGTAGCGACAGATCAATCATATATTTTGGTTGGCGTACTAAATGAATGTAATCATAGCCTGGGACTTCGCGGATTTGGGGGATATATTGGGTGGGGTCAATGCGTAAATTTAAATGGCTGACTGTTGGCAAATAATTCGTCTCCTTTCGACATTGGCACGGAATATTTTCCGTTTTAAGATAAGTTATTCAATACCGAAAGGAGAGGCTTGGACAGTTTGGAACAAAACAGTTAAATTTGCTGATGTTTTTTACATTGGAAAAAGGCAAGGTATTCTTTTGTGCAAAGTCGCTGGGATGCTTTTCCTCGTTATTCAATCACCCCTGATTCTGTAATGGTGACATCCGCTGTGACATGTACTTTTAGATTTTGATAGTCCGTCTCCCATTGTTTAAAGTTAAATTTCCTTGTGCGACTTTTTATAAAATGGCCGAAACCGACAGGATCAATATTTTTTTCTTGAAACTGTTTGGTTAATTTTTCGCACTCAAACTCTATTTTCTTATTTAATTTCTTCTCGATCATTTTGAGTTCCTTCGGCGTTACCTTTATGCCCGAGTATTCATTTAATATTGCATTTACTTTGATATGGACATTTATGGCAGGCGTATTCCTTGAAACTAGCTTCATTTTGTATTTGGAACGGATACTTTCAACGGCTGCTAATTCCTTACCAACCTTCAATTTTAGAGAGCCTTGACTATATTGGTCGACTAGGAGCTTGAAAAAGAACATTTTCTCGGCAGGAATGGTTGTCACCACATGACCATACCTAAAGAAACTGACGCCACTTATTTCAATCTGGTTTTTTTGGATGAGTCTTAACTGGGGGAGATAAGGCGTTTTCCCCCTTTGATTAAAATCAGATAAAAACCGTTGCAGATTGGTTTTAGGCAAGTCCTTTGTTTTCATATTATGGCTAATGAGATTGGAGATATAAATAGCTGTCCCTCGCTTTCCATAATTGCTCTCAATAATTTTCCTGGCTTCCCCTTGTGTCTCAGCAAGGAAAATACCTGCGCCAACACTGGGATCGCGTTGAAAAGAGTCAATTAGGTCAAGAATCCCTTTTTTGCGCGCTAGTTGTTCACCAAATAAAACAATTTTCAAGCTCCCCGTTACGATTGGATCCTGAGACTGCCGCTGGACATCGCTCAGGAAGTCCCTGCTTAACGAAGAATTGGCCGAGTACGTTTTATTTTCGACTGCTTTATCTGGTAAATAGATAGGGACCAATGCGGTTCCACGCAGCTTTCCATTCACATAATCATAGGCAGATCCTGATTCAAGATTGACATCATCAAGGATTTCCTTTTGGACACAACCGCTAAGAGCGAATGCTACAACGATAGACAGAATGAGAGCTTTCCTCATTTTTTCTTCACCTTCTTGACAATCAACATAAGAAAAAATAATGCCGGGATATACCCATAATTAATGACAAAGGAAACTTTTCCGGTATAGTCAATCAAGGTGTTTATTTGCTCCCGGGTCTTAAAAAAATTTATGCCAATTAAGATGACGATTGATAAAATGATCACTCCATATTTTTGCTGGATGTGAAGGACTTTTTTTGTAATCCGACTTGCACACCAGAGAGCAATACAAAAATTGGGTAGGATGATAATGTTCCAATTGGCAATCCCAATGTATTCAAATCTCTCCACGAAAGGCATTTGAACGACCTTCCACATCGTTAAGGTTGCCCAGACATTCTTTTGTAGTTGTCCCTCTGAAAAATAAGCGAATGTAATAATGGTGAGAGCCGTATAAAGAACAGTACTATAAAGGACCCCCAGATGAGCCCATTTCTTTGATTTTTGTGGATCTTTAATATATGGGTAAATAAACAATAGGATTTCATAGCCCAGGTAGGTAAGCGACATTTGATAGGATGCCAGCAAGAGACTCTTTATCGAGTGATCAAAGATAGGCAGTAGATTTCTAAGATCTGCATACGGAATGGCAAAGAAAAAGGTGAAAATTAAGTAGAGCGGAAGAATCACGCCAAAGAATGCCACGCCAGTTACCGTTCTAAAGCCACCAAAAATGATATAAATCGCTAAACCGCAAAATGCCAAAGAATACCAAAAGACACTCATATCCTGAAACATCCATACTTGGATAACCTCGATATACGTTCTTATCAGCGTGATTGCAACAATGGAAAAATAGACAATAAAAGGAAGGGTTATAAGCTTGCCGACAACCCTTCCGAACACGAAGGTATGAGCGTCCATAATATCCCCATCGACGGATTCTAAGATCTTGTACATCATCCATAGGATGATATGGATGCTGAGGCCGGCGATAATAACAGAAATCCAGGCATCATAACCAGCCGTGAGTGCAATGATTCGCTGGAAACCTAATACGCCAATTCCAAGTTGCATGGAGTGGACGAGAAAAAAGACTAAAAAAGGTGATACTTTTGCTTTTTCAGGCACTACTTGTCCCATTGCCGTATCCTCCGGTTCCTATTCGTCAATATCGCCCCTTTTTTTCTTTTTCGTCAGGGTAAAACGAAGAGGCTGTAATGTTCTTAACGTTTGTGGACGCATTGTTTGTTTTCTGAATGGCAGTCTAATCAGGGAATCCTTCATATCCGTCAATCGTGGTGGATAGATAGGTTCCAAGAAAGGCCGATTCAGTGAGGTAAGCCTTAGTAGGTGTGTCATTAACAAACAGAAACAAAAGACAATTCCTAGCAGTCCCCACAGTTCGGCAAAGAACAAAAAGGGAAAGCGTAATAAACGTATTGCGTTGCCCATTTTATAGACAGGCGTGGTAAAAGATGCCAAGGCGGCAAGTGCGACGATAATTAACAATACATTACTCGTTAGCCCTGCTTCTACCGATGCTGTTCCGATAACAATCCCACCTACGATACCAATTGTTTGCCCAACCTTGGTTGGAAGACGAGCTCCAGCCTCTCTCAGCAATTCAATGGTCAGCTCAAGAAAAAGGGCTTCTAGAATAGGAGGGAGAGGTATTTCACGCCGAGAAGTGACCAAGGTATTCATTAAATCCTTTGGAATCAGTTCATAATGGTAGGAAAGAGTCGCGACATAAATGGGTGTGATCAATATAGAAAAGGCAACCGCAAATAAGCGAATTAACCGGAAAAAAGACGACAGAATCCAATTCAGAAAATAATCCTCAAACGAACTAAAAAACTCAACCAGTGTTGTAGGGGTAATCAAGGCTTGAGGTGAACCATCAACGAATATAGCAATTTTCCCTTCTGCCAAAATGGCCGTGACCCTATCAGGCCGCTCCGTATCAAGTAGCTGCGGAAAAGGGGAATTTTTGTTGTCAGAGATTAATTGAACAATATAAGAGCTATCCGTAATGGCATCGAATTTCACGTTTTTAATCCGATCCGTGACGTTTTGAACATTAACAGGATCTGTGATCCCCTCCATATGAAGAATGGCAACTTTTGTTTTGGAAAGTGTTCCGACTGTGTACTCTTCAATTATTAATTCTTTTACAGGCAAGCGCTTGCGAATTAAGTTTAAATTTTGTTCTAACGATTCAATGAAGGCCTCCTTCGGGCCAATGACACTAAATTCGACTTCCGGCTGGGTAATGCTGCGAACGACCTCTTTTTGGGCAGCGATAAAGGCAAAATTTTTCTGGTCTGTTTCTAGTGTTAATAGAACATAACCATTAAAGAGCTTCTGCTCCATTTCGCTCGGATCGCTACTGATTTGCAAGTCAGCAATCGGAATGATTTTCTTAATATCTTCAATCGTTTCAAAGGACTTTTCTAGTAAAAATGGCAGAGCATTTTCTTGTAAAATACTTTCGTCAATCAGTGTAGTGATAAAGGAAAATGAAAATTTTTTGTTTGTATGTTGATTGATATAGGAGACCTGTTTAAAATCATGAGAACGTTGAAGATATTCTTCCAATGATTTTTTTTCGTCTAGCTGCTCGTGCTTTTTTGTGAACCAGCCCATAATCAGTCGTTCACCGCCATACTCTTTTTTATTGTATCGTCTCTGTTAAGTGCTTATGAATACAAAGGTATCATCCTGTTTAGACTAAAATGGAAACAAGTGTTAGTGTATCCATTTTGTAAATACCTATGCATAGCCAATCCTTTAGGAACTGAAAGCTTCCGAATAGGAATATGTTCCCTATTTCGACAGACGGGGAAATAGGGAAGCACTGGTGATTACAATGTTCTCCTGTTTTTTTCATAATGAAGACAAAGGAAATAGTACCAATAAAACGGGGATTGAAGGGATCGCAATGGTGCAGACAATAGGTCGGGAAGAAAGATTACTAGTTAAGATTACACTAATCAGAAAAAGACTGATTGATGCTGCCGCTAAGTTTGGTCTAACCGATGAACGTGTCATTCACTTAAGTCAAGAGTTAGATTTGTTAATTAATGATGTCCAAAAAGGACAGAACGGAACAGTCCCGAACCATATAGCCTATAAATTCGAAGGTTATCAGGCAAAAGGAGGACACATCAGTGAGGGGTAATCCTAAAAGTAAGTCTTTTCGAAGTTCTAGAGTCGCTCCACCCAATAGGAACCTACAACTTGCCCATTTCGATTTGCTTATTACCGAACGGGATTTAGCCGAAAGTAAGTTAAAGGCAAGTGAAGAAAGATTTGAAATGATTTTCAAGAATCTAGATGTAGGAATATGGTCCATGAACTTCCCCTCCATGGAGGTGGTGTTCGCCTCCCCTGCCTTAGAAAAACTGACAGGTTACTCCATCCAGTCCTTTTTAACGGGCGAAATGCCTTGGAGTAAGTTGATTCATCCTGATGATTATAACGAGTACGTCGCTCTTCAACAAAAACTTCAGCATGGTGAGATGATCCAGCATCAATATCGAATCATGGATATCCACGGTACGATTAAGTGGATTGAGGACAAAACTTTTCCGGTATTAAATGAAGACGGTCACTTAATCCGACTGGATGGGATTGTCCAGGATATCAGTGAACGAAAACGTTATGAGGAAAGAATTAATTATTTGGCCTTCCATGATTACTTAACAGAACTTCCGAACCGCAGGTTGTTTGACCAACGGCTAGAGGAGTTAATTTCCAACTATCAAAGTGACAGGGATAAATTTGCCTTGTTTTACTTAGATATGGATCGCTTCAAATTTGTCAATGATACGCTTGGTCATGAAATTGGGGATGCCCTCCTACGGGAAATTTCCCAAAGGCTTTCTTCTATAGCTGGGAATAAAGCAGTATTTAGAGCAGGTGGAGATGAATTCACGATAATTCAATTGAATATTGATGCTATGGACCCGGTTATGTTTGGTCAGGAAGTCATTCATGAAATCGAAAAGCCCTTTGAAATCGAGGGCTATGAGCTTCACATGACCACGAGTATCGGGATTAGTATCTTTCCAGACAATGGAGAAACGTTAAAAATGTTAAAAATGAATGCAGATGCTGCTCTTTTCCGAGCCAAGGAATTAGGGAAAAATAATGTCCAGTTGTTTACGAAATCCTTAAATACGGAGTCTTATAAACGATTTACCTTAGAAAGTGACTTAAGAAAGGCAATACCAAGGGAAGAATTTATTCTCCATTATCAACCTCGTGTTGATACGCTAACGGGAGAAATGGTCGGGGCAGAAGCGTTGATCCGCTGGAATCACCCTAGTTTGGGGCTGGTCTCACCAGGAGAATTTATCCCATTGGCAGAAGAAACAGGTGTAATCCATGACATGAGTGATTGGGTGATAAGACAAGTCTGTCAACAGCTGCAGGAGTGGAAAGAGGCAGGCTATCCACTTGTGCCCATTTCGATCAATCTTTCGGAAAAAACGTTAATGAAGGCGGATATTGTTGAAAAAATTAAACGGAAATTAGCACGGTATTGTATTTCGCCAAGTCTGATCGAAATTGAGATTACCGAGGACTCCTTAATTAAAAATGAAGGGACGGCGTTAGCAACGATTCAGCAGTTGCGGGAGATGGGGCTAGCGATTGCTCTTGATGATTTTGGAACGGGCTACTCTTCTATCGGCTATTTGAAGAAATTTAAGGTTGATTGTATTAAAATTGACCGTTCGTTTATCAAACATATCGATGATAATATTGAGGATTCCACCATCGTCCAATCGATTATTTTATTGGCAAAGGGCTTACGCTTAAAGATTGTTGCGGAAGGCGTAGAAACTCTCGACCAATGGGAGGTGCTGAAATATTTAAATTGCCATTATATTCAAGGCTATTTGTTTAGTAAGCCACTTCCAGCCGAGCGGTTGGCCCAGTTATTACGTCTTGAGAAGCTCCTGCCTGTACCGGATGTAACGTAAATAAAAAAGCCTTACCCGATGGTAAAGGCTTTTTTTATATGTTTGTCAGACAATGTAATTGAAGGGTATGGCCGTTCCCTTACCACTCTTTTGGCGTATAATCCAGGTCAGCAAATAATTGTGCTTTTTCCTTTTTCGTTAAATCACGCCATTGTCCAATCGGTAAGTTGCCTAGATGGATATTCATGATCCTTGTTCGCTGCAGTAGCACTACTTCGTAACCAAGGGCTGAGCACATGCGCCGGATTTGCCGATTCAGACCTTGTGTTAAGATGATTTGAAATACATATTTTGAAAGCTGGTTGACTTTGCAAGGAAGTGTTTTCGTATTCAAAATTTCGACCCCGGCTGCCATCCTTTTTAAAAACTCTTCGGTGATTGGCTTGTCCACTGTGACAATATATTCTTTTTCATGCTTGTTTTCGGCACGGAGGATTTCATTGACAATGTCCCCGTCATTCGTAAGTAAAATGAGGCCATCAGAATCTTTATCTAATCGACCAATGTGGAAGATACGCAATGGATGATTGACAAAATCAACGATATTTCCTTTCACATGCCTCTCCGTTGTGCTCGTGATCCCGACCGGTTTATTTAAGGCAATATAGACATACTGACTGGTAACCTTAATCGGACTGCCATCGATGCGAACCTGATCACCTGGCTCCACTTGGCTGCCAATCTGGGCAACCTTGCCATTAATCGTCACCCTGCCCTCACTAATTAACTTATCCGCCCCTCTTCGCGACGACTTCCCCGACTCACTAATAAACTTATTAATTCGAATGATAACCACAACCTTAAGTGGAATAATATGATTAAGAATAACCCAAACCCTCTAACCTTTTCAAGCTGGTGAATATGTGAAAAAATTCACATGGGGTCTGACCCCCAACGACATAAATAGTTCACATAAATTGGAATAAAGTGGGTTGTTTTTTTTGCCTATAGCACTATAATGATTTTAATTTAACTGAATTCCACTGATGCGCAATAATGAGGAAGGAGTCTTTTTTATGATCCATTGGGTGAAGTGGCTTGAATGGGCTTTCGGAGTTTTTGCAGTGGCTGCCATTTGGTATTCAGTACATAATTTTAAAAGCATAAAAAAAATTTTAGTTGGCCGCCCGTTAAGAACCGCAGAACTAAAGAGCCAGCATACCAAACTAGTATGGTTGATTGCTCTCCCCATTTTATCTGCAGATTTGTACTCGTCTGTCTCATACGGACCGGAATCAGGTTTAACCGAATTGGCCTCTCTTGGGGAGGATGCAAAGTGGTTGATCATTCCGATTACCCTCGCAACTATTTTTCTTTTAGGAATACTTATCTTATCTTATATCATGGGAATATTGGCCTATCCGAATGGCGGAGGGGCGTATGCGATTGCAAAGGATAACTTTAAAACAAAATGGCCTGCCCTTATTGCTTCAAGTGCCTTACTGATAGATTACATTCTTACAGTCGCCGTCTCCATATCAGCTGCGATGGAGGCGATTGTCTCAGCCTATCCTAACGTTGAACCCTACGAGACACTTTTGGCGATTGGTTGTGTTTTGCTCCTCGTGTTAATTAATTTACGTGGGGTAGCTGAATCCGCAAGAGTACTGGCTTGGCCGACGATTGGCTTCATAATTTGTATGTTGTTTATTATTGGCACAGGATTTATCGATGGATTTAAGGAGGGCTTTACCAAGTCCACTACTCCGAGTATCGGAATCATCCCAGAGGGACTATCGACATTGTTACTTTTAAAGGCATTTAGTTCTGCTTGCTCGGCATTGACGGGAATTGAGACCATTTCAAATTCGGTTCCTGTTTTTCGCGCACCACAAAAGAAAAATGCTATAAAAACCTATATTGCTTTAGGGATCATAACTTCCATCACGTTAATTGGATTTTCCTTTCACTTATTTATAAATGGAATTTCAGTTAAGCCCCATAATACAATGTTGTCGCAATTAACTGGATTGTATTTTGGAAATGGTTTGATCTATCAAGTGATTATCTGGTTTACGTTTATCGTGTTAATTTTAGCAGCCAATTCTACCTTTAATGGCTTTTCACAGTTAGGGGCCATTGTCGCCGCCGATGGGTTCTTACCGAGGGCATTATTACATCGAGGTGACCGGCTTGGCTATTCGAATGGGATTATCGTTTTAGCAGCTTGCGCAAGCTTGCTCATTATTGGTTTCAAAGCCCACACCAATGCCTTGATTCCTTTATATGCGATCGGTGTCTTTCTCTCGTTTTCGATTGCCCAATTTGGGTTAATCCACAGATGGTTAAAGGTGAAAGGTACCCATTGGCATTGGAAGCTGGCAATCAATACGGTAGGAGCAATCATCACTACTGCCGTCGCTATTATTTTTTCCATAACAAAATTTAGTGGTGGTGCCTGGATTGTGCTAGTTATTTTGCCGATATTCGTCCTTTGTTCCTTAGCTATTCATCGTCATTATGAAGAAATCGTCGTCGAACTGAAACTTGAACCTGGAATTGTTCCTGTGGCAAGGAAGGTCCTTTCTATTGTACTAATTTCAGGTGTTCACCAGGTTGTCAATCATACTTTATCTTTTGCAAAGGGATTGAATGGGGACGTAATCGCTGTCTATATAGGGTTTGATGATGAAGCAATACATGAGATGGAAGAGAGATGGTCAGAATGGGGCAGCCCTTGTCGATTGGTCTGTCTGAAGAGTAAATATCGCTCCCTTATTGAGCCGTTAGCTAGATTAATAAAAGTTCTTGAAGAAAAGCAAGAGGAAAGGATGATTCATATCCTTATCCCACAGTTTATCCCCGTAAAATGGTGGCATAATTTATTACACAACCATAGCGCATTAGTGTTACGGGTTTGGTTTTTGCAACATAAAGATATCGCGGTCACGACTGTGCCCTACCATTTAAAAAAATAGTTTGTCAAAGAAATGCGACCAATCTACCAAATTTATATAAAAATACCAATTTTATCGCCAAAATATGACGAAATATTTGGGAAATCCATGCTATTTTATTGATAATAAACATAGATGGAGAGATTGGTATGAAAAAATTAGCAGCGAGTATCATCCTTTTGGTAAGTCTCTTTTTTTTCACAAATCACACAGAAGCAACGGGAAGTTCACAGTTAATTATCATTAACAAAACAACAAATACGCTGGCTTTTTACAATGGTGGTGCTTTAGTAAAGACATTTAACGTTGCTACCGGTAGAGCCATTTCCTATACACCAGAAGGGACGTTTAAGATCGTCAATAAGATTAAAAATCGCCCCTATTATACAGAAAATATCCCGGGTGGTGATCCTCGTAATCCGCTCGGGGACCGTTGGCTCGGCCTTGAAGCAAGGGGAACATATGGGACCACCTATGCCATTCATGGGAACAATAATGAAAGCTCGATTGGGAAGTATGCCAGTTCCGGCTGTGTAAGGATGCATAATCAAGAAGTTCGCTGGCTGTTTGACCAGGTCTCGGTATCTACACCTGTCATCATCACCCGGTCGAACAGCAGCTTTGAGGCAATTGCCAAGGCTAATGGCTATGAGGTAAGTGACGCCGTTAATGTCGGCGGTGTCGTTAATGCGCCTAAGAACGAAAATGGCTGGGTCGGATCTGCTAATCAAAAGTATTACTATACTAATGGCGTTGCGAAAACAGGCTGGCAAACGATCGAGGGAAAACGATACTTTTTCGCTAGTACTGGGGTGATGAAGACGGGCTGGCTGACGAGCGATGGAAAAAAATATTACCTGAATCAAAGTGGCGTCATGCAAACGAAGTGGCTGACGATCAGTGACAAGAAATATTATTTGGATGCTAATGGGGTAATGCAATTAGGCTGGATGGAACTGGACGGAAAGAAATACTTTTTTGAAAAAAACGGTGTGATGAAGAGCGGTTGGCTCGAGATCGATGGCAGAAAATATTTCTTTGAAAATAGTGGGGTGATGAAGACAGGCTGGATGTCTGAAGGGGATAAACGGTTTTATTTAGATGCCAATGGGGTGGTGACCACCGGCTGGCATGAAGCAGACGGCAAGAAATATTATTTTGATACTGCTGGAGTGATGAAAACGGACTGGGTGAGTGTGGTAGGAAAATGGTATTATTTTGACAACTTAGGTGTGATGAAGACAGGTTGGATTAATGATCAGGGCCGCTGGTACTTTCTCAATTCTAGCGGTGGCATGGAGGCTGCATGGAAGACTACTGACGATGTAATGTCGGTGGAAAAGACCCCCGACTTCTGGAAACACTATTTTTCTAATCTATCCGAAGTCTGGGTACCTGGCTGGCTAAAATACAAAAATGAATGGTATTATCTCAATGTTAATAAGGATATGGCGATAACCGCTATAAAGGATGAACAGTTAAGCAGCTAACTAGTGGGTGGATCTGAGAAAATTCAGGTCCTTTTTTTGACCTATATCTGTAAACATTTTTGTTTACGTCTTGTCTACGTCTTGTTTACGATTTTGTTTACTTGTATGCAATTCTGTATACGACAAGTATACAAAGTTGTATACACCAAGTGGTGGAGGGTTGTATACAACTTTGTGGTGTTTGTTTACAAAAGATGTATACATTCTGGAAAAGTTTACAACTTGTTTACTCTTTTACACTTTCATATCTTTTCTGCCAGAGCCATTGTATAATCTAGCAAACTTCGCTAGCCTTAATAGAAAGCAGCTATGTACATAGCTTACTCAAACTATTAAATGAAAAGGAATGATGTGTAGATGACGAAATCTAGAGTTGCCGCTATTGATGTAGGAAATGACTCGATCAAGGCCATTTTCGGAGAATTAGAGTATGAATTAAATATTCCTAACATTATTGCTCGTGACACAGAAGACCGTCCCGTTATCGGGATTGAAGAGCTTGATAGCAAGAATCCTCTTGATGGCATCCACGTCAAAGTGCACTCCCCTGCCCTAAAAGAGAACAATGTCATTTATCGCGTGGGCCATTTAGCGACCAAAAGTAATAACGCAACCGAACTTGACCCTGGCAGCAGTAAGTCAGAGGAAGATCAAACCTTGATTATGCTGTTCACTACATTGGCCTTAGATGCCGTGAAACAAGAGAATTTTCCACAGGTGAAAAATGTGATCGATGCCAGTTATACATTAGGGACGGGTCTCCCCCTTCGTGAAGTAAAGGAAGGTAAGGATGCTGGCTATCGCTCGAAATTAGTGGGTTCAGTGCATCAGGTTGAATTTTTAGTGACACCTAAATACCAAGGGCTGAAGGTTAATATTAAGTTTAATGAGGTGAAGGTGTATCCAGAGGGCTTCGCGGCTTACATCAACCTCGTTATGGATAACGATTTAAAAATTATTAATAAAGATTTGATTGATAAGCGGATTTTGATTCAAGATATCGGGGGCTTATCAACTGATATTGCTGTTATTAAGAATCGTAATGTTGATGACGATAAGGCCCAAGGATTTAATCTAGGAGTTTCTGAATCATTAGAAGCGATTCGCGAGGAAATTAGAACAAAGCATGGCGTGGAGCTGGACAGCCGCCGCGATGTGGTTGAAATCATCACTAGAAAAAATGATCGCAATCATATTATGGTCAAAGGGAGCAGGACAAGCGTCCATGACATTACCGACCGCATATTGCTGGATTTAGCGAAAAAGCAATATCGCTTATTACGTAATGTATGGCAAAAGAATTCGCAAACGGAAATCTGCTATTTTGTTGGGGGCGGCGCCCATGTTTTAAAGGATTATTTGAAGACATTAAATAATAATTTAGACGGCTACAATATCGAATTTTTTGAAGATGATAAGGAAAGCATTTGGATGATGGCCAATGCCTATTATAAGCTCATCATGGATTTTGTCAGAAAGACGGAGAAACCAAAAGAACCAGTCAAGACTAAATAGGTGATTATATGAATAAAACTTCGTCCAATGAAATTAAGCGAGGCCAAGCGCTATCCTTTCGTGTCCCCGCTGATACACCTGACCATGTCATTAAGCAGTTGCAAAAATTGAAAGAAACAGAGCGGCGGAATTTTTCGAGTAAAATAGCAGAGTTTGTCATGCAAGGGGTGAGCCACTCCCTTTCCCGGGAAAAGGAAACGATCACGATTCCCCTCCCCCAGAAATTAACGAAAGCCCAGCGTAACTGGTTAAAGCATGAGCACTCTGAAGCCCTGCTGGGGAGTATTCTTTATCAGTTAATTACTGATCCAGTTCGCTCAACGGCATTGCTTGCTTCGTTAAATAGCCATTCGGTAGATATTGATGAAGCCCTATACCTTCAAGAAGAAGTATATCCCGAGGAACTTCAACAAGATGACAGCTATCAGCAGATAGCTGCAACGAAGGAAGATTCTTCCTTCCCACTCGATTTAGATGATATGGAAGATGATCTCGAAGGATTTGATTGGGAAAGTGCGCGATCAAAGGAGCCGGTTAAAGAGGAAGCTGAAATAGAAGAAGATATTGATGACTTACTTGGTGGTTTTCTTGCGAATATGAATAAGTAATCAAAAGGGCCTGACCTCAAATGCCGCCTGCATGCGGCTAGAGGTTGGGCCCCTTCTTATGAGTTAGTGCTGTTTATTCGGCATTCGTTGGCTTTTTTGACTTGTAGCTTGCCGTTGTTTATTTTTCTGATCCTTTTCCTGCCTTTCATGCAGCTTTTCAACAAATTCATGTGTGCTTTCTTGATCCATTAGCGAGACCTCCTTCAAAATTGAACCAATGTTATTGTGACCATCCAGCTTAGAAATATGTGGAAGGATCGTCGGAAAATAACTATTTTCTAAATTGGTTTTAATCATTATCATTGTACATATGTATTTAATTGTGAATGTGATGAATGAAAATATGAAAGGTGGTGGGAAATGAATGGATTTGCCCGCTAATCTTGTCCTTCAAGACGGTACATTAAACGAGCAGTTGATTCTAAAAAGGGAAACTCTCTATCAAGGGATGAACGGAAGGCTGATTGAACGATTTTATTTGAACCCGACCACAAGCCTTATTTTTAAACCGTTAACCAATAATGGTCAAATCGGCAAAGAAGTATGGATTAATGAACAAGTCCTCCCCTTACTCCCTGCGATATACCCAAAAATATTCTCCTATTCTATTCATGAGGATCCCAATCTAAATTGGATGATTCTTGAGGATCTTGGAAAACTACTTCATGAGTTTCATGAGGAGCTTGTTTTACGTGTGGCAAGGTCGGCCGCAGGGTGGCACTCCCTCTCGCTTGAAAAACTCATAGGTGTTCCTGAAATAGGACTGAAGCCGCCATTTGTCGACGTGGTGGCTGAGATAAGAAGCAGGAAAGAAGAGCTTCTGTTGCTTGTGCCGCTTCTCAATCTCAAGGAGGAAGACCTCCACCAACTGTATGCCCTCCTGGATCAAGTCGTTTTTTCAGATAGGCTTGTTTTGTCACATGGCGATTTACATGTGGGTAACTTTGCGGTGGTGCGAGATCAATTGATGATTTTGGACTGGGAGCATGCGCATTTATCCATGCCGTACTGGGATTTGTATCATTTAATTGATATGTCCCATCCGCTTTTTCCGAAAAAAGTGACGAGCGCGCTGCGTGAGAATGCCTTGAATGCCTACCTTGATCGGGTTGACTTTGTGGTCGATCGGGATATGTTTAGCCAAGAGTATTATCTATTTTCTGCGGTGTTCTCTATGTGGATGCTATTGTTGATTCAGAAGGATTTGCAGGGAAATGGCGGGAAATGGTCTATCGAGCAACTGAAGGCCCAGTTTCAGGAAACAGCCGCAAGTCTAGGGCAGTGCCTCGAGGCTTTATCGAAAAAAAGCTAACCCGCGTGGGTTAGCTTTTTTGAATGGAGTGCTAGCACTAATCTTTATGCCTTCTGTTCGGTTAACTTGATGATTTCAATGACTGTTTGCGTGGCTTTAATCATATTATCAACCGAGATAAATTCAAATTTACCGTGGAAGTTTTCGCCGCCAGTAAAAATATTCGGAGTCGGCAGCCCCATATAGGATAGCTGGGAGCCGTCCGTACCGCCACGAATGGGTCTAGTAATCGGCTCGATGCCCAAGCTCACCATCGCTTCATGAGCAATGTCGACAATTTCAATGACCGGCTCAATTTTTTCCTTCATGTTGTAATACTGATCTTTCAGCTCCAGGACAATCTTATCTGCCCCATATTTCGCTTGCAGTTCGTGCACGATGGCCTCTAGGGTTGCCTTACGGGCATTGAAAATCTTCCGGTCGTGATCACGAATGATGTACTGAAGATTTGTTTGCTCGACATCTCCAGTAAAAGCGAGCAGATGGAAGAAGCCTTCGTATCCTTCGGTATATTCAGGCGCTTCTTGTGCTGGTAGCTTGCTATGTAATTCCATCGCTATTTTTATGGAATTGACCATTTTATCCTTCGCAGAGCCTGGGTGAATATTGCTGCCTTTTATCGTGATCTTGGCACCTGCCGCATTAAAGCTTTCGTACTCTAACTCCCCAAGCGGCCCGCCGTCAACCGTGTAGGCATAGTCGGCCTTGAAGGCTGCAACGTCGAACTTATGGGGGCCTCTGCCGATTTCTTCATCTGGGGTGAACGCAACGCGGACCCTACCGTGTTTAATTTCCGGATGGTTAATCAGATAGGCCATGGCAGTCATGATTTCAGTGACACCAGCTTTGTTGTCGGCCCCAAGCAGTGTCGTACCGTCTGTCGTAATGAGGGTATGACCCTTGTATCCAGGGAGGTTTGGGAAGTCCTGTACTGACATGACTACTTTTAAGGCATCATTTAGGACAATGTCGCCGCCATCATAGTTTTCAACGACCTGAGGGTTGACGTTTTTTCCGGTGAAGTCGGTGGCTGTGTCAACATGGGCAAGAAAGCCAATGGTCGGTACGGCCTTTTCGGTGTTTGCCTCTAGGGTTGCCATAACGTAGCCATTGTCATCAATGCTGACTTCTTCCATGCCAATTTGTTTCAGTTCTTCAACCAGCATGCGCAGGAGGGTCCATTGCCCTTCAGTCGATGGACAGGTTTCGCTATTTTCATTTGACTGTGTGTCGACTTTTACATAGGAAGTAAAGCGTTCCATGAGTTCGTTTTTCACTTTTATGACACTCCCCTTTATTTGTTATAATCATAATTATCATATCACTTCGTGAAGACGGATACATCTATTTCAGCAGGTAACTTGGTGGTGGAGCGGTTGGAATCATGTGCATGATCATACACTCCGATGAGTCATCCTAAACAATCCTTGTTGACCGTATCGGTTGTCCTTGTCTTTATTCTACTTTCTGGGGATGTTCAGTGAAATGACTGATGAAAAGTGGAGCGTTTTTTGACACAAAAATAAGGCGGAAGCTCTGTACATAGGGGCTTCCGCTTTTCTATTACCTATTTTTCTCTTGCCATTTTGACTAGGGTCGTCATATCGCTTGAGAGCGTGGTGAAATTGGGTGAGTCTGATTTAATATTGGCTTTTATGCCATCAATAAGTGGCAAGGCCTTTGGGTTTGTGATGGTTAATATTTGAACTTGATTGTTAAAGGCCTTCTCCATTATCTCCTTTGCTCGATCTAAATTATCATCATTATTTAGTTTTGAAGGGTCTACGCCATCAATATCCCCTTTTCCAGAAGCTCCCGCCGTGTTCTTCAAGACTTGACTTTGCATCTCATCATACCGGGTCGATGTGGCTTCATTTTGGGCACGTGCGAGAATAATCGTATCATCTAATACAAAAACCTTAATCCCCGGTATTCCTTCTCCGGAAAGCCTTGATTCTAAATGGGAGGAGATCCCGCCATCGTGGAGACTGGAGCTGCCAATGAGACTATAAACATTTGTCCCCATCCCATTCGTCGTTTGCTGCTGCTTATTTGTCGTTTGTTTTTTGGACCGGTCAATACTAGGAATCACATTTGGATTGTTAGTATGGCCTTCTACATGTCCATTCCCTTTTGTGTTTAAAGACTTGTCATCGAGGGTTGTTGCCGCCCCTACCTTGTTTTCCCCTTGCTGCGCTGAGCAGCCACCAGACAGAATTAGCAATGCAGTCATGAAAGGTACAAAAGAAACTAACCGTAATCTTTTCATAAAAATTTCCTCCTTTTCTTATCATGCTCCCCATTTTTTTTTTAAGTATGAGTGGATTATTTTGGGAACATAATAAGGCGAAGTAATTAAACATGTAATTTTTAGGACAATGAAAAAATCTGGAGGTGCACACATTGGCTGAACAAAACAAAGAAAATCCAGAATCATTATCACGAAGGAAGTTTATTCAAAACGCCGGTTTTACGGTGGGTGGGCTAGCGGTTGGTGGGATCATCGGCAGCTTGATTCCAAAAGAAAAAAAGACAGAAACAAAAGTATCTCAGCAGAAATCGGAGGACTTTAACCAAGCCCTGATGTATTTCACCCCTGAACAATATCAGGTGGTTGATGCGGCCACAGAACGGATTTTTCCTGAGGATGATCATGGTCCAGGTGCAAAGGCGTTAGGAGTAGCCTTCTTTATAGATCACCAATTATCGGGTAATTGGGGCTTTAATGCCAGGGAATATATGCAGGCCCCCTTCTTCCGTGGTGAAAAAGTACAAGGCTATCAAGGCCGCTTGAACCGAAGAGATATTTTCGATATTGGCATCCGGGAAATGCAGAACCATAGTCAGGCTGTCTATAAGAAGGATTTTACTGAACTGAGTGGAGATGAACAGGACGCCGTTCTCAAGGACTTTGAGGCCGACAAAGTGGATATCACCACCATTTCACCGAATGGCTTTTTTCAAATGCTTCGCAGTGTCACGTTAGAAGGGGCCTACAGCGATCCCCTTTATGGTGGAAATAAAAATATGGATGGCTGGAAAATGAAGAATTACCCAGGCAGCCAAATGGCTTATGCCGATATTATTGACAAGGACTTTAAAGTAGTGAAGCCACAAAGTTTAAAAAGTCATATGACTCATTAGTAGCTGAGACATAAATAGAGGAATCCCTAGAAAAGGAACTATTTTTTAAAGAAGAAGGTGGAAGTATGGCAAGAAAGTTGCCAAAAGTTGATGTGGTCATAATTGGAGTTGGTTGGGCAGGTGGAATTATCGCCTCGGAACTAACAAAAAAGGGCCTGAAGGTAGTAGGATTGGAACGAGGAAAAGAAAGAAAAACAGAAGATTATTTCATGGTTCATGATGAACTGCGCTATGCCCTGCGCTACGAGCTCATGCAGGATCTTTCGAAAGAGACAATAACTTTCCGGGGCAACGAAAAGGTCCGAGCTCTGCCAATGCGGCAATATGGCTCCTTTTTACTTGGGGATGGCCTCGGCGGTTCAGGGGTCCACTGGAATGGGCAGACCTTCCGCTTTCTCCCCTATGATTTTGAAATCTATAGTAAGACCGTGGAACGGTATGGAAAAAATAAAATCCCTGCCGATATGGCCCTGCAAGATTGGGGCATTAAGTATGATCAATTAGAGCCCTATTATGATCGGTTCGAAAAACTGGCTGGCATCTCCGGTGAGGAAAACCCGCTCGCCGGAAAACGGTCCGATAAATATCCAACTCCGCCGATGAAAAAGTCACCGGCAATGGAAATGTTTGAGAAGGTCACGAAACAAATGAAGCTCCATCCGTATATGATGCCATCTGCCAATCTGTCTGAGTCCTATAAAAATCCGGATGGAATCCAGCGGGCCGCCTGTCAATATTGCGGTTATTGTGAGCGCTTTGGCTGTGAATATGGGGCAAAGGCTGATCCCGTCGTCACCGTTATTCCTGTTGCCAATAAAACGGGTAACTTTGAAATTAGAACTCATTCCAATGTGAGACGGATCTTAAAAACGGGCGATAAAGTTACAGGGGTCATGTATACAGATGTGACAACGGGTGAGGATATTGAACAACCGGCCGATATTGTTGTCTTAACAAGCTATGTGTTCAACAATATCCGCCTCCTCCTCATGTCTGACGTAGGCAAGCCGTATGACCCTAACACCGGGACTGGTGTGATTGGGAAAAACTATGCCTATCAAGTGATTAAAGGAAATGCCGTCGGCTTTTTTGATGATAAAGAATTTAATACGTTTGCCGGTGCGGGGGCGCTTGGTATGGTGGTTGATGATTATAATGGCGATAATTTTGACCATAGCAATCTGAACTTCATCCATGGCGGGATGATTTCCCTTTCGCAAACAGGCTTACGTCCGATTCAAAATAATCCGGTTCCCGGCGGAAAACCAACCTGGGGTAAGGAATTCAAGGCCAATTCTGTAAAATATGCCAATCGCTTTCTATCGGTGGCGTCTCAAGGTTCGTCGATGCCGTTCAAGCGCCACTATCTTGACTTGGATCCTAGCTATAAAGATGCATACGGCGACCCACTCATTCGGATTACCTTTGATTTTGAAGAGCAAGACCGGCAAATGGCCAAGTTCCTAGCGACAAAATGTACGGATATCCTGAAGGGAATGGGTCCAAATCATATTGATTCGATGAAAGACTTGGGTCCTTATGATATTACTACCTATCAATCGACCCACAATACCGGCGGGGTCATTATGGGGGCGGATCCAGCCACCTCAGCTGTCAATAATTATTTGCAAATGTGGGACGTCGATAATCTGTTTGTCGTCGGGGCATCAGCTTTCCCGCATAACTCTGGCTATAATCCGACAGATACAGTGGGGGCCTTAGCCTACCGTGCTGCGGAAGGAATTTTGAAGTATCGGGATCAGGGTGGTCAAGTGGTATAAGTTGTTTGCTTTTTAGAATCCGCTTACAATGGATTTAACTATAGGGATAGTGTTAATATAGAAAAAGTAAACGGGAAAGGGAGAGACTGAAATGACAACACAAAATGAAAACGAGACATTACCGCCAAAAACATGTTCCGTTGAACGACTGGTAACGGTGAAAACGGATATAGAGAAAGTTCTTTTAGGTCAAAAAACAGCTACACGCCGGAATGGCAGATATGCAGATCCAGGTGAGATCATGACCCTTGAAGGCCGCCAGTTTATCGTAGAAAAAGTTTATTCGCAAAGCTTAGGTGAACTGACAGATGAGGATGCTCGCCGCGAGGGCTTCGAAACGGTGGAAGAGTATAAGCAATCCATTCTTTCGTATCATCCCGGCATGCCGTGGCTGCCGCAAATGCGCGTCTGGGTGCATGAATTCCGCCCTGTTTTAGCTGAATAATTGAGTAGTGAGAATGGTCCATTAATGAGATGGACCATTTTTATATTTACATAGACGCCTTGCAATCGAATTAATTGTTTTATTTAGCTAAACGAAATTATAATAGCTGTAGTAGATTTGGCTGACAGTTTGGGGTGGGAACATGAAATTTTTAGGGAAATACGCGAAAAAATATTGGAAATCTTTTAGCATTGCGGTCTTATTTCTCACCTTTGAGGCAATAAGCGATTTGATGCAGCCAACCATTATGGCAAAAATTATTGATAACGGCGTCGTGAATAGAGACATCCACTATGTCCTGAAAATGGGTGGTCTGATGCTACTGATTACCGCCTGCGGTGCGGTCAGTGCCTCAACAAGAAGTGTCCTTGCCAGCATTGTTTCACAAAATTTTGGCACCGAGCTTCGCTCCGATTTGTTCAAAAGGGTCCAAACCCTTTCATTTAAAAATCTTGATAAATTTGACCGGGCTTCGTTAATCACGCGCCTGACCAATGACGTAACCCAAGTCCAAGTCTTTGTAAATGGACTAATGCGTATTTTTGTGAAGGCCCCGTTACTTGCGATCGGCGGCCTCGTGATGGCGACGCGACTAAACTTGCATTTATCCGTCGTCTTAGCGGTAGTGGTTCCGATTGTCGCACTGTTAATCATTTTGAATTTGCGCATGGGCTTTCCTCTCTTCTCGAAAGTGCAGCAGGCTTTAGATCGGGTTAACTCTGTCATAAGGGAATACTTATCAGGGGTTCGCGTCGTCAAGGCCTTTAATCGCTTTGATGTCGAAATTGGCAAATTTTCCAAAGCAAACGATCATTTTAAAAACCAATCGATCGCCGCAGGGCGCCTTATGGCCACCTTTAGCCCAGCGATTATGCTCACGGTGAACCTTGGCATCGTTGTCGTCCTCTGGATGGGCGGTCTTGGCGTTGAATCGGGCGAGATTCAAGTAGGTCACATCATTGCTTTTACCAATTATATGACGCAAATCTTATTCTCCTTGATGATGATCTCGATGGTTTTCAATATGTTTGTCAGGGCAAAGGCATCAGCGGGAAGAATTGATGAGGTGTTTATACAGGAGGATTCCTTTACGTGGGAAAAAGAGACCGTGCCGCCGTCACACCAATCGGAAAAAGGAAGAATTGATTTTGAACACGTCTCCTTTTCCTATGAAGGTACAAGTGGTGAGCCGATCCTGAAAAATATCAATCTGACGATTTTACCCGGTGAAACCGTGGGTATTATCGGCTCGACCGGTGCAGGGAAAAGCACCTTAGTCGGGTTAATTCCCCGTTTCTATGATGTCGCGAGCGGCTCTATTAAAGTAAATGGTCAAGATATTAAACAAGTGGATCCGCAAAAGCTCCGCGATAAAATTGCGATTGTCCCGCAAAAAAATATTTTGTTCACCGGCAGTGTGGCTGAGAATATCCGCTGGGGCAAAGAGGATGCCACGGATGAGGAAGTGATCACAGCCGCAACGATTGCCGGGGCAGATGACTTTATTAGCGCCTCTCCCGAAGGCTATCAAACAGGCATTGGTCAGGGTGGCGTTAATTTTTCCGGAGGCCAAAAGCAGCGGATTTCGATTGCCAGGGCTTTAGTGAAAAAGCCGGAAATTTTGATTTTAGATGATAGTACAAGTGCGGTCGACGTCGCTACTGAGGCAAAGATCAAGGCGGCATTGAAAAAATATGCCCAAGGCCTAACCTGCCTGCTGATTGCTCAGCGGGTTACCTCGATTATCGATGCCGATAAAATCGTTGTCCTTGATCATGGGGAACTTGTCGGTGTGGGAACGCACCAACAATTAATCGATGAATGCCAAGTGTATCAAGAAATTTATCAATCACAGATGGGTAAGGAGGTTTTGTAAGTGTCAAAAGGAGCAGAACAGTCTCAAACTACCCCTCCTCCCCTCCGGCCTGGCGGTGCCCATCATCTTCGAGGACCTGTAGTAAAACCTAAAAATTTTAAAGGTACCTTAAAGCGGCTTTGGCAATACTTTGGAAATGAACGAAAAATGCTGGCACTCATCTTTTTCTTTATTATCCTTGATGCGGTATTAATGCTGCTGGCACCCTTCTTAATCGGGAAGGCCGTCGATGCCATGAGCTTAAACCATGGCAAGGTTGATTTTCACTTTTTAGAAATCATGGTAATTGTTTTGACCTGTGCCTATGTGGCCGATGCCACGCTTACGTTTTTACAGGGATGGCTGATGGCTGGGGTCGCTCAGCGCGTGGTCAAACGCCTACGGGATGCCTTGTTTAAGAAGCTGCAAAAGCTGCCCGTGTCCTTTTTCGATGCGCGCGCACATGGGGAACTGATGAGCCGGCTCTCAAACGATGTCGACAATGTGAGTAATACGATTTCCCAGTCGACCACGCAACTCATGTCCGGGTTAATTGTGATTATTGGCTCGTTAATCATGATGGTCATTTTAAGTCCGGTGTTAACTATTGCAAGCTTGATTACCGTCCCGCTTGTGTATGTACTGACACGGACGATCGCAAAAAGAACGAGTGTCTTATTTAAAAATCAACAAGTCCAACTGGGCAAATTGAATGGCCATATCGAGGAAACCGTCTCGGGGATTGAGGTCGTGAAGGCCTTTAATCACGAAGAAAAGGTGATCGAGGAGTTCGAAGTGGTTAATACGAGGCTGCGTGATGTCGGCCTTAAGGCGCAAATTTGGTCTGGCTTTTTGATGCCAATTATGAACGTAATTAATAATCTTGGCTTTGCGATTGTTGCCGTTATCGGGGGCATTCTTGCCGTCAAGAGCCTGATTACGGTCGGGGCAATTGCCAGTTTCATCACCTATTCGAGACAATTTGTCCGCCCGCTGAATGATCTTGCCAATATTTTTAACATCCTTCAGTCTGGTGTTGCCGGTGCGGAGCGCGTCTTTGAAGTTATGGATGAACAGGAAGAGGCGAAGGACCAGCCGGATGCCGTGCCGTTGGAAAAACCTAAAGGCCATGTCGTGTTTGAAAACGTCAGCTTTGGCTATCGTCCCGATGTCCTTATTTTAAAAGATGTTAGTTTTGAGGCAGAGGTTGGCAGCAGTACCGCCTTGGTGGGACCAACCGGTGCCGGAAAAACGACAATCGTGAACCTGCTGACGAGATTTTACGATGTGACCGAGGGGAGAATCTTGCTCGACGGTCGTGATATTCGTGAGTACACAAGGGACAGTTTACGGCGCTGTTTTGGGTTTGTCCTCCAGGATACGTATTTATTTTCCGGAACGATTAAGGAAAATATTAAATATGGTAAGCCTGATGCCACGGATGAAGATGTGGAGCAGGCGGCCCGAATGGCGAATGCCGATGTGTTTATTAAGCGTCTTCCTAACCAGTATGAAACAGTTTTGTCTGAAAATGGCGGGAATTTAAGCCAGGGGCAACGGCAGCTGCTCGCCATTGCCAGGGTCATTTTAGCAAAACCGGCATTGCTCATTTTAGACGAGGCGACAAGTAGTATCGATACAAGAACGGAGCTTCATATTCAGGAGGCACTGCTGAAATTAATGGCTGAGCGAACGAGCTTTATCATTGCCCACCGCTTAAATACGATTCGCGATGCCGATACGATTATGGTCATTGATAGCGGGCATATCATTGAACAAGGCAAACACGATCAGTTAATGGATGCCCAGGGCCGCTATTATCAAATGTTTTTTAATCAGTTTAAAAATGTCGAAAGTGCACTTGAATAAGAAGTTGTTATTAAGAGGGGTGGCCTGCTAATTAAAGCAGCCACCCCTCTTTTTTTAAAATTAAGTGGTGACAAGTGTAAAGACAACTGATAGAATACTTTATGTTTGAAGGATGAGTCTTGTTATCTAATAAGTGCCATTTAGGGAATAATGTAAATAACTGTGACAAACATAGGGGGTTCAGAATGAAACAGAAAAAGGAAATATCAGGTCGAAAATTACTGGGCATTGCCGGAATGGGCTGGATGTTTGATGCCATGGATGTCGGCATGCTCAGCTTTATTATTGCGGCCTTACAGGTAGAATGGAATTTATCACCGGGACAAATGGGCTGGATTGGGAGCGTAAACTCGATTGGAATGGCCGTAGGGGCTCTTGTGTTTGGCTTAATGGCGGACCGAATTGGCAGGAAGAATGTTTTTATCATCACCTTATTATTATTTTCCGTTGGTAGTGGCCTTTCTGCTTTAACGACGAGCCTAGCAGCCTTTTTAGTATTGAGATTTTTTATCGGGGCAGGTTTAGGCGGCGAGCTGCCGGTAGCCTCGACACTTGTATCGGAAACGGTTCCTGCAGACAAGCGTGGTCGAATTGTCGTTTTACTGGAAAGCTTTTGGGCAGGCGGCTGGTTAGTAGCTGCCGTCATTTCCTATTTTATTATTCCAAAATTCGGCTGGCAAATTGCCTTGCTTATTAGTGCTATTCCTGCTTTATATGCCTTATATCTTCGGATGGGGCTGCCTGATTCACCACGGTTTACGGCGGTTAAGGGGAAGGAGAAAGTCACTGCCCTACAAGGTTTGAAGAAGCTATGGTCAAAGGATTATAGTCGCCAAACCGCGATGTTGTGGATTGTTTGGTTTTGCGTGGTCTTTTCCTATTATGGAATGTTCCTCTGGCTGCCGAGTGTCATGGTGATGAAAGGGTTCAGCATGATTAAAAGCTTTGAATACGTGCTCATCATGACATTGGCTCAGCTGCCGGGCTATTTTACAGCTGCTTGGTGCATCGAAAGATTTGGCCGGAAATTTGTGTTAGTCGTCTATTTACTTGGGACTGCAGTAAGTGCCTATTTCTTCGGTACGGCAGAATCAACTGCCTTGTTAATGACGGCAGGGATCTTGCTTTCATTCTTCAATCTTGGTGCTTGGGGTGGACTCTATGCCTATACGCCTGAACAGTATCCGACGATTATTCGTGGAACTGGCTCGGGTATGGCGGCAGCCGTTGGGCGAATTGGCGGCGTGCTAGGACCATTATTGGTTGGGAATCTGGTTGCCAAGGAAGTTTCCATTTCGCTGATCTTTACGATCTTCTGTATTTCTGTTTTAATTGGAGCGATTGCTGTGTTCAGCTTGGGAAAAGAAACAAAGAGCAAAGAATTAGTATAATAATTAACGAAAGAGATTCCGTAATCCGGGGTCTCTTTTCTTCATTTTCAGCCCGAAGAAACATATACAACCAAAGTATTTATAAATGTTTATACATTGCATTTAAAAGTATTTCACTATTCGCTTTACTGTAATAAAGCTTTACAATCCTGCAGGTGGATAATTATTATTATTTTCTAAATTATTTTAAAATAATTTAGAAATAGACTAGACGAACCCCCAAATATTATGTACAATGTTTTCAGAATATTATATTTTTTAAAAAGAATTAGACTAATTCGTTGGGGAAATTTTTAAAGAAAATAGGGGGTAAATCCATGAGGAAGAAAAAAGTAGCTGGAATCTTTATGTCGTTTATGGTTGCAGCAGGGGTATTGGCAGGATGTAATTCTAGTGCAAGTGGAGACGGAGACAGTGAAAAGAGCGGCACGATTAAGATTGGTGCCAACTTAGAACTATCTGGCGGCGTAGCTTCATATGGACAATCGGCAAAAGAGGGTATTGAGCTAGCCATTGAGGAAATCAACAAAGAAGGTATTGATGGTAAAAAATTAAAGCTTGTTACAGTCGATAATAAATCAGATGCAGCCGAAGCGACGAGTGGCGCCCTTAAGCTTGCTACCCAAGATAAGGTTGTTGCCATGATTGGTGCAGCAACAAGTACAAACACACTTGCACAGGTTCAAATTGCTCAAGATAACAATATCCCATTAATTACTCCAACTGGTACAAACCCGACGATTACAAATAAAGACGGCAAATTAAGCGACTATGTTTTCCGTACTTGCTTTATCGACCCATTCCAAGGGACGGTGGCAGCGAACTTCGCATCGAATGATTTAAAGGTGAAAAATGCAGCAATTTTAATTGACAGCTCAAGTGACTATGCAAAAGGCCTAGCAGCGGCCTTCAAGGAGTCCTTTAAGAAAAACGGCGGTAAAATTGTTGCCGAAGAGGCCTATGTACAAAAGGATACGGACTTCCATGCAACATTAACTCGTATCAAAGCAGCTAATCCAGAATATGTCTTCCTTCCTGGTTACTATGAAGAAGTCGGTTTAATCATCAAACAAGCTCGTGAACTTGGCTTAGATGTTCCATTCATGGGTGGAGATGGCTGGGATTCTCCTAAACTAGTAGAAATTGCTGGTGCTGATCCATTAAAGAATACGTATATTACTAACCACTATTCTTCTGGTGATGATGATAAAAAGGTTCAAGACTTTGTATCGGCATTCAAAGCGAAATATGATGGGAAGTCTCCAGATGCTTTTACAGCCTTAGGATATGATACGGTTTATTTCCTTGCTGACGCCATTAAGCGAGCTGGAAGCAGTGATCCGAAGAAAATTCAAAAGGCACTTGAGGAAACTGACGGACTTGAGCTTGTCTCTGGAAACATGAAACTAGATAAAAATCATGATCCAATCAAAGCAGCCGTTATCCTCGAGTACGTAAACGGGGAACAAAAATTTAAAACAAAGGTAAATCCATAAAAAGGAAAATTGTATAGCTTCAAACTGGATAGGGAGCGCGGTCTCCCTATTCCAATTTATACGAGAAGAACGTGTTTTTCACATTGAAAAGCTTGTTAACCTGTTTGAATCGTAGATGAAGTCTTGTCCGAAGGAGTGTAAAACATATGGAAATCGTACAGCAGCTAGTAAATGGAATATCCTTGGGAAGTATTTATGCCCTGATCGCTCTGGGATATACAATGGTATATGGTATTGTCAAACTGATTAACTTTGCCCATGGTGATGTATTCATGGTCGGTGCCTTTATTGGCTTTTATTCAATCACTGTCCTTGATATCGGCTTTTTCCCTGCCTTATTAATATCAATGGTCGCATGTGCCATCTTTGGTGTATTAATCGAACGAATTGCTTATAAGCCCTTACGGAATGCCACAAGAATCGCCGCCCTGATTACGGCAATTGGCGTATCGTTGTTTATCGAGTACGGAACCATTTATATCCGTGGTGCTCAACCGGAAGCCTATCCAAGTGGTTTAGTTCCATTAAAAAGCATCGAGCTTTTTGGGGTGAAGATCAGCGGACAATCGATCCTCATTCTAGGAACATCACTTGTCTTAATGGTGCTTCTGCAATTTATTGTTCATAAAACAAAAATCGGCAAGGCGATGCGCGCTGTTTCCCATGATATGGATGCTGCAAGACTAATGGGAATCAACGTGAATAATACAATCTCAGCAACGTTTGCGATTGGCTCTGCGCTTGCAGGTGCCGCTGGGGTCATTTTTGGGATGTATTACACGAAAATTGAACCGCTCATGGGCATCATTCCAGGGCTGAAAGCCTTCGTTGCGGCTGTATTAGGCGGGATTGGAATTATCCCAGGCGCCATGACTGGCGGGATCGTATTAGGCGTCATTGAAGCCCTTGTTAGTGCAGCAGGCTACTCACTATGGCGTGATGGCGTGGCGTTTGTGGTCCTAATCTTAATTTTAATTTTCCGACCTGCAGGGTTATTTGGTAAAAATGTCAGGGAAAAGGTTTAGGGGGTGGCTTCTGCGATGAATATTTTTAAACAAGCAAAGTTTTTCTGGACATCGATCGTGTTAGCCGTAGTTTTTGCAGTCATTATGCAATTCTTGATCGTAGGTGGAACGTTAAATCAATTTTATGTAAATACCCTGTTTTTTATAGGGATTAATATTATTCTAGCGGTTAGTCTTCATTTAATTATTGGCGTTACCGGGCAGTTTTCGATTGGACATGCTGGCTTTCTTGCCGTCGGGGCCTACGCTTCTGCTATTATAACAATGAAATTATCGTTGCCCTTCCCCGTTGCCTTGCTAGTAGGTGGATTAGCCGCAGCTGTTGCTGGCCTTATTATTGGGATTCCAACCTTAAGGCTTAAAGGTGATTATCTAGCGATTGCCACACTTGGTTTTGGTGAGATTGTGAGAATTGTCTTTTTAAATATTGATTATGTTGGTGGCGCAAGCGGGATGACCGTCACCCATTTAACAACATGGCCGTGGCTGATTGGCTGTGTCGTGTTAACGGTTTTAGTCATTGTTAATTTTACGAACTCAACGCATGGACGCGCCTGTATTTCGATTAGGGAAAATGAAATTGCCGCCGATGCGATGGGGATTAATACCACTTATTATAAGGTAGCTGCCTTTGCAATTGGCGCCTTCTTTGCTGGAATTGCCGGGGCCTTGTATGCACACAACTTTTATATTATCCAGCCAACCAACTTCGGCTTTTTGAAATCATTCGATATTTTAATATTTGTCGTACTTGGAGGCTTAGGCAGTTTGTCAGGTGCAGTGATTGCGGCAATCCTGTTGACAATTATCTCTACTTATCTGCAAAGCTATCCTGAAATTAGGATGGTCATCTATAGCTTAGTTCTGATCGTGATGATGCTTTATCGCCCACAAGGCTTGCTGGGCACAAAAGAGATTACCTCATTCTTTAAAGGTGGTAAGTCCGCTAAAGGA
Organism: Neobacillus jeddahensis; assembly: GCF_000612625.1. GTDB lineage: Bacteria > Bacillota > Bacilli > Bacillales > Cytobacillaceae > Neobacillus > Neobacillus jeddahensis. The sequence continues at coordinate 44,873 of NZ_CCAS010000035.1, forward strand.
GGAGTACAGCATGGCAGCAAAAACACAGTTGCTTAAGGTTGAGAATGCCGGTATCCGCTTTGGCGGTTTGAAGGCGGTCTCGGATGTCAATTTGGAATTAAAACAAGGTGAACTTGTTGGTTTAATTGGCCCAAACGGTGCCGGCAAGACGACATTCTTTAACCTATTAACAGGGGTTTATGTTCCTACAGAAGGAAGCATCTCCTTAGATGGTGAAAAACTAAATGGCTTAGCACCCTATAAAATTACCAAAAAGGGAATTAGTCGAACCTTTCAAAACATCCGTTTGTTTGATGAATTATCTGTTCTCGATAACGTAAAGGTGGCTTATCACTCGCTGGCAAAGCATTCCATCTTTAGTTCAATCTTCCGCCTCCCTTCTCACTTTTCAGGTGAGCGGGAAATGGAGGAAAAGGCGATTGAGTTCTTGAAAATCTTCAAATTGGAAGGTTCCTTACATGAAAAAGCGAAGAACTTACCGTACGGTCAGCAGCGCCGCCTAGAAATTGCCCGGGCATTAGCGGCGAATCCAAAATTATTGCTGCTTGATGAGCCAGCAGCGGGGATGAACCCACAGGAAACGGAAGAGTTAATGAATTTGATTGCCTTAATTCGCGAAAAGTTTGACCTGACAATTCTCTTAATTGAACATGATATGCTTCTTGTAATGGGCGTATGTGAACGAATCTATGTGTTAGACCATGGTCAATTGATTGCCAATGGCACGCCAGAGCAAATCAGAAATAATCCAAAAGTCATCGAAGCGTATCTTGGCGAGGAGGTCTCTTAAATGCTTAAAATTAATGATATCAACGTTTATTACGGTAATATTCACGCCTTGAAGGGCGTGTCCCTTGAGATCAATCAAGGGGAAATTGTCACCTTGATTGGGGCAAATGGTGCGGGAAAAAGTACGTTATTAAAAACCATTTCAGGGTTATTAAAACCGAAAAATGGCGAGATATTATTTGAAAATGAACAGGTCGCCGGTAAGGTGGCTCAATCAATTGTGAAGCGCGGGATTTCCCAGGTTCCAGAGGGCCGCCGCGTCTTCTCAAACATGTCGGTGGAGGAGAATTTAGAGTTAGGTGCCTATTTACGAAAGGATAAAAAGGGAATCAAGGAGGATTTTGAAAAGGTCTATCAGCTCTTCCCACGCCTTGAGGAGCGGCGCAAGCAGCAATCGGGTACATTATCTGGAGGAGAACAGCAAATGCTCGCTATGGGCCGTGCCTTAATGGCTAGACCACGACTGCTGTTATTGGACGAGCCTTCGATGGGGTTAGCCCCACTATTGGTTAAAACGATTTTCCGGATTATTGAGGAAATCAACCAAACAGGAACAACGATTTTGCTTGTCGAACAGAATGCCAATATGGCCCTATCGATTGCGGATCGTGCATATGTCATTGAAACGGGAAAAATTGTCGCTGCCGGGACGGCTGCAGAGCTTAGCCAAAGCGATCAAATCAGAGCTGCCTATCTTGGTGGACATTAAAAGGTGCTGGGCCATTGCCCAACACCTTTTTCAATTTTTACATCTTCATCTTCCGTCGTTCAGGGTCAAGCTGGAATTGCTGGCGTCGTTGCGGACTAATGAGATGTTTAATTTTATTGGAGTAATCCTCATACAATTGTTCCATTCCGACTAAGGCCAATGAAAAGAAGTTGGCGTAATTCTTTTGAACCTCCCACTTTAACTCATTCTTCCCGCAGATACTGTATTTGTTTAACTCCTCAATTTCCTTTTGAATCTTCGCTAATTCCCCTGCTTGTTCCTCTTCCGGAAGTGCAAGGACATGATCAATTTTAATAATATAGTCCTGTGATTTACTAATTTTATCTTTGATATCAAAATAGCCTGCTTGATCGATAAGCTTGTATTTCAACTTAAAGTCATTCAACCGTTCCGCCGCTTCATAGGTGGAATTGACAATGTCATCGCGAGTCATATCCTTTGTTTCATAGCTGAGCATATGCTTCCAGGATGGCTGGGTGATCGCCTTGCGGTGGTCCTCAAGGGTATGGCAGTACTTCTTATAGCCATGGATTTCAGGATGCTCAAAGGCTGGGCTCGCTGGATCAAGGAACGGTGCGAGCGGTGCAACAAAGTAAAAGATTCGTGGATCCTGCCCACAGGCTAAATGAATGGTTTCACAAAAATCAATATTATCGACGGCACTTTGATAGGTTTGCCCTGGTATGCCCACCATAAAGAATAGATCAATTTTTTTACAGCCATGCTTTAGAGCAAAATTTAGCGTATCAATAACCTTTTGGTTAGTACAACTAAACTTCCCATTGTAGCGCCTGATTTTTTCATCATGCGTTTCAAGGGTAATTTCAATGCTGTATTTTGGCACACTATCATTCATCAATTGGAAAAATTCTTCATCCGCATATTGGAATAGCTCGAAAACAATTTCATTTTTCAAGTTGAGTTTTTTCAACCGGTTGAAAAATTCATGATAATACTCTCGCCCCCCTTGGCGCAGGTCATGGAGAATAAAGATCGGTGCCCGGCTAAAACGGGAAATAAATTGGATATCCTCAATCAGCTTTTTCGGCGACCGGAGTGCAAGTGAATTCCGGTTACAGTTTTGGTCGTAGGCATCGCGTGAACCACCACAAATGAGACAGTTCTGGGTACAGCCCCTGGCCGTTAGCAGCGCGGTGTTTGGATATTGTAGCCAGCCATTGTAGGGAAGTGGATCAAGGAAGTTCCGATACTTAAAAACGGATCGAATCGTATAGCGATAACCAGGGACATCGACATCATCTAAATCCTTTGGTACATAGGTGATAGGGTTGAAGCCACACTCGCTCCCCTTTTTCCAAGTTAAATTCGGAATGTCCGCATAATGCGTACTGCCTGTTTCAATCTTATTCATTAATAGTAACATCAGCTTTTCCGTAGAATCACCGCGCATAACAAAGTCGATAAATGGATAGTCAATCAATTCTTTGTGATAGTAGGTAGCCGATAATCCCCCAAAGATGATCGGTGTTTTCGGATGGAGGTTCTTAACTAGTTTGGCGAGCTCAATACTGCCGTGGGCATGCGGCAGCCAATGGAGATCGATCCCGAACGCCTTCGTTTTGATTTTGCGAAGTTTCGCCTCGACATCGAACTTTTCACTCATCAACATTCGGTTCGCAATATTGATGATCTTCACGCGCAGCCCGTATCTTTCTAAGTAGTCAGCAATACTTGTCAGGCCGATAGGGTACATCTCGAATACGGGCGAGGATGGGACGACATCACTAATTGGACCAGCTAGCAAAGAGTTTTTTCTAAAATCATAAACACTTGGAGCATGTAATAACACTAAATCGTATTTCATTGCTTTCACCTCAGGTTCATTTGTGGAAAATATATAAAAAAAATGAGTTTACAAAGGGTAGATTTGTTTGTGAAGTAAATCACATATAGATGTGTGAAATGGTGATAATCCCCATCTTTTGTGGATGATTTCCTGTCAAATTTAGTGTACTATAATACGGGTTTAATAGAGTGACAAATGGGTGACAGATTATGGGTGATTTTGTGTAATTTTTAGAGAATCTGCTATGATTATTCAAAAAGCTGTTACATTTATTTTTTTGGAGGGAGTTGGGTCTATGGCACAGGTAAAAACCAATGCTATGCGCATTCTTGATGCACAAAAGGTTCGTTATGATATGCTGACCTATGATAATAAAGATGGGAAAATTGATGGAATTTCGGTCGCAGAGAAAATCGGTAAGGACCCGAAGGAAGTATATAAAACACTTGTCGCTCAAGGCGCGAGTAAGAGCATTTTTGTTTTTGTGATTCCGGTAGCTGAAGAGCTGGATCTGAAAAAAGCAGCCCAGGTGACTGGTGAAAAAAAGGTCGAAATGCTACCGGTCAAGGATATTCAAAAATGGACGGGCTATATTCGCGGTGGCTGCTCTCCGATTGGGATGAAGAAGGAATATAAAACCTTATTGGATGAAAGCTGCAGGCTGCTTGAGACGATGGTCGTCAGTGCCGGAAAAATTGGTATCCAGATTGTCATCGCCCCCAGCGATTTACAGGAGCTGACGAAGGCAGAATTTAGGGACGTCATTAAATAGTTAGGTTTTTTCCCATGGGCACTCACCTATAACCCATCAGTGCATAGGATAGGGTGAAAGCTGTCGCCTCCAAAACCAACAGGGGTAGCTGAGGCGTAGTTGAACTCTTAAGAGGAGTGTTGAGGAGTGGC
>NZ_CCAS010000036.1 GCF_000612625.1 Neobacillus jeddahensis
AAAAAGGAAGAGGCTAAGATCCCTCTTCCCAATACTCATTTTAATCTAAATCATGATTTTATTCCAAATTTTATAGGTTAATTTACGATATTAATATTGTAATCCTTAAACCATGTGTGAAGCTGAACAAGATATGCTAACAATTGTGGCCCTGTCATTAACTGGCCAAACCATGGCTCTTGAAAGGACTTTCCTCCCGAATTGACGATGCTTTCCAACTGGTCTTTTTGAAAAAGTTCGTGTAAAGCCGAGGATTTATCTTGTAATATCGCTCCCATCCATTGTTGAATCGCCCTAGTATACTCTGGATTATGTGTCTTCGGATATGGACTTTTCTTCCGATATAAAACCTCCTCCGGTAGGGTCCCTTCGAATGCCTTTCTAAGAATTCCTTTTTCCCTGCCGCGATACATTTTCATTTCCCACGGGATATTCCAGACGTATTCCACAAGGCGATGGTCAGCAAATGGAACACGGACCTCTAAGCTTGCCCCCATACTCATGCGATCTTTTCGATCTAACAAGGTTGTCATGAACCATGTCATATTGATATAAAATAATTCTCTCCGTTTCGCTTCTTCGATACTTTCCCCATCAAGTTTCGGGGTTTCCGCAATCGCCTGCCGGTACTGTTCCATACAATACTCATCCAGTTTTAATTTATCCTGCCAATGTGGTGACAACAAATTTTGCCGTTCTTGAACAGAACGCATCCATGGGAAGCCAGGCCGCTCTAGATCTTGCTTTCGATGAAACCATGGATATCCGCCAAAAATTTCATCGGCACATTCTCCAGATAAACCTACCACAAAGTCTTTTTTGATTTCTTTACAAAACCAAAGCAAGGAAGAATCAATATCCGCCATTCCAGGGAAATCTCTGACATGTGTTGCTTCTAACAAATCATTTACTAATTGAGCTTGTGATATGGTCTTGTTATGGTGCCTCGTTTCAAATCTATCTGTCATCATTTGAATATATCTTCCGTCAGCATCCGGCTGAAATTCATTTGAGGCAAAATATTGATCATTTCCTTCATAATCAATTGAATACGTATGAAGCTGCCCCTTCCCTTGGTCCTCAAAGCCCTTTGCCGCAATCGCGGTGATGATACTAGAATCGAGACCCCCAGATAAAAATGTGCATAACGGAACATCAGAAACAAGCTGCCTCGTGACAGCATCCGTCACTAAATACCGAACCTTTTCCGCTGTTTCTTCCACACTTTCTTTATGCTCTTCACTTTTCACATTCCAGTAACGCCAAATTTTCAACCCATTTTTTGAAAATGTTAAGGCATGAGCTGGCCTTAGTTCCTTCATCCCTTTAAAAATACCAGACCCCGGTGATCGAGAGGGACCTGCCCCAAAAATTTCAGCCAGTCCGTACTGATCAATTTCCGGCTTTATTTCAGGGTGAGCAAGAATGGCTTTAATTTCAGATGCAAAGATCAAACCCTTCTGATGTTCGGTGAAGAATAACGGTTTTACCCCCAGTCGATCTCGTCCAATGTAGAGCTGTTCTTTTTTTGAATCCCAAATAGCAAAGGCAAAGATACCATTTAAATAATTTACGCACTCTTCCGCCCATTCTATATAGGCAGTTAACAGTACTTCTGTATCAGAATGACCATTAAAAGAATATCCTTTAGTAAGGAGAATTTTGCGAATATCTTCCGTGTTATATAATTCCCCATTGTAACAAATGGTGTAGTCAAAGCCCTCTTTTTGTTTAGTCATTGGCTGTCTGCCCCCTTCAGGGTCGACTACGATCAGTCGTTTATGACCAAAGCCAGCATGTGCAGTATGCCAGATGTTTGTTTCATCGGGGCCTCTTTTTGACAAAGTTCTCACCATTTTTGTTAGGGTTTCTGTTTCATTTTTAATAGCTTTATCAAAATCAACCCATCCCGAGATTCCACACATTCGTATCTCACTCCCTTACATTTTAAAAATACTGAACATGTATTTCATGCTCTATTGTATTCAGCCCAGATAAAATGGTTAATTGTCCTATATCACAATTGTACATGTGCACGATAGTGGTCATTTTCGCGATGATTAATTAACAAAGCCTAACTATTAAAAATAACTAGGTTATAAAAAGGCAGGAAGATGTCTAAAAAGGAAAAGAAAGCAACTGTGTATGGAGGTTAATGATGAATCGACAACAACGACTAAAACTATATGATTTCCAACAAAGGGCCTACAACGAGGGAACCGTTGAACAAATAAATGATCAATGGATTTTTTTCGATGAGGAAACGGAAGAAGCTACGATGTTAGATGAATTTATTCATCAAGAAATTGAAATTTTTCGGTTAAATCGCTGGAAAAAAGGGATATTGAATGAACCAGGAAAAGTTCATTGTGGGAAGGAAGCCATTATGCTTCGTGATCATGATACCATTAGAATGAGGAAGCATTTAATCTACTCCCTCGAAAGATTGTTAGACGGAGTGAATGATGATGCCTTTTTCCAGTTTGTTACGACCTTGAATTCCCTTAATTTCTCTATTTACGATTGTATTTACTGTTATAATCATTTATCCTTCTTATCCGATGATCATCGAAAAGATGGAGTAAACTTTATGGTTTTTGATAACCAAGAACAAATTTGTAATGTGCAGCATCATTTTTGTTATTTTGAAAAAATCAATGATCGATTCGAGTTCACCTTAAATACAGGCAAGCGTCTGGTCATCGAAAAAATGATATCATAAGATATAGCTTAATGTATTTAGAACCAAGTGCACGTCTTGTTACAAGGTTTATCATTCGTCTCTAAAAAATAAGAAGGCTGCTGAGAATTCTCAACAGCCTTCTTATTCTTCTTCACCTCTAAGGATGTAAAAACGACATCGGTAACTTAACAAATCCTAAATAAAGGACAAGTAAAAAAGCAACAACAAACTGAATCCAAAAAACAGACGTTCTCCGGTTATTTGCGACGCGACTTAGGATCATTTCAAGAGTCCCAATCACCCATAATCCCACAATCGATTTTAAAATATACCAAACATCAATATTGGATAACTTAAAAAGTAGTCCTATACCTGTTGCAATAATGAGCAAGTATAGTACTCGTATGATCATGTGAACAATCTTTGCTCCCTTTGCTTTTCCACTCTTATATAATGATAGAGCAACAAAGAATAAAATGAGAGCTAAAATCCATGCGGTAATATGTCCATGAATCATGAAAGAACCTCCTTATGTATAATTTCATATCGAAACAATCATACCATAGGAACTGGCAAAATACGAAAAAAAGCCAGTATCTACTCATTACTAATATGGACATGAATCCTCAAGATGTAGAACTCCCAAATTAATTTCTATTCAATTCTATTCTGAAGTGTCCCAATCTTTTCAATCATAATCTCCATCTGATCCCCCGGGCGTAAAAATTTGGCTGGTTTGAATCCCTTTCCAACACCTGCTGGCGTACCGGTTGCAATAATATCCCCTGGTTCGAGAGTCATCCCTGCTGATAAAACAGAAATAACCTCTTCAACTGGGAAAATAAAGTTTTTAGTATTTGAACTTTGCCTTACTTCTCCATTTATCCTTGTTTCTATATTTAAATGGTTAGGATTTTCAATTAAGCTTTTATGAACGATCCAAGGCCCCATTGGGCAAGAAGTATCCAGGCTTTTCCCAATAAAGAATTGGTTATGACGTGATTGCAGGTCTCGTGCCGTTACATCATTTAAGATGGTATAGCCAAATACATAATCAAGGGCTTCTTCTTTCTTTATGGCTCTCCCCTTCTTGCCGATAATGACCGCTAATTCCCCTTCATAATCAAGCTGCTCTGTCAGCTCCCGGTGGTTAAGAACGGTTTCATCTGGTCCAATGACAGTTGTGGGCGCCTTCGTAAAAACCATCACATGTTTAGGGATATCCTCTGCACTCCCCATCTCAATGGCATGCTCTGCGTAATTCTTGCCAACACAAAAAATATTCTTACGCGGTATTGGAATGGGTGCAAGCAAATTTGCCTCTTCAAGGGGGATATAAAATGGATCGGTTTGATCCGTATTTTGAATCCATACAAGCAACTCATTTACTTGTTCGATAAATCTCTTCCCTAAGGCCATACATTCTATCATAGAAGCAGGAAAACTATTATTGCCAGATCTGGCTTTTTCAACCTTATTTAGTAAAAGGATTTTGGCTCCTTCCGAATCTACTAATCCAATACACTGTTCATCCTTAAACTGTATCGTAACAAATCTCAATCTCATCACCCCTATTTCATATTTTCATCTATTCCTATCATAAAATAAACAGAACAATCTAACAAATATTATTTAGGCGAATGATTCACAATAGCCGCGCCCAATCATAAGATGTAAAAGAAAATCTTAAAAAGGGTGTTGTTCATGCCAGCCATAGTCGGAGTTGCACAAGTCATTACACTTGGTAACAGTTCCGTTTTTCATATCGGAGACGTTTATAAAATTATGCCCTTTTCTAATGCGAAAACTTTCTCTGGAGCAGGTTCCTTTAATACAGGTGAGAGTTTGAATGTTCATAATAACGTAAGTTCTACCAACACCAATGATACAGATGTCCTCGATCAAGGAAATTTCCTTAATATGTAATAAACGGGTGGTCATTATGAATTTTTATATCCAGCAGTCCATTCAAATTAATTTCATCAAAATTAGTGGGATTACTAATTCATCGGTATTTCAAATTGGAAGTGCCGGGATAATTAAACCACAAGCAAATTTGTATAATACCGGCGGATTTTCACAGCCTGCCCCTGGTGCGACAACATTGGGGGGAAATGCAGGTCAAAATGCTCAATTAGCTCCAGCCGTTCCATTACAAGCACCTGTAAGAACGATTAAATAGGGATTAGGTATGGTCAAATGAGAGCTATTTTCACTCCTACTGCCTCTTGCGTTGGAGAGATGGAGAGTAAGTAATGAGGTGATATAAGTGTATCAAGATATGAATCAATACCTTCAATGGCTGCAGATGTATATTCAAGCACAAGAAAAAAGAATCAATTTATTGGAAGATGCCGTCAAAAAAATGAGTGCTGAAATCAAGCAATTAAATGAGAAAAAATCCATCCATGTAGATAAAATTGAATATAAATTTGATCAATTGAAGGTTGAGACACTTGAAGGGACATTAAATATTGGCTTAAATCCTAACGACTTGTCCGACATCGAGGATTTCGCGGTACAAAACCAGTCATTAAATACTCCCCTTTCCCCCAAGGCGCAAATGCAAAGGTCAATGAAAATTGAAGAAGCGATTTATCGATTTTTAGAAACCGATCTGCCGCAAATTGTCGAGGATGCCCAAAGGATGCTCCGGATGGAACCTAGTGACTCTTATTTAACCTTCATAAAAGAAGACATCATCAAGCAGTTGCCTAGTCGGATTGAACATCACCTAAATAGTCAACCAGCCCCACATCAAGCGCCAGAAAATGTCCCAGTTATTGAGGAACAAATCATTTCCGCCTTAAAACAGGAGATTCAAAATGGAGTAGCTGTCTTTTTCAATCATTTGCCGGAAAATGTGAAAGGAATGAAGACTGATGAACTTTGAAGTCTATAACCGCGATCTTTGTGTCGGATCTATCAAAATCAATGGAGTAGCAAGTTCGTCCCTAGTGTTAGTTGGCGATACAGAAACCATTCAACTTGCATCCACCTTTGATACACCAGCCGAATCATTAATTATTGGGCCGTTTGTTCCATTAGCACCGGAAGTGAGATAAACCATGCTTCAAAGAACTTCCTATGTAGATAAAATCGATGTAGAGGTGCTTTCCTTTTCCTCTATTTTTCAAATTGGAGATTCTTGTTTTATTAATGGACTCTCTCGTGCCATGGCTATTCAAAGGGAAGCCGAAATCTTTTATGGGAATGAGGGAAATTTTTCCACATATCCCGTATTTTCCGAGCCAATCCCCTTTCAGCCGATTACAGAACCATTTACGTTCAGGATCCACAACCCAAAGCCTATAATAAAAGTGCAAACGATAGATGTCATCGGATTTTCGTCATCTTCTATTTTACACATTGGAAATAGTAAACATATCTCATTAGAAGCTAGGATAAAACACATCCGTCAGCTATTACCAGAAAGGCATGAACATGAAATATGAGCGGAGCATATGTTACTTTATAGTTTACTTTGAAAAGGATGTTTGTCATGCCAGCAATAATTGGTCCCGTCCAAATCGTTAATGTGGGTGGCGGTATTGTGCAATTCGGTGATGCTGTTTATATCTCTCCAAAGAGTAGCTCGAAAACAAATGCTGGTTCTGGAGGATTTAATACCGGAGGATTGATCGTAACAAATAATGGATTGAATGGCACAAATGTGCTCGATACAAATGCCGTTGACCAGCCTATTATCGGGAATAATTAAAAATGACATAAACCAATCACTGGTCTATGTCATTTTTTATTTATTACATTTTTAAAATATGAGCGCCATCGAAGAAAAATAAATATCTTTCCGTTATTTTTCTTTTCCAAATTTGCTCAATCGCTTTTGTATAAAGGTCTATTTGCAACCTATAGCGATTTTCGAGGATCGGTTTTGCTTGAAGAAAGCCACCTTTATACCTGTCTTTTATCCCGTCTGATTTATAGTCAATCAGCACAAGACCATCTTCATCTTCCAGGATACAGTCGATAATTCCTTGGACAAAAACAGCTTCATCTGCTTCCTTCCAGTTTGGATATACCTCACTTGCAGGTAATGACAGGGTAAACGGTACTTCCCTATGAATGGCTTTTGCCTGAAAATATCTTTTCCCTAACGCCGAATGGAAAAATTCAACAATTAATTCACTATTAATTACGGCAGCTTGATCGGACGTTAACAATTCCTGGTTGATCATCCAGGTTAATTGATCATGGAGAGATTCCTCACTAACTGTGCTTGTTAGATCCACATGTTGCATAACCATATGCATAGCAGTACCTCGCTCCGCGGGACTCAGGGATTTTTCTTGCATGAATTTCGGCCGGGTCACGATGGATTTTCTAAATTTCCGGACTAAATCTGACCCACTTTGCTCATCAGTTATTTCCGCGAAGCGTTTTATTTCAGAAACAGATTGCTTGGAACGATGCACGGAAGCACTTTGGTAGGGATATTCCCAAGCTAACCGATCCTTGATTTCCTCAGCAAACGGAGAGGATAGAGGGACTTTTTCTGCCCTTTGAACCTTTTCCAAAAAATGGTCCTCTTCCATTTCGAGCTCAGATTCTTGTTTTCTGATTTCTTCAGCATGTAGGAATGTCATCCTCCATGACGAGGGATGATCAGTAATTTCAGCTGGAACAAGGGCATTTCCTTCACCGTTATACCTTAATTCTCCACAGTGGTGATGACGGACAAGCGCTGGACCAATCCAATCGATATAACTCACTGCTGATGCACGATCGTAATCCTTTAATAGCCATTCGGTCTGTGAGGATGCATCATTCCACTGGTCAATTTTTTTCTGTGCATCCTTTAATGTTGCCGTCAAGTATAACTTTTCTTTTGCCCTTGTCATGGCTACGTATAACACCCGCATTTCTTCAGCGAGCATTTCCATTTTCTTTTTTCGCTTAAAAGCGATTTGTGGCAGTGATGGATATGAAATGCGTTTTTCGGCATTCACATATTTCGCGGCAAATCCATATTCTTTATCAAGTAAAAAGGGCTTGCGGATATCCATCATATTAAATTGTCTTGCCATGCCTGCCATAAAGACAACTGGAAATTCCAGACCTTTACTACTATGAATGGTCATAATGCGGACAACATCCTCTTGTTCACCAAGTGCTCTTGCTGCCCCTAGGTCATCGCCTCTTTCAATCATCCGCTCGATAAACCGTAAAAATCGAAATAACCCTCGGAAAGAGGTTTGTTCATATTGACGCGCCCTATCATATAAGGCTCTTAGGTTTGCTTGACGCTGTTTCCCTCCAGGTAAACCACCAACAAAATCATATAATTGTGTATCACGATATAATTGCCAAATCAGCTCTGAAAGCGATCCCTGTCGTGCCATTGAGCGCCAGTTTATTAAGGCGTCATAAAAAACGCGGACTTTCTCGTAAAATGGCTCCGCCTTTTCAGCGGTTTGGCTTTGACAGAAAACCGCAACTGCCTCCCAAAAAGAACCTGATTTCTTATGAATACGAATTTTTGATAATTCTTCCTCATCTAAACCAACAATAGGTGACCGCAACACAGAAGCAAGCGAAATATCTTGATATGGATTATCAATTACCTGGAGAAGTGACATCATAATCGATACTTCTGTCGCCTCAAAATAACCGGTCGATAAATTCGCATAAATGGGAATTCCCTGATATTTAAACTCTTCGATGATTTGCGGCGCCCACGTCATCGAGCGCAGGAGAATGACCATATCACGATACATTATCGGTTTTTGCGATTTTGTTTTCGTATTATAAACAGGTGCACCACTTGATACCAATTCTTTAATTTTCGCTGCGATTACCCTTGCTTCAATCTGTGATTGTTCTAGGTCTGCTTTATCAAATTCATTCGCTTCCGGTTCAGATTCAGCGTCTATTGCAGCTACTTCCGCACTATCAGCATTTTGATCAATAAGGATTACTTCTACTGGAAAAGGATCATCAACTGGGTATGGTGCACCATTTCGCAATTCTGCCGCCTCATCGTATTCTATCTCTCCTACTTTAACTCCCATAATTTGTTTGAATAAATAATTAGTCGCATCAAGTACCTCGTTCCTGCTTCTAAAATTACGAGCTAGATCGATGCGGAGTCCCGCTTCGCTGCCATCTACAGTGAACCGATGATATTTTTTTAAAAACAGATGGGGTTCTGCTAATCGAAACCGATAAATGGACTGTTTGACATCGCCGACCATAAACAAGTTCCCCGTTTGCTCTCCATCCTTCGTCACAAGCTTTAATATCGTTTCCTGGACCATATTCGTGTCCTGGTACTCATCACAATATACCTCGTTAAAATGTTGGCGATAGGTTAAAGCAGCGTCTGATGGGAGAAATTTACCATCAGTTGAACATCCATTTGTCAAAATCCCTAGGCAATAGTGCTCTAAATCGGCATAATCCACAAGACTCTTTTCCCGTTTTGCTTTTTCAAATCGGCTTGAAAATTCCTTAACAAGGTATACTAATGTTTCAATCAATGGCTTCATTTCCACCATATCACGTAAAAAGCTATCCGGTTTTCGGGAAAAGAGCTCTTCGTTTATATCTTGAATTTTTTTCTTCGCCTTATCCCTTAGTTTCTGAGCCTTCTCAGTTAGAGTCTTATCGTAGTGATCCCCCTTAACCTGTTTCGCCCTAGAAAAAGACCATGTTTGCATTGCTTGATAGAGTGCTGCCCAAGAGTCCTTCTGTGCTGCCATCAAGGTATCAATAACCTGTAAATCTTCAATAAAGTTTTCTGCTCTAGGTGCCGGTCCATTTGGTAGCTTTGTTACCTCAAGTCCTCGCAAAATCATTTCCTTTGCCGCCTCTAATTGCAGTTCGATATCAAATAGAAGTGCCTGAATAAACGGAAGATCTTCTAAATTGGTTAGATCCGCCACATCGTACATGGAGACGATCGAACGTAAATAGGAGTCTGGCTGTGGATTCGAACGTGCAAAATCATAAATGGAACGGATAATATCCATCAGGGCAGCATCGCTTCGATCACTCGTGAACGAATCGACTAAATGGAAAAATGACTGATTCTCTTTTTTTCCATATTCTTCTTCAAACAGCTCATCTAAAACTTCATCTCTCATTAATTGGGCTTCTGTCTCATCGGCGATACGGAACCCAGGGTCAATATCGATTAAATAATAATACTTGCGAATGACCTCCATGCAAAAGGAATGCAGTGTTGAAATGGATGCCTTATTTAATAAACTGAGCTGCTTCCGTAAATGCCTGGAACCTGGATTCTGGTCGATCGCCTTTTCCAACGCCTCGCCAATTCGATGCCGCATCTCTGCTGCGGATGCATTCGTAAATGTCACCACCAGCAGCTCATCCACATCAATCGGGTCTTCATCAGATAAAATCTTTTGAATGATCCTTTCGACCAGCACTGCCGTTTTCCCCGAACCTGCAGCTGCCGCGACTAGAATATCTTGATCTCTGGCCATAATCGCTTTCCACTGATCGTCTGTCCAGGTCACCCCTTCTGGCTTTGCAGGAATCATGAGATTATTCATCTAGCGTGACCTCCTTACTAATCAAATCTACTATTGTATCTTTCGAATGTGGAGTCAGTATTCTAAACTGATTACCCTCAATGGATTCATCAAATTGACAAACAGATTTATAGGAGCAAAATGTACACGGTGTTTTGTCCTTCAGTTTATACGGGGCAATATCGATATGACCATCAATAATGGCATTGCCTGTTTGCTGGTAGACATTCCGGACATAGTTTCTTAAATGTGTAAATTCTGCTAAACTAGCTACCTTTGACTTTTTCGATAAATTTCCATCTTTTTTAATGCCCGCTGCAACTATTTGCGAATCGCCGGACTCAAGTGTCTGATCCATCAATTGAATAACTTTTTGGTCGCTCAGCATTAACCCATTCATTTTAAACTTTTTCATCATTTCTTTTTCAATTTCATCAATACTTAACATTTTCTTTGTATTAATAAATGGATTATGAACATGGAAGTAAAGAACACCTGCTGGACTTGCTTTCATCTCTACTAATTCATTGGAATGGGTCATGACAATATCAAGATAGGTCAGCATTTGTAGGGCAAGACCATAATACACCTCAGTTAGATTAACATCCTTTTCACTTGATTTATAATCAATTACTCTTAAAAAGACACTATCCTCATCTGCATTCGCTTTATCGACCCTATCAATCCGTCCAGCCAATTCCATTCTTTTCCCATTTTTTAGTGAAAAGGATAATGGTGGCAACTCCGCATTTGGACCAAAGCCTAATTCTAATCCAATTGGCGAGAACCCACTCACTTTTGCGTGCTCGCTTAATACAATTGAGGCACGGGTAATGATTTGTTCCAACTTACGTTGAATATAATGATGCCGTTCTGAGCTTAGTAATATTTCATTTTGTAGCTTTGGTGCTAATGCCTTAACCGCTTCTTTAGAAAGGATTTCACATTGTTGCCGTGTTAACTTGGCCCACGACATATTTTGTTCATTGACCATATCGGAAATCTGCTTTAAGGCAGCATGGAATAGTTCGCCAATATCAGGAGCTTCTAAGCGGAAGATTTGCCGCTCCCGCAGTTTTAGACCATGCTGAGCAAAATGAGAAAAAGCACAGCCGTTGTATAATTCCATTCTTGAAACACTTGCCTGAATCGTCTCACCGTACAATTCATCGGCAACCTCTTTAGAAAGTTGAACCACTGTGTTTGAATAAAAAAGACTAGAAAACACTTTTTCAGCCTTACTCTTCCACGGGCTCTCCAAATAATAGTTATATACATCCCACCATAAATTTGAGATGGGATACTTTCGCTTTTTCCATTGCAACTGACCATTAAGGTAGGACAAGGTTGATGTATAATTTGAAACAAAACTTAATTGCTCCACCTCTGCTTGGTCAGCAGGATCTGTCACATAATAAGCATCGTTAACATCAGGAAACATATCTTTGAGCCGTTTGATATAGGATGAGGGAATCAATGCCCTCCCTTCGTCATTGGCAAGTGGATAGCTTACATATAGATAGTCCGATGGTGCTGTAAGAGCTTTATAGGCAAGAAAGTTTTCATCAAGCAGACGTGTCCGACTACTTGGTGCTACACTGATTCCGGCTGCTAATAGTCGCTCACGATCTTCGTCTGCGAGAATGCCCTCATCCGCTATTTTTGCTGGCAAAACCCCTTCATTAACACCGACAACGAAAACAATCTTGCTATCGTTCAACCTAGATTTTTCCAAATCACCAATTAAAACCTGATCAAGTGCAGGAGGAATTAGTGAAAAATGTAAGGATTCGAAGCCTGCTTCTAGAATAGACGCAAATTCCTTTAACGGGACCTGCTCTTCTCCAAGTATTTCAACGTATTGATCAAGCAGTTCAACGACGGCATTCCAGACTTGTTCATGTTCCCGCATCCTTACAAGCTGACCTTTTTCTTCCGCTGCCATTTTCCATTGCTCTAGTTTCTCAGGAATATCTAATTCTTCTAAAAATAAATAGATGGCCTCACACAGTTTTCGACCTGTATCGGCTTTTTTCAACCTTCTAGACAAGCGCAAAATGGGCGCGGTTACCATCAGTTTTAATTCATTTAATTCCTGTTCAATCATTCTTTCGGCCTCGGTTTGAGTATTTCCCGTAAACTCTAACCCTTTTATCCGCCGATAACTCCAACGGTCCTTCTTCGTCCATTTACTCCCGTTGATTCCATAGGCAAGGCAATAGTTTTCAAGCCTGTCCATCTTCTCCCGCATTTTGTGTGGGGATTCCTGAAATGGGAAAATGAGCTCTGTTTTTATGACTCTAAAGACTGGCTCATACCGCCAATAAGAATTAATCACTTCAAGTGTCGAGCGTATTAATTCAATCAGCGGGTGACTTTGCATCGTCCTTTTCTGATCGATAAAAAAAGGAATTTGATAATCTTCAAATACCGGTTCAACGATTTCATGATAGTCTCCACCATTTCGGATTAACAGAGCGATGTCGCGATAACGGTATCCCTTTTTTCGAACAAGGTGCCGTACTTCTCTTGCTATCCCTTCAATTTCTGCGCGACGATTAACAGCTTGGCTAAGTTGAATTTCTGTGTTGCCATGAAATGCACTAGCTGGGCGTGCGTCAAATTTCTCCTCTAAATGCCGTAAGGATGGGTGCTTCCATTTTTTTTGCTCGCTTAGTAACACCGGTTCCTCCATTTCAATACTACTTGTCCTTGCTAGGTCATGGAGAGTATTACAGGTTTCTCCCGCTAAGCGGAACAAATCAAGCTCATCTGGTGCTGTATCAAAATATAGTCGATCAGCCGTCATCGATATGGAAACACGTTTACAACGCTTCATTAATTCTGCTATGACAAGATATTCCTGCGGTGTAAAGCTATAAAACCCATCAATATAGATTTCTGCCTCGTTCAAGTAAGCTGATTCAGATATTTTTTCTGCTAGAAGGCGGAAGTAATCTTCTGAATCAATATATTTCCCAAAAGTTTCTTCCTCAAATTTTGAATAGATCAATTCTAAATCTGCTAATTTGTCTTGTAAGGCTTTTGATGGCCCTTCTGTCCCCAACTGAACAAATTCTTGTATTAATTCCTCCGGCCTAAGACAGTAACGTTTAAATTCTGTGATCATTTGCTCCAGCTGCTGGATAAATCCATTCTTATCAGCGGCACGCTGGAAAATTTTCAGATTTTCTTTCTGATCATCAATGATTTTACGAATAAGCATATTCATGCCAACATTACTTAAATGCATTCGGCTAATTCCGCCTGTTTCCTGAAGGATTCGCCACGCCAACCGGGAAAAACTGAACACCTGGGCACGAATCATTCCCCCTATACATGGGTCTGTTGCCAAGCGATATTCTGTTAAAAACGTCATTTGCTCTGGAACTATATAAATAATAGGGGTGCCTTCTGGGGCTTCTACTAACCGACTTTGTATTTCATCGAGAAACATTGCTGTTTTCCCGCTTCCTGACCGCCCGATTACCATTCTTATTGACATGGGGTTCCCTCGCTTTCACATAAATCAATATGGCCTTCTTTGCACTATTTCTAAATTTATTTTACCATAAAATAGTACAAACGTTTGTATTTACATCGTAAGGCTTCAACCCAACAATGGGAAATGATGCGTTATTATCCATAAAAAAACACGATTTACTCAATCGTGTCGACTTTTTATTTAGAAATTAACGTTCATTTCATTTAATGGCCAATAGCGCAAATCTACTTTTCCAACTACTTGACTTGCATTGATGAACCCAAATTGACGGCTGTCCCAACTTCCTAAACGGTTATCTCCGAGGACAAATAATTTCCCTTTAGGCACTTTACTTTGACCGGTAATCTCCAGCAAACTAAAGTCACCCGTCAGCATAACTCCTGGGGATTTCTCCTTATAAACCTTTAAAAATGGTTCCTCATACTTCTGCCCATTCACATACAATTGATCCCCGCGATATTCAATTTCATCACCTGGAAGTCCGATAATGCGTTTGACAAAATCCTCTTTAGAATTAGCGTGAAAAACGATTACATCAAAACGGTTCAACTCGCCAACCTGATCACCAAGCTTATTCACAACAAGCTTGTTACCGTCTTGGAGGGTGGGCATCATCGATTCTCCCTCCACAATGTAATTTGCAAAGAAAAAAATCCGAATGAATGTAAAGATCATAATACCGATAGCAATTGCCTTGGCCCATTCTAGGCCCTCTTTTTTCCATTCAATCTTCATTGAAGCTCCTCCATTTCTCCTTCTCTCTACTTCTCTCTTTTTCTCCATTATGGTCAGTTTCTGTACTCTTATTCATTCTTACCTCAATTCTTTTCCCTACAAACCAAAGAATAAAAATGATAAGAAATACAATACCCGTCCGAAGAGGCTTTGTTATCAATGAATGGAGATCGTAACCAATAAAGCTAATGGTAAAAATCATCACCATTTTCCCAATACATACCGCTAGCATGTATTGGGCCAAGCTTATTTTTGAAAGGCCTGCGACAATATTGACAAGCGCCGAGGGGGTAAATGGAAAACATAGTAATAAAAAGAGGGGACCAAAACCATGACGGTCCACCCAATCCATAAGCTTGCGAACTTTTGGATGCTTAGGAAAAAAGGCTAATAATCGTTTTTGTCCATAAGCCCTGATCAGGAAAAAAACAAGAAAGGCTCCAGTGCAAGCACCAAGCCATGAATATAAAAAACCTAACCAAAGTCCAAATGCATTTGCATTTGCCATTACAAAAACAAACAAGGGAAGGAATGGCAAAAAGGCTTCAATGATAATCAACAATATACCCGGAATCGGTCCTAAAGCACGATATTCTTGGATGAGGGTCATAATATGTTCAAGTGTAAACCAAGCTTTTAGTGATTCAAAGTCCATCCCACTGCTCTCCTTATTTATTGCTTCATTCTATGATTGTTTACTTTGTAATAAATTCATGTAGTGCCTGTTTATTTTTTTCGACATCGATACTTAATACGGCACCCTCGCCTTTAATACGAGGCTCGGTGAAGCTATCTTCTATTGGAATACGTAAAGCCTCAATCTCCCCTCTGTCATTTGAAAGGAAGTCTTTAGCCATAAATAGTGTATCTGAGGTGTCCATATTTGTATTCACATAGGGTGAAACGACACCAATTAATTTCGGGAGCTTTGCAATTGTTTGAATTCCGCTTAATTGATCTTTAATGGCCTTTACTGTCTTTTGTTGTCGCTCTACTCGTCCAAAATCACCAACTGCATCATGACGGAAGCGAACATAACTCAACAAGTGCGCACCATCAAGTTTTTGCAAACCAGGCTCAAGGGGTACTTCAACATTCGCTGTCATTTTCTTTTCAACATTAATTTCCACGCCTTCAGGGAAGGCCTCGTCGATTAACTGGACAAATCCCTGAAAATCAGCAATCGCATAATATTGCAGGTCTAAGTCAAAGTTCTGTTTAATCGTTTGTCTCATTAACTCTGGGCCGCCAAGAGCAAAGGCTGAATTAATTTTATGCTTGCCATGACCAGGAATGGCGACGTAGCTATCCCGCATGATGGAGGTAATTTTAAATGTCCCTTTATCCTCGTTAAAATGAACGATCATAATCGTATCAGCACGAGAAGTTTCCTTTCCCCGGGCATCACTTCCCAGCAATAGGATATTCGTATCCCCATATTGATCCTTCTTCCCTTCAAATGTGTAAACCTCATTTGCTTCTTGATTGTCCGTATTCATATTTTTTAACGATTGATTAACGCCTTGTTTATATTGAAAATAAGCGTACCCTGTTACTGCACCAATTAAAAGTAAGAATATAAGTAAAATGGACGGCCATCTCTTCTTTTTCTTCTTATGTTTGTCTGCTCTCATTGTTTATCACCCATTCGTCCATATTTAACCATCATGTTAATATGACGGCAATTTTCTTATTTAGGTTTCCTCATTTAATTCATTTTCCCCTATTAAATATCCTTCTATTAATAAAAACTTTCTCATATATTGGCTAAACTTAGCAACTAAGAAAGCTCTTCAACGTGATATTGCTTTTATTATTCATTTTCTGTAAAATAAAAAGGAACATTTGTTCTATTTTTTATCGAAGGAGTAGATGAAAGGATGACCAGAATTCCAGAGAATATCCATGATATTATGGAAAAAGCTATTTATTTACCGATGGTCCTGATTATCTTAAATCGGGATATAAAAGCTGTAAATAATAGCACTTTTAAATTAAAAAGACCATATTTAGATTTAATTGAAGATACGATGAGGGAAATCCAGAGGGAATTGGCTGAGGTAAAACAATATATGAAGAAAAATCAGCTTCAAGTGATTGAAATAAAACGGGATGATGCTTTTACGATGTTTATGTTTATTTATAAGGGCTACGAGGAAAATCATAATTACTTTAATCCAAGGATTCGCAATAAAGTCCAAGAATTAATGGTGGCTTACTTCTTAAAAAAACACCCATCCCGATGAAAGTAAATTTTAGTTTACTATTTATTTGGGGTTTTTCAAATAAAATTCACTACTCTCAGACGCCTTTGTTGTATTCGGTCTATTTAATAAATAAAAAGACTGTTTCTTACTGTAGTTAACTCTCTGCATATAGACCCTTTGTAAATAAGATGTCCTTAGCATGAGTGATTTAAAGGAAGTAAAAGAAACCGGAAAAATAATGGATTGACCATTGTGGAATATAACCAATGTTTCTCGTCCAGAAACTGGCTCATAATCTTTAATATGCTCGTAGAAGAACCAAATACCTTTAGGGTTATCATGGGAAGTCGTACAAAAAGCGTAGATCCCGCTAACCGGTTCTATTATAATTGGCAGTTTTCGTGAATAATTAATTAAAAGTTTTGTCCCCTTCCTCCTACTTTCCAAATTTCCCCCATAAAAAGTACAGGCGTTTTTGATATTCATCAGCGGATTAACTGTAGACAGATATTCGCCATCCGTTTCACCAACTAGGGAATATAGTTTATCCCCAAATTCATACGGACGAATGTACATCGTAAAGAAATTCACCATATAGTTTTCGAAAAGTTTTCGTGACAATCCATTCAACTCCTTATTATTTTATTCAACGACCATATCTTACCACTTTTATTATTTTTTTCCTCAAAATTTCAAAAATGTTACTAATTTATTCATAAAATATCTGTCAAGAAAATTATTATCAGAAAATTATAAAAATTATTGATAATATAAAAAAAACTCCATATAATTAAAAAAAGCATCAGAGGTGATTTTCTTGAAGGAAAAATCCTACACAGAATTAATGAAACTTGGTGCCATGAAACGTGCTCGAATGAAAGAGAACTTCGTCCAAGATTTATACATCGACATGCTCTTATCAGAAATTCAATTAACCGTTGAAAAAGAAAAATTATTACAGAAAATTGACTCAGCCATTGATTGCCGAGACAAAAAAACATTTTATCTTTTATCAAATGAGCTCAATAAAATCAACAAGCGTTTTGGAACATAGCATGCTCCATTTAGCCGCCAAACATTGGCGGCTTTTTGTTTTCTAACTCGGGCCCTTGACCCCAAAAAAGCTAAAGACATATGGGGCAGTCTTTAGCCATGAATTATCATTGGTTTCGATGTTTTATTTCATATTCCTCAAGCATAGAAATTCGATCAAGCATGGAAGGATGCGTATAACGGAAGAGCTTCACCAAATAAGGCGGATTCACTTGACTTAGACCAGAGCGGGTTAATTCCTGAAAAGAGGTAATTGCCGCCTCTGGGTTATTGGTCATTTCAATCGCATATTGATCAGCTCTTGTTTCCTGATAACGTGAAGCAAGGTTTGTAATCGGACTGGATGCAAATAGCAAGATTGAAAGGATCAGAAAAAATAATGGGAGGGAGCGAATATCTCCCACAGCCGCTACTTTTATTTCTTTTCCCCAACGTTTAATGGCCCAATTCATGATCCTATAGGTCAAATACAGTCCAAGAAGAGATAAAAGCAGGTAGCCGCCAATTCCGAAATAAATATGTTTCTCCACATAATGACACATTTCGTGAGCCATGATAAAGAGAATTTGCTGATCAGTTAATCTACTCAGCGTAGTATCCCAAAGTACAATTCTAGCATTTGCCCCGATACCAGTAACATAGGCGTTCATTGAATTGGTTTTGTCGGCCATATTCACTTCAAATACATGCTGAGCAGGGATTTCAGCTTTTTCAGCAAGGGCTAAAATCTGCGTTTCTAATTCTTTGTTCTTTAAAGGATAAAAATCATTGTATAACGGGTCAATGACGACTGGCTGTAAGAACATCATAAATAGCGTAAATGGAATTGATAGCAGCCATCCATAGAGCCACCACCGTTTTTGACTTTTTTTCATCAACCAGTATAGTACCGGGACAATAATCAACCACGTTCCATAATTAATCCAAAAATCAATCAACTCATCCTTCATCCATGAGGTGAAGGTTTGTGTGGAGATATGATAACTTTTAGATAGTGAGTAGCTGATATAGTTCAATGGAAATGTGGCTACAAATGCAAAAAAAGATAACCAGATTAAATAGATGGCAGTTTGCAGCAATTTGTACTTAGCAGAATGGTCTGCCCATCGTTTAAAGGCGTTTGAAAAGCCAAACAATAAAATGAGAAAATAGAAAAGCCATTCCAACGGAGTAGATAAGAAAAACAGTAGATTTCTGATTTTCGAATACTCCTCGCTCAAGCTTAATTCCCTTCCATTTAAAAAAGTAGCCGGATCTGCTTTAGATCCTTGATATTCAAATGGCAAGGACGAATCCGTCAAGTAAAATAAATACCAATAAATAAACAGTCCATAAAGACAAAAGGCCAAAACCGCATAGACCCCCATTTTTCTTACCATGATTCTGTCCTCCTTTATGTACAACCTCTCTCTCTAAATAGTTTAGATAAAAATGGACATTTTAGAACTACTGAATTAAGAAAAGCGCAAGGCGCCTGGAGCTGGACAATTCTCGAAGTCGATTTATATCCTTATCTCTTAAGAAAAGCCAGAGAAAGGGCTGGCTTAAGAGAGATAGGAGTATAGGGCAAGGACCACGATAGAGCCTAGAACAACAGCGATGACATTTGCCCCTAAAAAAGCGACAATAAAGGCAGCCGCTGCCCCTAGAACCCCATACCAAATATCATCCTCTTGAATGAAGATAATAGCGGGAAAAATTAATGCACCAAGCGTAGCATAAGGGACATTTTTTAATACTCCTTGTATAAAAGGCGGTAGTTCTTTTCCTTTAAATAAGACAAATGGCAGCATGCGGGGAATATATGTAACCAAACCCATGCCGATAATCATCCAAATGATTTCACTCTTCATTTCTGCCACCTCGCGGGCTCCGTTTGAACACTTCAACTAGTTCAATAATGATAGCTGCTAATAATGTTGCTGTAACAATGGCCCATCCCTGCGCCATTATTTCGGCGATGGTAAAAATGATATTAAACATTGCCCCGAGTACCGCCAAAAAAATCACCTTTACGCTTTTTTTCATCGAAGGGACAAGGAGTCCAATAAACATGGCATATAGGGCAACACTCATGCTTTCCTGCAATGTTTGCGGTAAACTAGCACCAATCAAGTGACCCACCCCTGAAAAAGCCACCCAGCTTGAGTAGGCTACCGAATTGAGACCCAACATAAATCCCGTTGAAATTGTTCCTTCCTTTGTAGCCGCAACTGAAAAGGTCTCGTCAGTAATCCCAAATGAGTAGAAGAGTTTATTTAGTAAATGATCCTCTTCACTTTTTTCGTTTAACGTGGTCGACATCAAAAAATGTCTAATATTGACAATGAAGGTCGTCAAAATAATTTCATAAACACTTGTCCCATAAGCGATGAGACTTAAGGAAATATATTGTGATGCCCCAGCAAACACAACCAGACTCATGAATACCGTTTCATAAATGGACAAGCCGGAGGTTTTAGCAAGGAGACCAAATGTCAGGGCAATGGGAAAATAGCCGACCCCAATGCTAACCCCCGCTTGAACTCCTTTTCTAAATTCAGATGACTCTCTTTCTAATGCTAAATCCGCCATCTCCATCCCCCTATTCTCCATGTTCATATAAAGTTAAATTTTAGCAAATTTTCTGTAATTAGAAAAGCGCAAGGCGCCTAGAGCTGGACAATTCTCAAAGTAAAAATTTTACTTATCTTTAAAACAAAAGAAAATGTGGCTTTCTAATCCTCGCTTTTTTCACAAAAAAACACGGTGTCAGGCACCATGTCTTTCTTCCATTATTTCCCCTTAAAAACAGGTTTTCTTTTTTCGGCAAAAGCCTGTAAGGCTTCAATCCGGTCTTCAGTCGGCAGTGTCACTTCATAAGCTTTTCGTTCAATTTGAAGACCTGAGCTTAGCTCAGTATTCATTCCATTCTTAATCGCAAATTTTGCCTGCTGAACTGCGATCGGGCCATTAGCAAGTAATTGCGCGCAAAGGGCACGACTTTCCTCTAATAAATCCAGGCGGGCCACAACTTTTGTTAAGAGGCCATAACCAAAGGCCTCTTCAGCTGTTAGTCGTCGAGCAGTTAAAACAAGCTCCATCGCTTTCGCTTGGCCAATGAGTCTTGGTAGCCGCTGTGTGCCGCCTGCACCTGGAATGATGCCAAGACTTGTTTCTGTTAGGCCCATCAATGCTTCCTTTGCCGCTATGCGAAAATCACATGCCAATGCCAGCTCGATACCGCCCCCAAAGGCAAAGCCGTTTATCGCTGCAATTGTTGGCTGTGGAAGCTGATCAATCGCATTAAAAACCTCATTTATTTTAAATAAATTTCGTTTCACTTGCTCATCCGTTAAGTTTTTCCGTTCTTTTAAATCTGCACCGACGCTAAAGGACTTTTCTCCTGTACCGATGAATATGACTGCCCTAACTTCTCGATCAATCCGAATTTCTTCCACCTTGCTTTGCAATTCTAGCAATGTCTCATAGTTAAAAGCATTAAGTGCTTTCTCTCGATTGATGGTCACGAGTGCTACGTGATGGTTAACCTCAAGTCTTATTTGTTCCATGATCTCCACCCCTTTAAGAATACATTCTAAAAAGGCAGGCGGAATGCCTGCCTTACATGTGAAATTTTTAAATGACTTTCAAACTTTCTGCCTGTCTTACCTACCAGCAGACTGAGTAACCTGTGATTTAAGGGCCCGCCTTAAAATTTTCCCTGTTGTATTTTTGGGCAACTCATCAATAAATTCCACCATTGTCGGAACTTTATATTTAGCCAGATGCTCTTGACAATATTCTCGGACTTGTTGTGCTGTTAGTTCTGGGTTTTTACTAACGACGTAGGCACTTACTGCCTCCCCTTGATTTGGATCCGGTATCCCAAGAACTGCTACTTCAACAACATCTGAGTGATTATAAATGACTTCTTCCACTTCACGTGGGTATACATTATAGCCACCCACAATAATTAGATCCTTTTTACGGTCCACTATATAAAGGTACCCTTCTTCATCCATTCTCGCCATATCACCGGTATGAAGCCACCCGTTACGAATTGCAGCAGCCGTTTCTTCCGGCATTTTATAATACCCCTTCATGACATTCGGTCCGCGAACAATTAATTCGCCTACTCCACCGACAGGCACTTCCTCACCAAGTTCATCGACCACTTTGTTCTCGACATGGAGAATCGATGTGCCAATAGATCCGGCCTTACGAGGTCGATCTAGTGGGTTAAAACTGGTTACAGGTGATGCCTCTGATAGCCCATATCCTTCCGATATCAGCACATTAAATGTCTTTTCAAAATTCTTTAATAAGGCTACAGGAAGTGAGGCCCCTCCCGATATGCATAGCCGTAATGATTTCAAGTGCTCTGGACTCCCATCCGGATATTGATAAAGAAAATTATACATGGTCGGTACACCGGCAAACACGGTAGCCTGATAATGATTAATTAGCTCAAATACTCCCTTTGGACTAAATTTCGGTGCAATCAAGAGGGTAGCACCATTTAATAAGGGGGCATTTAAGGCAACAGTTAAACAAAAAACATGAAACATAGGCAAGACAGTCACAACGCGATCTTGATCATTCATTTTTAAATAGTCGCCTACATCCTTAGCATTACTATATAAGTTCTTGTGAGTGAGCATCGCACCCTTTGGTTTACCAGTCGTTCCAGACGTATAGAGGATAATGGCAACATCATCGTCATTCAATAAAGGGCCCTGGAAGCTTCCCTCTCCTGAGGAAACGACACTTGTAAACGATTTCATTTTAGGATAAACAGTTAGCTTCTCTATTTCTGATGGGACTAAACTATTCGGTTGTGTTTCACACATGATATAATGGTCTATTTTCGGCAGTAATGGATGCATTTTTTCAGCTACTGGCAGTGCTTGATCAAGTGCGATCACTGCCTTAACATCACCATTATTAAGGATATAGCCGATTTCATCTGCCGTGTAAATTGGATTAATGGGAATTACAGTTACCCCTAGCCGTAACGCTCCATATAAGCTGATGACGAAGTGCGGTGAGTTTCCAAGCAGTAAGGCAATATGATCACCTTGCTTAATACCCAATTTTTCAAGTCCTGAAGCAAACTTTGTAGTGGCCCCATCCAACTCTGCGTAGGTGCTTGCTTGTCCCATAAAATAATAGGCTGGCTTTTCCGCAAAGTTTTTTGCTGTTTCATGAAGCTCTGCTGAAAGATTCATGGTTTACCTCCCTTTTGTGAATGAATACTCATTCACAAATTTAGTATAAATTTTCTAAATATATTATATTGCTTGAATTTTAAGTATTCAAGCAATATATGAAAAAAAGGGAAATTAAAAGCGATGTCGAATTGACATCGCTACATTCGCCTTTAATAAATTAAGTTGATAAATTCCTCTTTGGACACATTTCCAAAGTAATATTTTGTATCCACTTCTAAAAGGGCCTCTTCAATTTTACTTTTTTCATAGCGAATACCGCTTAACTTTTTTTCAATCTCGCTTACATCGCCAACGCCGAAAAAGTCACCATATATTTTACAGTTCTCTAGCATCCCTTTATTTACTTCTAAACGGACATCAATCGATCCAACAGGAAATCTGTGTGAGTGCTGCAGATTGAACTTTGGAGATTTTCCATAGTTCCAATCCCAGTTTTGGTAACGCTCTTTTGAAAGTTGGTGAATCTTTTCCCAGTCCTCTTCGGATAGAACATATTCCTGGATTTCTTGTCCTTCAAAGATTGATGTTAAAATTAAGGAACGAAACGCTTGGATTGTTATTTTCTCTGTCAAAAACTCAGAAATATTAGCAACCCGACTCCGTACCGATTTAATGCCTTTCGATTCAATCTTGTCCTTTTTCACCTTCAAGGCTGAGACAACATGCTCCATTTCCGAGTCAAATAAAAGAGTACCATGGCTGAACATTCTCCCTCTAGTGGAGAATTGGGCATTACCAGAGATTTTCCTTCCTTCAACTTCCAGGTCGTTTCGGCCACTTAACTCAGCGTTAACTCCTAACTTTTTTAATGCCGTCACGACAGGTTCAGTGAACTTACGGAAATTATGAAAGCTTTCCCCATCATCTTTTGTAATAAAACTAAAATTTAAATTGCCAAGATCGTGATAAACCGCTCCTCCACCAGACAACCTCCGTACAACGTGAATCCCCTTACTCTCAACATACTCTGTATTGATTTCTTCAATCGTATTTTGATTTTTTCCAATGATGATCGATGGTTCATTTATGTAGAATAATAAATAACTTTCATTTATATCAAGATTCTTTAATGCATATTCTTCAATCGCCAGATTAATTTGAGGATCAGTGATGCCCTTATTATCAATAAATAACATAATTTTCTGCCCCTTCTTATAGTGAAATAGATAGAAATTCGTTTGCAAGCTTTATTATACCAGTAAATTCTCCAGATGCTTCCGTAATTAGATCCACTTTGTTTCCGTAGTGCGGCAAGTGGGTGAGAATTAATTGTTTAACAGCTGCCCGTTCTGCTAATTGACCGGCATCAATGCTAGTCATATGCCCTGCTGATTGACCATTCTGATGTCCATAAAAATTACATTCACAAAGCAACACATCGGCATGGCGGCTGAACTCGATAAATTCTTCTTTAAAGGAGCTGTCAGCCGTATAGACCAAGACCTTACCAGCAGCCTCAAATCTCATCGCATAGCAAGGGACAGGGTGGTTGGTTTTTAAAAATGAAACCTGGAACGGTCCTAACTTCATTGTTATAGTTGGGTCGTAGGCGATCCCTTTTGTAATCTGTTTATAGGTTAATTTAGCAAATTCGTGTTGATCAAATTCATGAGCATATATCGGTAAGGTCGGCATATCGATACCTAGAAAGCCCTGAATGAGTCTTGCATGCTGTAGAACACCAATATCGGCAATGTGGTCTGGATGATAGTGCGATACGATCACTGCATCCAATTGTTCAGGCTGAATGATGTTTTGCAGTTTGGACAAAACCCCACTTCCACAATCTATTAATAAATGATATCCTTCGTGTTCAAGTATATATCCTGAACTGGCCTCATTCTGTTTTGGGTAACCACCCCAACAACCAATTACTGTTAATTTCAACTGTATCCCTCCAAATCAAACGTCTACTTTTAATATACGCAAAAATGAACTGCATTTCATGTAAAAGAAAAATACCAGCCGAACACAGCCGGCTGGTTAGTAATTATTCACTCAATAATTGTGTTTATTCACTCAATAATTGTGTTTATTCACTCAATAATTGTGTTTGATGCTTACTTTGATGTTTATGTCTCATCGTCAAATAGCCAATCGTTACTAGAGCAAATCCAACAAGGTAACTCAACAGAATCATACTATTTTGCCACATGAAACCATAATCTCCACTTGAAATAACAGCTTTAAAGCCTTGAACCGAATAGGTCATTGGCAATAATACGTTAAAATGCTGTAGGAAGTTTGGAATTAACTCAAGTGGGAATGTCCCAGCACTTGTTGTTAATTGAAAAATTAAAATGACAATAGCAAGAAAACGTCCTGCATCTGCCAGTGCTGACACAAGCAATTGAATTAACGCAACAAACGTTAAACTTGTAATAATAGAAAATAGGATAAATCTTGGGATACTTTGAACGTCAAGCCCTAACCCCGCTAAAAGAATCACGTCCGCTAGAATTGCTTGAAAAACTCCAATCCCCGCCATGATGGCAAACTTACTCCAAAACCAGTTAAACCCACTAGCAGGTGTAACAGCTGTGTCACGAAGCGGGAAGACAATTGATAATAGTAATGCCCCGACAAACAAACCTAATGAAAGAAAATATGGGGCAAAGCCTGTTCCATAATTCGGTACATGATTAATTTTTTCATTATCAAGTTTAACGGGATCCGCCATCATATTATAGGTTTTATCATCTGCGTGTACCTGTGAAGCCTCTTCAGCACCAGCTGAAAGCTTATCAGCTAGTTCCTTAGCACCTGAAGAAAGAGTCGTTGTGCCGTCTTTTAATTGGGCTGAACCATCTGCCAGTTGCCCAGCACCTGAAGTCATTGCGGTTGAGCCATCAGTTAATTGATTCATTCCACTAATAAGAGAAGAAGATCCACTTGTAAGTTTATCTGCTCCTGCTTTTGCTTCTACAAATTTCTGACCAAACTGATTCATTCCCGCATTAAAATCCTGTTGCCCCGCAACTAACTTATTCGCACCATTTTCAAGTAAAGTACTTCCAGCTGATAATTGTGCGATGCCTTGTTGCAATTGGAGTTGACCATTGTTTAATACACCAAGCTTATCAGTCAAGACACTTGCACCATTAGACAATTGGCCGGCTGAATCGGATAAAGTTTTGGTTCCATCCTTTAATTGAGTGCTGCCATTTTCAAGGGCCTGTAATCCCTGTTCTAATGCTACTTTTTGATCAGGTGGTAATGCACTTAAGAAAGGAGTTAACTGCGCCTTTAAATCCTTTATCCCTTGATTTAAAGACTCAGCACCTGCCACAGCTGTTTTTGATCCTTGCTGCCACTCACTTAACTTTGTTACAAGAGTGTTTGCACCATCTTTAATCTGCGCTGTTCCACCAACAACCTCAGGCATTTTACCATTTACAATCTGAATACCTTCTTTTGCTGTTTTAATACCGGTTTGTAAATCCTTGCTACCACTTTCAAGCTGTACAGAAGCAGTTTGAAGTTGTTTTTGCCCAATCAATAATTGACCAAGACCATCGTTTAAGGTTTTATTACCTTCAGCAAGTTGATTTACTCCAGAAGCTGCAGATTTCATTCCATCATTAAACTCGATTGATTTTTCAGCAAGCGTTGCTAAACCTGCGTTTATATCCCCTGCACCTTTATTTAAGTCCACAGAACCATCGCTTAATTGTCCTGCCCCGTCACTCGCTTTCACTACTCCGTCAGCCAGCTCCGTAACTTTATCAAACATCGTTTCAGCGTACGTCTCTGTTACCTTTTCAGCAACCGCTGTTTTGATTTTTTCAATCGCTGTACCACCTATTTGTGCTGACAAGAAATTAAAACTCTCATTAGGCGTATAAATTAGTTCAAGCTTTTTCGGATTTTCATCCAGTAATGTAGTTGCATTTTTAGAGAAATCTTTCGGAATTTCAATCACCATGTAATATTTTTGGTCTTTTAGGTCTTCATAGCCTTCATTTTTATCGACGAATTCAAAACCAAAATCTTTACTTTTCTTTAGATTCGCAACTAAGTCATCACCCAGCTTTAGGTGATCTCCATCAAGTGTTGCACCAGCATCTTCATTCACAATCGCCACAGGCAGTTCGTCAAGCTTGTCATACGGATCCCAGAATGCCCACAAAAACATACCGGCATATAAGACAGGGACAAACATAACTGCGATAATCGGAATTAAGACTTTTTTATTTTTTAAAATCGAAAAAAGCTCTTCCTTTAACAAGATGTTTTTCACCTAAGATGCCTCCTTTTTATTTTTGACTAATTTGTTCATTTAGTCATTTTATCTTTAGAAATTAGGATTATCTCATGAGACAATCCTGTAAAAAAAATGACCAAATGAATATTTCGGTCAGTTAATACTTTAAGAGTATACAACCATTTATATTTATTGGCAAGTATGAATTAAAAAAAGAAGAAGCTGTTAGAAATGAACAGCTTCTTCTGCATTATTTTCCATTTTCAAGTAATCTAACACACTCTGAACGGCTGCTTCCCCTTGATCAATACAATCAGGAACCCCAACTCCTCCATAGGATGAGCCTGCAAGAAACACTCCTGGCAATTCTGCTTTAATCCTGTCTAGAATGGTTGCTAGGCGTTGCTTATGGCCAACTGTGTATTGCGGCATCGAATTATTCCATCTTGTCACGATGGCAAACTCAGGGTCCATGGTAATATCCATTGTCTTTTTCAAATCATCCAGGACAATTTTTATTATTTGATCATCAGACAAATCCACAATCGTTTCATCGCCCGATCTTCCAACATAACAACGAAGGAGTGCTTTCCCTTCAGGTGTAGAGTGCTCCCATTTTTTATGGGTCCACGTGCAAGCAGTAATAGAATAATCTCCATTTCTTGAAACCACAAACCCTGTTCCATCAATATCCCTTTTAATCGCTTCCTTTGGAAAAGCTAATGTTACGGTAGCAACAGAAGTCGATGGAACGGTTTTAAATGGGTCAAAAAGGGGGTAATCGGAAAACATCGACTGCGTTACCTTATGCGGTGTTGCGGCAATAATACTATCTGCTTTTACCGTTTCACCATTATTGAGATACACCTCATAGCCGTGTGTAGATTTAATTATTTTATCAACGCGATGCCCTTTTAAAATCGTATCGGGGTCAAGTTTTGCTTCAATTGCTTCGGCAAAGGATTGCAGCCCTGTTTTAAACGTTAAGAAACTACCTTTTTTCCTGTCATTATTCTCAGGCCTTTGGACTGGAGCAGGCGCCGTCTTTTTCATTCCCATGATCAGGCTTCGATATTTCTGTTCCACCTCATAAAATTGCGGGAAGGTCGACATTAGGCTTAATTGATCAATATCACCAGCATAAATTCCCGATAATAATGGTTCAATTAAATTTTCAACCACTTCATCGCCTAATCTTCTTCTAAAGAATTGTCCTAATGATTGATCTTTTCCGCTTTCAGAACGAGGTAGAATCAAATCAGCTGCAGCTCTTAGTTTACCAGGAATTGAAAATAGACCTGTTGTCAGAAAAGGTCCTATTTCTGTTGGAATTCCCATGATCGAACCACCGGGCATTGAATGAAGTTTCTCATTAACAAGAACATATGATTTACCCGTGGAATTAGGAACTAATTTGTCATCCATGCCGACTTCTTTTGCCAAGCGAATGATACTTGTTTTTCTTGCTAAAAATGAATCTGGTCCCCTCTCAATCGTAAATCCGTCTCTAATAACGGTTTGCATTTTACCGCCGAGACGGTGGGATGATTCGATAAGTTGAATTTCAATTGGAAGTTTATGTTCTTGAATTGTTTTTTGAAGATAATAAGCTGCTGTAAGTCCAGCAATACCTCCTCCAACAATGATAACTTTCCGGTTATCTTCCGCCACGGATGTCACCTACTTCCATATATAATTTCCGACCACTTACTTACTCCGTTAATCTTTTTAGAACAACGGTAGCTAAACAATCAATAAATTCCGGCTTAGCATTGGGCATTTCAGGGCGATAATAACTTACCCCTAATTGATCTGTAACCGTTTTACATTCAATGTCATTATCATAAAGAACCTCTAAATGGTCACATACAAACCCCACTGGTGCATACACAAAGGCCGTATAGTGATGAGCCTCAAAAAGGTCCCTGGTAAGATCTTGGACGTCTGGTCCTATCCAAGGCTCTGGAGTATTCCCTGCGCTTTGCCATCCAATTTCTACATTTTTCACTCCAGCCTGCGCTGAAATTAAATCAGCAGTTTCTTGAAGTTGGCTCGGATATGGATCCCCAAATTGGAGAATTTTCTTTGGTAAACTATGTGCCGAAACAATTAACACTGCATGATCTCTTTCCACTGGAGGCATTTGTTCAAACACTTGCTTTATTTTATCAGCCCAATAGCCGATAAATTTCGGTTCTTGGTACCAGCTGTCGATCGTCCTTATTTTCAGTCCGCCTAATTTTTTTGCTTCTTCTTCAGCTCGTCCATTATAGGATTTTACACTGAAGGTAGAAAAATGTGGAGCAAGCACAATACTTACGGCCTCTTCAATTCCGTCATCATACATTTTCTTAACGGCATCTTCAATAAACGGTTTATTATGTTTTAAGCCAAGGTACATACTGAATTCAAATTCATCTTGAATTTGATTTAGATGTTCTTCCAGCAATTCTGCTTGATCAAGTGTGATTCTTGCCAATGGAGAAATTCCCCCGATCGCTTCATAACGAGTACGGAGATCATCGAGCATTTCAGGAGTTGGTTTCCGACCATGGCGGATATGCGTATAATATCCTTCTATATCCTCTATTGAATTTGGGGTACCGTACGCCATTACTAACAGACCCATTTTCTTTTTTGTCATATTTCGCACCTCATTTTAAGTCTCTTATCATCTATCCAAACATTATCACCTTATTGTGCCAAAAAATCGGACGTCTTACCAATGTTAAGAACTACGAAAGATTAACGACTTAATTTGGATGCCGAATACTCATGAATAAACGATGCCAATCTTTTTAACGTCTCTGGATTGACAGAAGGGAATACCCCATGACCTAGGTTAAAGATGTATCCGTCTTGCGCCATTCCTTGATCCAAGATGGCCTTTGCTTTTTCCTCAATAACTTCCCATGGTGCTAATAAAATGGCCGGATCAAGATTGCCTTGGACAGTTTTATGAATACCCATTTCTCTTGCCTGATGAATCGGCAAACGCCAATCTAGTCCTACCACATCAAGCGGAAGGTCATTCCATTCCAAAGCTAGATGACTTGCTCCAACCCCGAACATAATTAATGGCACATTTTCATCTTTTAATGATGCAAAGATTCGATTCATAATCGGTTTGATGAAATAGCGGTAGTCCTCGACATTTAATGCCCCAACCCATGAATCAAAAATCTGGATGGCCGTTGCTCCTGCCTTTATTTGGGACTTCACATATGTAATGATCATATCGCCAAGCTTATCCATCAAGGCGAACCAAGCCTTTGGCTCAGAATACATGAACGCTTTTGTCTTATTGTAGTTCTTTGATGGACCGCCCTCAATCATATAGCTGGCAAGTGTAAACGGTGCCCCAGAGAAACCAATTAACGGTACAGACAATTGCTCTTGAGTTAATAATTTGATTGTATCTAATACATAGGGGACATCCTCTTCTGGATGAATCTCTCCCAGTTTTTCAACATCGGCTAAGGAACGAATCGGATTATCAATTACGGGTCCAATCCCACCCTTTATTTCAACGTCCATACCAATAGCAGGAAGCGGTGTCATGATATCTTTATATAAAATGGCAGCATCGACATTATACTGCTCGACAGGCAGGCGAGTGACATACGCGCAAAGCTCTGGTTGGTGTGTGATTTCAAATAAGGAATACTTTTCTTTAATCTCACGGTATTCCGGTTGAGAACGACCTGCTTGGCGCATGTACCAAACCGGAACATGGTCTGTTTTTTCTCCTCTTGCTGCTTTTAAAAATGTTTCATTCATAATTCTTGTCATTACTATAGTCCACCTTTCATAGACATGTCTGTTTTCCATTTTAATATATTGAACTTAATTTTAAAAACGTTGAAATCCAATTTTTTTTACATAGACTGTCTTCACTATAGCGATTAATCCTATTTGTGTATAGCTAACGATAATAACTGTCAAAAAAAAGTCGTTTTTATAATGGAGAATTTGCTTTAATTAACACAAGGCATATCGAAATAGACAAAGTATAAACTAGTAGAAGAGTATTATTATTATGGGGGGAGTAAAAAAATGAATGTCTATATGACAGTAGGGACACTCGACTTTTTAAAACGAATGGAATCCAACTATCCGAATGAGGAAATGGTGACCATGGTCAATGAAGATGGGGCATTATTACTTCACGAAACTAATACTGGAACAGTATTTAAACAAGCACGTAGATATGAAGTAATAGAATCACACGGAAAACTAAAAAACGAGGGTTTTGTTGTCATGAACAACATCGCTGTGACAGATGAAGGGCGCCCGGTATTCGAGCATCAATTTAAAAACCAATCTAAGCAGATAAAATGCGAGCCTGGATTAATGGTTTATAAACTACTTAGACCTTTATCATCCAATACCTATGTCATCCTGACCTGTTGGGAGAATGAAGCCTTTTATCAAAAGTGGCAGAAATCCGATTCATTCTTCGATGGAGCTAAGCATAAATTTGCAGGCATGGATGAACAGCCAAAAATTTTCACAAGCGCACCCTATGTAAGTAATTTCACCATAACGACATAACAAATTTTTAAGAATGGACTATTTGTTCCATTCTTTTTTGTTTATTTACCTAAAAATATTTCTTTTTCTCACTCTCACCACTTGTTGCCATTTTCATATTCTGTATTACATCCAACAGGGCTATAGCCCTTGGATAGAAAGGAGAGAATGTGAATGCTAATCGAGCTTACAGCTCTTCATTGGATATATGTGACCTTTATTGTGTTAATCATTGGATTTATGGTCATGCGAAGGGATACAACGATTGTTTGTATCATAGGGATTTTCCTCATTGCTCTTACCGCTACAGGCAGTTTAAGTCATTCCGTTAGCAGTATTTTCACCAGCTTTAGTTATGCAATAACAGAGTTATTGTCTACGATTCTTGTTATTTCGATTATTGTGGCGATGAGTCACACACTGACATCTACTGGGATCAATGATGTTATGATTTCACCTTTTAGAAAATTAATTCGCAATCCTACCCTTGCCTATTGGACAATTGGAATCTTAATGATGGTTATCTCTTGGTTCTTTTGGCCATCCCCTGCAGTAGCCTTACTAGGTGCGGTCCTCCTGCCGGTGGCATTAAGGGCAGGTCTTCCAGCACTCGGTGTGGCAATGGCAATGAATTTGTTCGGACATGGAATTGCATTATCAGGGGATTTTGTTATTCAAGCCGCACCTAAGCTTACGGCGGACGCAGCCGGTATTCCCATCCAGGAAGTCATAAATGCTAGTATTCCGTTAGTGTTTATTATGGGTCTTGTTACAACGGTTACGGCCTTCTACTTTTTAAAGAGAGATATGAAACGAGGGAAATTGACAGTAGCATCAACAAGCATAGAGGATTCAACTGCTAAGAAAAGTGAAGCACCTGCCCTCCTATCCCTCACCCAAAGGCGTTTCTTTGCAATCCTAGTTCCACTCTTATTTGCTGCAGACGTGGCAGCCATGTCGATTCTTGATTTAACCGGTGGTGATGCTACAGCCTTGGTTGGCGGTACCTCAATCCTAATTCTCCTTTTCATCACTTTAACAAGTCATAAAAACAAGGGGCTTGAAAAAACAACCCAATTCCTAATTGAGGGCTTCCAGTTTGGTTTTAAGGTTTTCGGTCCCGTTATCCCGATTGCTGCTTTCTTCTATTTAGGTGATAGCGGTTTCACAAAAATTATTGGGGATTATTTACCGAAAGCTTCACAAGGTATCGTAAATGACTTGGGGATAGCCCTTGCGAATATTGTCCCATTAAGTAAGGCAGTCGGGGCTGTGACCTTAACCACAGTAGGTGCAATCACAGGATTAGATGGCTCGGGATTCTCGGGAATTTCTCTTGCCGGATCAATCGCTAGTTTGTTCGCTGTCGCCATCGGTAAAGGGGTTGCAACGTTGACAGCACTTGGGCAAATTGCTGCGATCTGGGTTGGGGGAGGTACTCTCGTCCCATGGGCATTAATTCCCGCTGCCGCCATTTGTAACGTGGATCCATTCGAACTGGCTAGACGGAACCTGATCCCCGTATTTATCGGGCTCATCGTCACCACGATTGTCGCTATGTTCTTAATTTAAATAGAGGCCGACATGTCGGCCTCTACTCATTTAATCCGTTTCTTTAAGTATTTGTAAATGAAAAGCCAAATAGTTACCCATATAAATCCTAATGCATAGCCCCCTAATACATCCGAAGGATAATGGACATGTAAAATAATTCGGCTTGCCCCAATGAGAAGCAGTAAAATAGTTGCAAAACTCCCAATGATGATCTTAGTCGTTTTTGAACGATTCCCCTCCATTAATAAATAGGCAATCATGAAATAAACTACCATACCAACCATCGCATGTCCGCTAGGATAGCTGTAGCTTTCAACCTTAACTAAATGCTCCAGTTCCGGCCTTGGACGGACAAAAAGGTCTTTTAGTAAATTACTAACTTCATTCCCTAAGGCAATCGATAAGGCTAGAACGGCTGCTCCAAGATAATTTCTCCTTCTTATTAATAACCAAGCTAACATCAGTAGTGCGACGATGCCAATCCCGATCTTATCCCCCATTTCAGTTATGAGAATAAAAAATGGAACGAATACATTTGGCGTGTGCGCTAACAAGCCTGCTACTTGATCATCCATCCAAAAAATACTATGGGCTGCTACCTTAATCGATGTAAATCCCGCGATGACCACGGCGAGTATCAAAAAAACGAATAAATAATTTGCTTTGCTTTTACCAATCATTCCCCTATTCCTTTCACACTGTCTATATAAAATACTTTTAAAAGTATAAAGAAAAACACGATAAAAATCTATATAATAGATTTAAAGTGTTAAAATAGTTTGAAAATACAATTTCAATATCAATACACGGAGGGATTACATATGAGAAATAAACTTTTTACTAAGTTAGAAGGTTATTATGACGAAATGGTCTCCATCCGCCGCTACCTGCACCAGCATCCAGAATTATCTTTTCAAGAATATAATACCGCTAAGTATATTCAAGCCTATTATGAAAAGTTGCAGATTGACGTAAAGGGTCATGTCGGCGGCAATGGGGTGATAGCTACCGTGTATGGTAAACAGCCTGGTAAAACAGTTGCCTTACGAGCAGACTTTGATGCGTTACCAATTCAGGATCAAAAGAATGTTCCATACAAGTCATTAGTTCCCGGGGTCATGCATGCTTGTGGACATGACGGTCATACTGCCACTCTACTCGTCCTTGCGAAAACATTATATGAACTTCGGGAAGAACTTGAAGGCACCTATGTTTTTATTCATCAACATGCGGAAGAATATGCACCAGGTGGGGCTGCTCCGATGATTGCGGACGGCTGTTTAGAGGGGGTAGATGTGATTTTTGGTACCCACTTATGGGCAAGTGCACCGACCGGAACAATCCAATATCGAACAGGACCCCTTATGGCCGCTGCTGATCGGTTTGAAATCGAAATACAAGGACAAGGTGGGCACGGGGCCCAGCCTCATAAAACAAAGGATGCCATTGTTACTGCTTCACAGCTCGTTCTAAACCTCCAACAAATTGTCAGTCGGAAAGTCAATCCAGTGGAATCCGCTGTTGTAACAGTTGCTTCTTTTACAGCTGAAAATGCCTTTAATGTCATTGCCGACAAGGCGAAACTTATTGGGACGGTTCGGACCTTTAAAGAAGAAATTCGGCAATTTATCGAAGCAGAAATAAAACGGATTACAGATGGCACATGCTATCTGTCTGATAGCACGTATGAGTATACCTTCTTCAGAGGTTACCCAGCCGTCGTCAATCATGAAAAAGAAACGGCCTTTCTCATTGATTGTGCGCAGGATGTCCCAGAAGTTGATACCATTGAAGAAACCGAACTGCAAATGGGCGGTGAGGACTTTTCCTATTATTTAGAAAAAATTCCAGGGACCTTCTTTTTCACTGGTGCTAAACCCGTTGGAGATCATCCTGGGTACCCCCATCATCATCCAAAATTTGATATTGATGAAAAAGCGATGTTAATTGCCGCCAAAACACTTGGAACAGCTGCGATCAGCATCCATAACCAATAAGTACGCAAAAATCCCCTGTCATCCTAAATTTCAGGGGATTTTTGTAGTAATCTTAATCGGTAGGCATTCATCGCTGTGTCGCCCAAATGTTTGAGAAGATTGTTATTGGCATATGCCCCAACAAACGCACCAATACCTGGCACAAGCTGGAAGAGTTTAGCGAGGTCAATATAATCTCGATATTCTTGTTGAAACTTGCGCCAATCCATTTCTACAATTTCTTGCTTGCGACTTTCCCAATTTTCAATGTCGGCTAACGTATTCTTACGAATGTCATCACTCGAAAAAGCAAGCTGAAAAACATGAAGAATAAACAATCTTTCTTCATACTCCTTTGTATTAAATCCATAGATAGACGCTGCTTCAAACAAAAATTTCATTTTAATGGTTAAAAGTAACGGAAAGTCAGCAAGACCCAGTAATATTCCACCTGCACCTGTCCCCGCTCCCTCCACTACAGCCGTCTTTTGATAGATAGAAATTTTATTTCGGGCCAGTTCATCTCGTTCGGCAAGTGTTAACCCTCGTGCCTGATCTTTATTAGTCGTAGCCTGGGAGCCGAATAATGTAGTCTTTACCATTGCTTTGATACTTTCCGTCAGCATCTCATGCACTTTTTCAGGAATCCATTCATTGATCTTCCCTTGCGCTTTTTTTGAGATACGATTCACCATCCCGGACCGTCTTGTTAATTTTCTTTTCCATTCTTCAATTTCTTCGTAAACTTTCAGTTCATACTCGTTCAAGGTCAACCCCCCCCATAGTTCATTTTATGCATTCATACGATAAAACCCGCCTAATAGTTTCAAAAAAAATCCCCTTCGGCGAAAAGGGGATTCCTTGCTTATGCTTTTAATCGATTTTTACTGTAATAAAAGACAAATATATAACTAAAGACAAGACCTATAAGTAATGTCAGAATCGATGTCCCCCATTCACCTTTTATCAAGACAAGTATAGTAAAAATAAAGGCTTGAACCGATAATATCGTCATCAACAGAAAATGAAATGCGCCCGACTTAAATTTTTGTGCTACAGGGTATAAATCCACCCAGAGTTTATTTTGGTGGTGATTCCATAACGGCAATAATTGAAAGCCTGTTAGGTATAAAAATAAAACCCCCAGCAAAATTTGTCCCAGACCAAATGAAATAAAATAGATGGCAAGTGCGCCAATAACCGTTAACCGAACAAATAAGCCTAAGTAATCGGATGAGCGCAAAAAAGCTCGTGAAAACAAATATAAATACGTTTTCTCTTGTATAAATGGAATCTTGCTGATCAACCAATCAAGCCACTTTCTTCTTTTGACGGTTTCCTTTAATTTCGGCACATCTGTAAACAGATTTGCCAAACGATAAAAGGAAGCCATTCTCTTTTCTTCTTGATCGATTAATTGATCCCATTTTAGGCCCATTTTCCTCGTTCTTGTGTGAAAGCTGTAAAAATAAAAAACCATAATCAAAGCAATACACAAGAGGATTAAAAGGTGTGCTTGTTTAAACAAAAGATATGAAAATACAGCATTCATGAAATAGCGGGCAACCATGTCCCATCTATGTACAGATAAATCAACATAATAATGAATTTTCCACGTGACGGCAACATTCCATACTTTAACCATAAGTAACACGATGAAAAACGGGATAAACGAGCCAAACCCACTCCTGCTAACATGTGCATACATCGGCATGAATACAGCAAGAACCATTAATAATATGTAGCCTTGTAAAACAACGCTCACTACTCCTGAGCGAAGTAAGTATCCCTTTAACTTATCCTCAAGAGGTAATAAAAATACTTTGTCCGCCTCAAGAAGGAAATTATATGTAGGACTGACCGTAATGAAAAAACCAATGAACACAGCCAAGATCAGCTCCGCTGGGAAATTTGTTGGCAGCGTTTCAAGCCATTGTTGATAATAAAAGGCTGCTGTTCCAATCAGAAATAATAAAACAATGACCAGATGTCCATTAAAAATATAGCGTAAATATCTGCCTAAGTCTTTCATCCGACCGCCCGCGCGGTCCCTCCAAAGCTTCTTCTCATCAAACATAATTTTCTTCCTTCGTCAATTGAATATACAAATCATCTAAAGAGGCTGTTGGCATCGAGAATTGTTCTCTTAACTCTTCAAGTGTTCCTTTGGCACGGATTTTTCCTTCATGTAGTATGACAAAGCGATCACAATATTTCTCAGCCGTAGCCAGAATGTGTGTCGACATTAATATACCTGCCCCATTTTGTTTCATTTTCTTCATCAGGTCGAGCAGCGACTGGATCCCTAGCGGATCAAGACCGACAAATGGTTCATCTACGATATAAAGCGAAGGCTGAACAAGGAATGCACACATAATCATCACTTTTTGTTTCATTCCTTTTGAAAAGTGAGCAGGAAACCATTTTAACCGCTTTTCCATTCGAAACTCCGATAACAATGGGGTAATTCGTTCCTTATAGGTCGACTCATCAAGCCCATATGCCATGGCAGTTAATTTTAAATGCTCATCAAGTGTTAGTTCCTCATATAGTACAGGTGTTTCTGGAACAAACGTAAACATTTTTCGATAGGCCTCTTTATTTTCCAGAAATGATAGTCCATTAATTTTAATCGTCCCACGATGCGGTTCCATTAATCCAATAATATGTTTAATGGTTGTACTCTTTCCAGCACCATTTAATCCAATTAAACCGACCATTTCTTTTTCGTTTACTTCAAAAGAAACATCCTTTAATACCGGGTTCCTTGTATACCCTCCAACAAGTTGATCAATCGTTAATAAAGCCATTTGCAACGTCCTTCCTCCATAGGAGATTATGGTTAACATTTTATCAAATTCCTATTGATAAAAATAGGGATACAATTTTTGTATATTTCTTTGTATATTTCTTGGAGGAACGGACA
Organism: Neobacillus jeddahensis; assembly: GCF_000612625.1. Taxonomy (GTDB): domain Bacteria; phylum Bacillota; class Bacilli; order Bacillales; family Cytobacillaceae; genus Neobacillus; species Neobacillus jeddahensis. The sequence continues at coordinate 38,107 of NZ_CCAS010000036.1, forward strand.
TCATAATATTCGAAGGGGAAACAACTTACTTTGATGAAGAGATTCATCTACATTTGAGATGAGGTGTCTGCTAAAGACAATTTCCTTTCAAACAAGTGAGCTTCTATTCGTTTCAGAAAAGGGGATGGTTGTTTTGTACAAAGTGCATAGTAACCATTTTGAGTTCTAGTAACACCAACTGTTTATTTAAAAAATAAACTTTAAATGAGGTGTTTACCGCAGATCACTTACCTGTTTTTATAAGTTGGGAAAACATATAAAAACACTATAGGGGATGGTCAGCTTGAACAATGATGTCTCTTTATAAAAAAACACTCTACGAAAAATGAGGTGTTTATCAAAGAACACTCCTAAAATGAACGCAAATTTGAAGCAATCCCCTTCGAGAGGGCAGGATTCCATGCGGATCCTGCCTTTTTCTAATTCCAAGATATGTGGTAAAATAATACAAACTATTCTTAAAGGGGTTGTCTCGGTAATGAGTGATTGTATTTTTTGTAAGATTGTTAATGGTGAAATTCCAGCAGCAAAGGTTTTTGAAAATGAACATGTTCTTGCCTTTTTAGATATTAGTCAAGTGACAAAAGGGCATACCCTCGTCATTCCAAAGGTACATAAGGAAAACATATATGAATTGACACCTGAAATCGCCCAAAACCTTTTTGAAGTGGTTCCTTCTATTGCCACGGCATTGAAGAAAGAATTCGAACCAATTGGTTTAAACACACTCAATAATAATGGTGAATTAGCTGGACAATCCGTATTTCATTTTCACATGCACCTGATTCCACGTTACGGCAAAGGAGACGGCTTTGGTGCTGTTTGGAAAAACAATCAAAGTGATTATACGCCGCAAACTTTACAAGACATGGCTGCAAATATTAATAAACAGATTTAGCTTGACTTTATTATGTTTTTTGTTAATTATCTGAAAATTTTTTCTTTATCAATATTATCGTAATATGCTATAATGATGGTAAGTTTTTCGCTGCAGGCAATGAGTGCACTGCAGGAGGAACAAATAGCTTAGGATAGCAGAGGAGAGATGAGAATTGAATACAAAAAATTTAGTAGTTTTAGCACTTTTAGCGGGGATTGGTGTAGTCTTGCATACGGTCATGCCCAGTTTTCTTGGAATCAAGCCGGATATGATGCTTGCCATGATGTTTTTAGGTATTATCCTTGTACCAGAAATAAAAAGTGTCACACTGATGGGCATTGTGACTGGAATATTGTCAGCATTGACAACTGGGTTTCCAAACGGACAGATTCCAAATATGATTGATAAAATCGTCACTGCATTACTCTTTTTTGGTTTATTTTTACTAATAAGAAAATTCACCAAACCAATTATTTCTGCAAGTGTATTAACAGCAGTGGGAACATTGGTCTCAGGTACAGTTTTTTTAGGATCAGCCTTCTTATTAGTAGGGTTGCCAGGTCCTTTTGCTGCACTATTTGCAGTGGGTGTTTTACCAGCCATTGTACTAAACACTGTCATTATGGTTATTTTGTATCCAGTAGCTCAATCGATCATGAAAAGAACTAAATTATCATCAGCTTCCGTCATTCAAAAATAATGCACGGGATCTATTAAGAAAAGAACCTCGAGGGGTTCTTTTCTTAAATTAACATATTCGAATATTTCTAGGAAAAATTCGAAAGCAGGAAAGCCAAAAGTAAACAAATCCCTCCGCCTCCAGCTAAAGCAGCTGCTCTTTTCTTGACTACTTGTTTTGGCGGATAGACACCTGGCCTTTTTAATTCAAACAAAAATTTAATGGTTCCTAAAAAAAGGATTGCGCTTAAGATAAAAAATGTCACTGTTACCATCTTCATCACTATTGTCCCCCTACAAAATTGAAAATACGAACAATCGTTGTAACTATTTATATGATTTGCCGTCCATTCCTATGAACAAGTATCTAAGTAATGAAGATTGCTATTCGAAAACGTCAAATAGTAACTAGAGCTTTTATATCATCATCACTAAATTTCGATAATCGCATCGACTTTCACAAAGAAATTTAAAAATCAATATAAGATTTTACTAATTTCTAAAAATTTTGTGAATTTACACCTTTATTAATTTTTATTTTATTGGCATAATGATACTAGAGAAATATAAAAGTAGGTGAAATTGGGGATGACAGAGAAACAATATTCGATGAAGGAAGCAATGATTTTTAGTCAGAGAATTACACAATTAAGCAAAGCATTATGGAAATCGATTGAGAAAGACTGGCAACAATGGATTAAACCCTTTGATTTGAATATTAATGAACACCATATTCTTTGGATCGCCTATCATTTAAATGGCGCTTCCATCTCTGATGTGGCAAAGTTTGGAGTCATGCATGTCTCAACAGCTTTTAATTTTTCAAAAAAATTAGAAGAAAGAGGTTTGCTGAAATTTTCTAAAAGGGAAAATGACAAGCGAAATACGTATATTCAGCTTACAGATCAAGGTGAAGAGATATTACTCCAATCAATGGAATCCTATCAGCCAAGCGGGAATGCCGCCTTTTCTGGTGCTTTACCATTACGGGAGTTATATGGTAAGTTTCCCGATATTATTGAAATGATGGCAATTGTTCGAAATATTTACGGCGATGATTTTATGGAAATTTTCGAACGTTCTTTTCATAATATTGAAAGTGAGTTCACAGAGAAAGATGGAACTCTAAAAAAGGTCAAAAAAACGGAACAAGAGCTAGTGTAACGAATCATTATAAGTATTTATTAAACTCCTGAAAAAGAGGCTCATACAATTTCTGTTTAAGGCATGCCTTAATGACTGCTTCCATCTTCAGGTTAACTGGTAAGGAAGCTAATAATTCGTCAAAAAGCGGATGAAAATATACATATCCTTCCGCTTTTTGTTCTGCTAATTTCACGCTTAATTGGTCACATAAACAGTAGAAATTGTCAATTTCTTGCTTAGATACCCCGTTTTCAATGATTAACTTATAAAATTCTAGCTTAGGATTACCAAGCAGAGTCACCAACAGTTTCTGATGATACTCAAGAAGATTAATCCTTTGCAACAGCAAATCCTGTTCAACCATGTTATCGCCCTCTTTTCGACCCTTTACATTACCCTATTTTCATTATTCACCTTTTAAAGTGTAGGGTAAACCTTTTTTAAACATTTTCATCCCAAATCCGCAACAGTCATGTTTTAGATTTGGACGGGTAGAAAAAAAGTCTAACATTCTTCCAACCTTTTTGACTATCTTTTTTTTGCTTTTTTTGATATTGTATAGAGAAACGTGGATACACCTACTTTTTTACCCACAACGAGCTCCACTCTAATTGCTCGTTATCATAGTAAATCATCTGGGAGGGAATCATTGATGATCTCCGTTTTTATTGTCTTCGCTATTTTTATTTTGTTTTATGTAAATAAAATGACCAATTCTCTCTGCATTCAAAAGGAAATACCTGAAGAAAAACAACATAAGGTATTTCGCACCATTAATGTCCTAATAACGATATTACTGATCTCATCATATCTGGAAATTTTATATACATAATCCTTTTATAGAGATTATGCGAAATGGTTGATCAAAATGAAAAAAGCGAAGCGATGAGTTTATCTCATCGCTTTTAGTTTTTTCATTTTTTATTAGTAGATCCAAGATGCTCCAATGATAATCAAAAGAATGAAAAGAACTACCACTAAAGCAAATCCTCCACCGTAACCTGCTCCTCCAGACATGTATGTTTCCCCCCTTTCAAGCTTGATTCTATTCCATTAATAAACCCAAGAAGCCCCAACAATTATCAATAGGATGAAAAGGACTACAATTAGAGCAAATCCTGCTCCATATCCTGCACTCATCGTAATACCTCCTTTTTCATTTGCTAAGATATACTATTCACGAAGGTTTCATTTCGTTTAGGCACTTAGCTTATTTTTTATGGAAAAGTCCGAAAGACATTTTTTGAAATTTCTATATATGCTCACATCTTTTATTTTTGCAGTGGTCACCATTTATGTTATAGTAAACATTGTGGACAAACAGACCCACAAGAATTTAACTGTTTAGGAGAGATTCATCATGAAAAAATGGATATTGGCCCTTTCATTAGCTGGCGGGGTACTTGCATTAAGTGCATGTAATCAAAGTGGTTCTGATACAGTAGCAGAAAGCTCTGTTGGAGATGTGACACAAGAAGACCTTTACAATACAATGAAGGACAAGTATGGAAATCAAGCCCTTCAGCAACTTGTTTATGAGAAGGTTCTTTCCAAGAAATACAAAATTACCGATGAAGAATTAGATGCAAAAGTGAATGAATTAAAAGAACAGCTTGGTTCCAACTTCGAATCAACACTTGCTCAATATGGCTATGCCAGTGAAGCGGATTTAAAGAAGACAATGAAGCTTGGAATGATGCAAGAAAAAGCAGCGTTAAAAGATGTTAAAGTAACTGATAAAGAATTAAAGGATTACTACGACAGTTATCAACCTGAAATAAAGGCTCGGCATATTCTTGTTGCTGATGAGGCAAAGGCAAAAGAAGTAAAGGCTAAATTGGATGGCGGGGCAAAATTCGAAGATGTGGCAAAAGAATATTCAACAGATACTGCTTCCGCACAAAATGGTGGCGATTTAGGCACCATCAACAATACCAATAAAGGACAATATGATGCAGATTTTATTAAAGCTGCCTATGCCCTTAAAGCTAACGAAATTAGTGCGCCTGTTAAAACACAATTCGGTTATCATATTATTCAAGTGACAGAGAAAAAAGAGAAAAAATCTTTTGATGACATGAAGAAAGACCTTGAGTATGAAGTTAAATCTTCAAAATTAACAAGTGAAGAAATCAATAAAGCAATGGAACGTGAATTAAAAGCAGCAAAAGTAAAGGTAAACGATAAAGACTTAAAGGACGCTCTTACCACTACCACTGATACAGCTGCACAAGAATAATAAAGAAGAGGAAACACTACTTGAGTGTTTCCTCTTTTCTTATTCCCCTGTCGCCTTAAGGTCTTCACGCATTTCCTTCTCACGTTCAAGGCGTTTTATATAGATTTCCCCTTCTTGCTCAATATTTTCCAATTCCACTTGTCGCTCTTCACGTCCCGTTTTTATCGCCATCAGAGCACTAATTACTATGCCAACCACAACTGCATAAATCCAAATAGGTATCGTCAATTTCGGTTGCTCCCTTCACTAGTGGTTGTCCACTTGTTAATACAACATATTCGAGATTCTTAAAATTATTCAACCTAATGCAAAAAAAATAACCCTTAATGGGTTATTTCAGACTGTCGACAAACTCGAAAATTTTCGAGTTTGTCGACAGTCTTTTTCTTTTAGAATAGAAATAAGTAAATAGTATAAGATAAATACTTTTCGAGGTGACGTACCATGATGACGAGAAACAATCAAATGATCGTGGACAATTAGAAATGCTGACAATTGATCAATTAGTTCCTGAAGATCATTTAGTGCGGAAGATAGAGTCTGCCATTGATTTTTCGTTCATCTATCCCTTGGTTGAAAACCTATATTCAGGGATCGGCCGTCCAAGTATCGACCCCGTAATTTTGTTTAAGATGGTCTTCATACAATACATCTTCGGCATACGTTCCATCCGCCAAACCATAAAAGAAATGTCCATTTCTATTGCAATGTACGGAAAGCAAAAACCATCAAAAGCTTATACAACGTCATATTTGGGAAGCTTACTTAGAAGAGGCAGAACATCTACGTCATCACGATGAAATCAAACAGATATATGCGAAACGCAAAGAGACGGTCGAACGTGTTTTTGCAGATGCGAAAGAAAAGCATGGTATGCGTT
>NZ_CCAS010000037.1 GCF_000612625.1 Neobacillus jeddahensis
ATAAGTCCAAATTGCCATTTTCTTCAAATTCATGGCAGCAAACGTAAGCATCGCCTGCATAGACAATTTTTTGAGACCTCGTAAGGTTGTCCATTGCATACCATGCTTTTCTTTCGCATCTGCAAAGACACGTTCAACCGTCTCTTTGCGTTTCGCATATATCTGTTTGATTTCATCGTGATGACGTAGATGTTCTGTCTCTTCTAAGTAAGCTTCCCAAATATGATGTTGTATAAGCTTTTGATGGTTTTTGCTTTCCGTACATTGCGATAGAAATGGACATACTGCACAAATCGCTGAATTTGATTTATATTGCCGATATCCTTCCTTCGTTGTGGTGGTGTACTTTAAGATCTGCCCTTGCGGGCAGAGATAACAATCATAATACTCATCATACACATAATCATTCTTTTGGAAGAAACCATCTTTTGTTTTTGGACGAGTATAAGGAAGGACAGGTAACATTTGATTTTCTAATAGAAAGTTCGTGATCGCTGGTGTTTTATAAGCTGCATCAGCAGCGACTCCAGCGGGAAAAGCGGGAAAGTCGAGACCCTGGACTGAGCGTAGCGAGGGAAGCGGCTCGGCCCCGCCCGCGGAAAGCGTCCACCCTTCGTTCCAATCAACCTACACTATTTACTTATTTCTATTCTAAAAGAAAAGCGAGCAACAGGTAAGTACGTGTTGCTCGCTTTTCTTTGTCAAATAAATTTCATAATTTTTAGTTAAGATTTTGTGAACATCCGATTGGAGATAGACATGTTTCGACTGCATTCTATTTCCATTTTAATGTGGATAGCTATTAAAATGGAAATCACCTTATTTTCAATCAGAAATCCGTGGATTATTGTGGAATACTGTCGAGATTCGTTCGTTTACAAAAATCCCCTCCCTTACAATAATTTAGTGTGTAAGCTATTTTCTGGAGGAGGAATATTGATGACCTATCAAGAAAAGCCATGGTTGAAGCTTTATGATCCGAGGATTGATGAGAATGTAAGTGTCAAGCACGAGTCTCTTTATGATTTTTTAGAAAGTGCAGTAACTCGTTTTGGTGATAAACCAGCCTTCACTTTTTATGACAAAGCGATTAGCTACAATGAAACCCAAATAATGGTCGATCGATTGGCAGCAGCATTACATAGAGAAGGGTTCAAAAAAGGTGATCGAGTAGCCATTATGCTTCCAAACTGTCCGCAATATATGTTCACCTTGTTTGCTATTTTTCGTTTAGGCGGGATTGCTGTTCAAGTAAATCCGATGTATGTAGAACGAGAAATAAGCTTTGTTTTAGAAGATTCAGGAGCTAAATATATGGTGGCCTTGAATGCCTTCTATCCAAAAGTAAAAAAGGTTCAATCTGATACTTCCTTGAAGAAGGTGATTGTCGTTAGCTTTAGTGGGGATAGGACAGATCTGGCCGAAGATGATTGTTATTTAGAAGCGTTCCTACAGGCAGATGGGATGATTCCGGAAGTTGCGATTGACCCACATGAGGATGTTGCTGTATTGCAATATACAGGCGGAACCACTGGGGTACCAAAAGGTGTTATGCTTACCCATTATAATCTTTTAGCTAACTTTAATCAGGTATGTGATTTTATTTACAATACCTGTGAGAAAATACCTGAATCTTTTAAGATGATTACGGTTTTGCCAATGTTCCATGTATATGGTCTCTCGAGCGTCGCCCTGTGCGGCATTAGAGAAGGGGCAAATCAGATAATCTTACCGCGTTTTGATGTAAAAGAAGTCATAGCCACGATTAAGCGTGAGAAGCCGTTTATTTTTGCTGGTGTTCCAACCATGTACTTTGCATTAAATAGTCAACCTGATCTATTAAAGGAATGTGAATTGGAAGAATTATGGTACGTTGGAAGTGGTGGGGCGCCACTGCCAGTTGAACAAGCGAAAACCTTTGAAAAAATGACCAAGACGGTTTTACGAGATGGGTATGGACTGTCTGAAGCAGCCCCTACGGTAGCCTTTAATCCTCCATTTATAGAAAGAAAATATGGTAGTATTGGTATTCCCGTGCAGAGTACAGTGATTAGAATTGTACGTGAAAACGAAGAGGGAGTCTATGTTGATGTTCCTATAGGGGAATCCGGGGAACTAATTGTAAAGGGCCCTCAGGTTATGAAAGGATATTGGAACCGTCCAAAAGATACAGCCGAGGTGTTAAAGGATGGTTGGCTTTTTACAGGTGATATTGCCAAAATGGATGAGGGTGGCTATTTTTATATTCTTGATCGAAAAAAAGATATGATTATCGCAAGTGGTTACAATGTGTATCCACGTGAAGTAGAAGAAGTCCTCTATCAGCTCGAAGGAGTAGAAGAAGCTATAGTCATTGGAGTACAGGATGCTTACCGTGGAGAAACCGTTAAAGCGTTCATTAAACTAATGGATGGATATACATTAACAAGTCAAAATATAATGCAATTTGCAAAAGATAATCTTGCCCCATATAAAGCACCAAAAGAAGTAGAAATCCTAACAGAGCTGCCAAAATCATCAGTTGGGAAATTACTTAGAAGAGTACTTCGCGATGAAGAACTAGCCAAGGTTAAATCTTAAAAAGGAAATGGTTCCATTTAAAATAGAATAGGTTAATAGGAAAATGCCCGTCTTGTCTAGGTCGGGCATTTTTTACCTATTATTGCTTCTTAAGAAATTCTAGAACTCTCTTATTCACAAAATCATTGGCTTCCGTTACATAGATATGACCTGCCCCTTCAATCGTCAAAAATTCAGCATTTGGAATTTTCTCTGCAAGGGTTATACCATTTTCATAGGGAACAAGGCGGTCGCTATCTCCGTGGATGACTAAGGTTGGTATTTGGATTTGGTCAATCTCATTATAGCAGTCATGCGCAAGGCAGGCTTGAAGCTGAAGCATATAGGCGTAAGGCTGGATGGGCAATTCTATTCGTTTTTGGATATCCTCCGCAACCAGATCGTGATGCTTTTCAATAAAAGCTTGGCTATAAAGAATAGGCGCGGTCGCCCAAGCCATTTCTTCCGGTGTGGCAGTTGAAGATCCTCTTGAAAGCATGAGCATGGATACGTCAGCACCGGGTTGTACATGATTGACCCCGCCAGAGGTCGTACAGCCTAGGATTAAGGATTTAATTCTTTGAGGATGTTTAATGGCTAGCTTTTGGGCAATCATTCCACCCATGGAAATGCCATATACATGGGCCGATTCTACCCCAACAGCATCCAAAACGCTTCGCGCATCCTCAGCCATAAGCTCAATAGAATAAGGAGTATTTGGCTTGCTGCTAAGTCCAACACCGCGATTATCAAAAATGATTACTTGATAATCTTTACTCAGAGCTGGTACAGTTCTAAACCAAGACTTTGAGTTAAGTGACAACCCCATTATGAGTAGTAATGGTTCTCCTTCACCATGAACTTCATAATACAGGTCAATTCCATTTGATTTTGTTATAGGCAAAAAATCAACTCCTTAATAATTTGGTAACATTAAATTATATGATAGTTTCTACTATCAAAGAACAGGGGGTTGGAACTGATAAAAAACAAAAATATTTCGACATTATCTGCTTAATCGTTCGACAATGAGAACGAAGTATAGGAGACAATCCCAATTGGATGGACGTTTTAATGGCTGATATTTATCCGTATATTAATTTTAATTGGATTATTGTGGAATTTTGTCGATAAGGAAGGGTTTACAAAACGGCATTTTACTACAATAATCATAATTATATTAATATTCTAATTAGCGAAAGAAACCACACCTGAGAATGGCAGCTGTTATTAAGGGAATATTTGCTAACTAACTTTAGAATCCTGAGGAGGCAGCGAGTTTTATGGTTTATCAGCAAAAGCCGTGGTTGAAAATTTATGATCCTAGAATTGATGAGCATGTAAGTATTGAACACGATTCCCTGTATGATTTTTTGCAAGGAGCAGTTAACCGTTATAATGACAAGCCTGCATTAACATTCTATGGAAATGTGTGGAGTTTCAATGATACAAAGGTGGTTACAGATAAATTCGCAGCAGGACTACATAATGAGGATTTTCAAAAGGGAGATCGGCTAGCAATCATGCTGCCAAATTCTCCACACTATATTTTTGCCTTATTCGGCATTTTTAGGTTAGGTGGAATTGCTGTTCAGGTTAATCCGATGTACGTGGAGAGAGAAATAGAACATGTATTAAATGATTCAGGATCAGAATATATCGTTGTTCTTGATACGCTGTATCCAAAAGTAAAATCAGTCCAAGCGAATACTTCAGTGAAGAAGATCATTGTCGTAAGCTTCGGTGGTAAGAGAGTGCCCCTTGCTGACGGAGACCAATACTTCGATGAATTCCTTCATGCAAATGAACAACTTCCAGTGGTGGAAATTGACCGTCATGAAGATGTTGCATTACTGCAGTATACAGGTGGAACGACGGGCCTATCTAAAGGCGTTATGTTAACACACAATAATCTATTAGCAAACTTTAATCAGGTGTGTGAGTTCGCCTATAAGACATGTGAGAAACCAAATGATTTTAAAATGATAACCGTCTTGCCGATGTTCCATGTATATGGACTATCCAGTACCGCTCTTTGCGGGATTCGTGAAGGGGCCAATCAAATTATCTTACCGCGATTTGATCCAAAAGAAGTAATGGAAACGGTGAAACGTGAGAAGCCATTCCAAATGTCGGGTGTTCCCACAATGTATTTTGCATTAAACAGTCAACAAGGGTTGGAAGAGAGCGGTTTTGATCAACTTTATTATATTAGCTGTGGTGGTGCGCCGTTGCCAGTCGAAACAGCAAAATTGTTTGAAAAGCGGACTGGTGCCAAATTACTTGATGGGTACGGCCTTTCCGAGTCGGCCCCAACTGCCATATTTAGCCCTCCATTTGTACCACGGAAATATGGAAGTGTTGGAATTCCGGTTCAGAGTACAACCGCCAAAATAGTAATCGAAACAGCAGAGGGATATGTTGATGTACCAGTCGGTGAAACAGGTGAACTAGTCATCAAAGGTCCTCAAATAATGAAAGGGTATTGGAACCGTCCAAAGGATACTGAAAGTGTATTAAAAGATGGTTGGTTATTTACTGGTGATATCGCTAAAATGGATGAGGATGGCTATTTTTATATCGTCGATCGTAAAAAAGATATGATTATTGCAAGCGGATACAACGTGTATCCTAGTGAAATTGAAGAAGTCCTCTATCAGTTAGAGGCAGTTGAAGAGGCACTTGTCGTTGGAGTTCCTGATTCTTACCGTGGTGAAACAGTAAAAGCATATGTCAAATTAAAAGCAGGATATACCATCACAGACGAGGAAATCAAACAGTATGGAAAGAAAAACTTGGCCCCATATAAAGCGCCTAAAGAAGTAGAAATCTTACCGGAACTGCCTAAATCGTCTGTGGGGAAATTATTAAGAAGAGTGTTAAGAGATCAGGAGAAATCAAAAGTTCAAGCTTAATAGAAAGAAGGTGTATTGATGGATATTCAAGCGTTATTTAGTTTAAAAGGGAAAACTGCCATTGTGACAGGGGGAGGACGTGGGCTAGGACAGCAAATTGCCACTGCCTATGCTGAAGCTGGAGCAAATATAGTCGTTTGCTCACGAAATCTGGATGCCTGCAAACAATATACAGAAGCACTTCAAGCAAAAGGAGTAAGTGCTTTAGCGTTAAAATGCGATGTTTCCAACCCTGATGATATCCAGCACGTGGTTGACGAAACGCTAAAAGAATTTGGAAGAATTGATATTTTGGTAAATAATAGCGGAACGAGTTGGGGAGCTCCAGCCTTAGATATGCCTGCAGACAAATGGGATAAGGTAATGGACATTAATCTTAAATCTGTATTCTTATTTTCTCAGATAGTCGGAAAGATTATGGTTAAGCAAAAGTCTGGAAAGATCATTAATATTGCTTCAATAGCTGGGATTGGTGGACAGGATCCCCTAGTAATGGATGCGATTGGTTATTCTACGAGTAAGGGGGCAGTGATTACGTTTACGAAAGATTTAGCCGTAAAATTAGCTCCATATAATGTCCATGTAAATGCAATAGCCCCAGGATTCTTCCCAACAAAAATGGCTAAGGCAATCTTGGATTATTCAGGTGAAAAGATTCTCGAAAGAACACCAGCAGGTCGTTTTGGTTCAGATGATGACATGAAAGGACCAGCATTGTTTTTAGCATCTGATGCTTCTAACTATGTATATGGGCATATATTGGTAGTTGATGGTGGTTCCACAGCAACAGTGCAATAAAATATTTTATCATTGTAATAGATTCTTTTCATAAAAGGATTGACTTAAAGACTAGTATTTATTAAGTTAATATAAACATACTAACCGGTTAGTGAAGAGGACAGAAAATGAATTCTAAGTGCGAGGATTCATTTTTAGACTTCAAGAAAATTGAAGCAGAAATGAATAAGAAAATCCATGAATACACCAATACTCGGGGCTTTACACTAGCTTTTGGTAAAGCCCTAGAGGTACATCTTAAGCAGGTTAAGCTTCACAGAAGATTAACAAAAAGATGGTTAAATCATTTGGAGCTTGTGAATAAGGATGAAATAGCAGCCCTTTCCAACAGAATGGTGGATTTGGTAGAAAAAATTGACTTGTTGGATGAAACGATTTATCACATCCTGCAAATGCAGAAAAGAAATAAAGCTCAGCTGAAAATGGTTCGAGAATCCAATGAGGAATGGTTCACTTTTTTAAAAAGCGAAGTAAGGGAAACGCGTAACAATAAAATAACTACATTAGAAAAAGAACTTCTGGAGTTAAGGCTGTTATTTATAGACGAAGTTGATAAGGAGGATATTGATTATGACGGAGAAAAATGAAAAAGACCTAGACCGTGAAAAACAGGAATCTGAGGGTGGAGTGGAAAAGAATCTTTCTAGCTTAGACCTTTTATGGAAACTTGGATTTGATGAGTTAGATACATGGGCAGACCGTTTTAACAAACAGGATACCCGTTTCTTGGAAGCTGTAAAGAACTACGTCGAAATGGTTAAACAAAATCAAGAGAATGTCATTACGATCGCTGCCCAATTTACGGCAGAACTAAAGGACTGGGAAAAAGCAGCCCGTGAAGAATTATTGGTGACAACCACATCATTGCAGCAATTTTTCCCAGTGAAGTCTTATGAAGAAATAAATCAAGTAGTGGAAGACATTCAGGACAAAACAGCTCAATTATTATTGACCCCTGTTCAAGCTCTCACAACGGGGCAATTCCAAGCCTTAGATAAGTACTTAGAGACAGTGGAACAATATCTTGCCTATAGGAAAAGTGGCAGAGAAAAATATATCGAAAGTGTTAAGAAAACCACTAATGTTCTATATGAAAATCAAAAAATATTCGTTAACTTATTTGCTAAGCAAGTGAAAACAGCGATGTTTCCGTTTCAGAAATATATGAAAAGCGTAGCGGAAGTAACAAAATCATAACGAGGTGAATGTAGTGGCAGATCAAAAAGCATATGATCCATATGAGTCCCTTCATAAATTTAGTTTACTTTGGGAGAAACAAATTAATGATTTACTTTTTCTTTGGACGAACAATAAAGAATTTGTCAAAATGGCAAATTTAAGAACAGATTTCCAATCTCGTTATGTTGAGTCATTTAAAAAAAATCAAGAGGCATTTGTAAGCTTGCTAAATTTACCTACAAAAAATGATGTGACCAATGTAGCTAACCTAACACTTCAAGCGGAAGAAAAAATGGAAGCACTTGAGGAGCAAATATGGGATTTACAGGATGCTGTTAAGTCTCAGAATAAAGAGATTGAAAGTGTTGTTGAAGTATCTAAGGAAATCATTAAGCTTACCAAGCAATTAAAAACTGAGTTAATCAAAACGAAAAAAGAACTTGCAGATACAAAGGATGTACATGCTGAACTTCAAGAAATGAAATTTGAACTAATGAAGTTATCAAATTTCCAAGCAGAATTTGAAACGATAAAAGGCCTTATTAAAGATGAGAAGGTAAAAGAACCCGTGCTATCTGGAGCTGGTACAGGAGCAGGAAATTAATAGAAGGGAGTGGAAAACATAGTGGCGGCAGATTCACTTTTAAAGGAATTCATCCCAAGTTTGGATTATGAGAAGGAAGCAAAGCGATGGACACAGCTGCTTAAGGCTTTTAGTGAACCTGAGCCGAAGGTCGGTCACACTCCAAGAAATGAAGTGTGGAGAAAAAATAAATCTGTTTTATGGCATTATCCCGCAAAACAGAAAAAATATCAGATTCCATTATTTTTTGTCTATTCATTATTTAATAAGCCTTATATTTTAGATATTGCGCCAAAGACAAGTGTCATTGAAGGACTAACAAACATGGGCTATGAAGTGTATTTATTAGATTGGGGTTCTCCCGGGTATGAAGACAAAAAAATCGGGCTTGATACGTATATCGAAAAATATTTACGTACGGCCGTAAAGCGTGCGATTCGTCATGCCGGGGTGGAAGAAATTACTCTCATTGGTTATTGCTTAGGTGGCACGATTGCTTCTATTTATACAGCGATTGCAGATGAGCCAATCAAAAATTTAATCGTAGCGACCGTTCCGATTGATTTTCAACCATTTATTGGTCCCGATCAATGGGCTGAAGGGCTGCGCAATGGCGATATAAACATTGATCGATTAATTGATACGTATGGTGTTATTCCGCCAAAATTAGTTGAGGGAATGTTTAGAGCAATTGGAGCACCAATTTATTTTACAAACTATACAATGCTGTTAAGTCGAGCGCATGATCAGCGTTATGTTGATAAATGGCGCAGGATGAATAAATGGACACTAGATCAAGTTCCGTTTGCTGGTGAAGCATATCGACAATTAGCCAATGATCTCTTTAAAGAGAACAAGCTTGTTAAAGGTGAATTAATGATTGGAAATAAGCAGGTTGACTTGAAAAATATTACCGCTAATCTATATGTCATTTCCGGGTCAAGAGACAATTTAATTTTAGAAGACCAAAGTAAGCCAATGGTTGAGTTAACCTCAAGTGAGGATAAGACCTATATTTCAGTTGAAGCTGGCCATGTAGGATTAGCGCTCTCCGGTCTATTTGCTAAAATTGTGGATCAGTGGGCTTCCACACGTTCGAACCCGCTTTAACATTATGGTGTAATAAAAGTCGGTACAAGTAAATATAATTAGTGTGGGCAATTAGAAAGAGGAAGAATGTATCCTTCCTCTTTAGCTTGCATTTTTGTGTTTATTTAAAAAGGTCCGAAGTACATCATTGAAGGCATCTTTTGCCTCAAGTTTTGCGATATGGCCTGTATTTCTAAAGATAACAAACTCTGAGTGTGGTATTTGCTTATGCATCAATAATTGAACCCAAACAGGGATGACAGAGTCATATTGGCCGCCGATAATTAAGGTTGGAATTTTTATCCTAGGAAGCAATGTTAAATTATTTACTTTTAGGCATGCTTCCATTGCCTTGAAATAGAATTCACTATTAGGCTTGTAGAATTGATAAAAATGATCGAAATTTTCTTTTGACCAAGAATACAGGCAAATCTTAGCAGCGGTTTCTCTCAATACATCAGGGGATTTATTTTCTGCACGTGCCTGTCGGAATTTTAAAAAAAGCTTTCCAAGTTTTTTCGGTGCAAAATGGAAGGTACTAACAAGCATTAAGGATCGGCACATTTCAGGTGCCTGACGATAAATTTCTTGAGCGACCATCCCGCCCATTGAAAGTCCACAAATGTGTGCGCTTTCAATTTTGAGGCTTTTTAAAAGACTAATCACATCAATAGCAAAGTTCTTAATGGAAATCTCTCCAGGCGATTGATACTCACCATGACCACGCAAGTCAGGAATAATTAAGTCATATTGATCAGCAAATTCAAACTGGTTTGACCATCCCTCCTTGACCTCCCCTAACCCATGAATAAAAACCAAAGGTTCACCAACGCCAAAACGCAAATAGGGAATTTTGGAGCAAAGATTAATAAATTCTCCCACTTTTTATTCCTCCTAATGTTTTTATATCCATATGTTGCCAAGATTTGAACGGTGTAAACATTTATAAAATTCTGACTAATTAATTATATAATTACCATGCTAATTTTAGTACGATTCATATATGTAAAATACATATATAAGATTGTTCGCGAAACAGGTGTAAGAATTTGAAGATAATAGCAAAAATAAGGATATAATAGGAGAAAATGAAGGCACTGTAAGGTAAGATAGAAGAATAATGTATTTTATTAGAAAATGAGGTTTCACACATGATAAAAAGGTATATGACCTTCGAAAAAAATAATAGTATTGCCCCGTATCTATGGACCATCCTGTGTATATTACCTTTTTACTTTATTTTTCAATCTCCATCTACAATTGAAATCGTAGTGGGAATCTTACTTACCTTGGTGTTTTTCATCCTCTACCGGATTGCTTTTATTTCAAAAGGTTGGCCTGTCTATCTGTGGACATTGATATTAATTGGGATTTCCATTACGGCTAGCAGTCTGTTCAGCTATGTTTATTTTGCTTTTTTCCTTGCTTATTTTATCGGTAATATTAAAGAACGAGTTGCCTTTCTCACCCTGTACTTTATTCATTTAATTAGTACTTCTGCTTCGATAAATTATAACATCGTCATGCACGAAAAATTATTTCTACATCAACTGCCGTTCGTTATCATTGCTTGGATCAGTGTAATTCTTCTCCCGTTTAATATTCACAATCGTAAGGAGAGGGGGCAGCTTGAAGAAAAGCTAGAGGACGCCAATAAAAGAATTTCCGAACTGATCAAAATGGAAGAACGGAATCGGATTGCTCGTGACCTTCATGATACGCTTGGACAAAAGCTGTCGCTCATTGGCTTGAAGTCAGATTTGGCTCGTAAATTAGTTTCTAAAGATCCAAATCAGGCTCGAGAGGAATTGCTGGATGTGCAGCAAACGGCACGGACTGCCTTAAGTGAAGTTCGAAAAATGGTCTCTTCGATGCGTGGGATTCGCTTAAAGGATGAAATTTGTCGAGTGAAGCAAATTCTTAAGGCTGCGCAAATAAGCTTTGATGGGAGGGGAGAATTTACTCTCTCCAATGTGTCACTGCTAACGGAGAATATTTTAAGTATGTGTTTAAAAGAGGCTGTAAACAATGTGGTCAAACACAGTGAAGCCAAGAATTGTTGCATTTCGATTGAACAGTCTTGGAAAGATACCATCCTAACCATTCGTGATGATGGAAGTTTCAAGAATGATAAAGAAATGTTAACCGATGGTCATGGACTTAATGGAATGAAAGAGCGGTTGGAATTTATTAATGGAAGTATCGAACTCTTGACAAACGATGGAACAACTTTAATGATAAAAGTACCAAATGATGTTAAGCCAGTGGAAAAGGAGGAGCGAAATTGATTAAGATCGTGATTGCGGAAGACCAACAGATGCTGCTCGGGGCCTTTGGTTCCTTACTCAATTTGGAAGATGATATGGAAGTAGTCGGTAAGGCATCGAATGGTGAAGAGGCTGTAACACTTGTAAAAAAATTCCGACCGGATATCTGCATTATGGATATTGAAATGCCTGGAAAGAGTGGGTTGGAGGCAGCAGAAGAGCTTAAAGGGGTTGGCTGTAAGGTGATCATCTTAACCACCTTTGCCAGGACAGGTTACTTCCAACGAGCTCTAAAGGCAGGTGTGAGCGGCTATTTGTTAAAGGATAGTCCAAGTGAAGAGCTAGCCAATTCCATTCGAAATGTGATGTCAGGAAGACGGATTTATGCACCAGAATTAATGGATGATGTATATGGTGAAGAAAATCCATTGACAGACAGAGAAAAAGAAGTACTAGAGCTCGTCGCAGATGGGAAAAATACAAAAGAAATTGCCGAAAAGCTTAGCATTAAAACCGGCACTGTCCGCAACTATATCTCCATTATTCTTGACAAACTTGAAGTGAAAAACCGAATTGAAGCAATCACCCAATCAAAAGAAAAGGGATGGTTTAAATAAAGAGTGTATAAGTGGTGTCAGGCACCGCTTATACACTCTTTTTTTAGCCGATAGGAAAGTATAACTTTCCTATCAGGCCTAAGGGCAACTACGCCTCTGTCTTCTCCCTTAGGGGCTCGCCGATCGGCGAGTTTTCTTTAGGCTGTTATTTAAGTAAGTCAATTCCTTGTGGAAGTGTGAAGCCCATGGCAAGAAGAATAACAAGGACAATAGAAAAAGTAATCCACAGTACATCCGTAGCTTTACCTTTTTGTTTTCTGACGATGACCATTTCAAATAGACCAATCATCACAATGCCCATAATGGCTTTTAAATAATAGGACATCGGGATCGAATAGGCGGACATGAAGAGCATAAATCCAGTTGCAATGATGAGCAGATAGGAGGAACGTAATACCATATGCCACACTTTAATAGTTTTCCCTTGTTTTTGGCGAATTACGATGAAGATTAATAATAGTAAAGATAAAACTAACGATGTTAAATGTGCATGTGTCATGTGAAATAAACTCCTTGTTAAGTTGATTTAAACCGATAACCTGCCCCCCAAACCGTTTCGATATATTCAGGATTTGAAGGGTCATGTTCAATTTTTTCTCTTATTTTACGAATATGTACGGTTACTGTAGAGATATCACCGGAACTATCGTAGCCCCAAATTCTCTCGAATAAATGTTCCTTACTAAAAACTTGGTTTGGATTCATGGCTAAGAAGGTAAGGACATCAAACTCCTTGTTCGTCACGATAACCTCTTGGTTATTAACCAAGACACGTCTGTCTGTACGATCAATGGATAAACCGCGAATATCGATTGGTAAGGTTTCGGGCTTTTGCTTCGTCGATAGTCTCTCAAATCTTGCCAAGTGGGCTTTTACCCGTGCAACCATTTCATTTGGACTAAATGGCTTTACCAAATAATCATCAGCGCCAAGTCCGAGGCCTCTAATTTTATCAATCTCTTCTTTTTTTGCGGTAACCATGATGATGGGGATCTCCTTAATATTTCTTACTTTCCTGCAAATCTCGAATCCATCAATATTCGGAAGCATTACATCGAGTAGTATTAAATCGTAATCTTGGGTTATGGCCACCTGCAGTCCTTGGTCACCAGTTAGCACAATATCTGTCTCAAAGCCATTTATTTCTAAGTAATCGCGTTCAAGCTCTGCGATGCTCTTTTCATCTTCAATGATTAACACTTTCTTCATGATGAAGTCACCTCTGGACAAATAGTGTGTGGCAACGTAATGGTTATTTTTGTACCTGCAGATAATTTATTCTCAACTTGAATGGTTCCTTGATGTTCTTCGACAATCATCCTTGCTATCGATAATCCCAGTCCACTGCCGCCAGTTAGTTTATTCCTCGATTGTTCCGCTCGATAGAACTGATTAAATATAAAAGGAAGGGAATCCTCAGGGATACCGGGACCATTATCAGAGATGATAAGCTCAACCTTTTCAATGGTAGACGTTAGGCTTATTTCTAACTTTTTTACATCTTTATCCATATACTTCAAACTATTATCGACAATATTACTAAGGACTCGCTTTATTTTTTCCCGGTCGGTTTGGACTAGATAATCACCTTCAGGTTGAATTTGAAAATGGATGTTAACATTCATTTTCTTAAGATCAAAGCTAAGTTCTTCAATATAATCTTCTAAGTAATTTTTCAAATCTACTACTTCAAAGTGAAAGGGAGCCTTCCGTAAATCTAGCTTTGAAAATAAAAATAATTCATCAATTAAATGATCGAGATCGACTGCTTTTGTATAGATTGTTTGAATGTATTTAGCCCGTTTATCAGGAGTATCTGCTACCCCATCACGAATACCCTCAATATAGCCTTTAATCGATGTAATCGGTGTTTTTAAATCATGTGAAATGTGAGCAATCAATTCTTTGCGATTTTCTTCATATTGCTTTTGTATCTCAAACGATTCCTTTAATTGGAGTCTCATCGCTTCAAAGTCTTCTGTTAGTTGCCCAATTTCATCTCGACGAATGGCTTGAATGGAATGCTCTAAATTTCCATTTTTAATCGAACGTGCAGCAATCTTTAAACGGTTAATCGGTTTGATCATACTTTTTGACATAAAATAGGTGAGAAGTCCGTTTGTAACAATCAAAATAAGCAGGCAGAGACCGAATAAGATTGGAAAGAAGGTTTTAACAAACTTATTCCAGGGGCTGGCATCACGCATCAAAAAGAGAGATAGTTTACTTCCGTCTTTTAAATAAAAATCATACTGTTTAATCGCGAACGTTTGTGTACCAATCTGTTCTAAATTCCGCATACTTGATGTTTCACCAAATGGAGGTAAATCAACGGCTTTCACTTTCCTTAAAATAGGGGATGAATAAAAAATCTCCTTATTATCACGTACGATCAATCCACTCTTAATTTCTCGTAAGTCTTTTTCAATTGAATGTAAGTATTCCTTGCTCATCAACTCAGTAGGGTTCATGACTGTTTTTTCTTTAAGCTTAAAAAATAAGATTGAATCCTTCTGGACCGTTTTGTGGTAGCTATGACTTTCGGGCAGTAAATAAGCTAACTCTCGAATATCCCCAAGAAACACAACCATTAAGATTCCAGATGCAATACAAAATAAGACAATCGGGACAACAATCATGGCAATATTTGAAAGGAGGAGCCTGAGTTTGATAGACATGGAATCACACTCACTTAAACTTCTTTTTTACTAAAAATAAAGTAGCCCGTACAAAAATACAAGGCAAATGATGAGCACAAATATGTGAAGGTTTGAATCAGCCATTGAATGGACATATTTCTAAACCATTGCATGTACCAATCTAGATAAGACGAAGGGAGCAAGTACATGACATTTGGAAATAGATAAGGAAGTACGAACATTAGCAAATAAAGAAAAATCATACTCGAGATAGCCAATACGCTAGAATTTACGAGTAAGGCAAGGACAATTGCCAAGGATGTTAACACGATGAGTGGTACCCATGATAAAAGTGATGCAGCTAAACTGGTGAGTAAACTAGAAAAATGAAACGATTGATCAAAAAGAACGCTGCTAATGATAATGGACAGCCAGGTCATGAGTAGTTGGAACATAATTATGATACTGATGGCAGCCGTCTTCGTTAGATAAAGCTCGATCCGACTGATGGGGCGTACTATTAATAATGTTCCTCGCTCACTTTCGCCCGTAAATAGATAGGTTGCAGCAATGAAAATAAATAATGGAAGAATGATAGTAATAAATAGGTCCAGGATCGAAAAATTAATATTTTCTGATGGAAGAGCCATCCAATCTGTAATAAAAAGTTTATTGACAACCAATTTAACGATAAATGGTATGCTAAGAGCAACCCCAAAAAACAACTTAGTTACTCGTCTTGTCACTAGTTTTTGGAGTTCATTATAGGAATTCGCTACGATTGTATTCATTAATTGGCTGCCTCCACTGCTTTGACATAAACTTCTTCTAACGATTGCCCATTGATGTTCGCCTCATACAATTGGGCTTTACCATTTATTATAAAACAATAGCGATTACACAATTGTTCAAGCTCAGAGAGGTGATGACTGGAAATCACAAAGGTTACACCAGATTGCCTGGCCACCTCTTGGATGGCTTGACGTAAGAGCAGTAAACCTTCGATATCGAGTCCATTGGTTGGTTCATCTAAAATGACGAGTCGTGGTTTTGCTAATAAGGCCGACGCAATTCCAAACCGTTGCTTCATCCCCATTGAAAAAGTTGATATTTTTTCATTCCGATGTTGGAATAATCCAGTAAGCTGCAATACCGCATCAATCGCAGTTTTTGGGATTTCAGGATAAAACCGAGCACTCATTTTAAGATTTTGATAGGGTGTCATATTTTCGGCGACTGCCATCGCACCAATTAAGGCACCAATTGGTCGAATGGCCATCTTAAAGTTACCATCCAAATTAATACCAAATAACTCGATTTTGCCCTTGGTTGGTTTTGTCAGACCTGTCATGCACTTTAGCAATGTCGTCTTACCAGCACCATTCGGTCCAAGAATCCCAATAATATCACCCTGGTTAACTGAAAGGTTTATGTCCTTAATACCTCGGCCAGTTGAAAATAATTTTGTGACTCCTGTCATAACCAATGCTTTTTCCAATGTCATCACCCTTTAAACTTGATTTTCATTTCTAGCTGCCTTAATTCCCTAGATGCCCATGGTTCATGTCAATTTCCGTTACTTTATCCGTTGGAATTTCCACAGGAACAACATTGGTTTGATTGTAATCAGTCACGTCCATTTTCAAATTTAAAACAAGTTCATGCGCAGTATCTTGTTTGTCTTTTCCAGTGACAACTACTTGAATGGTTTGTTGATCTAAATGGTTATCTTTATTCACTGATGCTACTAGCTTGATTTGTTTGAAGGTAATCTCATGATCTAATTCTGGGATAGTAGGATTAATGTGAAATTTAGCTTGCTTTGGTTCCGTCCGATCCTGAAGTACGACAGCATGTTTTATCATTAATGTACTGAAGGCATTAACAGTAACTGGAATTTCCTTCCCCTTTAGGCCAAGCTCAATCGTGTGACGACCACTTTTTTGTTCAGAAACAGTAATCTGCTGTTGAAGATTTTTAGTCATTACATCAATAAGATTCTCCACGTCATCCTGAAGGGCTGCCGTATTTTGATGAGGGTTACTGGCCATGTTCATTTTATAAACTTTGTCGTCCCCATCCTTTGTCACATACCAACTGCCTCCCTGTTTATACAGGTTCATCTTTCCTTTTTCAGATTCGTTTGCTACTTGAGTTGACATCATACTTACCTGATTCTTCACATCTGCCTTATAGGTCGAAGCGACAGAGTAAATCATTTTGTTATTATCTTTTAGATTTACGTTCACTTGCATGGTTGCACTATCAGCCGTATGCGTTTCTTTCAGTGCAGACTTATAAAGGTCATAACCAGAAGTGTTGGCTGAGATGGAATATACACTACCTAACATGATGGCACCACTGACCCCAATCCCTGCTAAAAGCTTTTTATTCATGTCTACATCCTCCATTCTTTGTATTTACATTCACAGTCTAAATAGAAGATATAAATGGTTTCTAAATAAATTATTAAATTTTTCTTAAATAATGGGCTTTATTAGTGTTGCCTGTTCCTTTTCGCTCTTGGCCCACATATGAAAATGAAAAAAGGCAGCCGACCATTACTGGTCAGCTGCCGCATGAGAATTTTCTAAAAATTGTTTGATGAATTGGAACACTTCGAAGGGCCGTTCTTCTGGTAAGGCATGTCCTGTTTCTTTTAAAACAATCAGTTCAGAATGGGTTAGGTCCTTTTGAAGCTGTTCTCCAACTTTTAAAGGAATGGATTTATCCTCCTCACCCCAAATTAATAGGCAAGGAGTCTTAATTTGCTTAAGAATCTCACCAGGGAGATCACCCTCGCGGTCGCGAATCATTCGTGTAAGGGCACCGAAGATTTCATCTTGTAAAAAGGGCTGTAGGTAGCCATCTATCATTTCTTCATTAATAATAGAATGGTTGTAGAGGGCTGCCTGAAGATTTTTCTTTACGCCAGTTCGAGCGAACCAATATTTCACAAACAGATGAAAGTACGGTAAATAGCTGGTAAGGATTAAAGCTTTTTTGGAACGTTTAAGATAGGCGGAGCTACAAAGCAGGACAGCCTTGTCGGCGAGCTTAGGCATCATATGGAGAATATTAAGAACAATTTGACCACCCATTGAATGTCCTATAAAGGTTAGATTGTTTAATTTTAAAGATTCAATAAGACGGATCACCGTTTCAGCAAGATTTTTATAGGAATATACATATTGATGGGACTTGGAACTTTTTCCAAATGGGGGAAGGTCAAGAGATAATACTTGATATTCCTTTTTTAAAAGTGATATTAAATGGCGAAATGTAAAAGTGGAAGAAAGAAACCCGTGTAATAAAACAAATGTTTTTTCAGATGTAGAATGGGGATAGAATTCATAATATACATTAATATTGTTGACGGACTGATATCCGGTTAAGACAGTCTGTTCCATACGCAGATTCCTCCTGTTCAGCAATGGAAATGGTCAACATTAATGTTCCCCAATTTTCTAGGCTTACCCTGAACGGATGAAAATTTTTATTTTTTAAAATAAAATGTTTGAATTTTTAGAAAACTACAAGTATAATGAAAAAAAGCTCAAGGAGTTGATTTCCATGGAAAAGAAGTTACTTAATTCACCACACCATTCGGATGAGAACGAGGATTCTGTTGTTGCAGAGATGTTTCTAAATAAGGTCCTGCTTGATTGTAAGCGAGAGAAAGTCCGTAAGGAAATCGACCAAACATTACAAGACGGTAACAAGGAGTTATTCCTTCAGTTAACGGAGGAGCTTAAGAAGATTTCCTAAATCCAAAGCCAAAAAATCATAAAAATAGGCCCTATTCATTTATTGGATAGGGCTTCTTTCTGTTTTACTACCAAAAGAGAATCATTCTATGGTGACTTTCGACCTTTTCAAGTATGATAAAAACAAGAAATACATAGGAGTGAATTTTTTGAAGCAACTGCAATTAATTAGTAAAAAGATTCCTTTTTCAAATTCTGTTTTTTTTCGTCGATTTAGGGCGATTGCAGCAACTAGTACGCACCATGTACTATTGGAAAGTGGGCGGGGAGGACGCTACAGTATTGCTGCGTTTCAACCGGAGACGATTATCAAAGGGAAGAAACATGTTATTGAAATCCAAACTGAAAACGGTACCGAAAGGCATGAAGGAAATCCCCTTCATATATTGGAAGAGTGGATGAGTCATTTTCATGTTGAGAAGAGAGAAGGTTATCCTGATTTTCTAGGTGGAGCGATTGGATATATAAGTTATGATTATGCCCGAAACATCGAAAAGCTTCCGGAACTTGCAACAGACGACCTAGAAATGCCAGATATCTATTTTTTTATCGTGAAGGAATGGTTTATTTTTGATCATGAGCAAGAAGTATTATGGCTAATGGCCTTAACAGAACACGAACAAGCTCAGGCTGGCAAGGAACGATTATCCGATTGGGAATTACGGTGGCTTCAGGATTATCCTGAACCGAAACCTCAAAAGCCCAGTGCCCTTGATGCCGATCATCTTCAAGTCTCGATGACAGAGAATGAGTTTAAATTAGCGGTGAGGAAAGCACAACAATATATTGCCCAGGGGGACGTATTTCAAGTGAATTTGGCAGTGCGACAGTCAAAGCCAATTGCTGTAGATGCACTTGATGTATACAAGCAATTAAGAGAGCTAAACCCGTCTCCGTATATGGCATACTTTCATACACCTGATTTTCAACTCGTTAGTGGGTCGCCTGAACTCCTCGTAAAGAGGAAAGAATTGGAAGTGAGTACCCGGCCAATTGCTGGGACCCGTTCTAGAGGAAGGGATCACGAGGAGGATCTTATCCTGGCAAATGAACTAATTTCAAATGAAAAGGAACGCGCTGAACATGTGATGCTCGTTGATTTAGAGCGGAATGACCTGGGACGTGTCTGTCAGTATGGGTCGGTTGAAGTGAATGAATTTATGGTGATTGAAAAATATTCTCATGTGATGCATATTGTTTCTAATGTTAAAGGAGTACTTGCGCAGGAAAAGACTAGTATAGATATGATCAACGCGATCTTCCCGGGAGGTACCATCACTGGAGCACCTAAGGTTCGGACAATGGAAATAATTGAGGAGCTAGAGCCTGTCCAACGAAATATTTACACAGGTTCCCTTGGCTGGATCGGCTTTAATGGTGATTTAGAATTAAACATTATCATACGGACAATGTTGATAAAAGATGGGCTGGCTCATGTTCAAGCAGGTGCGGGGATCGTGATCGACTCCAATCCAAAGCACGAATATAATGAATCCATGAAAAAAGCAGCGGCATTATGGAAAGCAAAAGAACTGGCAGAGGAGTAAACAGCAATGATATTTATGATTGATAATTATGATTCCTTTACCTTTAACCTAGTGCAGTACTTAGGTGAATTTGGGGAGGAATTGGTAGTTAAGCGAAATGATCAAACAACCATTGAAGAAATTGCCGGTTTACACCCTAACTATTTAATGGTGTCTCCTGGACCATGCAGTCCGAATGAGGCAGGGATCAGTCTTGCTGCAATTAAAGCATTTGCAGGGGAAATTCCCATTTTTGGCGTCTGTCTAGGACAACAAGCAATCGCCCAAGCCTTTCACGGGGAGGTCGTCCGAGCAGGAAGACTCATGCATGGGAAAACTTCAAATATTTTTCATGACGGTAAAACCATTTTTCAAGGCTTGCCTAATTCTTTTCCAGCAACAAGATATCATTCGCTAATTGTAAAAAGAGAGACACTGCCTGAGTGCTTTGAAATTTCTGCTTGGACCGAGGAAGGGGAAATTATGGCGCTTCGACATAAGCATTTTCCCATTGAGGGGGTCCAATTCCATCCTGAGTCCATTTTGACTACTTCAGGAAAAGAATTGTTACGTAACTTCGTGGACTATTATAAAAATGCCCTTGTTTGGAAGGAGCATTAATTATGTTTGTTTACCAAAACGGTGAATTTATCAACAAGGATGCTGCCCGGATTTCACCATTTGACCATGGGTTTTTATATGGCATGGGCGTGTTTGAAACATTTCGCGTCTATGAGGGGCATCCATTTTTATTAGATGATCATTTAGAGCGGATCAACCATAGTTTAGATACCCTTATGATTATGCACACCTTCGATCGGAACGAAATAAATTTAATTTTGCAGGATTTACTACAAATCAATCAGTTGAAAAATGCTTATATCCGTTTAAATGTATCAGCAGGAGTCGGTGAAGTGGGCTTGTCAGTAGCCCCTTACGATCAACCAGGGGTCATGATTTTTTCAAAACCCTTACCACCTGGTGGAGAATTGCTAGAAAAAAGGGCCGTACTCTTGAATCTAAAACGTAACAGCCCTGAGGGGGATGAACGACTTAAATCCCATCACTTTATGAATAATATGTTGGCCAAGAGAGAAATTGGTCATGCTGATGATGTGGAAGGAATCTTCCTTACAGTGGATGGTTATGTGGCAGAAGGGATTGTCTCCAATGTTTTTTGGGTAAAAGGGGATGTGTTATACACCCCATCCCTGCAAACTGGCATTTTAAATGGCATCACTCGGCAATTTGTGATCCAATTGGGTAGAAAAAATAATCTTCAGATTGATGAAGGTTTGTATACTCCAGAACAACTGATGGAGGCTGATGAAATTTTTATTACCAATTCCATTCAAGAAATCGTACCCATTAAATCTTTTGGTGAACGAGAATTTCCTGGGAGGAAGGGCCGGCTCGTCTATCTTCTTCATCAGGACTATCGATACTATTGTCACCACCTTTGGTCAAGAAACAATATAAGTTGAGCAACAGTGCTGTTTTCGCTTGCAGCCCTTGCCTCGCCATCCGAAAAAAATAATGAATAGCGTACTTGAAAGGGAGAAAGCCATGTGCTTCTCCCCCTTTTTCTTTTTGCTATGTTAAAGCTCGTAAACAGAAAGGATTTCTACTATAATGGGATAAACAGTATATGGAAAATTAGGGAAATGTAGATTTGGGAAATTTAGTAATAATATTGAATAAGTTAATAGGGCTTAGGTCTTAGCGGAAAATCAAACTTGAGATTGTTCTCATTATTAGCGAAATCAGTAAAATGAATAGTAAGGGATATAAAGAGATACAAATACAATTACATTCTCCTCCCCATTGAAAATAGCTCCACAGGAGGTTTTAAAATGAATAGGAAAATATATGTCCTTCTAACAGACACTGGAACCATCTTTACAAAGATGATTAAGCTATATACGAAGAAACCGCTAAATCACGCTTCTATTGTCGTAGATGAACACTTTAACAAGGTTTATAGTTTTGGGAGAAGAAACCCAAGGAATCCCTTTATTGGGGGATTTGTGAAGGAAGATATTCGGGAGGGCCTCTTTAGAAATGCTGATTGTGCCATTTATTGTGTAACCATCACTGAAAACCAATTCCAAACAATCACCGCAAAAATAAGGGAAATCGAAGAGAACAAGGATGAATATCGGTACAATCTGATTGGGCTAATTGCTGTAATGTTGAATATGGAAATTGACCGAAAGAATGCCTTTTTTTGCTCCCACTTTGTTGCGGCTCTCCTAGAAGATTCGGGAGTTCCAATAAAAAAACAAAAACCTCTATCACTTGTAACACCCCATGATATTAAAGAATCAGCCTCTTTAGAATTGGTGTTTGAAGGTAAACTCTCTTCTTATTTTCAAAAAGAATATCCACTATATCAAACTAGTAGTGTGGGAGTAATCTAGTGGAGTCATGAACGATTAGACCACTTATTGTTCCTGACATTTATAATGAAATTAAATATGTTTCTTCTATAAACCCATTATGTAACATATATTTTAAAAAGGCCTTCAGATGACATGAAGGTCTTTTACATTGAGAATGAAAGAGGGATACGAATGCCAAGTGAAATACAACATTTAGAATTAGATATCCCGATTGAGGTGATTTGGGATTTTATTAGGGATGAAAATAATTGGGCCCCGCTCGTACCAGGATACATACAACATGAGAAAGTAAATGAACGGCAAATTACATGGGAATTTAAAAGTGACCTAGGCATAATGAAAAAAAAGGTAAGTTTATTGATTGACATTAAAGAATGGAATGAACCAGAGAGGGTAAGTTTTGAATTAAGACGATCGAATGAAAAGTACCTTGGTGAAGGGTATTTTGAAGCAAATGCGGTTAATCGAAATAAAACACGACTAACAGCTTATATCGAGATCAACGCCACAGGGCCAATTGGTACATTGGCCAATTCACTTTTTAAAAAGGCAGTTCAACTTACAGATGAGGAAGTGGCCGTTGCCATCTCTTCTAAGCTAGAAGAATTTAAAAAAAGGTAACCCCTCCTTGCTGCAAACCCCAATAATGGGTTTGTGGCTTTTTTAATAAAAAATTAAGTTTATCTTAAGTATTGACTGGTATAGTTGGTCCAAAATCTACTAGCGAAAAAGTTAGAGATGGGAGGATTAAAAATGTTAACAAAGGGTACTAAAAAGAGAATAAATGTCATTCTAATTACCGCAATGGTAGGAATGGGGACCATAACTTATGTACCACCTGCGTTTGCAGAAAGTTCTGTTCCTATTCAAGAGGATCAATCTATAAACACACTTTCAAAATTAGAAATGGAAGGGATTAAGCTCGATAAGGATTTTTCAGCCGATGTAAAGGAATATTCTGCTACGGTGGAAAATAACATGGAATCTATTAATCTCCTTGTTGAGAGCAGTAACCAGGATGCCGTTATTACTATAAATGGAGAGTCCGTGACAAGTGAAACAGCGGGTACCCTTCCACTCCAAACAGGAGAGAATATCTTTCTAATTACCGTTAAAGATGGAAGCCATTCAGAAAATACGTATACACTTACGGTGATAAGGAAAGAGAGTGCAAATAATTTTCTTCAATCCCTTAAACTATCTGCCGGAGTCTTGTCTCCCGCTTTTTCAGCTGCGGTAACAAACTATACAGTTCAATTAACAAGCGAAACCAAAGCATTGACAGTTACTCCTATAGCTGCTGAAAAAATGGCGACGGTAGAGGTCAATGGTTTATCTGTTAAGACTGAGGGTGTTTCCGTCAATATTCCAACTGGTAAGTCTGATATCACAATCGTCGTAACAGCAGAAAATGGTGAGAAAAAGACGTATACCTTGCATGTTACGAAGGCTGAAGAGACGGGAACACAAGCGAGCAATCCATCAAAAAATAATCTAGCTAATTCATCAAAGAATAATCCAGCTAATCCATCAGAAAACAATCTGGGCACTTCATTTCAGAATAACCGGAATAATTCTCTCCAAGCTACATCCTTTCAACAAGAGAATCAGGACGTACAAAAGGAAAGCAAAGCAACCCTTTCTGCCTTAACTGTTTCTGAAGGGACATGGGATAGTTCTTTTGTGAAGAATGAGTTTACCTATCATATAGCCGTTTCTAGTGAAAGTAAGTCGATTACAATTCAGCCTACTGCAAGTTACAGTGATTCTACAATTTCGATTAAAGGAAGCAGCAGTAACACGATTCAGTTAGAAGAAGACCATAAAACGATTATTTCTATTGTTGTAAAAAATGGTGATGATGATAGAAAAACATATGTTCTTGTCTTTGATCAAGCAGATAAATAAGGCATTTTTGAAGGAATGAAGGGGATGATTTTCACTTCATTCCCTTAAAAAAAAAGATAATGAGCAGTGTAAACCTGTATTTTACTTTACAGGTTTTATTTTTTTTATAAAAAGAGTGTTTATATTGAACATGCTTTCAAAAGATATGGTATATTTATATAAAAATTTAGTGAATCTTTTGAATAAGGGAAGGTGAAAGTATGACAACAGAAATTAAATTGAATGACAGCAGTCTTCCATTGCGACGAGATGTAAAGTTACTAGGGAAAATGCTAGGTGAGATCCTAGTCAATCATGCTGGTACAGAATTATATGATAAAGTAGAAAAAATTAGGATTATGTGTATAACACTTCGAAATCACTTTGATCAAGAAATTTATTCTGCTTTAAAAGAGGAAATAGTTGGCCTAGACCTGCCAATGCGAAAACAAGTAATCCGGGCCTTTTCGATGTATTTCCATTTGATAAATGCGGCAGAGCAAAACCACCGGATCAGGAGGCGGAGACAATATCAGCTTCAGGACGAAACGGTTGTTCAACCTGCTTCAATAGAGAGTGCGATTCTTAAGCTGAAGGAAAACAATATTCATGAAGATATTATCCAAAATGTACTACATACTTTATCGCTAGAATTAGTCATTACGGCACACCCTACCGAGGCGACCAAAAGGTCAATTCTTGAAATCCAACAACGAATTGCAGTAATACTGAAAAATCTTGATCATCCGTTATTAACGGAGCGGGAGCAAAAAAAGCTAGAAGAAAGCTTGTTTAATGAAGTGGCGATCTTATGGCAAACCGATGAACTTCGCGAACATAAGCCAACAGTGCTGGACGAGGTGCGGAACGGTCTTTATTATTTTGATCAAACACTTTTTGAGGTCCTTCCGGAAATTCACCAAGAAGTAGCAGAATGTCTGGAAAGAAATTATCCTAATAGTTCATGGGACGTTCCCAATTTTTTAAGCTTTGGTTCTTGGATTGGCGGAGATCGTGATGGAAATCCCCATGTAACGAGTGATGTGACGTGGGAGACATTAGAGAGACAAAGAAGACTGGTTATTAAAAAATATAAATCGGTCTTAATTGAATTGATGAAACGCTATAGTCATTCGACTACTCGAGTGGATGTTAGTGAGGAGCTTCTTACATTCCTAGAAGAAAACGAGGATCAATATTTACCGGACGAAAAGAAGTGGCCAATTAAAACAGAAGTATATCGTCGTGTCTTTGCCGTTATTATTGAAAGGGTAAGACAAGTTGGGAAGGCAGATTTAGGCTATCGAAGCGCAGCAGAACTATTAAATGATTTAAACATGATTAACAATAGTCTAAAACAACATCATCCTACGGCACATGAATTAAAGATTATTCAAAAGTTAATCCGTCAAGTGCAATTGTTTGGCTTTCATCTCGCGACACTGGATATTCGCAATCATAGTGGGGAACATGAGGCGGCCATGACGGAAATACTGCGGAAAGTCCAAATTTCAGACAATTATGCGGGTCTGTCTGAAGCAGAAAAAATAGAACTTCTGCAGAATATCCTTTTGGATCCACGTCCACTTCTTTTATTAAATGAGGATTATTCAGCAGAGACACAGGAAATGATTAAAGTGTTCCAAATGATTAAAGCGGCACATGAAGAATTTGGTAAACGGTCAATCTCTGTTTATCTTGTTAGTATGACAAAGTCACCAAGTGATTTGTTAGAGGTGCTCGTGTTAGCTAAGGAAGCTGGCATTTACCGCCTTCATGCGGATGGGACATTGGAAAGCCATTTACACGTTGCACCATTACTAGAAACTATTGAAGACTTAACAGCTGGTCCAACCATCATGGAAACGTTATTTCAAATGCCTGTTTATCGGCAGCATTTGCAAATATTGGGGAATCAGCAGGAAATTATGCTGGGCTATTCCGATGGAAGCAAGGATGGTGGGACATTAACGGCCAATTGGAAATTGTATAAAGCCCAGATTGAAATTCATGAAATGGCAAAAAGGTATGCGATTGGACTTAAATTTTTCCATGGCCGTGGGGGATCGTTAGGACGAGGGGGCGGCCCGTTAAATAAAAGCATCCTGTCACAACCGGCAGAAACGATTGGTGATGGAGTCAAAATTACTGAACAAGGTGAGGTTTTATCGTCACGTTACTTGCTCGAGGATATAGCTTACCGGAGCTTAGAACAGGCGACATCCACGTTGCTTCTAGCTGCGACACATGCTTCGAACGGGGCTGAGCATGGAAATTTACGAGAGCACGCGTGGGAGGAGGCCATCGAGGAAATTTCTAGTTTTGCTTTAACCAAATATCAATCGCTTGTATTTGGTGATCCTGATTTCCTCTCCTATTTTAATGAGGCAACTCCATTAAGAGAACTTGGGGATTTAAATATTGGCTCTCGACCAATGAGTCGTAAAAATAAGGGACGATTTGAAGACTTACGTGCTATTCCATGGGTATTTGCTTGGACACAAAGCCGTCAACTGCTTCCTGCTTGGTATGCTGCCGGGACTGGATTAGATAGCTTTGTGAGTAAAAGTGAGCATAATCTTCAGCTTTTACAGCAAATGTATCTCAAATGGCCATTTTTTCAATCGACGATTGATAATCTAAACATGGCATTGATGAAGGCGGACATCACGACAGCAAAAGAATATTTAACGCTTGTTGAAGATCAGACAATTGCTGATAGAATTTTTAACAATATCCTTGAAGAATATGACAAGACAAAGGCTATATTGCTTAGAATAACTGGGGATAATGAATTGCTCGATCATACTCCAAACATTAAGGAATCTGTCTATCGACGAAATCCATATGTCGATCCATTAAACTTTTTACAGGTAGAGCTCATCAAAAAATTACGGGAGCAGGATGAGCCTAATGACGACCTTTTAACAGAGGTTCTCCTCACTATTAGTGGAATATCTGCAGGATTACGGAATACTGGTTGATTGCGTAGCAAAAGCCATAAACTCTTTACGCTAAGAGTTTATGGCTTTTTTGTTTGAAAAATCTACACTAGTCTTGAAAAGAATCCTTGGATGAAAGAACAAATAGGCTATCACAAAAATGATGGTGAAGGACAAATTTGAACATTTTATGAAACTTTTAGGAATGAATGGTTATTCATTCATTATTGAGCAAATTTCGACAATATTCTATTTATTTATCATGATATATTTTAGCCAGAAGTTATTTTGAATAAAAGGAAATAAACTGTTTTTACGTAAAAGAGTGACTGAATCGATTTTGAGAGGACATCGAAATTAAGAATCTGGGAGGAAATAAAATGGCTGTAAAAGAAAAAGACGTACAAGAAAATCAGGCCGTTGTAGCGATGATTGATTCATTAGCCACTAATGCTGTAAAGGCTCTCGGTGAATTCCGTTTTTTTAATCAGGAAATGGTTGATTCAATTGTTCAACAAATGGCGTTAGCTGCGCTCGAAAATCATAAACATCTTGCAAAGTTAGCTGTAACTGAAACAAGACGTGGGGTATATGAAGATAAAGTATTTAAAAATATGTTCGCCACAGAATTCATATACAACAACATTAGAGAAATGAAAACCGTTGGGGTTATTAGTGAAAATGAAAATGAAGGAATGGTCGAGATTGCTGAACCAGTCGGAGTAATTGCGGGAATCATTCCCATAACAAATCCAACATCAACTGTTATCTTTAAATCACTTATTGCACTTAAGACCCGAAATCCAATTATTTTTGCATTCCCACAGTTTGGTCAAACATGCTGTACAGAAACTGCAAAATTACTCAAGGAAGCTGCGATTAAAGCAGGGGCACCAGAAAATAGCATCCAGTGGATCGAAAGCCCTTCCCATGAAGCGTTTCAGACCTTAATGAAACATCCAAACATTTCCCTCATCCTTGCTACAGGTGGACCAAATTTGGTAAAGGCGGCCTATAGCTCAGGCAAACCAGCACTTGGGGTTGGTGCAGGGAATGTACCATGTTATGTGGAGAAAACAGCAAACATCAAACGTGCTGTAAATGATATTATTCTTTCCAAGACATTTGATAATGGAATGATTTGTGCATCTGAACAAGCTCTTATTATTGATCAAGAGATATATGAAGAAGTAAAAGATGAGATGATCGCGAATCATTGCTATTTTCTAAATGCAGAAGAACAGAAGATGGTTGAAAAGGTTGCCGTATTTGAAAAAACAAAAACGATTAATCATTTAATTGTAGGCTTGCCTGCCTATATGATTGCAAAAATGGCTGGGATAAATGTACCGATTCATACCAAAATCTTAATCGCTGAACTTGAAGGGGTAGGTCCAAGTTTTCCACTTTCTTGTGAAAAGTTAAGTCCAATACTAGCATGCTACAAGGTTAATAGTTTTGCAGAAGGTTTGATAATTGCCGAGGAAACACTTGAATACGGTGGTCTTGGCCACTCAGCAGCGATTCATACAGAAGACCAAAATCTAGTGGATATATTCGCTCTTCGAATGAAAGCGGGGCGAATTATGGTTAATACCCCATCGACCCATGGTGCAATTGGGGATATTTATAACACATCACTACCGTCGTTAACGATTGGATGTGGAACATATGGAGGGAATTCTGTGTCACAAAATGTTGGAGCACAAAATCTCATGAATATTAAAAAGGTAGCAAAAAGAAGAACGTTTACCCAGTGGTTTAAGGTTCCATCACAAGTATTCTTTGAGAAAAATTCAATCCAAATGCTTGCCTCAATACCAAGTGTTACAAAAGCCTTTATTGTTACTAGTGGAAGTCCATTAAAAAATGGCTTTGTGGATAAGGTTCTATATTATCTACAAAAAAATCCAGGGGTCATTCATTTTGAAATATGTTCAGATATTGAGCCGGAGCCTGGCATAGAAACCATTATGAATGGTGCAGATAGAATGAGAAAGTTTCAGCCGGATTGCATTATTGCACTTGGTGGAGGGTCAGTAATGGATGCTGCAAAAGCTATGTGGTTATTCTACGAACATCCCGATACCGATTTCCACACCTTAACGCAAAAATTCTTTGATCCAACAAAGAGAGTTGTTAAATTTCCAATCCTAAGAAGTAAAGCGAAATTTGTTGCGATCCCGACAACTTCTGGTACAGGCTCAGAGGTGACAGCCTTCTCGGTTATAACTGATAAAAAGGCCAATCGGAAGTACCCACTTGCGGATTTTCAACTGACACCTGATATTGCCATTATTGATCCGCAGTTTGTCATGACAGTTCCGAAGCATGTTACAGCCGATACAGGTATGGATGTACTGACACATGCAATTGAATCCTATGTTTCAGTCTTGGCCAATGATTATACCGATGGTTTAGCGCTAAAAGCAATCCAGCTTGTCTTTACTTATTTGCCTAAGGCATATCGGAATGGCAGCGATGAACTTGCACGGGAAAAAATGCATAATGCCGCGACGATTGCGGGCATGGCCTTCGCCAATTCATTTTTAGGAATTAACCATAGTCTTGCCCATGTATTGGGAGCAGAGTTCAATATCTCCCACGGTCGTGCTAATGCCATTCTATTACCGCATGTCATTCGTTATAATGCAGAAAAACCAAATAAATTCATGACGTATCCTAAATATGAGCATTTTATTGCGGATCAGCGATACGCCGAAATTGCTAAAATGCTTGGTCTTCCTGCAAGTACAGTCGAGGAAGGAGTTGAGAGCTTAATTGAGGCCATTATCGCTCTTGCCGATGAATTAGAAATACCAATGAGTATCGAAGCGAATGGTGTTAATGAACAAGAATTTGCGAGCAAAATAGCAGAACTTGCAGAGCGTGCCTTTGACGATCAGGATACAATTGCTAATCCAAAACAACCATTTATTAGTGAACTAGTTGAAATTTATCGCAGTGCTTATTCAGGGGTATAGAACACAATCATACATTTTAAAAGGATGTGACGAAAATGGCTGATCATAATGAAACTGAAAACGAAGTTTTGAATGAAACAGAACTGGAAGTGGTAGAACATACAGAGACTAATGCCGAACTAGAGGCTAAAGCCACTGTAAAAAAGGATGAAGGGACAGGGATTGAGGATAAAGGAACTATAGAAGCAGAGATAGAACAAGAAGATCATCAACAGTTATCAGGTTTAGATGTACTTTGGCGCAACTTTTTTGATGAGTTAGATGAATGGGTAAAACGTGCTGATTTTCGGGATGAAATGTTCTTAAAAGAGGCGAAATTGTTTGCTGAAAGTGTACAACGTAATCAGGGTAATATGATCGAGGTAGCAGCGCAATTTTACCAAGAATTTTCAGCATGGGAAAAAATGGCGCGAGATGAATTTCTTATGTCAACCACCAGTCTGCAGCATTTCTTTCCACTCCGATCTTATGAAGAAATAAATGCACAGATAGATCAAATTCAAGAAAAAACGTTAACGGTTCTGGCAACCCCATGTCAAAAGATTGCCAGTAGTTTGTCAGTCGATAAATATGTAGACATGATTGATCAATATATTGTCTTACGAAAAAAAGCTAGAGTGCAGTACGTAAAAACAATTAAACAAGCAGGGAACTTACTTTATGAAAATCAAAAGGGGTTTGTTAATGTAGTTGCCCGACAAATTAAAACATTATTTTTTCCATTAAATAAATACCTAGAAACAAGGGGAGAATTTACAAAATCGTAAACAGAGGGGCGATCCAAAATGGCTAAAGATAAAACATATGAACCATTTGAGGGACTTAAAGCAATTAGTGAAATGTGGGAGAAACAAATGAATGGTCTATTATACATGATGACGGACAACAATGAGTTTGTTCGGCTGTTAAATAGAGGTACAGAAAGTCATTCCCGGTACATGGAATTCTTAAGAAAAAATCAAGAGCTAATGGCAGGGATTATGAATATCCCAACGAAGAAAGATGTAGCGAATGTAGCAAAACTTTCAGTCCAGGCAGAGGGGAAAATCGATATAGTAGAAGAACAAATATGGGCTTTACAAGATAGTATTAAACTTGTAAATAAACAAAATTTAGAAATGTTCCAAGAATTGGTGAATGTAGTTGGGCAAATGAAAGATGAATTACAAAAAGTGTCTCAAGATCTTGATGAAACGAAAAAAATGCAAACAGACCTTCAAGAATTAAAGCAAGAAATCACTCAATTAACAGACATAAAAGCGGAACTTGCTACTATGAAAAAGCTGATGCAAAAAGGGAAGGCTAAAGAAAATGATAAGGCGAAGGACAAAGAGTTAGTGCTTGTTGGGGTGGATACTTCAAAATCATAAATGGAAGGAGCATGAAAGATGAGTTCAAGGACATCGCTAGCTAATTTTATTCCATTGCTAGATCTTGAAATGGAAACAGCAAGATGGAAGAACATTAATAGAGTCTTAACCGAACAAAAACCAGAGATCGTGTCAACACCAGGAGAGGTAATTTGGAGGAAAAATAAATCAACCTTATATTATCACCCTGCAAAAGAGAAAAAATATAAAATTCCAATATTCTTAGTCTACTCACTCCTGAATAAACCATATATTCTAGATATTGGTGAAGGAAATAGTGTCGTAGGAGGCCTTACCGATCGTGGCTATGACGTTTATTTTCTAGATTGGGGCTCCCCTGGATATGAAGATAGGGAAATTAGCTTGGAAAATTATATTATCGATTATTTGGAAAATGCGGTGAAACGGGCATTACGACATTCCAGTGCACCGGAAATCTCGATGATCGGGTATTGTTTGGGAGGTACAATTTCTGCAATCTTTACGTCAATTACTACATTACCAATTAAAAACTTGGTCCTAGCTACTGTGCCAATTGATTTTAGTGTTGGTATTGTGCCTAATAAGTGGTTAAAAGGACTCCAAAAAGGGAGTATTAACTTTGATCGCTTTGCTGATGTCTATGGTGTCATACCTTCTGAAATTATGTATCTTATGTTTAGAGGGCTTTCACCAGTCTATATTAGCCCATGGATAAACTTGATTACCCGTGCCCATGATATAGAATATGTTGAAAAATGGAGAAGAATGGACAAATGGACTAAAGATAGTGCTTCATTTGCAGGAGCATCCTTTAAGCAGTTGTTTAATGATTTTTATAAGGATAACAAGCTTTTAAAAGGTGAATTAACCATTGGTGGGAGGAAAGTAGATTTAAATAATATTAAATGCTCAGTGTTTGTTTTCTCCACCTCAAGAGACACTCTTGTATTAGAACAACAAAGTCTTCCTGTTATGGACATGATCGGAAGCGAAGATAAAACCTATCAAGTATTTGAGGGTGGTCATGTTTCATTAGCTTTGACAGGAAAGTTTGCTGAATTCGCTGACAATTGGCTGTCTAATCGTTCAAGTAAACTTCAAAAAGAACTTGTATAATTAAAAGAATCATGAATAATATAGAAACGGGAAGAAAGGTGGCCGCCTTTTTCTCCCCGTTTTAGATGGTTACACAGCTGTTTTATGCTGATTGAGGAACCTTCTTACTAAACGGTTAAACCGGTCTTTTACCTCTAATTTGGCAAGATGACCGGTATTCCTCATTATAATAAATTCAGAATTTGGAATTAACTTATGCATACAGGCCTGAATCCAGACAGGCAAAACTGAATCATACTGACCACCTATTATCAGGGTGGGCACATTGATCTTTGGCAACAAGGAGCGGTTATTCACTTCAAGACACATTTTTAAGGATTCAAGGAAAATTTGGTGTTTTGGATGAAAAAAGTGACAGAATGTTTCCATCATGTCTTTTCGCCAGGAGTAAAGTGCCATATGTGCGAGGTATTCAGATTGATTGCCAGTTGCCGCAACTTCTTCAAACTTAGCTTTACGATTATTAAATAAAAGGGTCTTAAGCTTTTTTGGAAAAAAGTGAAAGGTACTAACCAACAACAGTGAGCGACAGAGGTAGGGAGCCTGACGGAAGATTTCTTGGGCAACTGCTCCACCCATTGACAAACCAAGAATGTGAGCGTTTTCAATTTGTAACTCTTTTAATAATTCAATTAGGTCAGATGCAAAGTTTGGGATTGAAATTCCATCCAGTTTAGAACATTCTCCATGTCCCCGTAAATCAGGTATAATCAATTCATATTGATCGGCTAATTCAAATTGGTTTTTCCAACCTTCTTTACCTTCCCCTAAGCCATGGATTAGCATCAGTGGTTCCCCATTGCCAAAATGTAAATAGGGCACGCCTGATTTGCTGATTTTAGCTATTTCCATTTTACACCACCTCTTCATTTTTATTAAGTTTATAACCAAGTTCTGTAAGTTGTAAACTATTAAATGCAAATTTTCTATATATTTATTTTACATATTGACTATTTATTACTAATAGATGTAAAATACATATAGGTGAGGTGATAAAGATATGGTAAACCAAGATAACCAATCAGTCAACCCTTCGAAAAATTTTGTGCTGCCATTTATTTTATTGCTTCTTAGTAAAGTTTCTCTTCATGGTTATGAACTAAGCCATAAGCTAGAAGCATTTGGATTTAAGACCCTTGACCAAGGGAATTTATACCGGATGCTAAGACAATTGGAAAAGGATGAACTTGTTTCATCAGAATGGGACACAACAGGAAGCGGGCCGGCAAAACGAAGATACTCCATTACAAAAGCGGGGGTTACATACTTAAAAGGCTATGCCCATCAATTAGAATCCTATCAATCAATCTTGGATCAATTTTTCAAGATGTATTCCAGTTTCCTTGAGCTCTATATTCCTTCATTTCAGAAGAAGGATCCAATAGAGAAAGTAAATAATAGTAGGAGGAGGAAGAATGATGGCACAGAAGAAGAATGAAACGGTTCTAGCTGCTGATGAAAAAATAATACCAACAGCAGATGAATCAATTGCCGTAGGTTCGTTTGTCACCACATTTTGGGATCAATATGAACAATCACGTGAGCGGGCAGAGCAACTACGGGAAAGTCGTGAAGATGCCTATATTAATTCGTTAAGAGAGGTTATCAAGTTCAATAAGCAATATCGAAATACCATTGCTAAATTATATGATCAAAGCAAAAAGACGAATAAAGAAATGGTAAATGAACTGATCCATCAGCTAAATACGGGAAAAGAAGAAAAAGAAGGACCAACGAGTGACCGTGAAGAACTGAAGAATCAATTGAAAGATGTAACAGGCCAATTTGAAAAATTAGCACTTACACCCATTCGATCAATTATCCATATCGTTGATCAATTAGAGGATAATTTCGAGAAAAATGCAGAATCAAGTGTGGCCTATGCTCGCGACCGTCGGAATGCGTGGCTTCAAGTTCGAAAGGAATATGTTAAAAAAGCAAGAAACACTCATTTGAATCTATTAGAAAGAGGCAAGAACAGTTTAAAAGAACTGGTCAAAACCCCGTAACCATTGTAGTGAATAAGGAGAATTAACAGCATTGATTAACAATAGAATCCTTAACAAAAGCTAAAACCACAACCTTTTTATAAAAGAAGAGATTGTGGTTTTTTTATTTTGCATTTTTATTATAGAAAAGGCAGGTAATAAAATATAGAGTGAATATGTTTTCCGAGGCTTACCGCTCGCTTTCCACGGGGCGAGCGCCGAGCCGCTTCGTCGCTACGCTCCTGCAGGGTCTCGCCTGTCTCGCTAATCCCGTAGGAGTCGAGCGGACGCCTCTCCAAACGAATAAATGGCTTCTTTTTAAATCCTCAAAACGAAAAATATCGAACTGAAACACAGACACGAGTAAGTAAAATTATCTTATTTTTTCCGAGAATCTTATTAATCCTTTAATAAGGAATGATACTTATTCAAATTTAGGCTGTGTAGCAAAACTTGATTGATTGGAGCGGAAGGCACGAAGACTCCTGCGGGAGGACGGGGCTGGGGAGACCCCACAGGCGCTTGCGCCGAGGAGGCTTCCCGTTCCGCCCGTTCCGCTCGCGGACGCGAAGTGCCTGGAGCGGAAATTAACACTCAAATTTAGCACTGCCTAAATTTAAGAACTTTTTCAGTGCCCTCCACACCAACGTAAAGCGTTTTCAAGCAACGCAAATCTAAACGGACTGTTATTTTATATTATATTTAAAAATAAAAAGCCTGTAGACAAACTCGAAATTCTTCGAGTTTGTCTACAGGCTGAAGTGATGCTATTTATTCAGTTTGAGTAGTTTGTGATTTAAGTATATCTTCAAGTTTGGCTTTTTCTTCTATTAGCTCTGTTACATTCATTGAATCTAGCTCAACCTCTCCGCCTTCTACAAAACTTACATTTAATTTTGGAAGAATCGAATAGTCGCTTGTAACAAGGTGTGCAAGGAGTTTAACATTTTTTAGACCAATATTACCGTTAACAGGTGTGTAAGTCATGATTTCTCCCGGATTTGTAACAGATAAGGACAAGTTATTAAGTAGAACAGTATCACCAGAACTAAAAATGCTTGTGACAATACCATTTGGAGTCTTTATTAACTTTTTAATCTTAAATCCTTTTACAGTTGTTTGTTCAAATTTAAGTTCTAGCATGGGCCGACTTGGTTGATCACCAGTTTCTCCATTTATTAGATTAGCACCTTTAAAGGTACCCTCTAATTGATCAGCTTCAATAATAAATCCGATTATTGTAGATTCAACTGCAGAACTATGATTCGTAGGGATTAATAATCCACTCATTACAATAATAAATATGAGTATAATTCTGAAAAGTTTTCTTCTCTGCTTCAAATCTATCACCGTTTTTCCGCAACATATAAACTGCTTCGCACTATTATTCGGGTAATGTTTCTGTGCTTGATGCAACCTCTTTTTCTACTATAAAATTTTTATTTAGCTCTTCTTGGGTAACTGTTGCTGCCATTGTTGGCTTCCAAGCAATCATCATTGCCCCGCCAACAATACCTAAAATTGTCCCGATTAAAAATCCACCTAATGCCCCCATAATGGATAATACAGAAGTGAAAATTCCTACTATGCCAAGCAGGGTAGACAGTCTAGGTATGAAATAGGCCAGGACTCCCATTAGAAAGGTTAGACCTCCTAATAAAAGGCCAACAACAATCATACTCCCTGGTGCAGCGGCAATTTCGTATAGCTGAGCAGGCACAATTAAAATAATTATTCCTGATAATATAGACAAGGTCGCCCCCCAAAAAGGGCGCCTTGCTCTCCAATTCTTAAACTTTTTAAGGTTTGAATACCTAGAGTTCATACATATCATCCCTTACCTGTTAATTCCCTGAAGTAATGATTATTTAGTTGGTTGCATTGGTTCAAATGAAACCTTCATCCCATTAAGAGTTACTGTTTTTTGAAAAAGATACACTGTATCGAGTACTCCATTTTTGATGGTAATAGAATTGGCGGTTTGTGTAAAATGTTCTGCAGCTGCCCCCGCAAGTACTTTAGGGTCACTAAGATCTTGATCCCCAACATATTTTTCGGCCATGGTCAGTTCATTAAATGAAGCATCTCCCTTTATCATCGTTGCTTTTTGTTGAAGTCCAGTAATTGTAACTGGTTTTTCAGCAGAGATGACAGCATAAATCCCTAGAAAAGGGATAGCTTTTTTAATGGTCAAATTTGTAATCGTGGCATTGTCAATTTCGTTAACAGCAACAGGGTTATTTTTTTTCATGGCACTATCAGCAAGACTGCCATAAAGCTTAAATCCTGTGCCTGTCATTTCGTCAAAGCTGACGGTAAATCCACCTACTAGCGGTACTGCGGCAGCCATGCCTGTTAATCCAAAAGTACCTAAAAGTGCTCCTAAAAATAAAAATCCACCTACTAACGCAATGATGAGTTTTTTCTTAACTGTTTGACCTCCAATAATGGCCGTTTCTGCAGCTAAATTCATTCTCTTTCCTCCCTTTGATATTAATAAAAGCGAAAGCATTTCATAAATGTAAATGCTTACACTATTTGTCACAATTTTATGATAAATGGGCAATTTAAAAAATCCCTACATTTGTAGGTAGTTGACACTACTCTTAAAAAGGAGGACAAGAGGTGACAAAAAATTCCGAACACCTAAAATTCAGCAGGAATTTTGGATAGTTTAGCTGAATTATGTTATAGATAACAACCTGTTATAACACAATGATTATAGTGTTTGTTTTTATGGAGAGGGTGTGAACAATCAATGTCGAGGTCCTTGAACCAACATTTAGATAATCTTTTACATGATGCTGTAAACATGTTATGTAATTATCAGGACGATCTTTTACATGAGTGGAGTTTAATGCTTCAATCACTTAAAAATACAAATAAAAAATCAATTGCTGTGTTTGAATTTATCAGCGACTTCCTAGTAAGGTTTCTTCGTTCTGTTGAAGATGAGAAGGTTGATATTTATCGGATGTTAACTGAATTACAGGAAGAATGGTTTGCCCAGTTTCATCGCCGTCCAGAACCAGAAGCACTTATTTTTCACTTGAACCTCCTTGAAAACGCTTCCCATAAAGTGCTTAAATCGAGGATTGTATACTCTTCAAAATTACATCCCTCTGTTCATTATTTATTTTCAAAAATAAGCGAAGTGATGCTATTCCAAGTTGAAAATGAGAATTATAGTATTTGGAAGGATGCTGTTATCTTATTTAATGAATGGATTATTCGCTCGCAAAATTTGCAAGAGTCCATTGAAAATATTTGTTTTGGCTTTGGTTATTTCCTTCCCTTTGAACGGTGTGCACTATTTAAGTTTACGAATAAAGAGAGCATAGGGGTTGGTCTGTTCGGCCATCATTTGAATACTGAAGATATTCAAGCTATTGCTGAAAAAATTACCAATATCCCTGTACTAAATGATAGCCTTGTAAAATTAAAATCCCAGGGGCATGAAATGAAAAATTTCCAGCCCATTTTCATTCCCACGGCAAAGGATGAATTACCTAAAAAGTATGTCGAAAAATTTGAACTTTCCTCTTTGATTATTGTTCCCATATATGTTCCTGAAGAAGGGAAAATAATTGGTGGAGTTGTATTAGATCAAGGACCGGGCAGGCAATTTACTGTAGATACCAGTCTGTTTCCTGCATTGATGAAATTTGGGCAAAGCTCAGGAGAATTGATATCTAAGTTTATTGAAGCGGATATTAAAAAACAAGATTTACCAGTAGGCAAGCATATTTCCTTATCACCCAGAGAAACGGAAATCATCAAATTATTGGCGGATGGGGCTTCGACATCAGAGGCAGCATTAAAGCTTTATTTAAGTGAATTTACGGTAAGAGATTACATATCACATATCATGAAAAGGTTAAATGCACAAAACAGGACAGAGGTTGCTGTTAAGGCAATTAGAATGGGAATAATCGATTGATTAAATAGAGAAATGATTTATTTTTAATCGTGACTGTGGCATTATTAAAGGGTTAGTAATTTTTATTTTGCATATGAAACCTTCTGTGAACATTTAGCGTTGATAGAGGTGTCTGCAAAATCGATTAAATAAAAAATTTAGTATTGCCAGTCGGACTAGTAATGAGTAAAATAAGAACGTTATTTACCATAACTAAGGATTCTGCTGCAGTAAAGTTAGGAGAACGTACAACATGGATTTACTTATGATCATAAAAGCAATTATTTTAGGATTAGTCGAAGGTCTAACAGAGTTTGCCCCCGTTTCTTCAACTGGCCATATGATTATCGTCGATGATATGTGGTTGAAATCCGAGAAGTTTTTAACAGCTCATGGTGCCAACACCTTTAAA
This sequence comes from Neobacillus jeddahensis, assembly GCF_000612625.1. GTDB lineage: Bacteria > Bacillota > Bacilli > Bacillales > Cytobacillaceae > Neobacillus > Neobacillus jeddahensis. The sequence continues at coordinate 38,942 of NZ_CCAS010000037.1, forward strand.
GTGGTTATACAGCTTGGTTCAATCCTAGCAGTTGTCGTCACGTTTAAAGATCGATTCATCGAATTGTTAGGGTTAGGAAGATTAAACATGCATGCAGTACAAAAAGAGACACGTCTAAAATTAACTCAAGTTTTGGTTGGATTAATTCCAGCAGGTGTCCTAGGTGTACTGTTTAATGATTATATTGATGATCATTTATTTTCCACATCAACCGTTTTGATTGGATTAGTGATTGGTGCTGTATTCATGATTCTTGCAGATCTTTTTGGATCGAAGAATCCAAAAACTCAAACCGTTGATCAAATCTCATATGGACAAGCATTAACAATTGGTCTGATTCAATGTTTCTCCCTTTGGCCAGGTTTCTCCCGCTCTGGTTCAACTATTTCAGGAGGGGTACTAATGGGTATGAGTCATCGTGCAGCAGCTGACTTTACTTTTATCATGGCTGTACCAATTATGGCAGGAGCTAGTTTACTTTCATTGCTGAAAAACTGGGAATATATGACGATGGATGCATTGCCAATCTTCATTGCAGGGTTTATTAGTGCCTTTGTTTTTGCCTTGTTATCGATTCGCTTTTTCTTAAAATTGATTAATAAAATCAAGCTTTTACCATTTGCAATCTATCGAATAGTATTAGCAATCGTGATTTATTTTGTTTTTTTATAATTTAAAGGGGGCAGTTCACATGTGAGTGAGCTGCCTCATTTTTGATGGTAATTCAAATGTATGCACCAATATAAGTTCCTCATAATATGTCTGGAAAGTCACTGATCATTCCTTCAACCCGATAATGCTTTAAGAGATGGACGTCCTGTTTTTTCTTAACCGTCCAAATAAGTGTCTTAAAGCCATGTTGGTGTATTCGTCGAATTAGTGGTTTGGTTACCATAGTCATTTTTGGATTTACATAGGTGGCATAGCTTGAAAAAGTAAGCAATTCACTATGCGAAAGTCCTTTCATCGTTGTCTTTTTAACTAGAACCCCTAATGGAATAGCTGGTAGGATTGTATGGAATTGTCTCAATGAATTTTGATCAAATGATTGAACAATGATTTCCGCACTACCGGAAGTAAGTCCCCTTTTTAATAGTTCATTTGCAACTTTTTCTTCTATACCGGGATATAACGAAGGTTTTTTTAGCTCTATAAGTAAACCAATTTTTCCGGCAAATTCATCTAAAAACTCATAAAAAGATAGGATTTTTTCATTAGCAAATTGGGGATGAAACCAGCTGCCAGCATCAAGGTTTTGGAGTTCATTTAAGGTGAAGTCCCTTACTTTCCCTTTTCCATTCGTTGTCCGGTTTACAGTGGTATCGTGGATCACCACTAATTTACCGTCCTTCGTCATTTGAATATCGGTTTCAAGGTAATCCACCCCTAAGGATAGTGCCTTGTTAAATGAGGCAAATGTATTTTCAGGGCAGTAACCTGCAGCACCCCTGTGCCCCACTTTAATGGCTGAATGGCAATCGGTATTCCGAGTTAGTACTTTTATCATTCGAAAAGACAACAGAAATATAAAAAACAATATGGTTGCTATAGTTCTCAATGTGATGGCTCCAATCCACTATTATTGACAACATGTTAAGAAAAACAATCAAACTTGTCAACTGAATGGCAAAAAGGGTAGTGAAAATGTACTAGGACAAACATCTGTAGAGGATAAGGGTCTAAGTCCAAAAGAATGGGCTTAGTCTTTTTTTTTAAACCCCATTTTTATGGATAAGTGTCTATCGCACATTTTTATCTAGGTGAATAGGATATATGGAAATCGAAAAAGGAGGTAATGTAAATGTCTGGTGCAGCAGGTGGCTATGGCGGCGGATTTGCCCTACTAGTCGTTTTATTCATTTTATTAATCATCATCGGAGCTTCTTGGGGTTACGGTTTCTATTAATATAAACGAGGAGGAAATAGTATGTATGGATTTGGCGGATTTGGCGGATATGGATATGGTGGCTGCGGATATGGCGGTGG
>NZ_CCAS010000038.1 GCF_000612625.1 Neobacillus jeddahensis
GTAAGATAAGAAAGTATAAATTTTGACTTTGAGAATTGTCCAGCTCCAGGCGCCATCGGCTCGAGGTCACAAGCCAATCCGACCAAAAGGTTAAAGAACAACCTTTCGGCCGGCTCGTCTTGTGCTTATCGACGATTACGGGCGCCTTGCGCTTTTCTTAGTGGATTAGTTTTTAAAAAAGGTCGCATCAATGTACTGCGCATTTTTGGTGGCCCCGCCGACCGTGACGAACGAGCAGGTCTTCATATTTCCGTTTTCCGTTTTCTTGATTCCGCTTAAGAGCACGCCATCCGTTATGCCGGTTGCAACAAAGAAGCAATCCTCTGTTTTGATAATATCATCCAATCTCAAGGGATTTTCGGGATGATCGATGCCCATGGTGCGACAACGATTCCATTCTTGGTCATCTTGTGGAAGTAGTTTTGCTTGGAAGTCCCCACCTAAGCATTTTAAAGCAGTAGCCGCAATGACTCCTTCAGGTGCACCGCCCGTACCAACTAAAATATCAACATCAATCCCATCCAGTGCGGTTGCGATGGCACCAGTAATATCAACATCAGAAAATAACTTGAGGCGGGCGCCTGCTGAAAGAACCTCATTCATTAAGGCGGTATGACGTGGGCGATCTTGAATCATTACCGTTAAATCCTCGACCTTTTTTCCCAATGCCTTCGCTACCGCCATCATATTTTCCGTTAACGATAATTCAATATCAATACATCCTTTTGCTCCTGGGCCGACTGCTAACTTTTTCATGTACATATCTGGGGCATGCAATAAACTACCACGCTCTGCAACAGCGATCACGGTTAGGGAATTTTCTTGTCCTTTTGCCATCAAGGTAGTTCCCTCGACAGGGTCCACCGCAATATCCACTAGTGGACCGACTCCCGTTCCAAGCTCTTCATTAATATAAAGCATGGGGGCCTCATCCATTTCCCCTTCACCGATGACAATTTTTCCGTTCATGTCGATTGTGTTCATACGCTCCCGCATCGCACCAGTACCCGCACCATCTGCTTCTAGTTTATTTCCCTTTCCAATCCATGGATAAGCAGCGATGGCTGCCTGTTGAGAGACAGCAAGAAAATCCATCACTAATCCTTGTGTACAGACCCGGCTTTTTGTTTGCATATTGTTATCCTCCAGTTAATCAGTTTCTTTTGAAGGCTGTCGCAGCTCGCTCATCTGATTTAACTCTTAACAGCATGAACCGTTTAGAAGAAATTCTTTTTCTTTATCCATGATTTGGTCGATTTTTCTTGCGGAGTTCCCACCTTGGAAGGAAACCTTCAGGTAGGCCTCTGCGACCTTCTTAGCCAGTTCCACACCGATGACTTTCGCGCCTATTGTCATGATTTGCGCATTGTTGCTTAGCTGGGCCCGTTCAGCTGAAAAGACATCATGGCACTGGGCGGAGCGAATACCTGGAACCTTATTGGCAGCAATCGACATTCCGATGCCAGTGCCACAAAATAGAATCCCTCGGTCCAGTTTGTTCGCCATGATATCCGTTGCTACCTGAAAGGCAACCCCAGGATAGTCGACTTCGTCATTAGAATAGCAACCATAGTCAACGACTTCATGACCTAAGCTAGTAATATATAACTTTACTTCCTCTTTCATTTGAAAGGCATTGTGATCTGATCCGACGCCGATTTTCACGATTATCACTCCAATTTGTTTTATTTATCTGTATTCTTTCATTTATTTTCGTTTATGTCAATATTATTCTTTGTAAACGAAAAATAATGAAAGCAAATGAATTTAAAAATAATAGTGTTTTCGGAGTATAAAAGTGAATATATAAGGGATAAATATGGAAATTTGTTAATTATATAAAAAAATTCAACTTATTTAAATTATTTTTTTCATTTATTTTCAATTGAAAAAAACCTCTAAAAAAACAATTGACAAAACAAAAACAAATGATAATATTCTAAATAGATAAACAACTTATTTGCTGATTGATTTTGCAAACGCTTGCTGAGATTAAGGGTTCAATCTAAAAAGGGGGAATTAGCAAATGACGATTAAGTTTGGTTGTCACGGATCAACGTGGGTACTTGATTATGACGAGAAAGTGGACTGCTTAGATCATCTCTTGGATACCGTCAAGAAGGCTGGTTTTAAAGGGATTGATGTTCAGTATGCACTATTGGGGCAATACAATGAGGCTCCAGAAAAACTGAAAGAGAAACTTGACAGTATGGGTCTTGAATTAGCGGCCTTGACGTTACCTTTCAGTTGGGAAAGTGATCATGAATCAGAAGAAGAGAAGCAACGGGCAGATTATTATATAAATTATTTAAAACACTTCCCAAATGCAAAATTAAATCTACCAGCGCGTGTAGGTCCGAATCGCGACAATTTAGTAAAAAGACAACGAGACATTATTAGTTGTGTAAATGCTGTTGGAAAACGAGCGACTGAAAACGGTGTAGTCGCAGTATTTCACCCCCATTCACCTGCAACTTCTTACTTTAGAATTGAAAGCGATTATGCACTCCTTTTTGAAGAATTAGACACAAGATATGTGGGCTATACTCCAGATGTAGGCCATATTGCCGCTGGTGGAATGGATCCAGTCGAAGTGGTTCGAAACCATCTCTCCATCATCAAGCATGTACATTTTAAAGATTGTTCGAACAGGTTTGAGTGGAAAAAGATGGGCTACGGCGATATTGATTTCCCGGCAATTGTTCAAGCGCTTGTTGATTATGGTTATGATGGTTGGATTATGGTCGAGGAAGAAACAGAAGAAACAAAAACCAATGCTGATCAATGTATCCATGATATTAGTGGCTATGTGGATGAAAAATTGAAGCCGATTATTAATGGGGTGAAAATCTCGTGAGGAACCGACATATTCCTTCCCTGCTTGTTACCGAAGTGTTCTTTCCTGTAAAAGATGAAAAGGGGTTCGCAGCAAGTGTTGTCGAGAAATTGGGGGCAGAAGGATTCTATCAATCTTTCGAAATTGGTACAGGTTATGATCAAGAGGATCGAAAAAGGATTTTACAAGCAAAGGAAAAAAATAATCTATCGATTCTACAGTGGTTAACCTTTTTAACCTATAAGACAGACCTAAATGTCTCGGCGCTTGATGCGCAATTGAGAGAAAAAACCATTAGAGAAATTAAAGCTAGTTTATATCTAGCGGCCGAGTGTGGCGTGTCAACGGTTGCTTTGGTACCTGGACCGGATCCGGGCGCACACTTGCGAAAGGCAGGACTGGAAGCATTCTTTGAAAGTCTCTGTGAAATTTGTGAGGAAGCCGCTACGTTTAATATGCATGTGTCGGTAGAAGCGATGGACCGAGAAGTGCATAAAAAGCGGGTGTTAGGGCTAACAAGTGAAGCGGTTCCTATTATTGAAAAAGTAAGAGCGCACTATCAAAATGTCGGGCTAGTTTTTGATACCGCTCATGTCACGCTAAATGGTGAAGAGATCTTTACCTCACTGGAATTAGCAAGGCCAGTGATGGACCGCCTTCATTTTGCGAATGTTGTCGTGGATCCGAAGAGCGATTTATATGGGGATCATCATATGCCTATTGGTGAACCAGGATTTCTAACGTTGGATAAAATGACGCAAATTTTGCAAAGGGTGGATGAACTCGGCATTCAGTCTGAACATGGCTTGCCTGTAACGATTGAAGTGCAGGGAAGAGACCATAACGATCATTTTGCCAATGAAAAATCGATTAGAGCCATTTTAGAACAAGCCTTGAATTTAGTTGGGAGTAAGTAAGCTCATTTTCAATAGAATAGAAGAATAAATGCTATTAAATTTTACCAATCACTCTATCCTTTTCTCGCCGCAAAAGAAGGGGATGCTTTTTTCGACACCCTTGAAAGCGCTATCTAAGGTTTGATATAAAATTGAACGATAAAAAGGTAGGAGGAACAGTATGAAAACAGAACAAGCGCTTCAGGCAGATCTGCCCGTCCAGGCAGCGAAAACGAAGAAGAATTTCCGTTGGACCGTTGTTATTTGGCTGCTAATTGGGGGAATTATTAACTATCTTGATCGAACAAACCTTTCCATTGCAGCTCCAGCAATGATTGAGGAGTTAAACTTAAATATGACGCATATTGGTCTTTTAGGTACGATTTTTTCTTGGACCTATGCCGTCATGCAGCTTCCTTCCGGTTGGTTAATTGATAAATTTGGTGCGAAGCGCGTTTATTCGATTGCGGTTCTGTGGTGGAGTGTTGCCACAGCATTAACGGGTGCGTGTAACAAAATGCTCACTTTAATTGGAGCCAGATTCTTACTTGGCGTCGGGGAAGCACCGTGTATGCCGTCTAATGCAAAAATTACCGCGCAATGGTTTCCGAAAAGTGAACGCGGCTTAGCAACAGGGTTCTGGGATGCCTCTTCGAAAGTGGGACCGGCTCTTGCACCACCCATTCTCGTAGCCATTCAAATGGCATTTGGCTGGCGTGCATTATTTTTCATTACTGGTGCTATTGGTATTGTGTTTATCCTTCTATTTATGAAGTTTTATAAATCGCCAGATCAAAGTAAACTGCTTTCTAAAGAAGAATATGACTATATTAAGGCTGAAGGCGGCGCAAGCAACGATTCCGTTGAATCGACGAATATTAAATGGAGAGAGTTGTTTAAGTATAAAAGTGTTTGGGGAATGATCTTTGGCTTCTTCTGTACCATTTGGATTTGGAATATCTTCCTTACTTTCTTACCATTATATCTATTAAACACGCAGAATGTTAGCTTTAAAGAGCTCGGTATTTATGCCGCTATCCCTTGGGTTGGCGGGATTGTTGGTAACCTTGGCGGCGGTTATATCACAAAAGTGTTAGCTGATAAGAAAATTTGTTCACCTATCAACGCGAAACGTGGACTTATTGCTGTCAGTGCTCTATTAGCTGCAGTATTTGTGATTATCCTTCCATTTGTGCATGGATTAGCGATTACGATTACATTAATGACACTTGCTCTATGTGTTATTTCAGCGATTACAGGCAGTGCTTGGGCATTGTCAGGTGACGTTGCGCCACCTGCTATGGTGGGTTCTGTCGGGGCCATTCAAAACTTCGGCGGTTACTTTGGCGGGGCATTTGCACCATTAGTAACAGGGATTATCTTAGATTCAACCGGTTCTTATTCGATCGCCTTTATCTCCGGTGGGATCATCGCTGGATTTGCTGCCTTCTTCTATTGGTTTATCGTTAAAGAGCCTATTAAACCTGCAGAAGCAAAATAGTTAAATGAATAAGAGGGCTGTTAATCACAGCCTTCTTGTTGTTTTACCATAATTTCTATGATGAATATGTAGGTTTTTGTCGAAAAAGGATAAAAAATTTCACTAATATGAAAATTGACACAATTTATTTCAGGGTATATGATAATAAATAAAAATAAACAATAAAAAACGAAAGTCTACATTTTGTTTTTACTTGAGAGGAGATGCTGGTTTGAAAAAAGTGATTAACAATCCTGAACAAGTTGTAGAAGAAACGATCGAGGGTTTCTTGGCAGCCTATAAAAGGTCTTATCAAAAAGTAGAAAATGTAAACGGTATCGTTCGGCGTGATCGGAAAGATAAAGTCGCGATTGTTACGGGCGGTGGCAGTGGACACGAGCCCTTATTTTTAGGATTAATTGGCGAGGGACTTGCCGATGGCGTCACTCTTGGAAACGTATTTGCTGCTCCACCGCCAACGAATGTGTTTGAAGTGGCAAAAGCTGTGGATGCTGGTAAGGGAGTTCTCTTTATTTACGGTAATTATTCTGGCGATGTTCTAAACTTTGGCATGGCAGTCGAATTACTTGAAATGGAAGGGATTACGACGAATACGGTCTTAGTGACGGATGATGTTGCCTCCGCTCCAACAGAGCGAAAAGACGAGCGCAGAGGAATAGCTGGCGATATTTTTGTGGTTAAAATCGCTGGTGCGGCTGCGGAAAAGGGCCTGTCATTAGAAGAAGTCACGAAGGTTACCCAAAAAGCGAATGATCATACTTTCTCTATTGGCGTTGCCTTAGCTCCTGGGACAATACCAGGCGCGACTGAGCTCCCATATACACTGGCAGATGATGAATTAGAAGTTGGGATGGGCATTCATGGCGAGCCTGGAATGGAACGGACGAAGATGATGCCAGCGGATGCTTTAACGGATAAGCTATTGGAAAAATTGCTAGCGGAAAGTAATCTTCAGTCTGGAGATGAAGTGGCGGTATTAGTGAATGGTTTAGGCTCCACAACCTTAATGGAATTATTTATAGTCAACCGACGAGTAGCGAAGGTTCTGGAGGAAAAAGGAATTCAAGCCTATGACATGGATGTTAACAGCTATTGTACAACACAGGAAATGGCGGGCTTCTCTATTACACTATTGAAGCTAGATAATGAATTAAAAGATTACTATAGTGCCCCGGCCGTTTCACCATATTATAAAAAAGAAAGTATTGGGGGGAACGTTTATGCCAAATAGTTTACAAGAAGTTCAATTAAATGCTGTCCAAGTTAAGGAAATGTTTCTATATGTGGGAGAAAAGGTTCGTGAGAACAAGCCGTTGTTAACCAAAATTGATAGCGCGATCGGTGATGGAGATCATGGGATTGGCATGTCTGTTGGGTTTACAAAAGCAGAAGAAGGCTTGCGTCAAAAAGAATTCACTACCATTAATGATGTCTTTAAAACGATTGGGATGTCGATGATTTCTACGATGGGCGGAGCTTCCGGGGTTATTTTTGGGACATTTTTTATTGGTGGAGTAAAGGGACTTGACCCACAAGAAGTGCTGACCTTGCCATTATTAGCACAAATTCTGGAGGGCTCTGTGAGTTCGATTAAGCAACGCGGGAAGGCTGAACGAGGAGATAAGACGATGATTGACGCGCTTGAGCCAGCGGTTGAGGGGTTAAAGCAAAGTGTGATCGGAAATCAGAGCTTACTAGAAGGGCTTAAAGTTGCGGAAAGCCTTGCCGAAAAGGGAGTAGAACAAACGAAGGAATATGTTGCGAAGTTTGGTCGTGCGAAGGCGCTTGGTGAAAGGGCGATTGGTCATCAGGATGCAGGGGCAACAACTGTTTGGATTATGTTTACAGCAATGCGGGAATGGGTCGAGAATGCTATCAACCAAGAATAGGACAGATAAGAAACTTCAGTTAGAACTCAATCATGAATAGGAGGAAAATACATGCGTTCCACTACAAAGTTTCAGGGAATTATTCCACCAGTATCGATCATCTTTAATGACCGAGGGGAATTGGATAAAAAGGGAATGGCGACCGTTATCGACTTTTTAATTGATGCTGGCGTCGATGGTTTGTTTTTTCTAGGAAGTGGTGGAGAGTTCTCACAAATGTCCGTGGAGGAACGCAAGGAAGTTGCGTCCTTTACAACGGAATATGTCAATGGCAGAGTTCCCGTCTTAATTGGGACGGGAAGTACAAGCACCCGTGAAGTAGTCCTGTTAAGTCAGCATGCGGAGAAAGTCGGCGCTGATGCGGTGGTCATCATTAATCCGTACTATTGGGCTTTGACAGAGGAAAATTTATTTGCTCATTATAGCGAGATTGCCAATTCTGTTCATTTACCAATTTTACTTTATAACTTCCCGACCTTATCGGGGCAGGATTTGAGTCCTGAATTCGTCCTCCAATTAGTTGAAAAGCATGAAAACATCGTCGGGATTAAGGAGACCGTCGAAAACATCGCCCATATTCGCGATATGATTTTAACGGTTAAAGGGAAGTTTCCAGACTTTGTCGTGTTCTCTGGCTTCGATGATCATTTATTCCCAACCTTGAGTCTTGGCGGGGATGGAGCCATTAGTGCCAGTGTCAATTTCGCCCCAGAGCTTGCGATAGGTGTCTACAAGGCATTCAAAGAAAATCGTATCGATCAAGCCGTAGCCTTACATAAACGCCTAGCCTTTATACCGACGATGTACAAACTAGATTCCCCTTTTGTCAATGTGGTGAAAGAAGCAATGAAGTTGAGAGGACTGGATATTTCAACACATGTACTACCACCAGCACGCTCCCTTAATAATGAAAAGCTTGCCGAACTGAAAACCATACTGGTGAAGGCGGAATTGCTGCCAGACCCAAGTGGTGTGCAAGTGTAAAACTATTTGAAAAAGATCTCCGCGATGGGATCTTTTTTAACCGCTTTTCATTGTCAATACGAGTAGAAAGGGAGAGAACTATGTCGAAAATAAGAAGAATGTCGAAGATTTTTGCAAAGGATGGGAAGTCGATTACGCTCGCGCTGGATGGATACTATTTTTCTAGTAAAACAGATGGGATAGATAAAACCATTCACCTCCTGCCCAAGTTAAAGGAATTAGGACTTGATGCCGTGATCGTTACCTATGGTATCGCTAAAATGCATGCAGAGTCTTTTGTTGACCTAGGATTAATTGTTCGTGCTGACCTGTCAACAAGTGTCTTTGACGCGCGCATTCCAGCTACAACAGATCTTCTAACGGTGGAGGACGCGTTAAAACTTGGGGCAGATAGTGTGATAGCGATGACTTTTCCTGGAGCCGAGAATGAAGTTGCCTCACATAAGCTTAGTTGGGAGCTTGCGAAAGCCGCTGATCATTGGAATGTTCCCTTTATGTGTGAAACGCTTCCTTATAGCTATCATGTGACAAGTCCGGAGTCTAATCAAATCGACGCGATTGCCGCAGCAGCCCGGGTTGGAACGGAGCTTGGTGCGGATATCATTAAGACAAGACTTACTGGAGAACCTGGTGATGTGAGAATCATTGATGCGGCCAAACGCCCTGTCCTTGTCCTAGGAGGTCCGAAGACAGAACGAATCCGTGACTATTTTCAATATGTGAAGCATTGCATGGATATGGGCGCCAAAGGTGTAGCAGTTGGACGTAATATTACACTCGACGACAATCCGTTAGGTGTTGTGGCGGGCTTAAATACCATTATTCATCAAAACGGGACAGTGGAGGAGGCGACAGTTGTCTATCAAAACGTCGGGTTAGCAGAACCGGTGAGCTAAAAGGGAAGAAGTTTAGGTTCCATTTGAAAAATTAGTTAAAGGAGAATTGTCAGGATGAGTACACAATTTGTTCCATCACTTCTCGTACCAGAAGTCTATTTTTCTGTTAAAAATGAAACGGGGTTTACAGTAAATTTGATTGAAAAGATGGCAGCAGAAGGGTTTTACCGTTCGTTTGAAATTGGTGATGTCGACGACCAACAGGAGCGAAGAAAAATCTTAGCATTAAAAGAAAGCTATGATTTTCAGCTTACGCAGTGGTTCACTTTTCTCATTGACAAAAACAATCTCGATGTTTCTTCTATTGATAGAAAGCTACGCGTGGAATCGGTGCGACAGATCAAAGATGCGATCCATCTAGCAGCAGAGTGTGGAGCGACCAATATTGCCTTTGTTCCTGGGCAAGACCCTGGGGAGGATCGTCGCCAAGAGGCAATCGAGGGATTTTATGAAAGTCTTTGTGAAATCTGTGCTGAAGCCACCACCTATCAAATGAATGTTCTGGTTGAACATCTTGATCGATATGCCCATAAGAAAAGGTTGATTGGACCAATCAAGGAAACGGTCCCTTTGCTTTCCGATGTGGCTGAAACATATCAAAATATTGGTCTTGCCTTTGATACGGCCCATGCCGCCCTGAATGGGGAGGACGTTTGTCAAGCTATGGAAATGGCGAAAGCACAGATTCACCAAATTCATTTTTCAAATGCTGTTTTGGATCAAACTAGTGCCCTATATGGGGATAATCATATGCCGATTGGGAAACCAGGCTTCTTAACGGTCGAGAAAATCAGTGATATTTTACGAAAAGCGGATGAACTTAGTCTCCAAGCTGAGAATGGTTTGCGCGTTGCTGTAGAAGTGAGGGGCAAGGATCAAGAAGCTGTCCACGCCAATGAAAAAACGACTCGGGCTATTTTAGAGCAGGCATTGAATTTAGTGGCTAGTCGTTAGTGAATGCGAGTTTGCAAGAATCGAGGAGGATGTTTTCATCATGAAGAAGCTTTGGATCGGTACGAATTGGAAGATGACGAAGACGATTGCCGAAGGGATTGCCTTTACAACTAGACTTAAGCAGATTTCTGAAACGCTCCCATCCGCTATTCAATTATTTATTATTCCGTCTCACACTGCTCTTGTGCCCATCAAGGAGTTTACGTCTGATTCCTCCATTTATTTAGGGGCGCAGAACATGCATTGGGAGGATGGCGGCGCCTACACAGGTGAGATTTCCCCAAGAATGCTAGCGGAAATGGGCCTTGATTTGATTGAACTAGGTCATTCGGAGCGAAGGCAATATTTTAATGAAACGGATGAAGCTATTAATAAGAAGGTCCATGCTGCCTTAGCCTATGCACTGAAGCCACTTATTTGCATTGGAGAAAATGCAGATCATAAGCATTATCACATTTCTAAAGAGACACTGGCTTCACAGCTGAAAATAAGCCTGCACGGGGTATCGAAGCAGCAAGCTAAAAATGTACTGATTGCCTATGAACCTGTTTGGGCCATTGGGGAACAAGGGGTCCCGGCTGATGCTGCTTATGTTGCAGAAATTCATGATTTTCTACGCCAGACTTTAATAGGTCTGTTTGAAGAGGTGGGGCTGGAGATTCCTATCTTGTATGGTGGAAGTGTGAATCATGATAATTTTCTTGAATATAGCAAACTAGAAAATGTAGATGGGTTATTTATCGGCAGGGCTGCGTGGGACATTGAGCAATTCAAAGAAATCCTTACACAACTAGGAGCGCAAGCAGCTCAGAAAAAGAGCTATATCGGATGACCAATCCCCACTTTAGAAGTCAGACCAGAATGGGTCTGCCTTGCTAAAGAGGGGTTTTTATGTGGAAAGGAACAGAAACAGTCCGTCTAGTCTGGAAGATGAGAGGGAAGAGGATTTTTAACATAGATAAGGTTTCTTTGCGTAAATAAAACCAAACAAAACAAAGTGAAAGTATATTTGAGATAAAAGGAATAAAATTTTAGCAGTTTCTGTCTTAAAACAGGACTTTTTTGCTGTTTACCTATATAATATGAGTACCAATATTATTTTAGGAGAATGTTTAGTAAATTATTGAAAAGAAATGAAAGGGTGAAACTATGTTTGCTGATCAACGCAGAAATCTAATTATCGAAATATTGACAGAAAAAGGAACAGTAACCGTAAATGATTTGTCCAGTTCACTTAGTATTTCTGCAGCTACGATACGATCGGATTTAAATCAAATGGAGAAACAAGGCTTGCTGATTCGTACCCATGGGGGAGCGATGTTAAAGGCGGAGGAGACAGATCCTTCCTTTGATAAAGCCTATGAAAATCGTGAAAAAAAATTCCGTGCTGAAAAGCAACGGATTGGGTATAGTGCCTTAAAATATATTCATGAAGGGCAATGTATTCTTTTAGATGCGAGCACGACCTGTTTTGAACTTGCGAAATATTTACGAGATACGAAAATGAAGTTGACGGTCGTGACAAGTGGTATCGCGACGGCTGCGATGCTGAAAGAAAATCCCTATTTAACGGTTATTATTGTGGGGGGGATTGTCCGAAACTCGTCCAATTCTGTTGAAGGCCTTCTAGGGGAAGAGCTGTTACGAAAAATTAATATCGATCTTCTGTTTACATCAGCCTATGCTTTTAATATCCGCGATGGGCTGTCTGATTTTAGTTTGTATGAGGTGGAATTAAAGCGAGTTATGGTTTCGGTTGCCAACAAAGTGATTACTTTACTCGATCATAGTAAATTGAATAAGAGTTCTAGTGCCACCTTTGCCCGTCCAATTGATATCGACTTGTTTATCACGGATGAGGATGTCTCCGAAGAAGTCCGTGAGTGTTTTGCTGCCAACCAAATCGCTTTAGAAATTGCGAAATAGTCTGGTTAGAAGTGAGCTACGGGTGGACGGTTTCCGCGGGCGGGGCCGAGCCGCTTTTCCCGCAAGCATTTGGAGCAGAAATCTGATGCCACCTTATATGGTGGCTTTTTCTATGTTGGAGAAATGAAAATTTTCCATCGTGTGATGTCTAACTCCTTGTGAGTGGGGCGCTTATCATGAATAAAGTGCCACGCCCACTAATCCAGACAGCAAAATGACATAGAGTGGATGCCAACGGAGCTTTAATAGGGCAAATAAGGATAAGCCAAAGATAAGTAGTAAGGTTACAGAATGATAGGAGACCTTTAACGTTACTAACTGATTGGATTTAGCAAAGCTGATGGCCGCATAGATGATTAAACTAGCGACAATCGGTTTTAATCCGTAAAACATCGATTGGACAATCGGATGATGGTGCACCTTGATGAAAAATGTAGCCACCACGATGACCAATATAATCGAAGGAAGTAATATGCCAATGGCCGCGATGATGGCCCCGATGAAACCGTCTACCGAGTAACCGATGAGAATGGCACTATTGGTTGCAATCGGACCAGGCGACATTCCCGCAATGGCAATCACATTTGTAAATTTTTCAGCCGTCATCCAGCCGTATTTTGTGACGGCTGATTCAATAAGAGGAATCATTGCATACCCACCGCCAAAAGCAACAAATCCCATTAAAAAGAATGTTTTAAATAATTGCCACAGTACCATAAAATAGTCCCCTTTTTCTATTTGTCTAGCTCCAGCGCCCCTGGACAAGGAGCTCCCGCTTTTCTATATTCCAGCACCCATGAAATAGCCGGGATCTTTAGTGGGATCATCTTCCTCATCATGTTTTAATTTGATGGTATAACCCAATTTGATTTTAATCATCGTGGTTACGATCCCTGTTACAGCCCCAAGAATAATGGCCAAAATTGGATGAATGAAAAATAACAACGGAATCCCTATAAGCATGATACAGAAGGTGACCTTATCGATGATGGCCGTCCGAGCTGTTTTGATGGCGGCATAAACGATGATGGCGACAATCGATGCTCTTATCGATACAAACGCTGCTTCTAATTTTGGATGATCATGAATGAAGAAATAGCAAAATCCTAATGTGAGTACGATTAAAAATGTAGGAAGGGAAACACCTAACATGGCAGCAAGCGCCCCGCGTACCCCGCCGATTCGCTGTCCGATAAAAGTGGCTGAATTTAGGGCCACCGCACCTGGTACCGTTTGTGATAGGGCAAACACTTCGGTCACATCCTCATTATTTAACCATTTTCGTTTATCGACTATTTCCTTCTCGATTAAAGGAATCATCGCATATCCCCCACCAAAGGTGACGGGGCTAATTTTAAAAAAGGTCCAAAATATTTGCCACAATAATTTCCACTGGTCCTTCATCGCGATCCCTCTTTCTTTTTCGATTGTTTATGAAAAACTTTCATTTTAGCTAATTTATTTATGGACATACCATCTATAACCTTACCAAAAGTTACGAGACGGGTAAATCGTTAATAGATGACAATTGGCCCTTATTAGTGAAAAAGTCTGATATCCAATCCATAAGTACTTGAAGGTTAAGGGCGATATAAGATGAAAACAGGCGAGTGCATGCAAAACTAGTTTGGGTATTTAGGCACAGAATGAAAATTCCGAATATAGTAAAAAAAGTGCGGAAAATTATTTACACTACACAAACAATGATATATTATTAAAGTAATAAAATATCATTTTATCTTAACGATAAAGGCAAACCTATTGAAAGATCGGGACGCAAAGCCACGGGCCTAAAGCAATTTGCTATGGTAGCCGGGTTACCGAAAAAGACGGAATACATTTCAAATCCGCCCTTTTTCAAGGCGGATTTTTTTATAGCTAATGTGGGTATTTAGACCTGTTTTCGGTGCGATTTGCTTGTGTAAAGGAAATTGAGAGGAGGTGAACTCATCATGAAAGATCGCGTAAAGTATGTATTAACAATTGGCGCTGTTGTTGCCGCAGCATTAGGACCAGTCATCAGTAAGCCTTGGTGGTAAGCACTTAAAGAGACTTGGACGATTCATAGGATTTCTGCCTAGAAGAACTCCAAGTCTGCTTTTCTATCTTGACATTAGGAGGTCATTGAAATTGAAATATTTTCTTTTACTAGCGATTGTCATCACACTTTTACAAAAAAGAAATCCACTTACCTTTATTAAAAATATTGAATTTCAATGGCCTCTTCTCCTGATTGTTAGCTTTGGAATACAAATTTCGCTTGTATTCATTACCATCGAGACAAAAACAAAGCTAGAACTGATCTTAGTATTAACCATAGTGGGAGTGATTGTCGGACTGTGGAAAAATAGAAAGGTAGCCGGTGTAAAATGGATGGTGATGGGCGCCATCTTGAATTTAGCAGCATTACTGATGAACGGTGGGTCAATGCCTGTTTCTGAAGAAGCACTCCTCCAAACAGGACAAGTAGAACTGGCATCATTCGTGACAGATTCGCGCCATCACTTGATGGAAGATAAATCATTGTTCTATTGGGTCTTAGGGGACTGGATCCCCGCTGCAGATTATGTATTAAGCCCAGGTGATGTGCTCGTTGGGATTGGAATTATGCTATTAATCATACTAAATTCATCAAAAATGAATACTTCAAGGTGAGCGCTATGAAAGTGATGAATTGGTATACGGTAAGTTTAGTCATCAGCGCATTAATTTCCCTATTATATGCTCTTACTGACCTGGATTCTCTTAATCTGACCATTTTCATTGTGATGACCGGAATCGTCATTATCCTTGAACTTTACCCGATTAAGCTGCCAAGTGGTGATCACTATGCCGCCAGTAATATTGGCTTTTTGTTTTTACTCCTTTATGGAGGATATTCCTATAGTGTACTAGCGATTTATTTAGCGACTCTTGCCTATTATCTTAAGAGTTTGCGAAGGAGGAGGATCCCTCTTAGTCGGCTGTTTGTTACGATTGGTATGTATATTGTATCGGTCCTTACCTCCTTTATTGCAATGAAATTATCTGCTCAGTTCCATATTTTGTTTCAGGTAGTCATGGTGGCATTGGTCTTTGAAATTAGTAATTTTATTGTTTTAGAAGGAATAGACGCAACAGTATTCAGGAAAAAAATGTTTACCAATTTAAAAACGAAAACGATTGAATTAATTATCCCGTTTATTGTTTGCGTTATTGTACTTTCCAGGTTGATTTTAATCAAATCAGATACAGCCTTAATCTTTTCGATCTTCTACTCATCGTTTTTTTTATTAATTGTCTATTT
The DNA here is from genome assembly GCF_000612625.1 of Neobacillus jeddahensis. GTDB lineage: Bacteria > Bacillota > Bacilli > Bacillales > Cytobacillaceae > Neobacillus > Neobacillus jeddahensis. The sequence goes on from NZ_CCAS010000038.1 coordinate 15,169, forward strand.
CTTTTCGCACGAATATTCAAAACAGCGTTCTTTTCGCAATAATACAACGAGTGCGTTCATCCAGGTTTTAGAAGGGCGCCTAACCCCAAGTTTATCTGGGCATGGCAATCGCGTTGGATTGATCTGTGAATCACTGCTCGACGATCTCGCTTATCCGAAACGGAAACGGAATGACTTGGTGCAGGCCGCGGTCATTCATGATCTTGGTAATGCCCTAATTCCAAGTCATATTTTTCAAAAGCGTGGACACCTAACCTTATCCGAGGAAAGGGAATATAAAAGCCATCCAGAAAAAGCCGTGGAAATGGTTAAAACCTTGTTTCCGAACGAGGAGTTTTCAAACGGAATTTTATATCACCATGAACGCTGGGATGGGAAAGGCTTTCCGAAAGGGCTACGTGAAGAGGAAATTCCACTGGAGGCGCGGATTATTGCGTTGGCAAATGAATTAGATCATATTCTTGCCCGCTATCACGATCCGGACACCATTTTAAAATTAGTACAAGAAAGAGGAGGGACGGTGCTCGATCCCAGCTTAGTGGAAAAGGTAAGATTGGATCATATTGAAACGATGCTCGATGATTTGCGGGATCTCTGGCCAATTCCGGATACACAGGCCGTTAACGAGCTATCGGAGAACCCCTATGCAACTGATTCATTTGCCCATATGGGGGGATCATTCTTTATTCATGTAAGGGATGGACAAGCACTTTCTCCGATCCAAGAACTTCCGACTAGTTTTCTTCAATCTCTAGTGAATACAGCTATAGAACGGCGAGAACTAGTACATGAAACTTTTAATCACAACCAACTCACCTTAGATCTCCACGCTCAAACACTCGATAACGGAGAGGTTGCGATATTTGCTCATGATGTAACCCCTTATCTTACATTTAGAAAGAAAATGGAACTGAATATTTTGGAATCTTATGTAGAGGTGATTGAGACATTATCAGGCGGAAAGTTCAAGCTTCACTCTTCTCAAGAAAACCTAGAGGGTGAAATCGGTGACTGGTTAGCGGAAACTGCCATTAATAGTACTTCGGATGTCTCGAAATGTAGGGAATTGACCTTAGCCACACTCAAAGACCATCCAACCGAATTACAATCGATGAAGATTCAAGTTTCCGTGTCAGAAGCGGTGACCAATGTTCTCAAGCATGCAAGCGGAGGGAAGTTGGCGATTTACCGGAGTGAGAATAGATTGCAGTTCCTTATTTCTGATAAGGGATCAGGGATTCCTTTACATGAAATTCCGAAAACGATTTTGGTGTCGGGGTACTCAAGTAAGCGCTCGTTAGGGCAGGGCTTTAAAATGATTGCTAATTTTTCAGATAGAGCGTACAAGTCTATACGTCGTCCACAGGGACATCGCTTTTAATGCAGTACAATCTGTTAGAAAAAAGAAGTGGCGAACATGATCGCTTTTTGAAAAAGAGGAATCTTACTCATGAAATATAAAAAACCGATGGTCCTGTGAAACAGCGGCGGACCCTCGGTTTATATTCTTGATGGTTACTCTTCAATGTGTAACCCGTATTGAAATTTACCAGTGTCGACTTGCTTTTTCCAGACGATTTTGGCTGTAAAGGGAATACTATTTTCTAACTCAATATTGAGACATGTTATGACTGTGTTTAATGCAAAGTCAGCTTCAGTCACGATTCTTAAACCATTATTACTTGCATCGTTTAGCTCGGCCCTTTGGGAAACGGGTTCAACAATCATTAATTGAATCGTCGTATCGAAGTCAACTCGCCCATATTGTCGTCGTTCATCGCTCATTTTTATTCCCCTCGCTACAGTGAAAATTTTGATTAGGTGGTAGGAATGTCCTATGTTAGTAACATTCTACTGGCAGAAAATAAAATGTACAAGCGCAATTTTAAAATTTTCTGTCTTGACACAAAATCTACAAATTTAGCAGTTACGCTCACCTAAAGATAAAGGAGGAGAACAGATTGAGTTTACAAATTTACCAAGATATTGATCGTGATCAGGCTATCGTTTGGATCAACGGAATAATGGATATTACCACTGTAGATGCCTTCCATAGCAAAATAGAACAACTGCCAGTGATTACCTCCTTGCTGTTGGATTTTAGCCAATTGGAATTTATTGATTCGACTGGTATTGGCGCAATTGTCGAATTAGTTTATCTCTCCCAGGAAAAAAACTTTGCTTTGGAATTCCGCGGGATAGATGAAAATATCCAACAAATATTTGACGTTCTCGGCCTGTTTACAATCATCGAGACTCTAAAGAAGGAGGGAGTATAGTTGAACTTTCGTAACCGCTCCTCCTTTCCAGATGATGAGGGAAATTTACATGATGAAATACAGACCTTAAAAAGAGAAATCAACTTAGCGAGAAATATTCAGTCCAAGCTCCTAAATGCCGAAGTTCCAAAACTAAGTTCCGGTGAGGTTACGGGGAGATCCATCCCAGCACGTTTGATTGGTGGAGATTATTTTGACTTTTATCCGTTGGCAAATGGAAAAGTCCGGATTGTCATCGGCGATGTGATGGGGAAAGGGATTCCTGCCGCGATGTTAATGATCTTAACCAGAGGTGCCTTCCGAAGTGCGGCCGTTAGCACAACTGGTCCAGGGGAAACATTAACAGCCATGAATAATGCCCTATATAGAGATTTGCGTTCGTTACGATCGTTTGTGACCGTCTTTTGTGCCGATTGGGATCCAGAACAGAGAATACTTACTTTTGCTAATGCAGGCCATCCACTCCCGCTTTTTCTTGGAAAAAGTATGGTTGAGGAGCTGCCAAGAGTAACCGGTGTAATGCTGGGGGGATTGCCGAATCAAACCTATCAGGAAAAACATGTCCATCTTAACGCTAATCAATATATTTTATTTTATACTGACGGCATTGTGGAAGCGCAAAATCAAGCGGGTGAGCAATTCACGATTGAGCGGTTGAAAAACACATTGCTCAAAAACGAAGGCAAGGATGTTGGCAATGTTGAAACAGCCGTAGTAGATGCGGTTTTTGATTTCATAGGGGATAAAACTCAAAAGGATGACATTACCATGGTCACCCTCCGTGTTGGAGAAGATCGGACAGATATTTCCAGCTTTAATGCACCAATGATTTACTCGTAAAGGGGTGAGAAAAATGAGTGAAGGAATTGTTGCAAAAGGTAAAAATTCACAAGAGGCAATTGAGAATGGTTTAGAAAAAATGGGATTATCAGAATCTCAGGTTGAAATTGAAATTGTTCAAAACGAAACGGCAGGATTTTTAGGGCTAATTGGTACAAAGCCGGCAATCGTCCGCATAATAGCGAAGAAAGAGAGTGGTGCGGACAGGGATTTAAAGAATATTTCCTCATTGTCCAGCTCGAATGGGCTAACCGGTGATACGGAGAGATCCTTCGGACAGGTTTGGGTCACAGATGGTCAACTATTCTTTAAGGAAACGGCAGCCCATTTTCCAACGATTACACCGCCAAAAGAGGTTTCTTTTTATAAAAATGGCAAGTTAATACGGAAAACAACGGCCCTCATGGAAAAGGATGAAATTGAAGTAAAGCTCCCAAGTGAAGACAAGGAGCCAGTGTGGTCGATTGTGTTTGATTCATTAAAGATAACAGCGTCACTTACCCTCGAACCAGGCTATAGGCGCAGGTATCGTCTCATCGATCAAGAGCCTCGTCAGCATCTTACCCTTGAATTGGCTGTCGACGAGGAGGTCATCAATCCGCTTCGATTACCGGAAATTGAAAAAAGGATGAAGGAATTAGGTATTCAAACAGGTATTGATCGAGACGAGATACAAAAGGCACTCGAAGCAAGAGAGCCGGGAGTTTTTATCATCGCTAGAGGGATTAATCCCGAGCGGGGAAAAGATGGCCGTATAAAGTGTCTTTTCAAAACAGAATGGAAGAATCATATCCCAAAGCTTGTTGAGAATGGAGACATTGACGATCGTACCCTTGTTACCATTCCGAGTATTTATAAAGGACAGCTCCTTGGCATCATCTATCCCCCTTTACCTGGCAAACCGGGTTTGGCTGTAACGGGTGAGGAAGTTCCTCCCGTGGAATCAAAGTCCATCCTGGTCCTAACGGGAAGAGGTGTGGATTCCATTGACGAAGGGAAAAAACTCGTAGCGGTTGCAACGGGACGCCCTTTTATCGAGACCGAAGGGCATGTGACAAAAGTGTCCGTCATTCCTCGACTGCGTCATTCAACAGATGTGGATGTCACTTCAGGGAGTCTGTCCTATTTTGGTGATATCGAGATTCTCGGGGATTGTAAAGAAAAGATGACAGTAGAAGCGATGGCAGATCTCCTTATTCATGGTTCGGTCCAACAATCCAAGATTACAGCTGAAAACAACGTAATCATTTGTAAAAATGTCTTGAACAGCAATGTGATTGCCGGCAGACGGAACCTAATGATGGTGGAATTGGCCAAGCTGATGAGGAGGTTAATCAAGGATTTACATGGGTTTAAAGGAGCGGTAGAACAGATTTACTTGTCACCGGTTTTTAAAACCTCTGATATAGCAAAAATGGGCTTGAGCTCCTTGATTCGAATTTTGCTAGAAAAAAAATTCAAAGCCCTACCGGTGTTAATTAATGAAATCAGTGAATTGGTGACCATAGCAGATCAAATGCAAATTCTTGACCCTGAATATCGAGAGATTCAAGCTGATTTAGTTTGTGGCTTCATCAAGCTGGTGCCGACACAATTTAGAAAACCAGATGATATTGCCGAGCTGCTCCATAGGGTGGAAGAAGTTCTGGAGACAAGCACTGTTTCTCCAGAATCGAATGCCCATATTATGATTCCATATACGATGAATAGTGAACTTTATTGCAGTGGGGATATCACGATTGTTGGAAAGGGATGCATCGATTCAACCATTCAGGCCCAGGGGAAAGTCCTAATCCAGGGAGTGCTTAGAGGGGGGAATGTTTTTGCAGCTAAAGGGGCTATAGTCAATGAAACAGGTAGCAAAGGGGGCAAGCTTACGGCTATTGAGGTCCCTGTTACCGAAATGATTCAAATCCAACATGCCTTGGAGGGAACCATTATCAAGATTGGCAACCACATCCACCAATTTGCCCATCCAACTCAAAATGTGTGTGCTAGAGTAACGAACGAAGGCCGACTACTATTGTTTTGATTTTTCTACTGGAGGAGAGAGAATATGTTTGATTATAAGATGGTCCGTGAGGGAGAGCTGTCGACAGTTTTCTTTAAGGGAGACATGGATATTGAAATTACAGAGGTAATGGAGGAAGAAATTCTTCCAGGTTTACAACATGTTCAACAGGTCGAACTCAACTTTGCAGCTGTTTCTTTTGTTGATTCTACTGGGATTGGCTTATTAATGAACCTTGTCCAATATTTAAAGGAACAAGAAATTAGCGTTACGGTTACGCAATTGAGCGAGCAAATTCTTGAAGTGTTTGATCTCCTGCAAATTCCTGATATATTGGGTCGGGAAGTTTTCCCTATCTATTCAATTGAAAATGACTGAAATGGCTAACCAAGTGGGGGTGGCTGGGCTGGTCTATATAGATATATAACGAAGGAAACGTGGGGTAAGTCTACGTTTCCTTTTTGAATAGACTGTAGTTTATAAGTAATCAGTGAATAATCATCTAATCCAGTTTAAAGGGAATAGTGGGGATAGCGGAGAATAATGTTAGATTAATAACTTTTTAGAGGAGGAATGGGAGATGGATCTGCGTTATCCAATCGGTCAATTTCAGTTTGCTGGGGAGTTGACACCAAGTTTGATAGAGGAATGGATCAGGGACATTGAGGTGTTACCTAGTCTATTACGAGAGACTGTTAAAGATTTGTCGGTGGAACAATTAGATACTCCTTATCGCGCTAGCGGGTGGACGGTTCGTCAAGTGGTCCATCATGTCATCGATAGCCATCTGAATGCCTATCTTCGGTTTAAACTAGCTCTGACAGAGGAAAATCCTGTCATCAAGCCCTATGAGGAAGGAAAATGGGCGGAGCTGTCCGATTATCAGCTGCCGGTCGAGCATTCACTTGTTCTTCTTGAAGCACTCCATATCCGCTTGGTCAACCTATTGCGCAGTCTAACGCCTGCTGAGTGGGAAAGGACTTTTATTCACCCCGATTCAGGAACGGTGTCAGTAGGGAAAAATATCGGCATGTATGCTTGGCATGGGCAACACCATTTGGCCCATATTCGCACCCTGTGTGAGCGTAACAACTGGTAACAAAAGACGATTGGTTTCAGATCGTATTTTACAAGGTAGGGGGTAATCGAGTGAAAACCATTATGGCCATGTTTGAGCATGTACACTGGGCCAATCTACGTATTTTAGAGATTATGAAAACGATTGAAGAACAGAAGCATGAAGCCAAGCTGTTATTTTCTCATATTTTGCTCGCAGAGGAGGTCTGGATTCGGCGGATTAACGGTGGAGACAGTTCACCCCAGGCTATCTGGAATGAGTTAAGTGTGGAGGAATGCTGTAAGCTTGTGGAAAGAAATAAGCAACATTTTTCTGAACTGTTAGCCGTTTTAACGGAAGAAGATGCTGAGCGGATCATTCACTATAAAAATAGTACGGGTACGGCATTTACGACGTCAATCAGGGATATTCTCACACATGTTGCCCTCCATGGTCAGTACCATCGTGGGCAAATTAACCGTTCATTGCGCCAGGGAGGTCGCGAACCGATTAACGTAGATTTTATTATGTACATCCGCTAATTGTGTCTACGTTTCCTTTTTCGAAGAAACTTAACTAGAAAGGCTCCAACTCAAGTCAGTCAAATGACTTGAGTTGGAGCCCTATTTACATATAGAGTCTTGTTTATTTCTCCATCAACCATTCTACAACCATTTTTGTTTGGTCATCGCTAATAAGATGACCGGGCATCTTGTTCGTACCATCCGTAATCAATTTCGTTAATTGCTTGTCGGTATATTTTTTCGCCATCCCTGTTACTGGTGGCCCAACAGCTCCCTGTAGATTTCCACCGTGACATGCTGAGCATTTCGCTGCGTAAATAGCATCGCCATCCTTCAATGTATCGTTTGCTTCGTTTGATGAACAGCCTGCTAACACGAATAGGGTCAACGCAATTAAGGTCCAAAGTTGTTTCATCGTTTGTGCCTCCGTTTTTATGATTTTAAAAATTTCTAGGCATCGATGTGAGTACCCTTAATGGATATTTTCATTATGTAGTGCCTATCACGATTATAAAGTGAATTAAGATGATAATAGTGGTAAAAACATGAAGATTTTCTTACATTTGAGTGAATAAAACATGGACGACCACCCTCCGCTGTTTTCTTGATTGTATCTTCAAATGAAGAGTCAATAAAGAAATGAAATGATTTTAGACTAAATTGTGAAGGATATTTATGGGAGTGCTTTTTATCGCCCAACCATATTGAAAAAACAAGAGTGTCACTTTATACTTAGTGATAATGATTATCATTCTTTTTATCTTACTTGATTGAAAAAGAAAGAGGAACGGGTAGCGAGTTTTTAGAGTTAAGGATGGGGAACGAGATGAAAGTATATGATGTAACAATTATTGGTGGCGGGCCCGTTGGTTTGTTCACAGCTTTTTATTGTGGAATGAGAGAGATGGAGACGAAGGTCATCGAATTCTTGCCGTTTGTGGGTGGAAAGGTGTCATATTTTTACCCAGAGAAGGTGATCCGTGATATTGGCGGGATCCCGGCAATTGCGGGCGAGGATTTGATTCGCCAGCTTGAGGCCCAAGCCAAAACGTTCCATCCGACGATCGTCCTGAATCAACAGGTTTTGGGAGTGGAAAAGGTAGAGGATGGTACGTTTGTGTTAACCAGTCATACTGGTGAACGACATTATACGCGAACGGTTATCCTAGCGACAGGATTTGGTGCCTTAAAAAGTGCGAAACTGGAACTGGAAAATGCCTGTCACTATGAGCAAAAAAGTATTTTTTATGATGCAATCGATACAAGTTTGAATTGGACAGACAAGCATGTGATGCTTGTGGGGGGCGGAAATTCTACTGTGGATTGGGCCATTAAGCTCCTCCCGCTTGCGAAGCAGGTCACCGTTGTCCATCGTAAAAATGAATTTGCTGGTATTGGCCGAAATATTACCTATCTAAAGGAATCCGATGCGACGATATGGACCCCGAGTGTGTTGGATGGGTTACATGGGGACGATGTGTTAACAAGTGTGACCGTGAAGAATTTGGAATCAGGTGAAAGGCAGAAAATTGAAGTCGATGCCGTTCTCGTCAATCATGGCTTTTCCATCGATGGTGGGCATATGAAGGAATGGCAGTTGGAGTTTGTGGGAAGCAATATCAGCGTTGATAGTGGAATGGCGACCAATATTCCGGGAGTTTTTGCAGTTGGGGATATTGTGACCTACCCTAATAAACTTCATTTAATTTCGGGTGGATTTGCCGAGGGACCAACCGCTGCCAATAGCGCAAAAGCGTATTTACAACCAGGAAAAAAATTGAAACCACTCTACTCGACCACATACGAAAAACTACAGAAATAATAGTCTCGTGAGATCAACCTTAAAAACTCTGAAAATAAGCCCCCAGGCTCTTCTAAGCGGAAGAAAAGCCTAGAGGCTTCAGATTGTCGACAAAAGGCATCGAGAGGACTCCCCTCTCGGTGTTTTTTGTCATTTTTGGATAGGATTGCGGTTAAAATACGTTGATTTCCGCTCCGGGCACTTGCTTTCCGGGGGGCAGGCGGTGAGCTTCCTCGTCGCTGACGCTCCTGCGGGATCTCACCTGTCCTGCTAATCCCCCAGGAGTCAAGCGCCCTCCGCTCCAATCAACTAGTTTGGCTCACACTCAAGCTGGTTGCCATTTTCTTTAAATTCATGACAGCATATGTATTGTATGAAGACCATCTTAATCAACACTACGGGGCCGATGCTTGGACGACCAATCTCTGAATATAGGTTTTCAACCAAGGGATAGATGAATGAAAAATTCATGGCAGACTCCAGCTTGCGCACTAAAGGATATTTTAGGAACTAATTGATCAATTGTCAGCATTTCTAATTGTCCACGTTCATTTGATTGGTTTCTCGTCATCATGGTACGTCACCTCGAAAATTAGTTTATCTACTGTTTTAACCAGTTGAAGTTGATTGGAGCGGAGGGTGGCGACTCCTGCGGGAAAAGCGGGAAAGTCGAGACCCTGGACTGAGCGTAGCGAGGGAAGCGGCTCGGCCCCGCCCGCGGAAAGCGTCCACCCGGAGCGGAAATCAACCTGCACTATTTACCTGTTTCTATTCTAAAAGAAAAAAGACTGTAGGCACTCGAAAATTTTCGAGTTTGTCTACAGTCTGTAGCCTAGGGGCTTATTTTTTCTATTTTCATAGTGAAAATGCCGGGATGGGTGTCAGGCACCAAATCAACTTTATTTTTTGAATAACAGTGGAATTTTTTTGATATTAGACCCAATTTCGACATTATATGCTAATATCAAAGAAGGACTATTTTTTTACATAATTTTTCTAAGGCGGCTAAATAATGGGGAATTTCCAATGAGCATGTTCAAGGATATATCTGTTAAAACATGGATTATATTAGTGTTTTTTTATTTGTTTCCTCCTGTGTTGGATTATATAGATTTTCAGGATCAAAGTTTACAAAATGTTTTTTGGTATTTTTATCTTATTCCCGCATTAATTATTGCCTTTCATAAAGGAAGCAAATATGGTGGATTGGCTACAGCCGTGTCTTCCCTGTTTTTTCTAATGGATCAATCCTTATTACAACCAGAGGGAATAAGTAAACAAGAAGTCATCATCCTTTTTGAAATGACAACGATTAATTTGCTCGTCTCGCTTTTCGTCGGATACCTTGTGAAAAATAATCGATTAAGACGGATCGAATTATCGAAGGCCAATACTTTGCTTGAGAGTGTGTTTCACCATCTCGATATCGGGATTTGGTCGATCGGAAAAAGGGAAAACTTCCTCATTTCAAAAGGAATTGAAGATATATATGGCATGTCGCGTGAAAAGGAGCTACGTGATCACCATTTTTGGAAAAAATCGATCCATCCTGATGATCTCGTCATCGTGGAGCAAATTGATCAGAAATGGAAAGCTCTGGAGGACTATGAATACGAATATCGGATCATCCGATCGAATGGGGATATCCGTTGGATCCGGGATCGCGGTATTCCTGTTTTTAGTGAGGATGGTAAGCATGTCAGGTATGATGGGACCAACGTAGACATCACCAAACAAAAGGAACTAGAAATTGATTTGAAGGAGTCGGAAGAACGATACAAGACCCTTGTCGAGAACTCCATTGTAGGCGTATTTATGGTTCAAAATATGGAATTGGTCTATGTGAATCCCTGGTTTTCCACAATGCTCGGTTTGACCAAGGAAGAATTACTTGGCACAAGGCTGACAGAATATTTGAACGAAGCGGATCGGAACCGCATCATTTCCCATTTTCAATTATTGTTAGAGGAGAAAGAAGCACATTTCATTGATTTGATCCAAACAAATGATCTAAATGGCGCGGTTAAATACCTTGAAATTCAAGCTAGATTAACCTCTATGGATGGAGACACAGCGATTATTGGGGTAGCAATAGATGTAACCGATAAAAAGAAGGCCAATGAGAAATTAGAATACGTTGCCTATCACGACCCGCTTACAGGGCTTCCGAATAAGCATTATTTGATGGATTTATCGAACCAGTATTATCAATCTACCAGTCTTGGAAATCCTGGTTATATCCTATGTTTAAATCTCGATCGCTTTAAGTTAATCAATGATTCCTTTGGACATCGGGTCGGTGATCAACTTATTACCCTTGTAGCAAACAGAATCGCAAATTGTAGTCTATCGGTGGGAAAGGTGCTTCGAGGTCAGGGAGATGAATTTATTGTTTATTTGCCAGATACAAATGAGCAGCAGGCATTGGCCCATGCGACTACATTATTAGACGACCTATCGAAGCCTTATTATTTAGCAGAACAGGATATTCGGATTACCGTCAGTATCGGGATTGCTCCCTTTGAAATGAATGAAACTTTAGAAGATCTTGTTCAAAAGGCGGGCTCAGCCCTGCATTTTGCCAAGGATTTTGGCGGAAACCAATACCAGCTCTATTCTTTGGAAATTGGGAAGCAAGTGAACCGTAGGCTTCAGCTCGAACAGCGATTGCGCAAAGCCCTCGAAGAAAACAATCTGTCCGTTGTCTATCAACCGAAACTGCACTTATTCTCGAATCGTATTACCGGTATGGAAGCTTTAATCAGATGGAATGATCCGATTCTTGGTGCGGTGTCACCGGTTGAATTTATCCCGATTGCCGAAGATACGGGCTTGATCATCGCAATTGGGAAATGGGTGCTGGAAACAGCCTGTAAACAAACAAAGGAATGGGAGCGAAGCGGGTATCCACCCATCCTTGTCTGTGTAAATATTTCTAGTAGGCAGTTTTTGCAGGATGATTTTGTTAAAATGGTTGAACAAGTTTTAAAAGAGACTTCGTTATCGCCTGAGAACTTAAATTTAGAAATTACAGAAAGTATTGCGTTGTATAATATCGATGATGCAATTGAAAAATTGCTGCAAATAAAACAATTGGGCGTGAGTATTTCACTCGATGACTTTGGAACGGGATATTCGTCGATGAGCTATTTGAAGTTATTACCGATTGACTTTTTAAAGATCGATCGTGCTTTCACGAGTGGAATTTTTAAGGATAAAAACGATTTAGCGATTATTGATTCGATCATTTCATTGTCGCATTCCTTAGGGATGAGAGTTGTGGCAGAAGGAGTAGAGGACGAGAATCAGCTAAATGCCTTATCGAATCTAAGCTGTGACGAAATTCAAGGATATTATTATGCGAGGCCGATGCCGGTTCCACAATTTAAAGAATTCTTAGATGAAACAATGGTCGGCATGAGCAGCTATCTGATCGAAAAAGAGACAAATGAGTAACAATAAATGCTTCTTTCAAGTTTATGAATGGACACACATAACCTAAACAAAAAGTAAAAGCACCGCTCAATGGAGTGGTGCTTTTACTAGTTGCTGTCATTTTTACTATTAATGCATTTTCACCCAATTTCTTGCTATAATGGCAAGTGGAAAGCGTTAATATTAAGGATATGAAACAGGGAGGGTCTTCCCACTATATGAAAATTAAAGTAATCATTGCAGATGATAATTCATTTATTCGAGAAGGTTTGAAAATCATTCTCTCTACATACGAAGAATTTGAGGTGCTCGACACCGTGAATGATGGGAAAGAGGCCTTGGCGTATTGCTTGCAACATAAGGTCGATCTTGCCCTGCTCGATGTGCGCATGCCCAATATGAACGGGGTGGAAGCAACGAAGCTTATTACAGAGCAAACGTCCACCAAGCCGATCATCTTAACGACCTTTGATGATGACGAGTATATTCTCGATGCCATTAAAAATGGAGCTAAAGGCTATTTATTAAAAAACAATGACCCTGAACAAATTCGTGATGCCATGAAAAGTGTTTTTAACGGTAACAGCATTATCCAGGATGTGATTTTAGAAAAAATAAAGTCCAATTTAGCGGCAGCGAAGGAACCAGAAACGAAAATGGATCTTAGCCTGTTTACCGAGCGGGAACGGGAGATCATGGCCTTAATTGCCAAGGGCTATTCCAACAAAGCGATTTCTAAACAATTGTTTATTTCCGAGGGGACAGTCGCCAATTACATCACCTCGATTTTAGGCAAGACTGGACTTGAGCACCGCACGCAGATTGCGATTTACTATCTCACCGGGAAAGTCGACTAAAATGGAGTTTTGGATCATCTTTACGAAGCTGACCTTGATCCTGTATATTGCCTTTCAATCTGTCCAAGCACATATCAGCCACATCTCATGGATTGTTCTCACGATACTGCTCTATTTTTGTGTCAATATTACGGTTTATCTTTTTAAAAATAGCATCATCAAACAACTGCTCCTGATTCTATCGATGGGTCTTTCCATTTGGGCCTATTTTGTCGTGAACCCAGTGTTTAGTTTGCTTTTTCCGTTATCGATGGTGGAATTGGCGGCAGGATTAACGGAGAAAAAATGGGTCCTGTTGATTCTTCCACTTGTCCCGATTCTTTATATCGATGAGATGCTTAGGCCGCTATACGGTTTAGTCGCGATCCTTTCCTTTATGATTTTTACGTTCACATCAACGTATAGTAGGATATGCTTGAAAAATGAAGCGTCATTAGATGCGATGCGGAAAAAGCTTCAGAAGGTTACGAAAGATTTAAATGAAAATACAGAATACATTCGGCAATCGGAGTACACCTTTAAATTAGAGGAACGGAATCGAATTTCACAGGAAATTCACGATAAAATTGGCCATTCCATGACTGGGGCCCTTTTTCAAATGGAAGCGGCTAAACGGTTAATGGAAACAAATCAACCAAAGGCAACGGAGCTTCTGCAAAATGCCATTCACATTTCGAAGGATGGCATCGAAAATATCCGGATGACGCTTAAAAATATGAAGCCCCCGACCGAGCAGGTTGGGATTCATCGCCTAAAGCTGTTAGTGGAGAATTTTAATACGAAGCAATCCATCAAAACACTGCTTACTCATGAGGGGAATCTTGATATTATCACATCGATTCAATGGAAAATTATCCATGAAAATGTTATGGAGGCGCTAACGAATGCGATGAAGTACTCGCATGCTTCACAGGTTTCCATCGATTTGAAGGTGCTAAACAAAATCATCAGAATAGAAGTGCGGGATAATGGGGCGGGAACGGATACTATCAAAAAAGGCCTAGGCATTATTGGTATGGAAGAACGTACCGCCGCTCTGAACGGCAAAATCATTGTCGACAGCAGCCATGGTTTTTCCGTCACCACGCTCTTGCCGATTCCCTCATGAACATCTCACATCCACAATATGAATATTCTCATGCGAAAAGAATGAACGATTGCACTTATAGCGTTCATTCTTTTTATTTATACTTGAAACATAAAGAAACTTCACTAGGGGTGAAAACATGAATGTATTAGAAATTAAGAATTTAACGAAAAAATTCGGTGATTTTATTGCTGTTGATAATATGAGCTTAACGGTGGCGGAGGGAGAAATCTTTGGGTTTCTTGGCGCAAATGGGGCAGGAAAAAGTACCACGATTAACATGATTGCTGGTCTCTTGCGCAGTAATGATGGAACCATTAGTATTCTTGGAAAAAATAATGCCAAACAAAGTCGCTTTGCCAAAATGAATATTGGGATGGTGCCACAGGATATAGCGATTTATGAGGATATGACAGCTTATGAAAACGTCAAATTCTTTGCCGGACTATATGGTCTGCGTGGAGCGGAGCTCAATGAACGCGTCGTGGAGGCGCTTGAGTTCGTAGGCCTTCAAGATAAACATAAAAGTTATCCAAAAAGTTTTTCCGGTGGGATGAAACGACGCTTAAACATTGCCTGTGCTATTGCCCATCGCCCAAAGTTAATTATCATGGATGAACCAACCGTTGGGATTGATCCACAGTCCCGGAATTACATTCTGACTTCTGTCCGGAAGTTAAACGAAATGGGCTGTACGATTATCTATACCAGCCACTATATGGAGGAAGTCGAGGAGATCTGTTCGAAAATTGCCATCATTGACCATGGCAAAATTATCGCGGAGGGCACGAAGGAACAGTTGAAATCGATTATTACCAATACGAAGGATGTCTGGATTGAAGTGAAAACAACGGAAAAGGTGAATCTTGCGGCCATTCAAGACATCAACGGCGTAGAGGCTGTTTCTGTGGATGAAAATTTTATTAAAATCAACTCCGATACAGGTGTTAACAACTTAAACAAAATCCTTGAGCACTTTATGAACAGTCATATCGAAATCCGCTCCTTACAGGAAAAGGCACCAAATTTAGAGACGGTATTTTTAACGTTAACAGGCAGAAATTTACGTGACCAATAAGAAAGGGAAAGGAGTTTTTTTCTTTGAATATAATCAATATGGCTTGGAAGGGAATCAAAACGGATTTTCGTGATATCCGCACCTTGTTTTTTATGTTAGCCTTCCCTATTATCTTAATGCTTGTGCTTGGAACAGCACTTTCAAATGCGTTTACGACCACACTTCCGATAGATGATATCGATGTCTTATATAAGGATACAACGGACGGTGCGGCCTTACAGCAGTTTATTCAGCAGGCTGATCAATCAGGGATTGAGTTTAAGAAAGTGACGATACACACCGATGGTAAAAAAGAAGTGAAACAAGGAAAATACACGGGGTATGTAGAAGTGACGGAAGAAGGGGTCGAACTGTATGTCAATTCGGGTGACAGCATAGGCGGAAATATCCTCCAAGGAATGCTCTCTTCCTATGTCGACAAGTACAATATCTCCTCTGAAATCATGAAGGTGGCCCCTGATAAATTGGAGCAGGCCTTCTCCGGTGGGAAACAAACGAATTTTATTAAAGAAACCTCGGTCAATCCCACTAAACAACCAGGTTCAATGGATTATTATGCGATTGTGATCACGTCGATGATTGTTCTTTACGGGGCGATGTCGTCAAGCTCATTAATTGTTGGGGAAAGAGTAAGAAAGACAGCCGATCGTTTAATAGCATCTCCTGTCAGAAAAAGTGAAATCTTTATCGGCAAAGTCCTGGGGAGTCTCGTTAGTAATAGTTTATGCGTTTTGCTAGTCGTCCTGTTTAGTAAACTATTTTTCAAAGCCAACTGGGGAGACCATATGGGTCTGGTATTTTTAGTGCTACTAGCAGAAGTTATCTTTGCTGTCAGTCTGGGAATCGGTGTAAGCTTCCTAGCGAAAACAAGTGCGGCCCCAAAGGTGATCATCATGCTGTTTGTCCAATTATCATCCTTCTTTGGTGGAGCCTATTTCAAACTGGAAAATCCAGAGGGCATTTTTAAGTTTATCACAGATCTTTCTCCGTTAACTTGGATCAATTCGGCATTAACGAAAATCATCTATGCAAATGACTTTTCTGCTGCCATCCCGGCGCTGACGATCAATTTGGTAGGGGCCATTCTATTCTTACTTATATCTATCGTCTCATTACAAAGAAGGGAGGGGCTATAATGAAGGATATCCTCTGGTTAATACAGAACACGCTTAGTGTGACGTTTAGAAAGAAGAAAAATATTGTTATGTACCTTTGTATGCCTCTCGTCGGAATTATCATTGCCTTGCTTGCTTATGGTGGAAATCAAGGAACTACTCTAAATGTGGGGATAGTGAATCATGACAATAGCGAAATCACAACGGATACCATCCAGTTTTTAGAGGGATTAGATAACGTGGAAATTTCTAAGATTGCCGCCAAGGATATGAAGGATAAAATGACCTCGGGCAAACTGGATACGGTTATTACGTTTGAAAAGGGATACTCAGACAGTGTCCTAAAGGGGCAGCCTGATCATATTCAACTGACATCGATTAAAGGGGCAGCCATTACAGGTTACGTAAAATCTTATTTATATCAGTTTATCGATAATCTTTCGACGATTAGTAGAGCAGCTGATGGGAATGAGCAAACCTTTAAGCAATTGTATTCAGCCTATCAACAGAAGGACTTCAAGCTTGGCACACATTCTTTAGAAAATGCAGCTAGAAGTAAGAACATGACGAATCAAACCATTGGCTTCCTCATTATGATTATGATGCTATCCGCGGCCAATATGTCCGAAATCATCTTGTTAGAAAAAGAAAATCGTACTTATTTTCGCTTACTTTCGACGCCGATTAATGCGCGAAAATATTTACTCGCGAATGTCATTGTCAACATGATTATCATGACCATGCAAGTGCTTATTACACTAACGGTCATGAAAACCATTTTCCATATTGGCCTTAACGTGTCATTTGTGGATGCATTCTTTGTCATGTTATTATTCTCATTCATTGCTGTGGGTCTATCGTTACTGATGATTGCCTTTTCAAATAGCCGCAGTGCTGCGAGTGCTTTACAAAATTTAATTATTACACCGACCGTTATGCTCTCCGGGTGCTATTGGCCAGTGGAGGTCATGCCAAAAGGATTGCAGAAAATCGCTGACTTTTTGCCGCAGCGCTGGGCGCTTGATACGTTAACACAACTACAAGAGGGTCAGTCCTTTAGCAGCCTGTATTTAAATTATGCGATTCTCTTCGCCTTCGCGGCTGCCTTTTTCTTAATTGCCGTTTATAAATTCAGCCGAAATAATTCAACCCAAAATTTTGTGTAAATAGTGGGGATGAAGCACGAAACAAGAAAAGGAGGCTGGCTCGAACGTCATGTACTTTATGACAGTTGAGTCAGCCTCTTTTTATTTATAAACTTTTATGATACTTGCTGTACTTCTGATTGATGGACTAATTGAATATTAAAACGATTTTCCTTCTCTTTGATTTCCCAATAGCCTGAAGTGTACTTATAAATGACCGTATATAGTTTTCCTTCATATCTCACTACTTCCATTTTTCAACCACCCTATCTAGAATATACTTGAGTGATATATATATATTCCTGATCCATCTATTAATTCCAAATTATTTAGGAATTGCCGTCAATTGTTGTCGTAATTTAGAAAAATGCTGTGTTCAGTAAGGAAGGAATAAAGGGAATTACACATTATCTCAAGAATACAAAATAGAATAAGCTATGACGAAGGCCCGGAGGTAAAGACCTTACATCATAGCCGATTTCTTATTCTTAGTAGTAAGGGTAGCCTCCGCCGCCATATGGATACGGTGCAGGGTAGGGGACTGGTGTGGGGTATGGTGCTGGATAAGTAGTTGGATAGGAAACAGGGTATGGATACGGGTATCCCCCTGCCGATGATAAGGCTCCAACCGTTAATCCACCTAATACGCCTCCGAGAAATGGTGCACCAAAACCGCCATGTCCATGATGTGGGTACCCACCACCGTGGTGTCCACCTCCACCGTGATGCCCACCTCCGCCGTGATGCCCTCCATGGTGACCGCTAAACTGCCCACTAAATTGTCTTTGATTCATCATGCTCATACATCTCCTTTTTCACATTCAGCTATTCCTTCATGTTCTGTTGCAAAGAAAGAATTCTTACTATCTGTAATGTATGCATGATATTTGTCCGATGAATGGGCGGGCGTCTTACACTTTTCAAGTTACGTTGTTCTTTGCTGAAAATGAATAGGCATGGTCAATGATTTGGCACTTGGATAGAAAAAAGCATCCTGATCTGCATCAGGATGCTACGACTTTCGCTGTTTCAATTTTTGCTGTAACTGATTTAACTGCTTCATCAGCTGGCTATATTCATCAAGTTCAATGTGGCAGGATTGAATTTCCTGACCTACCTTCTTTGTGATCGCCTGCTTTTCAGCATGAGCCTTCTCTTCTAACAAAATGAACACCCTTCGTTCATCCTGTCTGGAACGCTCTTTTCGCAGCCAGCCATTTGCTTCCATTCTGGTAATCATCGGGGTTAAGGTCCCAGTGCCGAGTGACAGCGTCTCACCTAGATCCTTAAGGGTGATACCATCCTGTTCCCATAAAGCCAAGAGAACCAGGTATTGCGGATAGGTTAATCCAAAGGGATGGAGCACACTCGTATATAACTTGGTGAATTCACCTGCAGTTTCATAGATAGCAAAGCATAGTTGCTTTTTTAATGTGAAGAAGTCGTGCACACTATCACCTATATTTTTCATTTTCCCAATCAGGGTGAAGGACTACGATAATAATTTTATAATATCCTGTTCCATTTTACTCGGTTCCGTTGTCGGTGCATACCGATCATATACCTGACCGCTAGCGTCCACAAGGAATTTCGTGAAATTCCATTTGATATTTTTGAGGAGTAAGCCTTTTTTCTGATCCTTTAAAAATGTAAATAAGGGATCAGCTTTATCTCCGTTCACGTCGATTTTGGCAAAAATCGGAAAGGTGACACCGTAGTTGACTTGGCAAAACTGAGTGGTTTCATCAATATTATCAAATTCTTGATTGTTGAATTGGTCGCAAGGAAAACCTAAAATTTCTAAATCTTGGTCTTTATATTTTTCATATAAGGCTTGAAGTCCTTTAAATTGAGGCGTAAATCCACATTTACTAGCAGTATTCACAATAAGTAATGTCTTGCCCTTGTAATCCTGCAAGGATTTCGGCGCACCGTTGGTCATTGTAACAGTAAAGTCATATACCGTTGTCACTGTTTATTCCTCCATTACCAAGATAGTTTGGAACACATATTTAAATCGTCTACGATTTAATCGTACACGATTTAAATAAAAGATGCAAATTTGTTACTGAACTTAATGGGGGAGTGGTGCTAATCCAATTAGTTATCGCGAAGAATTGGCTGGTCAATGACATCGGTGTCGAGCGTTGTCGTTGAATTGACGCCATTAATTGTTACGATCTGTGCCCCCGAATTGGAAGCACCTGAACCATGTGTCGTCTTAAAGGCATTTTTAGGGGAAACAAAAACAGCCCCGCCAAATTGGACAACCCCTCCACTTACGGTATCAATTTTCACTTGCCCAGGTATTAAAGACATTTGGAAACATCCCTTGTTGTTTAGTTAATCCAACTTATGCAAGCTAACCTATTTTTGTTCGTGAGGATCCTTTTTTTAGAAAGATAAGAATGTATAAATTTTGACTTTGAGAATGGTCCAGCTCAAGAAGCCATCGGCTCGAGGTCACAAGCGGGTCCGTCGAGAAGGTTAAAGACGAGAAGCATGAAGTCGCGGTACCTGGCCTCGCTCTTATCGGTTTTGAGATCCGGTTAAGCACCCGATCTGATAAATAGACGGAAAAATTCCGCTTATTTAGGAATTATCATCAAAATTAGCCAAAATAGACGGAAAAATTCCGCTTATTGACTCGAAAAACGTGAAAATGGGGGGATTTTTTTTGCATAAGCGGAAAAACTCCGCTTATTTACCCCCGAAACGGGCCCCATTCTGTATTTAACCGGAAAAACTCCGCTTATTACTTTCGTTGGTTACTCAATGGATGTGGCTTATCCTTTCACATTGGCCTTTTCACAACTCCCAGCCATGTTTTCATGTGAAAAATGTGGTGGAGAAATGGACCCGGAGTATGATAAAGGAGTTCATGGAATAGAGCACAAATTATCGGATATTCACATAACAAAGACTAAGATAATGCTCAAGATTGATTTTTAACACTCTGTTGATTGGAGCGGAAGGTGCTTGACTCCTGGGGGATTAGCGTTACAGGCGAGACCCCGCAGGAGCTTGCGACGAGGAGGCTCGGCGAACGCCCCCCCCGGAAAGCAAGCACCTGGAGCGGAAATCAACAGACTTTTTTGACAGAGCCAAACCAAAAAGGACCGGGCGGTTTTTGCCCGGTTTTTCTTATTACTCTGTAAACCGTTCAAAAGAGTGATCCATGACGATAGAGCAGGCGCCTAATGCGGGGGCGTTTTTTCCAAGCGAAGACAGCAATAATTCATAACTGTTATTCAGTTGATCATACATGCGTGATGATATCGAATTTCGGATCGAGTTCAACACCATCGGCAGAGCCTCTACCAGTTCGTTGCGGATAATCACCGCCTGTGGATTAAAGGTATTGAGGATACTGGTTAACCCTACCCCTATATAGAAACCGAAATTTTGTAGCTCCATTAATATCTCCGGATCATTTTGGTTAGCGAGCTGAATGATCTCTTGATGGGAGACTAGCGCCTGTTTATCGTGGATGGAATGGAGCAGTGCTTTTTCAGAAGCATATAATTCCCAACAGCCACGGTTACCACAGCTGCATTTGAGCCCATTTAAATCAATGGAAACATGCCCCAATTCACCGGCAAACCCATTTACTCCTCGGTATAAATCATTGTTAATGACGATTCCGGTCCCAATCCCAATTCCGACACTCACATAAATCAGATTTTCATAATTTTTTGCCGCCCCGAATACTTTTTCACCATAGGCCCCGGCATTGGCCTCATTTTCAATAAATACAGGGACTGTAAATTCCTGTTCGAGAAGTGCCTTCAGGTCAACCTCATAATCCCAGTCAATGTTTGGCGTGAAAATGATCTTCTGTTCTGTGTTGACAAGGCCTGGCACACATAAGCCAATGCCCATTAACCCATAAGGGGAGTCTGGCATCTGCTCGATTAATTCCTTAATGATCGAAAATAAAACATCCTTGTTGAAGCCAGATGAAGATTTCACGATGGGATTATAATGGTCAAGGACAATGTTCCCTTTTAAATCTGTTAAGATGGCATTTAAATAATCGACACCAATATCAATGCCAATCGTATAGCCGGCATTCTTATTAAAAACAAGCATCACGGGCTTTCGGCCACCGCTTGATTGTCCCTGGCCGATTTCGAAGATCAGATTCTTTTCTATTAATGTATTAACTTGGGAGGAGACAGTCGATTTATTTAATCCGGTTATTTCCGATAATCTGGCCCTTGAAATAGGTGAATTAGCGACTATTTCCTGTAAAACAATTTTTTGATTGATTTTTTTTACTAAAGTCTGATCTGCAATTATCATATGCTAACCCCTTGTTTGTATGGTATTTAAACTAAGTCTTACAACCGATTTTTAGTAGTATTCTCCTATTATAAAGGATTTTTCATCGAATATATACATAAAATGTTCAAAAAAAAAGCTTGATTAAAGCGCTTTAATTTTATAAGATGTAATTAAGTTAGTTTATTGGAACAACAAACTAATAGAAAAACATTTATTGTAGCCAGATAACTTTTTTTACTAACTACCATTTCAGGAGGGAATAAACATGATACAAACAATGACGAATAATTATTTTGGAAGCGTAAACAAGGTGGTATTTGAAGGAAAGAATTCTAAAAATCCGTTGGCGTTTAAATATTATAATCCCGAGGAAGTAATTGGCGGCAAAACAATGAAAGATCTTCTACGTTTTTCAGTAGCCTACTGGCATACCTTTACAGCTGATGGAACAGACCCATTTGGTGCTGCTACAATGGAAAGACCATGGAATCACTTCACTGGAATGGATTTAGCGAAAGCCAGAGTGGAAGCAGCATTTGAACTGTTTGAAAAATTAGGCGTACCATTCTTTGCCTTCCATGATCGCGATATTGCACCAGAAGGAAAGAATTTAAGTGAAACGAATAAAAATTTAGATACTATTATTGAAATGATTCAAGATTATATGAAAACAAGTAATACGAAACTATTGTGGAACACAGCGAATATGTTTACGAATCCTCGCTTTGTTCATGGGGCAGCGACAACTAATAATGCGGACGTATTTGCCTACGCTGCAGCACAAGTGAAAAAGGGCTTAGAAACAGCAAAATTACTTGGTGCCGAAAACTATGTATTCTGGGGCGGCCGTGAAGGCTATGAAACTTTATTAAATACTGATTTAAAACTTGAGCTTGATAATTTAGCAAGATTTATGCATATGGCGGTTGATTATGCGAAAGAAATCGGCTATACAGGACAATTCTTAATTGAGCCAAAACCAAAAGAGCCTACGACTCATCAATACGATACAGATGCAGCGACAACAATTGCTTTCTTACATCAATATGGTTTACAAGACTACTTTAAATTAAATCTTGAAGCAAACCATGCTACACTAGCTGGCCATACATTTGAACATGAATTACGCGTAGCTAGAACAAGCGGTCTTCTTGGTTCTGTTGATGCAAACCAAGGAAACCCACTACTAGGCTGGGATACAGATGAATTCCCAACTGACTTATATTCTACCACTCTTGCTATGTATGAAATTTTGAAAAATGGTGGTCTAGGTAAGGGTGGCTTAAACTTCGATGCAAAAGTAAGAAGAACATCTTTTGAAGTAGAAGATCTTGTCCATGCACATGTGGCAGGTATGGATGCCTTTGCAAGAGGCTTAAAAGTCGCTCATAAATTAATCGAAGATCGTGTCTTTGAAGATGTGATTGCCGATCGTTATAGCAGCTTCACAAAGGGCATTGGCCTTGATATCGTGGAAGGCCGAGCTAACTTCCACACCCTTGAAGCATATGCACTTAACAATGACACCATTAAAAACGTATCCGGTAGAACAGAGCGTTTAAAGGCCATCTTAAATCAATACCTTTTAGAAGTATAAAACATCAGTCCTTCTTAAAGGACCCGTCAACTAAAAGAGCGTGAACATTTGTTGCGGGTCCCTTCTTTTTGAGTAACAAGCCATTATCGAAAATAAAAGGAGGATAAAGATGGGGGCGAGGATGAAAGATAACGGACTACCATTCTATTGAATTATTTGAAAGCGCTGTAATAATAGAATGGATGTTATTTTTCTAAATAGGCTGGCTGTCTTTAACTATTACGATGGAGCAAAAGAAGAACTCATTTTATTTATTTGGAATCACGCTGGTAGCTGCTATTGGCGGCTTGCTATTTGGCTATGATACAGCCGTTATTTCTGGGGCTGAGGAATCATTAAAAGTTTATTTAATTGATAGTTTGCACTTAGGAGCATTCATTCATGGAGCAACAATCTCTAGTGCATTAATTGGTTGTATTATTGGGGGCTTCATTTCCGGTATTTTTGCCTCAAGATTTGGCCGAAAAAATTCACTCATTATAGCATCAATCTTATTCTTAATATCGTCCTTAGGGGCTGCTTACCCAGAGTTTTTATTTTTCAGCAAAGGGGAACCAACGATTGGCCTGTTAATCGCGTTTAACCTTTATCGTATTGTAGGTGGAATTGGCGTTGGCTTGGCTTCGGCTGTTTGCCCGATGTATATCGGCGAAGTGGCTCCGGCACATGTCCGCGGCCGGTTAGTATCGTTTAACCAGTTTATGATTATTTTGGGGATGCTAATTGCCTACTTTGTTAACTTCTCCATTTCGAGTGGAGAAACACAAGCATGGATTAATGATATTGGTTGGCGATATATGTTTGCTTCGTGTGCAGTTCCAGCCTTATTGTTCGGAGTGTTTTTATTAATGGTGCCTGAAACACCTCGCTACTTATCATTAAAAAATCAAGATGAAAAGGCACTGTCTATCCTTGCGAAAATAAATGGCTCTGCCGCAGCAAAATCCATTCTGCAACAGATTAAACAAACGGTTGATGTGTCATCAGCTAAACTATTTACATATGGAAAAACGGTTATCGTGATCGGCATTCTGTTGTCTGTGTTCCAACAGTTTGTAGGAATCAATGTGGCCTTATATTATGCTCCTAGAATTTTTGAAAGCATGGGGGCTGGGAAAGATGCTTCCATGATGCAGACGACAGTGATGGGACTTGTTAACGTGGTCTTTACACTTGTGGCGATTATGACGGTTGATAAATGGGGACGTAAACCATTGTTAATCATTGGTTCGATTGGTATGGCTCTAGGTATGTTTGGGGTTGCGGGCATGGCCTATGCTGGCGTCATTGGAATGGGTACATTAATCTTCATTATTGTTTATACGGCTTCCTTTATGATGTCATGGGGTCCAATTTGCTGGGTATTGATTTCTGAAATTTTTCCAAATAATATCCGCGGTCGCGCCGTGGCCATTGCGGTTGCCGCACAATGGGCTGCGAACTACTTAATTTCTTCTACTTATCCAATGATGATGGAATATAGTGGCGCGTTAACTTACGGTTTTTACGGCTTAATGAGTGTGCTTTCAGCCATCTTTGTGTGGAAGTTTGTGCCTGAAACAAAAGGCAAGACGTTAGAAGACATGGAAGGTGCCTGGAAAAAGACTGCTTAATCAAAACAGAACGCTATCCTCTAGCTACATGAAGGGTAGCGTTTATTTATCTAAAAATCATTCGGTGAAATGTGAGGAGATACACATGAAATATGTGATGGGGATTGATTTAGGAACAAGCTCAGTTAAAGTACTACTCGTTGATCAACAAGGAACTGTTCACTATTCTGTTTCGAAGGACTACCCGCTTATTCAACAGCAGCCGGGCTACAGCGAACAAAATCCAGAAGAGTGGGTAGAGCAAACAACGAAAGCCCTCCAACAGTTAGTCCAGGAAGCAAATGTACACCCCGATGAGATTGAGGGGCTTAGTTTTTCCGGACAAATGCATGGGTTGGTCTTGTTAGATGAAGAGCATCTTGTTATTCGGAATGCGATCCTTTGGAATGACACCAGAACGACTCCGCAGTGTAAGAAAATTGATCAGCAATTAGGCGGAAAGCTGCTTGAGATCACCAAGAATCCAGCGCTCGAAGGCTTTACCTTACCAAAGATCCTTTGGGTAAAAGAAAATGAGCCGGAGAACCTTGAAAAAACAAGTGTCTTTTTACTACCTAAAGATTATTTGCGCTATCGGTTAACAGGAAAAATCAATATGGATTATTCAGATGCGGCAGGTACACTTATTTTGGATGTAGTGAATAAATCATGGAGCGCCGACATCTTAAGGACTTTTGAAATCCCAGCGTCCATTTGCCCGCCATTAGTGGAAACAGAAGAATTAGTCGGGACGATTTTGCCAGAGGTGGCCGAACTTACCGGTTTATCGGCCAAGACAAAAGTATTTGCAGGTGGAGCGGATAATGCTTGTGGTGCCATTGGGGCAGGGATTTTATCAGAGGGAACAGCCCTATGTAGTATCGGAACCTCGGGGGTTTTCCTTTCTTACGAGAATGATAAGAACAAAAATTATGGCGGGAAGGTCCATC
>NZ_CCAS010000039.1 GCF_000612625.1 Neobacillus jeddahensis
AAAGAAGAAGGCAGGACTCATCTCCTGCCTTCACATATGAACTATTTTTATCGTATCTTCCAGCTCGTTAACACACCTAGAAGCTGTTGTTCAGTCTCTTCAATTACTCCATTATTATCAATTACGGCATCTGCTAGCTTCCGCTTTTCTGATAGAGCCATTTGCGATCGAATTCTTGCTTCTGCCTCTTCAACAGATAAGCTATTTCTCGTGATTAATCTCTGCAATTGTGTATCATGGTCAACATAAACGAGAATGGTTTTATCAACCATATAAGTTAATTTCCCTTCAAATAACAATGGAATGTCAAGTACGACTACCTTTTCTTGGTTCATTTTCGCCTTTTCTACCTGATCCATCATGCGCTTCCTTACTTCAGGATGGACAATTTCATTTAGGAGCAGCCGTTTATCAGTCTGGTGAAAAATAAGTGAACCGAGTTTTTGACGATCGATTTCCCCATCCGCCAATAATATCTCCTTGCCAAATTCAGCAATAATACGAGAGTAAGCCACTTCACCTTTCATTACCGCTAGGCGCGCTTCTATATCTGCATCGATTACAGTGATGTTCATTTTTTTAAACATGTTTGAAACTGTGCTTTTTCCACTGGCAATTCCGCCTGTTAACCCAATAACTAATGTCATTTGCTTTCCTCTCTTTATTAACACTTTAACAGTTCATTTAACTACCACTTCAACTGAGTAAGTTATAATTTATAGATTCCAATGATAATTAATAAAATCCCTGGTAAAAACGTAAACTTTTGAATCCATTCAAATTTATGAAAAAAGGTTCCACTTTTTATACCAAATAGAACGAATAGTGAGCTCATGATCGCCACTGTCAAGGCTAGATAGATGGGGGAATAACCTAGCATTGCTGCGCCAATACCTGCTCCGAAGGCATCAAATGACAGGGCAAAGCCTAGCATAAAAGCTTCGATTCCAGTGATGGTTCCAGATTGGTCAAAATCAGCAGACATTGGTTTTTTTAATATATTTACTGCTAATCCTAATGACCGGATTTCAAAATTCACAATTGTTTTTTCATGTTTTACGAGTTCTTTTTCTTTCTCAGGCCGAAAAAATTGAAACAGTACCCAGGAACCAAGGACAATAAGAATGATACCTCCAAGACTTGCCGTAAAATTATGCGAGAGAACCTTCTCCAAGCCATGTCCAATCGACACAGCAATTATTAAAGAGACGGCTGAGCATGTTGCGATAATGAGAACTGACTTAATCGGCATAACCATTTTCCTTAATCCATAGGTGAACCCGACACTAAAACTGTCAAGGCTAAGTGCAAATGCTAATATGAGAAGTGAGAACAATTGAACCATAAATCTAGGGCTCCTTCCTCCAAAATCACTACGATAGTATATGGCAGGAGCCCATCCAATGTTAAAAGAAAAGCGAAAGCGCCTTGATTAGGGGCGACAAGGATTTATTTATTTTTTTTGGCAGTTCGGGCAAAAATGCGTTCCTCTTCCACCAACCGTTGTTTTCTCAAGAGGAGTTCCGCATCTTTTACAAGCTTCCCCTTTCCGTCCATAAGCATATAACTCGAGCTGGAACATACCAATTTCTCCTTGCGAGTTAATATATGAGCGGATTGTGCTGCCACCTTTTTTTACCGCCTCGCTTAAAGTAGCTACAATTTCACGGTGCAGAACAATGATTTCATCCTCACTCAAGGTACTAGCGAGCCTCTCTGGATGTATACCAGCACGGAAAAGCGCTTCATCGACATAGATATTACCAAGACCAACAAAAAGCTTCTGGTCTAATAGAGCTGTTTTTATTTTTCTATTTGTTCTCGCTAACCTCTCAGCTAAATATTCTTTTGTAAACTCCTCCGAGAATGGTTCTGGACCGAGTTCAATTAATGGTGGTTTAAGGAATTCTTCCCCTTTTTTATAAAGATGCATGGTTCCAAACTTTCGAACATCACGATACCTTAACTCTGTACCATCGGTAAAATGAAAAATGACATGTGTATGTTTATCAAAAGGCTCTTCCATCGGATATAATCCATACTTGCCTTCCATTCGTAAATGAGACACAAGGGCAAACTGATCGGTATAAAGAATTAAAAATTTCCCTCTTCTTCCGACATCTACAATCGTCTCACCTTTTAGGGCATCGATAAATTGTTCAACATCAACCGGAGCCTTAATAATTTTTGGCCAGAAGACCTTTGTATCTTGAATTTTCTTATTTAGCACTAAGTTTTTTAACGTTTTTCTAACCGTCTCTACCTCAGGAAGCTCAGGCAAACTAGATCCCCCTTACTATTTAGCATCAAACCAGGTTGGACCATAGGCATAGTCCACTTTCAACGGTACCTTTAATTCAAGCGCATTCTCCATCACGTTTGGGACTAACTTCTTCAGGATTTCAATCTCATCTTCAGGAGCTTCGAAGATCAATTCATCATGCACTTGAAGCAATAGGCGTGTTTTAAGACCTTTATCCTTTAGGGCCTCGTCCATATCAATCATAGCTTTCTTGATAATATCAGCGGCGCTGCCTTGGATTGGCGTGTTCATCGCTGTTCTTTCCGCAAAGCTTCTTATATTAAAATTACGAGCGGTGATTTCAGGTAGATAACGTCTTCTTTGCATTAGTGTTGTCACAAACCCTTTTTGTCGGGCTGAATGAATGATGTCATCCATATATTCCTTTACACCTGGATAGGTATCAAGGTAACGTTCAATAAACTGACCCGCTTCTTTTCGAGTGATACCCAACGATTGGGAAAGACCATAATCACTTATTCCGTAGACAATCCCGAAGTTAACAGCCTTGGCCTGGCGTCTCATATTGGAAGTTACCTCGTCTTTGTCAACATGAAATACCTCCATCGCTGTTTTCGTATGAATGTCCATATCATCTTTAAATGCCTGAATAAGTTTTTCATCTCCGGCAATATCAGCCAGAACACGGAGTTCAATTTGCGAATAGTCCGCCGCAAAAATGACCCAGCCCTCTTCTGATGGAACAAATGCTTGACGAATCTTGCGGCCTTCCTCCAGGCGAATGGGAATGTTTTGTAGGTTGGGATCAATCGAGCTTAATCTGCCGGTCGCCGTTAATGTTTGTTGATATCTCGTATGAACCTTGTCGGTTTTCGGATTAATCACTTTTAGCAGACCCTCAATATACGTGGATTGCAGCTTTCCTAATTGGCGATAAAGGAGAATATGCTCAATGATTTCATGGTCCTCCGCTAATTTTTCTAAAACATCAGCTGAAGTTGAATGACCTGTTTTCGTTTTCTTAAAAGAATGCAGACCCAACTTTTTAAACAAAATGACCCCTAGTTGCTTTGGAGAATTAATATTAAACTTCTCACCTGCAAGCTGACATATTTTCTCTTCGATTTGAACGAGTCGCTCATTCAGTTCCTTCCCCATCAACTGTAATCGTTCCTGTTCCACTTTTATTCCGCACGATTCCATATCTGCTAATATTAAAGATAACGGCATTTCAAGCTCTTTAAATAACTCATATTGTTCATTTTGAGCCAATTCATCCTCTAGCTTCTCTTTTAAGTCGAACATGGCAAGTCCCTTGCGAACGAGGTGCTGAGCAAGCTTAGCCACTTCAGGAACGCTTCGCTTCGCACCTTTTCCATAAAATGATTCATCCGATTGAATATTATGGATGTCGTATCGTTTGGCAATGGCCGCTAAATCCTCAATATTTTCAGAAGGATTGATAAGATAAGAAGCCATAAGAATATCAAAATTAACTCCTTTTAAATGAATATCATATCTTCGTAATGACACCTCAGTGCGCTTAGCATCATAAACAATTTTCTTCTTTCCTTCATCCTCGGCCCATCTTTTAAAAGCAGGAGATTTTAATACCTGATCTGTCGGCAAATAATAATTTCCATTCTTATTAACAAGCGAAAACCCAATGATCTCTGCATAGTGATAATTATCATCTAGCATTTCAACATAAAAATAATTGATCTCTGCAAAGAGTTCATCTGTTATTTCTTCTGGTATGACATACTTTATCTCCTCTAACTCCATCACTTCGATTTCAGTTGTATCTTCCCCCAACCTATCCAATAAGGAGTGGAAACCCAATTCTTTAAATAAACTAACCAGCTTCTCTCTAGTAAAGCCCTCATAATGAAGCGTATCTAACGCGACTTCAACAGGGGCTTTCCGTTCAATCGTAGCAAGCTCTTTGCTCATGATTGCTTGGTCTTTAAATTCAGCTAATTTTTCTTTTAGTTTATTCCCACTAACCTGATCAATTGAATCTAACAAATTTTCTAAAGTTGAAAACTCCTTTAGTAATTTGATTGCCGTTTTTTCCCCGACACCTGGAACTCCTGGGATATTATCAGAAGCATCACCCATTAACCCCTTCATATCGATAATTTGTTCTGGTGTCAGGCCATATTTTTCAGCCACATGTTTTGGGGTATACTCCTCGATATCGGTAATCCCTTTTCGAGTAATCCCGACAGTTGTGAAAGGAGAAGAAAGTTGTGTTAAATCCTTATCACCGGAGATGACTTTAACTTCGTAGCCGTCTGTTTCAGCTGTTAACGAAAGGGTACCGATAATATCATCGGCTTCATAGTTCTCAAGTTCATATCTAGGGATTCCGTATGCATCTAGTAGTTCGCGGATGAATGGAAATTGCTCGGATAATTCTGGTGGCGTTTTTTGTCTCCCACCTTTATATTCCCCAAATGTCTTATGACGAAAGGTTGTTTTCCCCGCATCAAATGCAACAAGCATATGTGTAGGTTTTTCATCTTCTAAAATTTTCATTAACATCATCGTAAAACCATATACCGCATTTGTATGTATACCTTTATCATTGTTCAGTAATGGTAAGGCAAAAAATGCCCTGTATGCAATACTGTTCCCGTCAATCAACACTAGCTTTTTCTTATCCATTTTTCTTCACCATCCAAAAAATTCTTCTTTTTCAGCTCGATAATAAATTCACTACCTTCACCCATTTTACTTCTAACACTGATGCTGCCATGATGGGCCTCTATTAAATGTTTGACAATGGCTAATCCAAGTCCTGTCCCACCAGAGTTCCGACTTCTAGCACGGTCAACTCGATAAAACCGTTCAAAAATCCGTGGAATGTCTTCCTTATTTATACCCACCCCCGTGTCCTTGACATGAATCCGAACATTTTCTTCATAGTCAAGAAGGATTATTTTAATATCACCCTCCGCTGGTGTATAGGTAATGGCATTCCCAATTAAGTTGATAAACACTTGTTTTAAACGATCGATATCCGCGTTTATTAGTACTTGTTTCTGTTTACTATAGAATTCAAGACGAAGATTCTTTGCCTTAGCCTTTCCCTCAAGCAGTTTGATAACTTCATTCAGCAATGGATATAAATCCACTTCCTGAATGTTCAATTGGAAGCCCTGCTGCTCAATTTTGGAAAGCTCTAAGAGTTCTTGGATAAGGGTTTGTAACCGATCGCTTTCCTTTAATATAATCGATAGAAACGCCTCCAACGAATCTTTATTATTCATCGCTCCGTCCAATAGGGTTTCAGCAAAGCCTTTGATCGACGTAACAGGTGTTTTTAACTCATGCGAAACATTAGCGACAAAGTCCTTTCGCATTTGCTCAAGTTTCTTTAATTCTGTTATATCGTGGAAAACGAGCAATACCCCTTTCCAAACATTGTTTGTTCCAATAATCGGAACCCCATAGACCACAAAATATCTTCTTTCAATTATTAATGGAATTAATAAGTGTTTACTGCACTTTTTCTCAGTCCGGAATACTTCTGCAACTAAGTGACAAATTTCCTCATTTTCAAGTACTTCATAATAAAGTTTATCTAAATAGTTTTTTGGATCTATATGAAATATGTCAATATAGCCTTTATTTATAAGGTTTATATAGCCACGGCTATCAATTAAAATTAAACCTGCTCCCATATTCTCAATCAACACACTTAATCGATCCTGTTGCATTTCTTGTGCTTTGCTGAGCCCTTGAAGGTTTTCAGCAAGCACATTAATAGATGATCCTAGTATCCCAGCATCATCAAAACGATCCACTTTTGTTCGGGCTCGATAGTTGCCGTGGGCAAGTTCTAAGGCAACTTCAGTAGCTTCCTTAATTGGTTTTGTATATCTTGATGAGATCCTTAGTCCAAGGATTATGATAATAATAACGGTAATCCCAAGACTGAAAGAAAAAATCCACCAAATTTCTATTTTGAGGTGTTCATTAAGAGCGTCCATCAGGTCATTTTTTAATAATTGACCGAGTAATATTCCTATTCCAACTAATACAGTACACATTAAGGTAATGAATACGGTGAAAAGCCACGTTCCTAATTTTGTCATTCGCCTTTTGGATCCTCCAATTTGTATCCTAGACCACGCATGGTTTTTATATAGATAGGTTTTTTCGTATCCTCTTCAATTTTCTCTCTTAAATGTGAAATATGTACATCTACAATCCTAGTATCGCCAGCAAAGTCATAATTCCAAACTGCACTGAGTAATTGATCACGGGTTAAAACACGGCCTTTATTTTGGGCAAGAAAAAGGAGCAATTCAAACTCCTTTAAAGTTAACTCCAAAAGGTCTCCTTTAAAGTAAGCTTCATATTTTTCTGGGTGAAGAGTTAATTTTCCAATTCCAATTTGTCCATCGGATTCATCCTTCTCCAATGCTGCTCCAATTTGAAACTGGGTCCTTCTTAAAATGGCCTTTACTCGAGCAATAACTTCTCGTGGACTGAATGGCTTGACCATGTAATCGTCCGCGCCCAATTCTAATCCTATAATTTTATCAAGCTGATCATCTTTTGCTGTTAACATTAATATAGGAATCATAATATTTTTTTGTCGCAACTGTTTGCATACTTCCATGCCATCCAATATCGGCAGCATAAGATCAAGGACAATAATATCCGGGGATTCTTTTTCCGCTAGCTGTTTCCCCTGTAGTCCATCCATAGCGGTTATGACCTCAAATCCCGCCTGTTCTAAATTATATTGAAGTAAGGTAACAATTGATTGTTCATCATCAACAACAAGTACTTTATTTTTCATAATTTCCCCCACCTATTTTGTTACCTTCATTATATATATAAGGATGAGAGATTATCTAGTTTTACGGGCTAATTTAATTATAAAAGAGGATTTTCAAGAAGAATCTTTTTTATAGGAAGTGAGGAATGCATTATTTTAATGGAATAAAGAAATTAGGGGTAATCGGAAAATAGTGTGGAAAGAGGGTTAAAAGTTACCCTCTTCCATAGCCTTGGTCAATGTGGAAAAATCAGCACCATAGATTTCCTCAAACACCCATTCATAGCCAGTATGTGCCCAATTTGGGAACTGATCAGGTAACATTTTCCCAAAAGTGACTTCGATTTCTTTGAATTTCTTTTTCTTTTTTACTTTACGATAGCCTTGTGTAAACAGGATTTTTGCTCTAAGGGCTTCAAAAGAGTATCCACGGCCAACATGGTTCATTGTCTTAATTAAACGATTCAAGGATTCTGTATAGGCGTTTGTAATAGGAGAATTGAAATAGTTGAATATCTCTTCTCCCCAATTATTCATTGCTTTAATCAGATCTTCAAAATAAGTCATTAAATCTTTAGGTATATTTGAAAACCAGTTTTGGTAAAGTTTATAGGCCTCATTGATTGATTCTGCCTCATAGATATCAAAGAATTGCTCTTTAAGCTCGTATGCTTTACCGAGTGACGGGAGCATATCAGTCCAAATTTGCAATTTTATTTGATCGTCGAAGTCGTTTAGTCTTTTCGTCTTGTTAGAAGCACATATAAGTCCCTCATAAGTTGCCTACGCTCTTCAGCTGACACATTTTTACGGTTAGCCTTTCGTATCTTTTCCAAGGCTTTATTGGCTAATTTAATAATATGAAACTTATCAATTACGATTTTAGCATGAGGTATCACTGTATTTACAGCACTTTTATAAGGGTTCCACAAATCCATTACTACAAGTTCGATTTTATCAATGTTCTGGAGCTTGAAAAGTAGCTTATAACCATATCCTTACTTCGTTTTCGTAAAATATCAATTACCAACCTGTTTTCAACATCTGTGATAACACAAAGATTTTTTTTAAGCAAATGAACTTCATCAATACCAAGCCAATTAGGAGTTCTAATATCAATTTGAGCTTCAAGTTCAATAACGTAGTCATTAAAAATGCTTCGTACAGTCCTTTCATCAACACCTATCCTATCTGCAACGCTGATAAACTTTCTTTCAAGACTTGCTTCTTGAATTCAATCTATTAGCCTATTAGTAACAGAACGATTGATATCCATATCCAGTAGATTTTCAAAAAATGTTTCATTACATTCCCTACATTTATATCGTTGGCGATCGACATAAATACCGACACGTTTTGCGTGCATTGGTAGATCAAAAAATAGCTGTTTTTTCTTACCATGTTTATATAAGTTTGCAACAGTACCACATTTTGGACAGTAAAACGGAGGTGATGACGCAGTTTCTACCAAGAACCGATAATCATCATCATTTTCTTTCATATCTAAAATCTCGAGATTTGGTAAATTGAGCATATTGTTTAACACCTTTATTCTATCCTTTTCCTAGATGATTAATTTAATATTGAATTAATTCCCCTCAATAAGAAAATACAAGAGCTGTTAATACGGCTTTTGATTCCAAAGGGAAAAATTTAATATTAATAGACACCTTTTTTAATCCTCCTATTTGTTACAACACTACCTACTAACCATAGAGCAAAGACCCATGTAACGGTATAGGTAAGTTGCCCTGCGAATTCTTGAAAAGCTCTACCGTTTTCAACAGCTTGAATCAAGATCATAAATGCTTTTTGTGGGAGGATATTGCAAAGCACATCTAACACCTTGATATTGCCTGTAAAATTGAAAAAGCACCCGGCTAGAATACAGGTAATAATGCTGATTCCACTTGTACCCAAACTAATATTTCTATCCATAATAGATGCCATAAATAATGAAAAAGCCGTTGCAAGGGAAGCTAGTATAACCAGTAATACTGCTAAATTACCCAAGCCGAAACCTATTTCAACCCCAAAACATATTTTGGT
Organism: Neobacillus jeddahensis; assembly: GCF_000612625.1. Taxonomy (GTDB): domain Bacteria; phylum Bacillota; class Bacilli; order Bacillales; family Cytobacillaceae; genus Neobacillus; species Neobacillus jeddahensis. Next base: position 9,108 of record NZ_CCAS010000039.1, read on the forward strand.
GATAGCAATGGCTATAAAAGTTGGAACGTATAGACAAATAAATGTGAATATGCCCTGTGCAGCTAAATATTGCCTGCTATTGACTGGCGAAGTAAGTATCCGTTTAAATGTTGAGTTGTTCCGATCTTCGGGATAGAATGTAGTTAAAGCAACCCCTTGCATTAAAGCGAGCATGAGGACAAAGCCGAGAATGTTTGTACCAATACCACGCTGTTCCGTTTTATTGTTCTCTGGAAGTTTTCCACCCTCAAAAAATGTTTGGATCGCTTTTTTATCTGATTCACCTTTTAATGTGGTGACTTTAAATTCGCCATCTTTATTGACCTCAACAAAAGCGTTATATTTCCCCATTGCTAGTGAAGATGTAGCTGGCCGTTCATTTATTTTGTCGATCTGGATGGACTTACTTTTTGGAAATGAGATGGCATGGTCTGAAATGAACGCAACTTTATAGACATTCGTAAAATGTCCTGAAAAAAATATTGCAGCACCGATGAATAAGGGCATCACAACAACTGCAATAATCATGATGTGCATCTTGTCAGGAATTCGCAAAAACCTGTTTCTTATTAGATTTAGCATGTGAAATCCTCCGGTTTAAATGTTAATTGACATACAATAACGCAAGCAATGGAAGCACCGAAAAGGGAAAAGGTTACTGGCAATAATAATGCAAAATCATTGTCATAAATAATACGAAACGCACATTCTAAAATCCACTTAACAGGGGATAGGTTTGATATGGCTGCCACAGTTTTACCAAGCCCATATACGCTAAAAAATATACCCCCAAAAGCACTAAAAAAAAGAACAGGAAGTTGCGAAATGGAACTTGCCTTTTCTTCATCTCCCATCACACAACACATCATTGTACCAAAACAGCTACCGAATAAAACAAGCATATTTACCAACAGCAAAATGTACGGGAGATTTCCGCCACCATAGTTGATGTGAAAAAGGTATTGCCCAATCATTAAGATGATACTAAATGATAGTGTACCTAATATATATGTTGACAGTATTTTAGATAAATAGATTTCGGCTTTTGGAATCGGGGCGTAAATCATCCGTATATTCGCTCGTTTCACTCGCTCTTCCATAAAAGCATTGGTAGCCGTCATAATAATCAGCAAGGCGGAGAGTGTGATCATGGATACACCATAGTAATCATAAGAACTCATATTGCCGGAGCCAAAAAATGATTGTGTTACAAAGCCCATTAACCCTATTAAAATCAAAGGCATTACGGTATTTGAAAAAAGTAAAGTTGGGTTTCTAAGAATATTCTCAAAGTCAAATTTAGCAATCCTTAAAAAACGCATATTATCCCCCCTAATCCCTAAGTCTTCTACCCGTCAAGTCTAAAAAGACGGTTTCCAGAGATGCTTCTTTGCTTGTCATCTTTTCAAATGAACAACCATTATCGAGTAATGTAGAAACAATGCCATTTAAGGTATCCTTGGATTTTTTACTTGTGATCGTTAAATCTTTTCCATATAATTGAACATTCGTAACACCGACAATCTGAGAAATTTGTCGTTCATCAAGTTGATTGGAGCTATCAATCTCAAACGTATATGTGATTTCATTTCTAATATTTTGAATTAATTCTTCCTTTTTGCCTACCGCAATGATCCTGCCTTCGTTCATAATCATAATTCGGTCAGAGATGGTTTCAACTTCCTCCATATAGTGAGTGGAGTAAATAATCGTAGCCCCCCTTTGACGCAGGACTTTTATAGATTCCAAAATATGATTTCTGGATTGAGGGTCAATTCCAACTGTAGGTTCATCCATAATGATTAACTTCGGTCTATGGGCAATCGCACATGCAATATTCAATCTACGTTTCATACCGCCTGAAAAGGTCTTTGGTTTATCATCCTTTTTATCGTATAGGCCTACTAGATCCAGAGCTTCCTGAACCAATTCATTCAGTTTACTCCCTTTAAATCCATACAGACCAACAAAAAAGCGGACATTTTGTTCTGCCGTTATTTCTTCAAATATGGCAATATCTTGCGGAACAATACCAATCCTCTTTTTGATAGATTTAGCTTCACGAATCAAGTCATATCCTAATATTTGCACCTCCCCATTATCAGGGGATAACACAGTAGCTAGAATATTAATGGTGGTGCTTTTTCCTGCACCGTTTGGCCCTAAAAGACCGAGAATTTCTCCTTTTTGAATGGAAAAACTAATGCCTGCCACGGCCTTTTTTGATTGATAACTTTTTTCGAGATTATTTACTGAGACAATTGTATCCATCGTATTTATTCCTTTCTTCCATTATTTTTTGATAAAGAAAAAATGAGCAATACGGCATTACTAAGAATGCTGACTATGCCTAACCAAAACAGCCAACTTGTTGCAGAAAACAAGGAAACAACAATGATAAATAGGGCAATGGCAATGGATATACAATTGTCAGCCCCGTTTCGTTTCTTATGGTGGTGAAGTCTATGGTTGGCCTGAAAAATAGATGTTTGGACTGTTTTCTTTACATAATAGGCTTTTTCTTTTATCTTATTCTCGGTGTCTTTTGATTTTTGACGAAGCATATGACCAAAATAGGATTCATTCACCATTAGCCCCCCCATATCGGCGTTTTGAAAACTTGGCCAAGACTTTTTCCTGATAACTATCTAAATCTGACTGAATCTGCTCATTAAATTCAAGATTTGCATCCTCTTCAAAACCATCTAGATCTTCGCCGTCAAAGCGATAGAGCTTTTGTAAAAGCCTCCAAAACGTTTCAATTTCGTCAGTTGTAAATTCATGAAACATATTTTCCAAAAAGAGGGTTGTCTTTTCAAAACTAGTAACTAACGCTTTTTTTCCTTCATTTGTAATCTCGACATTGATCGAACGTTTATCTGTTTTACTTGGCATTGTTCGAACGTACCCTTTTTTTACAAGGCTTGTAATCAATTTGTTAGCAGTTTGCTTTGTTGTATCTAACTTTTTGGCGATATTCATTAGTGTGGTACTTTCGGTTGGCAAATGGGCAATAGCAATAAGAGCCATATGTTGTCGGGACGTTAATATATCTAGGTTTTCATCCCCCCGAGTTTGAACTTTATTGACAACCGAAAACAATGTTGCGTAACTTTGCTGCATAAAATGCAGTTCTTTCATTAACAATTTGATATCCATATTTAACTCCCTTCTCAAATAGTCAACATGCTGACTATTACAATATACAACGAATATTAAAACAGGTCAACATGGTGACCAAATCTTTGTTAGACATTTTATTGGTTTGAATTCATGGCATAATATCGTAATTAGGACCCAAGAAATTTTGGACACGGGGGTATGATGAATTTTTCCAAAACCATAAAAAGAATCCATTTTGATATTTTTTCAAAATGGATTCTTTTTGATTGCTACCTTATAATCCTTAACAACGTTTTTTTATCGAACTTTGCTCAAGGCTACTAGAGACTTTGTATTGTATTGTTCCACACAATAATCCGATTTACGATATAAATTACCACTTATATATATTGCGACTTTTCCACACGATAATCCGATTACCCGAAATTAGTTGGGCCTTTGAAATACAATATCATTAACCCAACTAAATTGGCTCTTGTCATTCCGGTCAGTTCGACACACTCTTAACAAGCGATGACATCATCAAAAGTTATCCAATGCCTTTCCGTGAATATCTTCTAAGCGATGGGGAGGGCAAACCTTGATCTTTCCATGAATGACAGACTCATTTTTTTCATTCTTCCCTACAACCTTAATGACTATCACATGTTCCGCATTCAATACCTCGATCACTTCTAGTAGAAACTCGATATTTGCATAGTGATAGACTGGCTTTAAAAACTCCAGATCATGACTAATGACATGACTTCCTGGTCCTGGTAAATATTTAGAGATCGCAGAGGTAATCATGCCCGTTAACATAATACTTGGCACAATAGGCTTTTCAAATGGCGTTTGTGATGCATAGTCATGCTGAATATAGAGAGGGTTTGCATCATCCGTTAATCCTAAATATAAAAGAAGATCCTTATCTTCAATCTTTTCTGTCAATGATAATTTTTCACCCACTGTTATTTCTTCAATTCGTCGCCCTAACTTTCTTTTTTTACCTAATAGCATCCAATTCCACCTCATCTGTAAGCGTTTGCATTTATTTAGATAGAGAAATTCGGGGACAGCTTCTGACCCCGAATTTCAAAATTATTTTATGCTAATACTTGCATAACATTGCGAACGGATTCAACTGATTTATCTAAAGCAGCTTTTTCGTCAGCAGTTAGTTTAAGCTCGATTACTTTTTCAATACCATTTGCACCAAGGATAGTTGGTACGCCAAGGTAAATGCCTTCGTACCCAAATTCTCCTTCAAGATAGGCAATAGAAGGAAGAACACGTCGTTGGTCTTTCAGGATTGCTTCACACATTTCGACTAAAGAAGCAGCAGGAGCATAATAAGCACTACCATTACCTAAAAGGTTAACGATTTCACCGCCGCCTTTTCTTGTGCGTTCAACAATTGCTTCTAAACGGTCTTTAGGAATTAATGTTTCTAATGGAATTCCACCAGCATAGGAGTATCGTACAAGGGGAACCATGTCATCACCATGTCCACCCAACACAAAGCCTGTAATGTCTTTAACAGAAAGGTTTAATTCTTGAGCAACAAATGTGCGGAAACGTGCGGAATCAAGAACCCCTGATTGGCCGATTACACGGTTTTTCGGGAATCCTGATTCCTTAAAAACCGTGTAGGTCATTGCATCTACTGGGTTAGTTAAAACAATAATCGTACAGTTAGGAGAATACTTCACGATCTCTTGAGTTACACTTTTCATAACCTTTTGGTTTGTCTGAACTAAATCATCACGACTCATACCAGGCTTACGCGCAATACCAGCCGTGATGACGACGATATCTGAATCACGAGTTTCTTCATAGTTTGAAGTACCTGTTATAGTAGAATCAAAGCCTTGGACCGGACTGGCTTCAAGCATGTCTAATGCTTTACCTTTTGTTGGGTTTTCCATTTGTGGGATATCAACAAGAACTACATCTCCAAGTTCCTTTTGCGCAAGTAAAAATGCAGTAGTCGCTCCAGTAAATCCTCCGCCGATTACAGTTACCTTTTTACGCTTTAAAGACATTATGACTCTCCCCTTTGAACTTTTTTGTTTGACTTAAACCTTAAAATGCAGGAGGGGCTTTTGAAGTAACAGCCCGCATCTGCATCAACTTTTATTCCATGTTCTTAATAAGTTCGTCACCAAATTCAGAAGTCTTCACTTCAGTTGCTCCGTCCATCAAACGAGCAAAATCGTAAGTTACAACTTTTGATGCGATGGTCTTTTCAACTGATTTAATCACCATTGTTGCTGCTTCATTCCAGCCAAGGTGCTCAAGAAGTAATACTCCAGATAAAATAACAGACGATGGATTTACCTTGTCAAGTCCAGCATATTTAGGAGCTGTACCATGTGTCGCTTCAAAAATAGCATGTCCTGTTTCATAATTGATGTTTGCTCCTGGAGCAATTCCGATCCCACCAACTTGTGCTGCAAGTGCATCTGAAATGAAGTCACCGTTTAAGTTCATTGTCGCAACAACATCAAATTCGCGTGGACGTGTAAGAATTTGTTGTAAGAAAATATCAGCAATTGCATCTTTTACAATGATTTTCCCAGCAGCTTCTGCATCAGCTTGGGCTTTGTTTGCTGCATCTGTACCTTGTTCTGCCTTAATACGATCATATTGAGCCCAGGTAAACACTTTATCGCCGAATTCTTTTTCAGCTAGTTCATAACCCCAGTTTTTAAACGCGCCTTCAGTAAATTTCATGATATTTCCTTTGTGCACGAGTGTAACGGACTTACGGCCTTCTTTAATCGCATAATTAATGGCAGCACGTACTAGACGAGTAGTTCCTTCTTCAGAAACAGGTTTAATACCGATACCTGAAGTTTCAGGGAATCTGATTTTATTAACACCCATTTCGTTTTGTAGGAAGTCGATTACTTTTTTAACTGCCTCAGAACCTTTTTCGTATTCAATACCTGCATAAATATCTTCAGTATTTTCGCGGAAGATAACCATGTCCGTATCTTGTGGACGCTTAACCGGCGATGGAACGCCTTCAAACCATCTTACTGGACGTAAGCAGACGAACAAATCTAATTCTTGGCGTAGAGCAACGTTCAATGAACGGATACCGCCGCCAACTGGAGTTGTAAGTGGGCCTTTGATCGCAATCAAGTATTCATTGATGACATCAAGTGTTTCTTTTGGAAGCCATTCGCCAGTTGCGTTAAATGCCTTTTCGCCAGCTAATACTTCTTTCCATATTAGTTTGCGTTCCCCTTTGTAGGCTTTTTCAACAGCAGCATTTAGGACTCTTTCAGAAGCTGCCCAAATATCCGGTCCAATTCCGTCTCCTTCAATAAATGGGATAATTGGATTGTTTGGTACATTTAATACTCCGTTTGTAACTGTAATTTTTTCGCCTGACATTGTTGTTCCCCCTTCAGTTATGTAAAAAATTCTTCAACCATTGTTCGTTACTATTTCAATGACCGGATGAAAGGTTAGAGAGTGTTACCTCTAACCTTTCATCCAATACTATTGAATCAATTTTTTGAATAAAAGTAAAATATTAACCTCTTTGTTCAACTGGAATATATTTTTGCATTCCTGGGCCCGTATATTCTGCACGTGGACGGATTAAACGATTGTTTTCATATTGTTCTAAGATATGTGCTAGCCAACCAGACACACGGCTAACGGCAAAGATTGGTGTCATTAAATCATGGTCAATCCCAAGACTATGATAAACAGATGCTGAATAAAAATCCACGTTTGGCGGTAATTGTTTCTCACCTGTCACGATGCTTTCCATCTTAACTGACATATCGTACCAATGTGGTGCTCCAGTAAGTTCTGTTAATTTCTTTGACATTTCCTTTAAGTGCTTCGCTCGTGGATCGCCTTTACGATATACCCTGTGGCCAAAGCCCATAATTTTTTCTTTATTGGCAAGCTTTTCGCGAACATATGGCTCAACATTCTCAAGTGTGCCTATTTCAGTTAGCATTTTCATTACGGCTTCATTTGCACCACCATGCAGTGGCCCTTTTAGTGCTCCAATTGCTGAAGTTATACCAGAGTAAACATCCGATAGAGTTGCCACGCAAACACGTGCAGTAAAAGTTGAAGCATTTAATTCATGGTCTGCATGTAAAACAAGTGCTTTATTCATAGCTTCTACGGCAATTTTCTCAGGTTCCTTCCCCGTTAACATATAGAGGAAATTGGCAGCAAAGCTCAAATCCTGTCTTGGGGCAATTGGCTCAAGCCCTTTTCTAACACGTGCAAATGTTGTGACAATTGCAGGCATTTTTGCTTGAAGACGAACTGCTTTTCGATAATTAGCTGCCTCGTCCATTTGATCTGCTTCTTCATCATATAATCCTAATAGAGAAACGGCTGAACGAAGCGCTGCCATCGGATGTACCTTTTGAATCGGATACATTTTAAAGTGTTCGATCACTTCTTGTGGAAGAGCAGCATTTTCCGCTAATTGTTTTTTTAACTCCGTTAACTGTTGGATATTAGGTAATTTACGGTGCCATAATAAATAGATTACCTCTTCAAAGCTAGCATTCACAGCTAGATCATCAATGTCATAGCCAACATATGTTAGCGTGTCATCAATAATTGAGCTAATCGATGATGTTGTTGCCACTACCCCTTCAAGACCGCGTGTTACTGTCATAGTAAATCTCTCCTTTACATTCTAAATTTCCCCATTACTCCTTTTGCAAATAATGAAAACTCACAGACTATTATGTCCCGTTGGCGAAAACAAAGGTATATTTGTACTTACGCTCATCTCCATAAATTGACTGAGCGATTGCTCGGGATATTTGTAATAGTGTGTATGCCCTTTCATTCACTTCAAAAAATTATTTTTCAAGTAATTCAGCATATATATATGATTTATGTAAAAAAGGATACGCTTACAAGCCTATTATAAACAATTATCAGATTTTTGTGAACGAAAAGACGCTGAAAAATACAAAAAAATATTATTTTACAAAAAATCTAACTAAAAGAACCAAATATTCTCATTGCCGCATAGGCGATTCCGGCACCAATTAACGGTCCAACTGCCACGCCTTTAAATATGGCAACAGATAAAATCGTACCAAGAACCAATGCCGTTGTAATTTGCGGGTCATCGGCTAAAAGCTTCACTCCACCCTTTGCCAACAAGGCCACAAGGATACCTGAAATTAGCGCAGTCCATGCAATTGGAGTTTTAAATGCACCGCTTAAATCTTTAAATCCTATATCGCCACTGGCAATCGGGGCTAAGACAGCAATCGTAATCACTGTGACTCCCCAATTTATCCCCTTCGATTGTAAAAAAGAAAAAGATTTAGCATCCATTCCACCTGCTTTTAATAAAAGTAATACCGCAATAGCAATCATTAAAGAACTGTTTTTTGCGATTAAGCCGATTACCAATAAAAGTAATAAAAATAATACCGACTCACTAAACATCCAACTTCACCATCCCTTTTCACATTATCGTACCATAATATTTTAGAAACAAACCTCCGAACATAATTAGCGCTGATTTTATAGCTTAATGAAACTTTTTTTAGGTGTCCGTAATAAATTTGAGAAAGTGCCCCATGGAAAATTATGCGTAATCCATCATAAAATGGTAAACTAAGATTACTTATTTGCACATAAAGGAGGGCTGTTTTTGAATCCTAAGTACATATATCGAACAATACGATTTGTACTCGTTATCGGGGCAGTTGTTTTGGGACTTTTCTCGTTATATTTTTTGTCAAAGGTGACCTATCCGTTTTTGATTGGTCTAATTATCGCCTTTATGATTAATCCACTTGTCAACTTTCTTGAAATAAAGGCAAAAATGCCGCGTGTGCTCGCTGTTTTCATCGGATTAATTATTATTTTTGCGGTGTTTGCCGGATTAATTACTCTTTTGGTCGCGGAAATTGTCTCTGGTACCGCTTATTTGGCCAAAGTAGTTCCGGAGCATCTGGATACGCTCATTCGTTATATTGAGGATTATTTTACTGCACAAATCATTCCACTATACAATCAATTAACGAGTGTCTTTAATAAACTAGATGTCGGCCAACAAGATACGATCATCGGTAACATTCAAAATGTTGGAACAAGAATCGGAACAACGGTAGGAACATTCATTAAAACTCTATTTGGAAATATCCCAAATATCTTATCTTGGTTTCCAAATGCTGCAACTGTCCTTATTTTTTCATTACTTGCTACGTTTTTTATTAGTAAGGATTGGTATCGTTTATCCACTTTGGGGAGAAAGCTTTTACCCGAGAGGGCAAGAACAAGTGGCAAGACTGTTTTTGTTGATTTAAAAAAGGCGCTATTTGGGTTTATTAAGGCACAACTAACCCTTATTTCTATTACGACCGTAATTATTTTAATCGGGTTATTGATACTTAGAGTAGATTATGCAATAACGATTGCTTTAGCAACTGGAATTGTAGATGTAATACCCTATCTGGGCACCGGTGCAGTGTTCGTCCCATGGATTATTTATGCAGCCATTAGCGGAAATACTGGGCTGGCAATTGGCTTGGGGGTCCTCTATATTATTGTTCTCGTGCAGCGGCAAATTATGGAGCCAAAAATCCTTTCATCGAGCATTGGTCTAGATCCATTAGCCACACTCATTTCCCTATTTGTAGGGTTTAAATTAATTGGATTTTTAGGATTAATTGTTGGTCCGGTAACCCTCGTGATTATTAGTACCCTTTATCGAGCAAATGTTTTCCATGATGTCTGGGCATTTATTAAAGGCAAAGAAGCCTAAGAAACATGTAGTTTACTTGAACAGCGGTAGGAAATGTTTACGCAAAAATGTGATGATAATCGAAAACGCCAGCTTCCAAATGGAGGCTGACGTTTTTTAATGTTACCTGTCTTTTGATTAAAGGACGCTTGCGTGTCCGTTATAGATAATACCTCTTGATGCATCAACCGTGATTTCCTGACCATCTTTAAACAATTCTAGAGCACGGTCAACTCCAACAATAACAGGGATGCTTAAGTTCAGACCTACAACTGCCGCATGGCTTGTTAATCCACCCTCTTGCGTGATGAGCGCCGCACATTTTTCAATTGCAGGAACCATATCACGATCGGACCCTAATGTGACAAGGATAGAACCAGGTTTTACTTTTTCTAAAGCTTCCTTTGCATTATGTGCAATAACCACTTTCCCAAAAGCTGACCTGCGGCCAATCCCTTGTGCTCTTGTTAGAATATCGCCGACAACATGAATTTTCATCAAATTCGTTGTTCCTGCCTCACCAACTGGAACCCCTGCAGTAATTACAACTAAATCGCCATGTTTTACAATTCCGCTATTTAAGCTTTCCTCTACTGCAATATCAAGCATTTCGTCAGTAGTAGTAGCCATCCTTCCAAGTTGAGGATAGACTCCCCAAACTAATTGCAAGCGACGACATACATGTTCGTTTGCTGTCACAGCGACAATAGCTGCCTTTGGACGATATTTAGCTATCATTCTTGCTGTATGACCACTTTCAGTAGGGGTAATAATCGATTTCACATCTAGGTTTAAAGCTGTGTGAGCAACTGATTGACCAATTGCATCTGTAATATTGTGTTCAGTATTTTTACTTAGGCTTGATAAAATATCTTTATGATCCAATGCAGTTTCAGCTCTTGAAGCAATATTATTCATGGTTTGAACTGCCTCTACTGGATAAACACCTGCAGCCGTTTCCCCTGATAACATGATAGCGTCTGTACCATCAAAAATGGCGTTAGCCACATCACTTGCTTCTGCTCGAGTTGGACGTGGATTTCGTTGCATTGAATCCAGCATTTGTGTTGCTGTAATTACAGGCTTTCCAAGGGCATTACATTTCTTAATTAACATTTTTTGAACCAATGGTACCTCTTCCGCAGGAATTTCCACACCAAGGTCTCCACGAGCAACCATCAGGCCATCAGAGATCTCAAGGATTTCATCAATATTATCTACGCCTTCTTGGTTTTCGATTTTAGGAATAATATGAATATGTGTAGCATTGTTTTCTTCTAAAAGTTGACGGATTTCTAATACGTCTTTTGCACGACGAACAAAAGAGGCTGCGATAAAATCAATCCCCTGTTCAATTCCAAAAAGAATATCTTTAGTATCTTTTTCAGTAATTCCTGGCAAATTAACCGAAACTCCAGGAACGTTAACGCCCTTTTTATTTTTCAAAGTTCCGCTGTTCAAGATTTTCGTATAAATTTCATTTGCTGCTTTATTAACTTCTACCACTTCAAGTCCAATTAACCCATCATCTAAAAGAATTTTAGATCCAACGTGTACATCCTCAATCAAGCCAGGATATGTAACAGAAAATTTCTCTGTCGTACCTTCGACCTCTGTCATTGATACAATAATATTTTCGCCAGCAACTAGTTCAATGGCACCATTTTGCATATTGTTAGTACGGATTTCAGGACCTTTTGTATCTAATAAGATAGCAACTGTTTGACCCGTATTCTCTGCTGCTGTACGGATATTTTGAATCCGGGCACCATGTTCTTCAAAATCACCATGCGAAAAATTTAACCGGGCAACATTCATCCCCGCATTAATCAATTGGGTTAACTTTTCAACGCTTTCACTTGCTGGACCAATCGTACAAACGATTTTTGTTTTTCGTTGCATGCTTTTTTTCCTCCCATTTTTGAAAAAACGATCGCTATTTCTTAAATTGATAATTCCTTGGAAAGCTTGAATAAATCAAGGTCCAATGTATGTTTTTTCTGTAGTGCTTCGATAATATCGTAATCAACAAGCTGATTTTTTTCAATACCGACTGCACGGCCACCTTTGCCCTCAATCAAAAGTTCTACCGCTCTTGCTCCCAGTCTGCTTGCCAGAACTCGGTCTGCTGCCGTTGGAGAGCCACCACGTTGGATATGTCCTAAGACAGATACCCGTGTATCAAAATTAGTACTTTCTTGCAGTTGCTTAGCAAACTCAACTCCACTGCAAACACCTTCTGCCACGACAATAATACTATGCTTTTTGCCACGTTCTTTTCCTTTAAGAAGTCTAGCAGCAATATCATTCATGTCATAGTTTTCTTCAGGGATCAAAATCGTTTCTGCTCCACCAGCAAGACCAGCCCAAAGAGCGATATCTCCGGCATCTCGTCCCATCACTTCAATCACAAAGGTTCTTTCGTGTGATGTTGCAGTGTCACGGATTTTATCCAATGCATCAATAACTGTATTTAATGCTGTATCAAAACCGATGGTAAGTTCAGTACCGGGAATATCATTGTCAATAGTTCCTGGCACCCCCACGCAAGGATACCCGTGCTGCGTTAGAGCCCTAGCTCCCATGTATGAACCATCTCCACCAATGACAACAAGTCCCTCTATCCCATGTGCTTTTAATTGCTCGATCCCTTTTTGTTGGCCTTCAACCGTTTTAAATTCTGGACAACGGGCAGATTGAAGCATGGTTCCGCCACGATGGATAATATCACCAACAGAACCAAGCTCAAGCTTTTTAATATTACCAGAAATTAATCCTGTGTAGCCTCCATAAACACCGAAAACTTCTAAATTATGATATATTGCTTTTCTGACAACAGCACGAATGGCTGGATTCATTCCTGGAGAATCTCCTCCACTTGTAAGTACTCCTATTTTTTTCATGCCTTTCACCTCAATCATGGATTAAGAAAACGTATGTACACTTATACTAAGTACTAGTTAAAGAACTGATTTCTTCTTACCTCTTTTATTATGAACAGAAAACCTACGAATATTTATAAAATAACATGAAGAAACCCCTTTAACAACCGATTCATATTAGTAAATATAATAGACGGAATAATTCGTTAAATGAAAACGCTTTATTCAGACTTGAAATCGTTATCTTCAACTATTTTAGGGATTTTTCGTGATAAATTTGTGAACGAGTCCTAAAAAAATCGTGCTCAATTTGAGCACGATTTCTTTAATTTACTCCAATGTAATCTTTTAGTATAGTGTACTCCCCAATATCCCTGAATCGATTATAGCGATCCGCGATTAACTCATCTTCAGTGAGGTTTAGTAACTGCTGAAGTGACTCTTTAAGCACCTTTTCGATTTCTTCAGCTTGTCTTTTAATGTCCCTATGGGCACCACCTTTGATTTCAGGAATAATATCATCGATGACCCCTAATTCTTTCAAGTCCGGTGCAGTAATTTTCATTGTTTCAGCCGCATTTTTGGCAAGAGAAGCATCCTTCCATAAAATAGCTGCCGCACCTTCAGGAGATATAACGGAGTACGTCGAATTTTCCAGCATAAAAATGTGGTTCCCAACACCAAGTGCAAGGGCACCGCCACTTCCTCCCTCTCCAATGACAATACAAATAACTGGTACTCTAAGACCTGCCATCTCAAACAGGTTGCGAGCAATTGCTTCACTTTGTCCGCGCTCTTCCGCAGCTTTCCCTGGGTAAGCACCTTTTGTATCAATAAAGCAAATGATTGGTCGATTAAACTTATCTGCCTGCTTCATCAATCGGAGTGCTTTTCGGTACCCTTCAGGATGTGGCATCCCAAAGTTTCTGCGAATATTCTCTTTCGTATCCTTTCCCCGTTGGTGGCCAATTACTGTCACTGGTAGTCCATTAAATTTGGCTACCCCGCCAACGATCGCCTCATCATCGGCAAATGTTCGGTCCCCATGGCATTCAAAAAAGCCATCAAAAAGATACGAAATATAATCAAGCGTGGTCGGACGATTGGGAAGACGTGCTATTTGAACACGATCCCAAGGCTTAATATTTTCATATATATCCTGCTCTAGCTTTTCAAGGCGAGCCTCTAGTTTTTTTATTTCTGAGCTAAGATCGACATCTGCTGTTTCCGTGAACTCTTTTATTTCAGCGATTTTCCTTCTTAACTCCACAATTGGGCGTTCGAATTCTAATTCCCCTACCATTCGAGTTCACCTCCAGGTTGATGAATTTCTAACAGATTTGCGATTTTTTCGACTAACTCGGTTCTGGAAATGATCGCATCCAACTGACCATGTTTCAAAAGAAACTCTGCAGTCTGAAAATCTTCTGGCAATTCTTCACGAATAGATTGTTCGATGACCCTACGGCCAGCGAAGGCAATTAATGCTCCAGGTTCAGCAAAATTAAAATCTCCTAAGGAAGCGAAGCTAGCGGAGACTCCTCCAGTTGTCGGATGAGTCATGATGGAGATAAATAAGCCACCATTATTACTAAATCTTTTTAAGGCAACACTCGTTTTTGCCATTTGCATCAAGCTCAATGCTCCCTCTTGCATTCTCGCACCGCCGGACGCAGTGAAGATGATAAAAGGGATCGACAACTCATCTGCCTGTTCAATTGCCCGCGTTATTTTTTCACCGACGACCGACCCCATACTCCCCATTCGGAATGAAGCATCCATAATCGCCAAGACTACCTTATGACCATTAACAGTTCCCATTCCCGTCACTACTGCTTCATTTAACATACTTTTTTGACGGTCTTTTTCAAGTTTTTCAAGGTAATCTGGAAAATTCAATGGATTTCTTGAAGTCATAGCTTCGTTGATTTCTCCAAAACTTCCTTCGTCCAGAAAACTATCAATCCGTTCACTTGCATTCATTTGAAAATGAAATCCACAATGCAAACACACCTTAGCATTTTTTACCAATTCTTTTGTATACATTATTTTTTTACATGAAGGACACTTCGTCATAATCCCTTCAGGAACGTCAGTTTTCGCATTTTCTGTATGAATTGTTGCATACTTTTTCTTTTTCGGTTGATTTTTTGTAAAAAGATCCTTAAGCGCCAAATTAAAACCTCCCATGTGTAACGCAACCTGATACCGGCAAGATTCTTCATCCATATCTATTCAGAAGTCTTTCTATCTTGCTTCGAAATCATACCTCATCCACCAATAAGTGGTCAGACCACTAGTATTTGAAAGAAGACCCTTCGCTGAGGGCTTGTATAGCATCCACTATAAAATAAAAAAAGTTCAAAATCTGTTAGTATTTGTCGTTAAAAACAGACAAATTTCGAAGTTTACAATACGCAGTAAGTGTTTTTACTGTATCCTTTTCTGCTAATGCCTCCACTAACCCAAGATAGTCTTCTCGCTTATACTCTGAATGGTTTTCATTCAGTGAATAATAATATTCCTTTAATATTAACCACAATCTTAAGAATAGGTGATTGTCCGATATCGCGATAATCCGCTGAAAAAATTCATCATCAGCAAAAGAGTGTTCTTCCTTTACCCATTGCTGTAATTTTTCTATTTGTAGATGATCGGCCCTTTCCACTGCTAATCGCAGGCAATCCATTTCAATATAGTTTTTCGTTTCGAATACATCCCGTTTTGCTTTATTATCCTGCAAAATAAAGGTACTGAGAAGCTGAACAAGCTGATGACCACGAAAGTCTCTAATAAAGGTCCCTTCGCCCCTCCTTGTTTCAATTAAGCCAAGCAATTCCAATGCTCTTAACGCTTCGCGAACGGAAGAGCGCCCGAAATTCAGGCGCTCAGACAATTCTCGTTCTGAAGGAATCTTATCACCCGTTTCAAGTCCATCAACGGTAATCATTTCCCTTAATTGCTTAACAATCTCTAAATATACTTTAGAATTCGCCACTTACTTAATCACTCACTTTTACCAATTATAGCGAGCCTTTGAGTTTTTTCTTTCACATCTGCTGGGTCAACCTTAATCCGGGCTACCCCAGTTTCCATTGCCGCCTTTGCCACAGCCGCAGCTACATTTGGAGCTACCCTTGGATCAAAAGGTGCTGGAATGACATAGTCGGCATGTAGCTCATCCTCACTAATCAAGCTTGCGATGGCTTCTACTGCAGCCACTTTCATTTTTTCGTTTATATGTGTAGCACGAACATCTAGTGCACCACGGAAAATCCCTGGAAATGCAAGGACATTGTTTACTTGGTTGGGAAAATCAGACCGGCCTGTTCCAACGACTTTTGCCCCTGCAGCTTTCGCCTCTTCAGGCATAATTTCTGGATCTGGATTGGCCATTGCAAAAATAATCGAATCTGGGTTCATTGATGCAACCATTTCTTTAGTAAGGGCTCCTGCCACGGATACCCCAATAAATACATCGGCACCTTTGATGACATCAGCTAGACTACCCGAAAGATTGTCACGGTTCGTAAATTTCGCTACTTCTGCTTTGACAGCATTCATCCCTTGTGGACGTCCTTCGTAAATAGCCCCTTTTGTATCACACATAATAATGTCTCTAACCCCGTAATGATATAACAACTTAATAATAGCAATTCCCGCAGCACCTGCTCCGCTGGCAACTACTTTAATTTCAGTCATTTTCTTACCAATAATTTTAAGGGCATTGACAAGACCAGCCACGGTAACAATAGCCGTACCATGTTGGTCATCATGAAAGATTGGTATATTTGCTTCTTTTTTCAATCTTTCCTCAATAACAAAACAATTTGGGGCCGCAATATCTTCTAGATTTACGCCTCCAAAGGTTGGCTCAAGTAATTTAACCGTTTCAACAATTTTATCTACATCGGTTGTATTTAAACAAATAGGAAAAGCATCTACACCTGCAAAGCTTTTAAAGAGAACCGCTTTTCCTTCCATAACTGGAAGGGCTGCTTCAGGTCCAATGTTTCCAAGTCCTAAGACTGCCGTACCATCGGAAACAACCGCAACCATATTCCCTTTCATCGTATAATCGTAAACCGTTTCTGGTTTTTCATAAATGTCTTTACATGGCTCTGCTACTCCAGGTGAATATGCTAAACTTAAATCATGTGCATTTCGAACTGGAACTTTTGATTTTGACTCTAATTTCCCTTTATTAATTCGATGCATATGTAGTGCTTCTTCACGTAATGTCAAGACCTGTCACCCCCAAAGTTTTCAAAAAAAATAGGAAAATCAAATATAAAAACAGCTCAATACAGTGGTCAGACCACACTAGTCTCTTAATCACTATAACATATCTTCAATAGTTGTAAAGAATTAATCCTTCAGAACCACATTTTTCGAGCCCAACATATCTCTTAATTGCTGCTGTAATGCTAGAGTTGGATTTACATTATTTTCCACACTTAATTTAATTGTTTTTCGGGTTTCTTCATAATGTAAAACTACCCCGGTACCCCCGCTATTTTCTTTTAACAACTGATTTATTTTTTGCAATAATTTCTCATCCATGAGATTTGCAGGGATTTTTAAAAATAATACCGCTGCTTTTTTTGATTTGCTCTTTAACCATTCCTCTATTTCGACCACTTGTTGGATGATAAACTGCA
Source organism: Neobacillus jeddahensis (assembly GCF_000612625.1). Taxonomy (GTDB): domain Bacteria; phylum Bacillota; class Bacilli; order Bacillales; family Cytobacillaceae; genus Neobacillus; species Neobacillus jeddahensis. The sequence continues at coordinate 26,513 of NZ_CCAS010000039.1, forward strand.
ACTTTCCATCACGCTCTTCTAATTTTCCTTCCAGAAGGACAAAATTCCCTTGCCTTAACAACGGTTGAACCCTTTTATACACAGTTGGAAATACAACTGCCTCTATTTCCCCACTTGCATCACTTACCGTTAAAAAGGCCATTGCATCCCCCTTTTTGGTACGAATAGATTTTAGTTCAGATATATACACTCCCGTAGAAACCCGTTTATGATTACTTCTAAGTTGATATAACATGTATGCACCGGACAGCATTAGATCTTTTTCATAAATGGTTATTGGATGATCTGAAAGATAAAAGCCGAGTGCCTCTTTTTCAAAGGCTAACTTTTGTTCAAGATTATTCGGGTCGACAGTCACATATTTTGGTTTTGGAATCATTTCATCTTCGAATAAATCAAATTGCTTGGAGTCATCTGGTTTGAAAATTTGCGCATGTTCAATGGCTACATCCAAGCTTGCAAGCAAAACGGCACGATCTTCTCCAAATTCATCGAAACTTCCTGAGTGAACGAGATTTTCAAGCGTTTTTCTGTTTATTGCTTTAGTCGAAACTCTGATACAAAAATCAAATAAGTCTTCAAATTTTTTCCGTTTCCTTGCTCGGAAAATTTCCTTCAAGGCAGCTGCTCCAACACTTTTAATCGCTGCAAGGCTATAGCGAATAGCACCTTTTTCAACTTGAAACGAGTAAGCACTATAATTAATCGATGGAGGAAGAACCTCGATTTTCCTTTGCCTTGTTTCAATAATATATTGGGCAATTTTTGTGTCATTTCCGATGGCATTGGTTAGCAATCCTGCCATAAAATGAACAGGGTAATTCGCTTTTAAATAGGCTAATTGATAGGCGATCATACTATAAGCAACTGCATGACTACGATTAAAGCCATAATTAGAGAATCTGACGATTAAATCATATATTTGATTGGCAAGTTCCTTTGTATATCCCTTTTCCAGTGTCCCTTTCACAAAGTGATTGCGCTCTTTATCTAGTACTTCTTTTTGCTTTTTCCCAACTGCTTTTCGTAAAAGATCGGCTTCACCAAGTGAGAAACCAGCCATTTTCGATGCAATCTGTATAATCTGTTCTTGGTAAACAATGACCCCATAAGTATTTTCAAGGATAGGCTCCAAGTCAGGGTGTGGATATTCGATTGCCTGTTTCCCATGTTTCCGATCAATATAAAGTGGGATATTTTCCATTGGACCTGGGCGATACAATGCATTTACGGCAACAATATCCTCAAATCGAGAAGGCCTTAATTTTGTTAATACTTTCCGCATTCCTTCCGATTCCAGCTGAAATATACCTGTTGTTTCACCGCTTGCTAATAAATCAAAGGTCATTGAGTCATCTAGCGGAACCGCCTTTATATCTACTTTTCTTCCATTGTGGCGATGAATCGAAGCTAGAATTGTTTCAATCAATGAAAGATTTCTAAGACCAAGGAAATCCATTTTCAGCAATCCAAGCTCTTCCAGATATTCCATTGAATATTGCGTTAAGTAAATATCATTAGATCCCTTTTGAATCGGGATCAATTCTATAAGTTGCTTCTCGCTGATGACCACTCCTGCAGCATGGGTAGAAGTATGCCTGGGTAGTCCTTCAAGCTTTAAAGCTGTATCATAAAGTCTACGGTTTAGCGCGTTTTCATTAATAAATCTTCTTAGTGACTCCGATTCTTTATAGGCAGCTTGCAAATTTATACCTAATCGTGAAGGAATCATCCTCGACAAATGCTCCAGTTCTTTTGAATTTAACCCGAATGCTCTTCCTACATCTCTTAGGGCGGCTTTGGCTGCTAATGTTCCAAAGGTTACTATTTGAGCAACATGGAGTTCACCGTATTTTTCTGTGACATATTTAATCACTTCATCTCGGCGATGGTCTGGAAAGTCAATATCAATATCGGGCATAGAGATCCGTTCTGGATTTAAAAACCGCTCAAATAATAGATTATGTGTGAGGGGATCAACATCGGTAATAAAAAGGACATACGCAACAAGTGAGCCCGCTGCTGAGCCCCGGCCTGGTCCAGTCAAAATTCCTTGTTCGCGCGCATATCTCATAAAATCCCAAACAATTAAAAAGTAATTGCTAAATTTCATTCGCTTGATTACAGATAATTCAAATGATAATCGCTCCATATAAGCTTGGGACGGTGCAGCAAAACGTTCTGTTAGCCCCTTTTCACATAACATCTCAAGAAATTCCTCTGCAGGCATTCCATTATCAGTCGGAAAAGTAGGTAAATAGGTTTTATTTAGTTCAATATTGACATTGCATCTATCTTTAATACGAATGGTATTTTCCAATGCTTCTGGAACTTCTGAAAAGCAATCGACCATTTCAGCTGCAGTTTTTAAATAAAATTGATCGCTGCCTAGCTGTTCCCGATGATCATCCTGGAGTTTATCCCCATTCTTGATTGCCAGCAAACATTCGTGCGCAAAAGTATCCTCTTTCTCCAAATAGTGGACTCGATTTGTTGCTACAAGGGGGATCTGTAACTCTTTTGATAACCTGATAATCTGAGTCCTGAGGACCGACTCTTGATCCAGTTGATGATTTTGTATCGCGAGAAAAAAGTGATCGTTGCCAAAAATAGCTTCCAGTTTTCTCGTTACATTTCTCGCATATTCCTCATTTCCATTCAATAGCGACTGTTCAATCTCACCTTCTGGTCCAGGCGTAATCGCAATAATTCCTTCTGAATAATGCTTCAGCCATTTTAGCGGCAGCCCATTATCGGCCTTTGTCTGAACAGCACTGGAAATTTTCAGGAGATTTCTAAACCCCTGCTCATTTTCCGCAAGTAAGACAAGTGGATAACATTCATTCAGCGTGCTCTCACTTTCTACATCCACCGTTAACCCAATAATTGGTTTTAGATTATGTTGCTTACAAAGCTTGTAAAATTCAATCGTTCCGTACATGACATTCCTATCGGTTAGAGCAAGAGCTGAGAAACCCTTCCTCTTGGCACTTGCGATTAATTCTGGGACTGAAGCCGTACTTGTCAACAAACTATAAGCACTATAAACATGAAGGTGAATAAAAGACATAGGGTAACACCGTTCCTTAAACTTAATATCTATTATTTATTATAGGGCTTACGGACAAAAAAAGAAAATATGTTCTTATTTGAAAAGCAAAAGCAAGTAGACAAAAACTAGTTCGTCACTCTAAAACATAATCTCGAGCCATTGTCCATATAAATGAATATAAGGTATTTGATTTTGTATGATGAGGGCGGTTGAAGGAATGAAAGAAATTGGTTTTTTTCCGGCATTTATTGAAAGCTATTTTATTGCCTTAGGAGTGGTGCTTGGCGGTTCCTTAATCGGAGGAATTGCATCCTTTTTAACTGGACAACCACCACTTACTACCGTCTACCGTTTGTCTTCCGCACTTCGAATTTGGGCAATCGTTGCTGCGATTGGTGGAACATTTGATGCGGTTTACACGTTCGAAAGAGGCTTATTTAACGCAGATACAAAGGATCTATTTAAACAATTACTAATCATTCTGTCTGCATTAGGCGGAGCCCAGACAGGAGCTCTTATCATTAATTGGCTAACACAGGAGCATATATCATCATGAGAATACCGCCATTATACCGCAGACCTGGATGGCAGCGATTTTTTTCGGGAATGGCAGTTGGCGGCGCCATCAGCTGGTGTATCTTTCTGTACATATACGGTGTTTGGCAGGAAGAGAATACAGAATTGATTCGCAAGCAGCAGGAGAAGATTGTTGATTTAAACAATGAGAAAAAGATCTGGCAAGAAGAATATAAAGAAATGAACAAGCGGAATATGGAACAGCTGACAGTTCAGAAGATACAAATAAAAATCACGAACTCCGAAAAATATAAATTGGACTCGTTAAGTGTATTAGAGACAGAAAACTCTGTCAGAGACGATATTAGTATGATGTTGGCAAAGGATTTAGAGACAGTATATAAATCGAAGGAATTGTATAAAAAAATCATTGAAAACAAACAAGTTAAAATGAATGAGAAAAGATATAAATTGAAGGTACAAGAAATGGTTATTTATACAACTGTAACGGTACAATTAGAAATACAATTTGAGTAAACGGCCCGTACCAGGACCGTTTACTTTTTGTTCCCTATTTTGAATCGTTTTCACAAACTTCAGCTAGTTCCTTTAAAACATGCTCTACTTCGTCCCAAGAATAAATGGAAGCACCTGACGCAAGCGGATGCCCGCCTCCGTTAAACTTCCTAGCAACCCCATTAATGATTGGTCCTTTCGAGCGCAGACGGACCCGTATTTGATCATCTTCTTCAATAAAAAAGACCCATGCTTTTATTCCTTTTACATCTCCTAATGTACTAACAAGCAAGGATGCTTCTGCAGGCCTTGCATCATATTCTTTTAGTAAATCCTTTGTAAGCATAACAGATGCAACACCATTTGACTGAAGCTCAAAATTTTGCAGAATATAGCCGTTTAGCTTAATGATTTTTGGATCTAATTCATACATCCTATCAAACAGTTCCGTTCGGTTAAAATTGTAATGTATCAATTCCCCGGCATAGGTGAACGTTTTTTCTGTTGAACTAGGAAACAGAAATCTCCCCGTATCACCAACAATACCAGCAAACAAAAGCCTTGCTGCATCATCGTTCATTTTCAGGCCTCTATCTTTTCCTTTTAAGTAAAATTCATAAATCATCTCACTACATGAACTGGCAGTTGTATCGACCCATAATAAATCACCATAGGGATCTTCATTTGGATGATGATCGATTTTTATTAATTTATCCCCCAGCGAGTAACGCCTGTCACAGATTCTTTCCTCATTAGCCGTATCACAAACAATCACTAATGCCCCTGTATAAACCACATCTTCAATCACATCAAGCCTACGCATATAATGAAGTGTCGGTTCCTCTTGACCAACGGCATATACCTTTTTTTCCGGATAGGATTCTTGTAAAATTGCCACCAATCCCCCTTGCGAACCATAAGCATCAGGGTCGGGACGGACATGACGATGAACAATGATGGTTTCATATTGTTCAATCGCAGTTAAAATTTGCTCATTCATAAACACTACTCCTTAAGAACCAATAATGGCTTTTTTTTAATATACACGATAAAATGGTAGAAGATTTTAGAAACATGGAGGAACAAAAGAATGTTTGTACTCGTAATATTAATTGTTGTTCTGTTTGCTTTCTATTTATTTTATAAAACAAAATACTTCAGAAGCAACCGTCAAGTAGAAAAGAAATGGCTTTCAGCAAAATCAAATATGGCGCTCGGTCTTTTTGTCTGCTTATTCGGCGTAAATCATCTGATATTCATTTCTGAATCGACGGTATCTTATCTTGTAGCTGCCCTATTTATTGTATACGGTGCCGTATTCAGTTTGATTGGTTACAAAAAGTATAAACACTATCTTCCCTTTGCCATAGAAGAGGCCAATATTGTTGAAGGCCAAAAATAAAGTTGAGCCGCTTCTCCATTCGGAAGCGGCTCTAAATATTTCTTTCACCTATGAAACGCTATATCCTTTAACCACATATTTAAGTTTTGCATTAAGTCCCGTGGGGCAATTCATTAATTCCGATCAATAAGCTGGCACATCATCATGGCTTTTCCAACCAAGATCCCTTCATTGAAAACTTCAACATCTACTTTTCCAAACTTCCGTCCAACTTCAAGAATTTTTGGAAAAACCTCTAATGTACTCTCCATTTGTACAGGCTTAATAAAGTAAATCGTCATATTTTCAACGACAAGGTCGCCTTTTTTGTAACTGCGCAAAACACGATTTGCTGCATCTGAAACAATGGTGGTAAATACGCCATAAGAAATCGTTCCAAGATGGTTGGTCATTTGCGGAGTCACATCGCAGGAATATACTTCTTCCCCTTTTGGTTTTCCTTGCATTAGAACCATTTGATTTGTCACGATATCATCAATTGTTTCCCCTACTTGGGGCTGGCGTTGGTTCATTTGCAGCGCCTTCAGGACATCCTGCCGGCTTATAATACCTTCTAATCGATTTGAATCATCAGAAACAGGGAGAACTTCAATCCCTTCCCAGACCATCGTATGGGCTGTAGAAGCAACACTTGTTTTTCCATTAACGGTCATCGGATTTTTTGTCATAATTTTATCGATAGAAGTTTCTAAAGCCTGGCCTAAAATGTCTTTACTTGTCACCATGCCTTGAATTTTCATGTTTAGATCCACGACAGGGTAACGGCTGTGGGTCGTTTTTTGATTAAACTCATGCCATCTTGCCACCTTATCAGTCGTTTTCAAATAAAACGTGTCTGCTAGGGGTGTTAAAATATCTTCTACTAAAATAATTTCTTTTTTTATTAATTGGTCGTATATAGCCCTATTAATCATCGTAGCCACGGTAAAGGTATCATAGCTTGTTGAAATAACTGGCATTTCTAATTTATCTGCCAGTTTCTTCACATGATCTTCAGCATCAAATCCCCCGGTTATTAATACTGCGGCACCTGCCTTTAAGGCGAGTTCATGTGCTTGGGTACGGTTCCCGACAATTAATAGATTTCCTGCTTCTGTATAGCGCATCATTGCTTCAAGTTTCATCGCACCGATGACAAATTTGTTCAGCGTTTTATGCAAGCCCGTTCTACCGCCCAATACCTGTCCATCAACGATATTTACAATTTCAGCAAATGTCAGCTTTTCAATATTTTCTTTCTTCTTCCGCTCAATCCTAATTGTACCGACTCTTTCAATTGTGCTAACATACCCTTTATTTTCTGCTTCCTTTATCGCTCGATAGGCTGTACCTTCACTTACGGTCATCGCCTTGGCGATTTGCCGCACTGATATTTTTTCCCCAATTGGAAGTCCATCAATGTATTGCAAAATTTGTTCATGCTTTGTAGCCAAGACCTTCACCCTTTTTGTGTTTAAATTCCATGCTATCCAATCTTGATTGAACTGGATTATGTCTAAATTCCATTATAGAGTGTTGAAAGCCTTGATTCAATGCGGTTTCTCACAAATATCATGCTCGTTGAAATCAACGGTTGAATTATTCATCGCCCTAATGAAAAGAACGGGACTTTTTCTTCAAACGGCCGGTCTCGAATTTTTGTCCCTGTTTCTTCGGACTATAGAGCAGTCCGGTAAGATTTCCAGCCATGACAATCAAGGCAAATATAAGCCACACTGCGGAAAATATCCCTTGAGCTCCATCGAGATTAACCGTCAATCTTGGTACCGCGAAATAAAGCATGAAGCCACTGAGCAATAAACATAATAAATATCTGTTCTTTTTCATATATTTCCCCTCCACTTTTTAAAAGACTACTTCATCTATCTTTATGCACAATAGTGGAAAAAAAGTATGTGAATGCTATATGACTACTAAATTTCTATTACATCACCTGGTGTTAGAACCTTCCCGTTTTTATGATCGAGCATAGAAATAAAACGATTGGGGTCTTGTTTAATTGGCGGGAAGGTATTAAAGTGGATTGGTACAACCACTTTCGCTTTTAGCAGATTAGCCGCATAGGCAGCATCTTCAGGTCCCATCGTAAAATTATCTCCAATTGGTAGGAAAGCAAGATCAATCGGGTGCCGTTCTCCAATTAATTTCATATCGGAAAATAGTGCCGTGTCGCCAGCATGGTAAACGGTCTTCCCTTCACTCATAAACAGAATTCCGGCTGGCATTCCGCAATAAATAAGTTCATTTTTTTCGGTTCGATAGCTTGAACCATGAAAAGCTTGTGTCAGCTTAACCTTTCCAAACTCAAATTGGTAGGATCCGCCAATATGCATTCCATGCGTGCGAACACCTTGCCAACTTAAAAAAGTAGCGAGTTCATCCGTTGCGATTACAAGGGCATTATTCTTTTTTGCTAACTCCACAGTGTCCCCTACATGATCATTATGGCCATGTGATAGGATTATCACGTCTGGCTTAACATTCTCAACTTGTAAATCGGTTAATCCGTTTCCGTTTATAAAGGGATCGATGATGATTATTTTGCCCTTCGTTTTGATTTGGACAACTGAATGTCCGTGATAAGAAATTTTCATTCTTTTATATCCCTCTCAAAAGTTATATTATGTACTTCCATAAAAATGATGGAATTCCTTCTTCATTTATTCCCATAACTCTATTGTTTTAAAGCAAGTTAAGCTGTCATGGTTTACATTTACTATTAATATTGATACTCTCAATTTGGATTAGATTTTAATATAAGGGGGCCCCCTAGATCATGAATCAACGATTAGGAAAACTGCAAACATGGATGAAAGAAAATGATATCGACGTTAGTTTTCTTACTTCTTCCGAAAATGTATTTTATTTAAGTGGCTATTATACCGACCCACACGAAAGATTGCTGGCACTTGTCATTTTTCAAGATGAGGAGCCATTCCTTGTATGCCCAGGAATGGAAGTGCACGATGCTAAACGGTCCGGTTGGGAACATGAAATTATTGGGTATAGCGACATCGATCATCCATGGGAGATGATTCGTCATTCCATCAACAAAAGGATCAATAGAGTTGCTAAGGTTGCGATTGAAAAAGAACATATGAACGTTGAACGTTACGAACAGATTTCAGGGTTATTTTCAACAGCAACCTTTGTATCCGCCGAGGAAAAACTACGAATGCTTCGGATGATTAAAGATGCTAAAGAATTGAAAGTCATTGAAGAAGCTTGTGCCCTTGCCGACTATGCTGTTGAATTCGGTGTAAGTGAAATAAAGGAAGGGAAAACAGAGCTTGAAGTCCTAAATGCCTTGGAGTATGCCCTGAAGCAAAAAGGGGTTACCGAAATGTCATTTTCAACAATGGTTCTAACTGGAGCAAACGCAGCATCCCCACATGGCAACCCAGGAGAAACGAAAATTCAAAAAGGGGATCTTGTCTTATTCGATTTGGGTGTTGTTATCGACAGGTATTGCTCGGATATCACACGAACCGTTGCATATGGGGATATTAACGACAAGCAAAAAGAAATTTACGATACAGTTTTAAAAGCACAACTTGCTGCGATTGAGGCAAGCAAACCTGGGGTTAGCGCTGCTGAAGTAGATCTTACTGCACGTCACATTATCTCTGATGCTGGCTACGGTGAATACTTTCCGCATCGGTTAGGTCACGGTCTTGGAATTAGCGTCCATGAGTACCCTTCATTAACAGAGACGAATCAGTTAATCATTGAAGAAGGTATGGTTTACACTATTGAGCCTGGTATTTATGTACCAAATGTTGCAGGAGTGCGGATCGAAGATGACATATATATCACTGCCAATGGAGCGAAAGTATTAACAAAGTATCCAAAAGAACTTCAAGTCATTAAATAAGAAATTTGGATTTTATTTACATTGAAATCTACTCAGATTTGATGTATTATTCAAATACAAGCTGCGTTGTACGTAATCATAATAAAGTTTTAACCTTTAAGCTGTAATAGGGAGTTTAACCATAGAAACTGGAATGACAAGCCTCTGTCTACAAGACATGGAGGACATGCAGAAAGGTTTCTGAGAACACCCACTTTGAGGAGTGGTGGTTTAAAACTTTCTTATATCTCTACGGCAAATGCGGCTACATATTTATCACTTAAACCAGCTTCTTAAGAAGCTGGTTTTCTTTATTTTTCCAATAGAGCTTTGGCAAGAGAAAATCCCAGTCCATGGGCTTCAGCGACAGCTTTATAGGTTACATAACCTTCAAGCGTATTGATTCCTTTTAATAGTGCTTCATTTTCTAAGCAGGCTTTCCGGTAGCCTTTATTCGCGATTTCAACAGCAAATGGAACCGTCACATTCGTCAAGGCCATTGTAGATGTTCTTGGTACTGCACCAGGCATATTTGCAACGGCATAATGAATGACACCGTGCTTTTCATATGTTGGATTATCATGGGTCGTGATCCTATCGGTCGTTTCAAAAATTCCTCCCTGGTCAATGGCGATATCAACGACGACACTCCCTGGATTCATCGATTGAATCATTTCCTCTGTCACCAGCTTCGGTGCCTTCGCACCGGGAATTAAAACAGCCCCGATGACTAAGTCTGATTCCTTAACTGCTCCAGCTATATTGTATGGGTTTGACATCAAGGTCGTAACATCTGAGCCGAAAATATCATCTAATTGACGTAGACGATCAGGATTTACATCGATAATGGTTACCCTTGCCCCCAATCCAATCGCCATTTTGGCAGCATTTGTTCCAGCGACTCCACCACCAATAATCGTTACTATTCCCCTGTGAACACCAGGTACACCTGATAGCAGTATCCCTTTTCCACCATGGACTTTTTCTAAAAATTGTGCCCCAATTTGTACAGACATTCTGCCAGCAACCTCACTCATTGGTGTCAACAGTGGCAAGCTATTATTTGCTAATTGGACGGTTTCATAAGCGATTCCGATTACTTTATGAGCAATTAAAGCCTTTGTTAATTCCGGTTCGGGCGCCAGGTGTAAATATGTAAATAAAATCAACCCTTCACGGAAATATTGAAATTCACTTAGCAGGGGTTCTTTCACTTTCATGACCAGATCCATGGACCATGCTTCATTTGCCGTATTCACTATTCTTGCACCTTTAGTACGATAATCTTCATCTAAAAACCCAGAGCCAAGTCCTGCTCCTTGTTCAATAAATACCTCATGACCAAACTTAACAAGGTTCACGACCCCAGATGGTGTCATGGCTACACGGTTTTCATTATTTTTTATCTCATTAGGTACCCCAATCCGCAATGTGCTTACCTCCCTATATATTTCATAATAAAGAAGCTCTATACTACTATATCCCTTTTAAATGGAAACTGTTACATTTTAACAAATACTAACTAGTAAACCGAGCATTTTTATATCGTACTTTTGTTGACATTGAAAGAGCTTTACCCTTAAGGGCAAAGCTCTTCTCAGGATTGTTTAATAAAAGAATGGGTATGGATATGGGTATCCAAATCCATACGGACCCGATAATAAAGCACCTGCTGCTAATCCACCCAAAAATGGTACACCAAAGCCAAAGCCAAAGGGACGGCCAAACCCAAAACCAAAAGGACGACCGAAGCCCCCGAATCCAAACGGACGACCAAAACCTCCAAAATGACCGAATCCAGGGCGAATTCTTTGATCAGCAAAATTGACTCCATACTGCATATCCAAATTAGTAGGCACAAATGTATTCATATTTATCCTCCTCATTTTTATTACGACACTCACTAAAGAATATGCAGAATGAACCATGAATTCTTGGGTAAACGCCCGATATAATCGATTTTCCCAAGATAGTAGACTAGCTTAAGAAAAGAAGCTGTCCAATGTGATGGACAACTTCTTTTTTATCGCCTGTATTTTCCGTTCTACTCCTCTGCGGCCGCGAAATCATGGCTGTCAGCTAGTGCAGTCCCTTCACCAATAAAACCACTATTATAGGAATTCATAATTTGTTCGCTTACCTCTTTTGTACCTTGTTCATCAAAATCAAATGTAAATTTGTTTGTTGGATTCCTCTTTATCATCAAAATCATCCCCTTTCGTTAGAAGCTACTTGATTATTGTTCGAAAAATTGCAACAACTATACCTTGTTAAATATTGTATAATCAAGGTAAGGAGATGATGATCATGGGACTTAAATATCAAAATATTTTAGTCGCTATTGATGGGTCGAAAGAAGCTGAGTGGGCGTTTCAAAAGGGCATTGAAATCGCTAAACGAAATAATGCTAGGATGTTATTAGTCCATGTGATAGACACAAGATCATTTGCATTAATTGAGGCTTACGACACAGTCGTCGGAGATCGTGCAGAAAAACTGGCCAAGGATATGCTGGAAAATTATTTAAAGCAAGCCAATGATGCTGGAATAACAGATATTCATTTCGAAATTGAATTTGGCTCTCCTAAAATACGAATTCCAAGAGATTTGGCTAAAAAACACAAGATAGATTTAATCCTTTGTGGCGCTACGGGCATGAATGTTGTGGAAAGATTTTTTATCGGCAGTGTTTCAGAACATATCACGCGGTATGCGCCCTGTGATGTCCTAATCGTCCGAACAGATAAAGAGTCCGAATAATAGGAAAGGTCTCTCACTGAGGTCTAAGTTCCGTCCCTGCATTCCTATTTCTAAAGCACGAGCTATTTGCCTCGTGCTTTTTCTTGGAACTATATTGAGGATTGGTGTGAAGGGATAAGAAATCTATAGTAGAATAAATATAAGTAAACTCCATGGAGGCATTTTATGAACGAACATTTTTCTTTTGATAAACGGTTAGGTATTCAGGTCCCCGATTTGACATTTGATTGGGATCAATACAGTAAAGAAGCACAACAACATATTTTGTACCATTGGGAACAAATCCGTGGTTCTATCCCTGACAGAATTGCAGACCTCGAGCAGGAAATTAATCATAAACAAGCACTACTATCAAACGAAAGTAACTTTCCACGTTCATGTCGATTAAATTCAGAGATCGCTGACCTTGCCTCGATCATCAATGATCTTTGGCTATGGTATCGTGCAGATCAAACACTATCGACGGCAAAAATCCATCAATAAAAAACTCCCCGCAGGGAGTTTTTTTATAGATCTTTTTTAATTTCTCTTACCACATGCCCAATCTCAGGGATAATTAATCTATTCATCGCTAGCTTGACCGCACCAGTAGAACCCGGCGTTGAAAAAATCGCTTTATTTTTGACTACCCCTGCAATGGCGCGGGAAAGGATCGCAGCAGACCCGATATCCTCTTGATAGCTCAACATTCTGAACAATTCTCCAAAGCCCACAATTTCTTTTTCCAACAGACTTTGGACAGTTTCGATCGTAACATCGCGCTTAGCAATCCCAGTTCCGCCGTTTGTTAAGATGACCTCAATATCTTCACAATTACATCCTTTTATGATTTCATTTTGAATCGGCTCTGATTCATCTTTAACGATCACATAATCTACAATTTTATGACCGGCTTGTTCAAGTAACTCTATCATTAGCTTACCGCTTTTGTCTGAATCCTTATTTCTAGTATCACTGACTGTAATGACCTTACAATGAACCGTTTTCGGTGCTTCCTTTTTGTGTTCTTGTGTGCTCAATTTTACGATTCCCCTTTTTCTTTCAGATAGCGCAGTTGATAATATTTATGAGCAAAATCGGTCACTTTTCGTGTTAATTGATAATTAGCACTTGCCCCGATCACCATGCTAACAAGGGGAATTCCCTGTACAAGCTTCTTGCGAAAAACGAATATAACCACAGCTTTTACTAGTTGCTGGACAGGCTGCTCCAACCAGTTGATATCAGTAATTTCGTCCTTTCCCTCATAAAAGTAGACTTCCTCGTTTTCCTCTAAATCCATCATCAAAGATGTCCAGCCCTCTTTCTGAAGTCTTGCCGGCAATGTGGCAGTATGAAATACCTTTAAAGAGGTCATCATTTCAAAAGGAGTATTTACCTCAACACCATAAGTCATGGCAATCAATTGAATGACTCTTAAATTAATCACGGCCATCGCGGGAATGTCTGCCCCCAACAGGAGGATCCCCCCCGTACCCGAGAGACCACCTTGCGTTAAAGAATACAGACGGTGCCTGGCAATTTGTTGCTCTGCTATGTATTGTAATTGGTGGATCTCCAATTGCTTCAAATCAGCGATTTTTTTTAAATCATCACGAAAAATTCGTCCTGAAGCAAGAATTCTTTCTTTTGCATCCATTTGGAGCTGCGATCCTTGAATGATACTATGTAAATGAAAGAGCCAGCTGTCAATTACCGAAAAAAATTGTTGTTGAACCTTTTGTGGTAATAACGAGAAACTACGTTCCAAATATTTTTCATATGTTAAATAAAAATCATTTGCTGCAATCTCTAGCAAATTTTTTTCCCACAAGCGAATTCCATTTAAAACATTTTCTTCTCGGTCTGTCAATGACATCTTTACCCCTCCTGCATCGAGCCTCATTCCAGTATATCACAAAGAATTGAAAT
>NZ_CCAS010000040.1 GCF_000612625.1 Neobacillus jeddahensis
ATTTAAATGAAGCCTAGGTAAAAGAACCTGTTGATTGGAGCGGAAGGCGGCGAAGACTCCTGCGGGAGTGAGGGCCAGGAGAGACCCCGCAGGAGCGAAGCGACGAGGAGGCTCGCCGGCACGCCCGTGGAAAGCGAAGCCGCCTGGAGCGGAAATCAACAGCCCAATTTAAATATACATCCTATATTTAAGTGACTTTTTCAGTGCCCTCTTTATGATCAGGGGGATTTTTTTTCAAATTATATGAAAAGGCGTGGTAGAAAGGACAGCCCCAACAATGCGATCGAAGGCCCCATCATATATGAACTCATTGGAAACTTTCAGGATAGAAGAATATTAGATTTAGGTTGTGGTGATGCCTCCTTTGGGAAGGAGTTATTATCTCAAGGTGCAGGTTCTTACACGGGAGTCGAAGGTTCTGAGCAAATGGTCAGTGCGGCAAAGATTCATTTATCGGGATTAAACGGGACGGTTGATCACAATACAATTGAAGAGCATCATTACATAGCAGATCAATTCGATATTGTCACATCTCGTTTTGCTATTCACTATGTTGCTGATATTCAGACTTTGTTTCAAAACGTACATAAAACCTTAAAAAATAATGGAAAGTTTGTCTTTAGTGTACAGCATCCGCTGACGACCTCCTCGTATATTAGTAAACAAACAGGCGATAGACGCGAAAACTGGATCGTTGATGACTATTTTCTAGAGGGAGAAAGAAAAGAGCCTTGGATTGAGCAAATAGTAGTGAAATATCACCGAACGATTGAGCACTATTTTCGTGTCCTAACTAGTGCAGGATTTTCCGTGATCGATTTACGAGAAGGAACTCCAAAGCGTGAATACTTCACCAATGAGCAAGAATTTGAAAGAAGACTAAGAATTCCTGTCGTGTTGGCTTTTTCTTGTGTTAAAAGGGAGGTTTAATTTATTCCATTAACATGGATTTAATCGTTCAGAGCCGTATTCTACTCAGTTGAGCCATCCACGGTTCAGAAGACAATCTACAAGGAGCCTCTCTTATGAAGAAAAATCTACCACAAGGTAAGTAAAAGTATGTAACGCTTAATAAAAAGCCCACCTCAGCCAGAGTATAAACTGTAAGCTGAAGTGGACTTTTTTCTTAATTCTACGTTATTCTGGTGATTTTATTATTTTTCGCTCTTTTCTTTTATGATTGTTGCTATCAGAGAATAAATTGTATAAAATTGGTAATATAAATTAAGTAGGAGGCGACTAGATGAAATTAAAGAGCTTCATAGTTACTATTGGTTCGCTTGTATTGACGACAGGAATGCTTTATCTGATTGGTCATATGTTTACGATTCCTTGGTTAATGTTCCATCACAAATATATAGTGAACGGAAACGGCTTCTATATTTCAGCTGGTTCGTTTGATCCACTAATTATTGGTTTGATTGTAAGCTTTTTTGCAGAAAAGATTTATGTTTACAAGTTCCACTAAAAGCCTGTTTGATAATGTCAAGTTTTTACGTTCTTAATAAGGTAGTATTTAAGCCACTACTCCCTAAGGCTAGTGGGATCCTTCTATTTTAAGAGTTTGTTTCTGCTTCTACTGAAACCTTATTTCTGCGGTTTTTGGTGACTTTTACATTTCCTGCCACAATTCCGCCTAAGATGAACACAACTCCGAGCCATTGGGACATTGTTACCTGTTCGGATAAAACAAGCGATGACAAGATGACAGCGATAGGAAGCTCAGAGGCTGTTAAGATCGTTCCAAGTCCGGGTCCGATATGTGGCATTCCAATTGAAAACAACAGTGGTGGTAAGGCGACACCTAATAAACCGAGAAACAGTCCATATGGTGCAACCCCCAGCAAAACAGGTAATTGGAATAGCTCGGTTGGCAGAAAGAAGACGAAAACCGTGACTACCCCGCCAGTGGCAAACAAGGCACTTTTTTGTACAGGTGGGATGTCACCTTCCATACCGCTAAGAAAGATAAAGCTGGTATAGGTCAAAGCAGAAAGTATGCCCCAAGCAATTCCTTGCCAGGTAAATTCTCCGCCGCCTTCTGCTATGATCCCGGCTGCAAGAATGGAACCAATAATAAGGATTCCAATCGAGATAATCTTTGCCATTGTTGGAGGCTTTTTATAAAAAAGCCACTCTATTAAGCTGCCAATCCAAACAAATTGGAATAAAAAGATAATGGCCAGTGAAGCGTGAAGTGTCTGAAGGGACTGATAATAAAATACCCCTGTTAGCCCAAGCGGGATGCCCGCTAAGAGCAATTTTCCGATTTTAGCGAATGTCAGTTTTTTCTTTTTCGAAAAAAGCGCTAGGATCCACATGAGTAAAGCGCCAAATAAATATTGGCTCCCTGTCACGACTGATACAGAATAGCCAGCGGAATAAGCGAGCTTGACAAAGGTTGATAAGGCCCCGTAACAGCATCCTCCTAAAAAAACAAGTAGTGCGTAATGCCATGCTTTCATTTTTTTTTTACCCCTTTCATTCTATGAATTTCCTTTTTTAACGCAAAAAAGCCACACAGCTTTCATCTGAAAGCTGTGTGGCGAAAATAGAGATTCCTCTAGAAAAGTCCACAAACATCGGTTTTATTATTCAATCTGACCTAGTTACTTTAATGCAAATGAGAATGTAAGTCAATAAATTTTTAGATGAGATAGGAAATTAATCTGAATATGTTATCTTTTAAATAGTTTGTCCATTCCTCACGCAATCTTCTTGCATAAAATAATTATATACCAATAGATTGTGAAGGAAGTGAACTTGGGGTTAGAGGCTCATCAGCAAATTTATGCTTTTATTCGTGAGCTAAAGCGAGTTTGATAAGCGGAGAAATTTCCCTTATTTAGGAAATAGCACTGAAAATTGCTTAAACATACGGAAAGATTCCGACTATTGACTCAAAAAACATAAAAATGGGCAATTTTACTTTGCTTAGTCGGAAAATCTCCGTTTATTTACCCCGAACCGAGCCCTATTCTGCAATTTAACCGGAAAATCTCCGCTTAATTGAACTATCACAGGTTACTCCATTAAGGGGGAATTATATGGTGGATTCAAGTGCGTTTTGCACCTCTAAAGTAAACCCGTTAGAAAAATGAATCGCCTTTTTACTCGACCAGATTCTGATTCGTTTTTCGATAAGTCTTGGTTGAGATGGCAGCCAGTAGAAAAATGGCAATCAGGATATAAGCAATCCCGCCAACCAAACCTAATAAACGTGGCGCCAGATAATTTAAAGCGAGCCCTGATAAAAACATGGATAGCCCCAATATCGTATTTCCAATGGTGGCTAACAATCCAAACATCGTTCCTCGATGCTCCGCAGGAATTTCCTTCATCAGAACCGTATCAAAACAGGCATTGCCAATCCCCGACATACATCCCGCCCCACAAAATAGTAGGAACGCAAACACTACCCAATGGGTTTTACTTAGTAAAAGTAGAGATGCCCCCTCTAGCAGTAAACACAGTAAACCTATGACTAAGAAATTTTTCCTTAAGCGATTGGCAACGGTAAAACTTAAGGTTAACCCAATCCCTAATGCTCCGTAAAATAGGCCAACTCCTATATCTCCTAGCTGGTACTCATTCACCGCGTACACACTAATGAGGACATTATCGATGCCGTTCATGAAAGCAATTAAAACCTCACAGATGAATAGAATGAGAACCGGAGCGGACAACAAAATGATTTTTTTGAAGACAACGAAAGGCATTTCTTTTACAGGTTGATTGCCCTCCATGACCTGCTGCTCACTTTCTGGGAACTTAATCGTTGAGATGATAATGGCTGCACCTAAGAAGGAGGCGGCATTGAACCAAAAGGTGACATGGGCCCCGAAAATAAACGACACGATTCCACCGGAAAAAGCGCCGCCGATTAACACGATTCCAACTAATACTTGCTCCAGGCTATTCACTTTGATGAGTTTCTCCTGGTTGACTAGGAGAGGGAGCGCAGACTTTCTCGCGGGGCTATAGATGGCTTCTCCAGCTGCTAACAAGAATGAACAGAGGTAAACGATCCAAATGTCCCCTTTACTGTGGACCAATAAGAAGGACAGGGCAAATCCGATTCGCGCTAGATCGGTTGTGACTAATATGACCTTTCGCGGGAACCGGTCTGCCAGCCATCCGCCTAACGGTCCAAAAAAGACGAATGGGATAAGCCGGATGGCCAACGTCATGCCAACTGCCAAGCCTGATCCCGTTAGTTGTAATAGCATCGCTAATACGGCAACAGAACTAAACCGGTCCCCAATCCCGTTCACGACCCCGGCTAGGAACAGCTTCCGATATTGTTTTTCTTCACGGATCATAAGTCAACACCTTCTTTTATAAGAATCTAATTTCATATATATCTAATTAGTTAGGCGGAAAAATAGGCGCCGGGTGACGCCCTTTAACTCAACCACCATAACTCGACAGGATTTAATTCATAGAGATTATTTTCGCGGTACATATACTGACACATGATAAGTTCACGTCGTAATGTGGCATAATCATCATGAAATTGTTTTAAATAGTCATTGATCTCTTTTTCTGGATATACTTTCCCAAATTCTAAACCATTGGCCATATGGGCAAGGACGACAAGCTTTTTCTTTCGTTGGGCCGGATAATTCTTTAATTTTCCGTCCTTTGTGAAAAAGTTATTAATGATGGCCGTACGTTCCGCTGCCGTGACGGACATTTCCATACTTGCATCACCTCCTGTTCCAACGGTGAGAATGGATTTGGCACTATTTTCCAATATATTTGTGTTCAGTGAAAAATAGATGGTGTTTTTATCTCGTTGCTCCTTAATCAGGCCTACCTCTCTTAGTTTCGCCATATGGTGGGTGATTGTTGGGGGCTTGAGCCCGAGTTTCCCCGCAATCGCTTGGCCGTGCAATGGTCCCTGCTGGAGCAGGCCAATAATCCGAACACGTGTCAGATCCCCTAAAGCCTTATGAAATTCAACAATTTTGTTTAATTGCATGCTACATGCACCTACTTTAATAAATGTCTAATTAGATAATAATCGAATTGCATGAATTTTTCAATAGGCATATTTGCTTCTAGCAGGATGTCTATTAATATGAATCAATAGCTAAGGGGAATTTGTAATAATACTACTAATTATTGGCTATACTTCCTGTCCTAACAGGGCAGTCTTATGGAAGAAGGAGTTTGTGTATGACTTGTAGAAGTATAAAAAGTTAGAAACGAATGGGTTTGAAGCATTTCTCTGAACGAGATAATGATTATTTTAGGAGGGAACAACATGGAAGTTTTTACAGAATACATAGCGCAGATTGATAACCCGCAACATCGGGCCCGGACAGAAGAAGTTTTGGCTTGGGTAACCAAGACCTTTCCAAATTTAAAGCCAAAAATTGCGTGGAAACAGCCTATGTTTACCGATCACGACACATTTATTATTGGCTTTAGCGTATCCAAGCATCATTTGGCTGTTGCCCCTGAAGAGGCAGGGATCAACCATTTTTCTGATGACATTGTACAGGCGGGCTATGATCACACCAAGGGGTTGGTACGTATTAAGTGGGATAGTCCGGTCGATTTCTCCTTACTTGAGAAAATGATCGAGTTTAATATGTTAGATAAGGCAGACTGTTCAACCTTCTGGCGGAAATAGAAAAAATAGGATAGCCCTTAGAGGCTCATATTTGCGTTTTAAGGTATTTAGGGTTTGTTATATAATAAAAATTGTTCTGTTTAACCGTGAATTTCACTAAAGTAAAGCCAGAAAAGTGATAGAAAGAATGGCAGAAAATGAGAATGATCATAGATGACTGCCAGCTGATTGAAAAATAGAAGAGGGGAGCTCTTTGATGACAAATAGTAGAATGAATCCTAAGGTTGATGAATTTTTAAGTAAAGCTAAACAGTGGAAGGAAGAATATGAGAAGTTGCGAGCTATTGTTCTTGACTGTGAGCTGACCGAAGAATTTAAATGGATGCATCCTTGTTACACGTTTGAGAAAAAAAACATCGTTTTAATCCATGGATTTAAAGAATATTGTGCGCTTCTGTTTCACAAAGGTGCCTTGCTAAAGGATACCCATGGGATTCTAATTCAACAAACAGAGAATGTACAGTCTGCGCGCCAGATTCGCTTCACCAATGTTCAAGAAATAGTGGAAATGGAAACCATCTTGAAGGCCTATATTCATGAAGCCATTGAGGTTGAAAAAGCTGGCTTGGAAGTAAATTTTAAAAAGAAAGACGAATACATCATTCCTGAGGAATTGCAAAAAAAATTCGATGAAGTCCCTACCTTGAAAACGGCGTTTGAAGCATTGACTCCAGGCCGGCAAAAAGCATACATACATTTTTTTGCTCAAGCCAAACAATCCAAAACCCGGGAGTCAAGGATTGAAAAAAATATGGACCGCATTCTCAATGGTAAGGGACTAAATGATTGCATTTGTGGACGATCTCAAAAGATGCCTAACTGTGACGGCTCACACAAGTATATTCAATGAGGTACGATCTTACGGAAGCGAAGTGCCTAGAGTAGAAATCCACTAGCACCTATAACACAAAATGCGAACTCTCATTCTCCTTGCCACTAAAATTGAAAATATATCAAGTATTACTATTTTCTTTTCTGAACAGTATAATCAGGGATGGGAGTTGAGCGAAATGAATAAAAAAGATATAGCCAATATTCGTAAACAGTTCAGATTAAATAATCATCAGATGAACATTCGGGAAGTCTTCAATGTGTATGTTCAAAAAGAATCAGGTGACATTTACCATCATGTCAGTCAGCCCTTTCAAATGTTAGACCAGGAATCACAAGAATTATTTTTAACAAACTTTAAAAAGGTGCTGACTGGTCACCTCGACGCCAAGCTGTTTGAGCTGAAGTTCAGGCGGGATGTGGAAGACAGTACCCAAACCATTCTCTTCGAAGGATTACGTTCAGATACATCGGATGAGTGGAAAGAATATATGCTGGAAATCGTTGCGAAAATGTTTGCCCATCGGGTGTATGAATTTGATACGATGGTGACGTTTATTCGCGGAGAGTATCGAAAGGCGACACGGAAACGGAATCAGGAATCGGAAGAAGGCGGCGATGACGAGGTCTATTCCAATGAGTTTATTTTGTGTAGTCTCAACAAAACGGATCAGCCGAAAAAAGCCTTAATGTTTGATTATATTGAAAAAGAATTCAAATCATATAACGTCTTTGATCCGATTATTAATATGGACTCTCCTCTATCAGGCTTTCTGTTCCCGGCTTTTAATGACAATGCCGCAGACGTTAACCATATTTTATATTGTGCCGGAAAAGCGAATCAACCAGATGTAACCTTTATCGAAGATGTGCTTAACGGGGAAGAAATCATTACCGCATTGGAGGAAAAGGAAAGCTTTGATTTTATCTTAAAAGAAGTGATGGGGGACGAAGTCGATTCCCGCGTGATTTCGAATGTATATGAGGAAATTGATAAGATCATCCAAGAGAGCGCAGAAAATGAAGAAAGTGAAACGCCCACGTTAGATTCTAAGGACATCGAACGGATTTTAACGGTTAGTGGGGTTGAAAATGTCGAGACGGCCAAGGTGGAACATGCTTTCAAAGCCATCATTGATGAAGAAAAGCATGAAATCAAAGCTAGCAGTGTCGTACCTAAAAGTATAAAAATCAATACGAAGGTGGCCGATGTCACCATCAACCCGAAAGACCTGAAGTATGTGAAATATATTATGTTTCAAGGAAAACGGTGCCTATTGCTAGAGGTGGATGAAGACGTGGTCGTAGAAGGATTCCGACTGGAATCGGAGACACTCTAATTAGGGACAAGCGCTAGTAAGACAAAAGAATTTTTAGTTGGTCAGCTGCCAATCGCAGAGACCAACTTTTTTATTTGTTTTTTATGGCAGACAAGAGTCTGAATCAGAGTCGCATTCCGATAGCCCTTGATAAAAAAAGCACTCACTGTTGGCTCTTAAACATACCGATTTCTCCCTGACATCATCCCAAATACCATAAGAACGACAGAGATAACCGTTAGAGCGATCAGTGGAATTGTCCACAAATGGGTCATATCATATAAAAATCCCACCAGCAATGGACCAATTGCCGCTAGAATATAGCCCGTTGATTGTGTCATCCCAGATAGCTCTACAGCACGCTTGGCATTCCGCGAACGAAGACCAATAAAGCTTAAGGCCAATGGAAAGTTCCCTCCTAATGCCACTCCGATAAAAATAATGCTTATGATTAATATCGGATAGGAGCTGCCGAATAGTAACCCAGCATACCCCACAATCGATAACATGCCTAACATCATCGCAATCCAGACTTGGGAACGAAAGCGTCCTGCAATGACAGGGATAAAGAAGCTCGCGGGCAGCCCCACTAATTGCGTAATCGAAAGCATCCATCCAGCTGTCCCCATGCTTAGCCCATGACTCTGCAGAATTTCCGGTAACCATGAAATCGTGACGTAAAACAGAAAGGATTGAAAGCCCATAAAGATGGCGATTTGCCAAGCGAGGGGTGAACGCCACATTTCAATAGAGGTAGAACTCTCCTTTTTCAACGGTTGATGATTTCCTTGATTAAATTTGAGAAGATAGGACCATAACAAGATGGCCAGTAAGGCCGGTATTCCCCATACAATTAAGGCTCCCTGCCACCCGAGGTGTAAATCCTTCGCCAGCGGAACACTTAATCCTGATGCTAACGATGCGACTAATCCCATTGAAGTAGAATACACACTCGTCATAAGTCCGAACTTGTGGGGGAATTTATCCTTCACGATGGCCGGCAGGAGAACATTTCCGATGGCAATTCCGATGCCAATAAACAAAGTTCCTGTTAAAAGAAAAAATGTTTGGGGGATGGACCGAATTCCGATCCCGATTAAAAGTGAAACCAGCCCGACTAGTAATGCCTTCTCGTCAGAAATACGATTGGCTAGCTTTGGAACAATCGGTGACATTATCGCAAATACAAGTAATGGAAAGCTCATTAATAAACCAGCACTCCAGTGGGCTAGTCCAACATCTTCTTGGATCATCCCTACTAACGGTCCAACCGAGGTAATCGATGGCCGTAAATTAAAAGCTACTAGAACAATTCCCATAATTAATAAAAATAGATAAGATGAATTCGTCCGAGCCGTTGATTCATGCTGTAACTCCACGTAAAAGAACTCCTTCCTGATTCAACAAACATGTTTCAGTATATCACTTCCTTGCAAATTCCTTCCACTCAGACCAATCCGTCACTCGTGGCAAATCGACATGGCGGTTATATGATTGATCCTTCAGATACACCTGCACGGGTTCTTCTGCTAATGTAGCCAAAATCTCCGGTTTATCATCAAAATAAAAATCCAAACCTAATTGCTTAATGATATTTACTTTTTCGAGATCCTTCATCCCGCAGAAAAAGCGTTCATCCTGAACGGGAAAGCCTTGAGCAACTAACCATTGCTTCGTGCGCTCCCCATGCTCCTTGTTCCGAGCCGTTATATAAAAAATTTCATGACCCTGTTGATCAAGCTCGCTTAAAAGTTCGATCGCACCAGGAAAGGCGGGACAAGTGTTATAGTAAATGTCCTCGAGGGAGTTGTTCCACATCTGTTTGCCCTCCACACCTGTCATTCCAAACGGCGCGTGAATTTCAACCGTCTGTAATGCCTCATAAATCTCGAGTCCAAGCTTCTGATTCAATTTTTGATTATAAAGCTGGAAGGCGTACCCCCGTAAATTGATGAGCGTATCATCAATATCAAATCCAAATTTCATCTTTACACCTCTTTCAGAAAAAATGACGGGTGACTCAGCACCCGTCTAGGTTAATATATGGGATATCCAGTGAATTTAAAGTCTTTGCCAATCGGGGTCACTGTCATATTCGCTAACTCGATGGCATCGCTCATCTGCTCAATTCCCGTACCCTCTAAGAAGGTGGGGGCATTCTGGCCGCCAACTAATTTTGGAGCGATATAGAGGACGACTTTATCGATTAATTTTTGTTCTAAAAGGGCCGCATTAATCGTCCCGCCACCTTCGATGAAGAGGGAGGAGACCAGCTTTTCGCCTAAGATCGTCATCATATCAGCCGCATCAACGGAACGGGCACCGCTCGTGACGAACACGGAAACTCCTTTTTCCTCTAATTGGGCCCGCTTGTCTTTGTCATAGGCTTCACTTGTGAAAATCCATGTTTCCGCCTTTTTATCGGTTACGACCTTAGCGTCTAACGGAATTCTGAGAGAAGAATCCATGATCACACGGATGGGATTCCGTCCACCAGGAATTCTCGATGTCAGTTCAGGATCGTCATGAATGACGGTATTGACGCCAACGAGGATCGCCAGATGTTCACTTCTTAACTGATGAACATCCTGTCTGGCATCGACGGAAGTAATCCACTTGCTGCTAGCGGTATGAGTGGCAATTTTTCCATCCAAGGTTGTTGCTGCTTTCAAGGTCACAAATGGTTTTTTCGCAACGATAAATTTGTTAAACACTTCATTCATCTGTCGTGATTCTGTTTCACACACGCCAGTAACAACCTCAATGCCCGCGTCTTCTAAAATCTTCACTCCGTTTCCGGAGACAACCGGATTAGGATCTAGTGTAGCAATGACCACTTTTTTTATGCCGGCTTCGACAATTGCCACCGCACAAGGACCCGTTCTGCCGTGGTGGGAACAAGGCTCGAGTGTGACATAAATGGTGCCGTCCTTGGCGTGATCACCAGCCATTCGAAGCGCATGGATTTCTGCATGCGGTTCGCCAGCTTTCATATGGGCACCGACACCGACGATGCGGTTGTCATTGACAATTACAGCGCCAACCATGGGATTCGGATCGGTCTGGCCCTTCATCGCCTGGGCATTTTTCAAGGCTAATTGCATATAGAATTCATCATTCATCATTTCGTCTATCCTCCTGTCAATGGGGAAGGGGCCGTACTTGCTCGCTCCCTACTCCGCCATATGTCCAGATTTTTTTACCTTTGTCTGTAAGTATTTCTCATTATATTCGGAGACATCACCCCAAAGAGGCGTTCGTCCAGAAACGGGTGCACCAGCTACCTGGAGCGCTTTTAGTTTTTTCGGATTATTCGTGATTAAGGTGACTGGTTTAGATCGTAACGCCTTAAGAACTTCGATCGCTTCATCGTAATTTCTTGAATCATCTGGAAAGCCAAGTCCTTCATTAGCCTCAACGGTATCATAGCCATTTTCTTGTAGAATATAGGCCATTGCTTTGCTGAAGAGGCCGATTCCTCTGCCTTCATGATTGGCAAGATAGAATAAGGCGCCAGTGCCATGATCGGTGATCATCTGCATTGATTGTTTGAGCTGAAAGCCACAATCACAGCGCTTGCTGCCAAAGATATCACCAGTATGACAGATAGAGTGCATCCGAATCAATGCTTCGTCACCGTATTCAAAATCACCATAGACGAGTACACTGGATTGTTGATAGTCTGCCAGATTGGCAGATGAAAGCTGATCAATCACTTGTTGAAAGTTTTCGGTTACATTTTCGCTTTTTAACCAGCTATACCATTTAAATTCAACGGTTTTCCCGTTTAAATTGACCGGCAGTTTAATCGGGCCGACCAGGTAAATGGCCTCGTTGTCTTTTTTTATTTGTTTTATTTTGTCCTCTAATAGAGAGAGTATATTTGAATTTGATTGAACTTGTTTCATGATGGATTTCCCCATTCCCTTATGTTTCTATTTTTATTGAATTCGAGACGATATCTAAGTCAAGTTTGGAACGTTGAATTGATCGTGATAGTGTGTCTCTTTTTCCAATTGTAGTGTCTGCAGTGTTTCGATGCTACCCCGTCGTGCCAGCTCAAAGTTTTTTAAGCGAGCGGCACTTACATCGCGCTGGTCGAGTGCCTCAGTAAGCACTTCAGCTAAACAGTCTGCATCCAATAAGGCACAATTAATGCCAAACGCACCAGTTGGACTCATTGTATGAGCCGCATCGCCCATGATCACCACTCCATCCTTCACCCAGGTGGGGCACTGACAGCTTTGTACCTTCAACAAGATGAAATCGTCCCAGGAGTGAATATGTGCCTGAACGGTTTCCGTTAACTCTGGAAAGGCTTGGATGACCTTCTCGATGAAAGGCGTGAACGATTGTTGTTTCAGAGCTGGAAAGGAGCCTTCTTGAATATTCCAGCCGATTTGAATAAACCCGCCTGCCTGGGTAAATAAGGCGAGCTGTTGTCCATCAATCAAGGCATTTTTAATCGTCGGCTCCCAATCTTTCGGGCTAGGAATCTTTGCCCATAGAAGATCATACCCATGAGGGATCGTGGAAAACGGCATTTCCGCCAGTCGCCGTACTGATGAGAAGCGTCCGTCTGCGCCAACGACGATCTTGCTGTGGATTGTCAGGTCTTGGTCACCCTGTTTTGCCTTTAGTCCGGTCACCGTTCCATTTTGAAAAATAAGCTCAGTCACCTTGGTTCCCATCATGAGTTTGTAATGCGGATAAGATTCTGACGCTGCAATCAATACGTTTAATAGATTCCGTTGCGGAACATGGATGCCCACATGTTGTTCGCCTGCAGCCGGTGTAACGGTCTTGATGTTTGCTCCTTGATGCCAATATTCGATTCGTTCCATTAGGAGTAGACCGGCTTGTTCGACCTGGTCATAAAGATCGTATTTTTTTAAAACAAGTTCTCCGTCCCGGTTGAGATGTTCGCCCCGAAATTCTTTGTCAATTCCTCTGTGACGTTCAAGCACAATGGAAGAAATCCCTTTTTTGGCAAGCAGATATCCAAGTAGAGCGCCGCCTGGGCCTGCACCAACAATGCAAACATCGGCCACAAGATTCATGTGTAAAACCACCTTATTTTATCTCATTATTGCTGAATTCCAAATGTTGGAGTACAATATTAGTAAGTTACTTTATGTAAGTAATTATATTTTTAAAACTTACTTGTGTCAAATAAGTTAATTGTGTATCGTAAAGATATAGATAAATACGAAGGGAGAGGTGAAGAACAATGGATCAATCTGTTATTTGTCCACGCTTTGAAAAAGCGATGGGAATGATGAGCCAGCGCTGGACAGGTCTTGTCATTTATCAGCTATTAACAGGGCCGAAGCGCTTCTGCACCTTAGAAACCTCGATGGGAATTAGTGGGAGGGTGCTTTCGGAGCGATTAAAGGATTTAGAAACACATGGAATTGTGAAACGAGACGTGTACCCGGAAACCCCGGTGCGGATCGAATATTCTTTAACAGAGAAAGGGCAGGCATTAAAGCCAATTATCAAAGAAATTGAAAAGTGGTCGCAAGCCTGGCTGCCGGTGGAGTCTGACTAAGCATCATACAAAATTGGGGAGGCATAAGCCTTCCTTTTTCTGTGTATCCCAAATTCTCTCTTCATGATAAAGGATCAAATTGAAAATTAGATTGAATTTCGCTAAGTTTCATTTGGAAGGAGGAATTATTTGATCGAAATGGAAATATATAATTGAACACAACCTCTAAGTCTTACCTGTTTTTTAACTTAGTAAATATAGGAGCCATCTTGGAAAAGTAGAAGTAGAAGCCGGCTACATCTACTTTTCCAAGGAATCCAAACCAAAAAGTAGACATAGAACCTCGCTACGTCTACTTTTTCAATCATTCTCGGCCAAACGACCATCGAAGACAGATGCTTATTCGGCATCCGCCGTCATCGTGGATTCTGGTGGTCGCTCGCCTTGTTGTAAATCGGCAATGGTTAAACCAAAATCCATTTCAAGATGGGGGTAATCTTTGAATTGTTTCCAGTCGCCACCCCATTTGAATCCTAACGTTTTGGCAATCGCCACGACCTCGTTCCAATCAGGCCGGCCGTTGTTATTTCCGTCATATTGCATATCCCAAATCACATCCCCAGATGGGGTCTTAATGGCAAAATCAATCGCAAGCCCAAAATTGTGATACGACTCTCCACCTTTTGCATTCGTTACAATATTTCCGTCCGCTGTACGTCCTTGTTGATATAGTCTGTCTTGATCTTTGGAACTGCGGAAGCCGTCCGTAATGATGACGTTAATTCCTTTGTCCGCTGACTTTTGGACTAATTGGCTGCTCCGTTCCTCCACAATCGGATGTAGTCCGGTGGGCATGGGAACAGACTGCTTTATCTTTGATTCCGTAAAAGGAGTTACTTCCTTTAGTTTTGGAATAAAAAATAGGATAGTAATCAGCACGAGAAATAGTAATAATAATTTTCCTCTCCAGTTAAGCCTCAAAACGTCCTATTCCTTTCATAACAATAAAATTTTTCCCACTATCTAAGACGTATACGATCGTATCATAGTTTCATATTTTTCGCCTGGTAATCAATGGCAGGGACACGTCAGCCTTGTAAAATTAGGATTACGTCGTATGTATCGAGGGGGAGAGCAGGATGTTCTTCGCAATCAAGAAGGGCCTGCAAAATTTTTCAGTATGGAAAAAGAGAAGTGAAAAAAACTTAGGATTTCTCCTAAGCCTAAAAATCAATATAACTGATAGGTTAAAATCCCGACGATGATCCCGGTGATGGCCCCGAAAAAAACTTCAGCCGGTTGATGTCCCAGTAATTCTTTTAGTTTTTCTCTAGTCTCCGGCTTCTTTAAATTTGGTTCTTTTAATGTTTCAATTAGACGATTGAAGTCTGCTAACAAGGTATTTAGAACTTCGGCATGGTAACCGGCATGTCTGCGGACGCCCATCGCATCGTGCATGACAATAGAGGAAACGACGACAGAAATAGCAAACTCATTGGAATTAAAGCCCGATGTGATGGCAATCGCCGTGGTTAAGGAAATAATCGTTGCGGTATGGGAACTCGGCATCCCACCCGTGCTGAACATCAGGCTCCATTTCAATTCTCTCGATGTTAACAGGTGAATGGGAATTTTGACAAACTGGGCAATCAGCATCCCTAGAAGAGCAGCTGTAATCGGATATGATAAAAACATAATTCCCTCCTTGTTTTAACATGATTGATCAAGAAGTAACTATTCCTATTGTATCCCTTATTTGAATGTTTCTGTAACTTTTTTCCGATATTTGAAGCTTACATTAAAGCTTCGAGGCCTGCCACTCAAAATTTTTTCTAAAACTATTGTGCATCGTTGGAAACAATCGAGAATCTTTTTTCTCCCTTCCATTTTTCTCCGTTGTCATCTATTGTAATGGCTGCAGTATAATCCCCTTCCATTTCGAATGTAGCTTTGCCAGTATACACACCATTCCCTGTTTCCTGCATCTTTATTGAAACATCTCCATGACTCATCATGTCCATATCCAATTCTGCGCTAACCTTGGCACCTTTGACTGGTTTACCATCCTTGTCTAGGATGGTAAATTGTATGGGAGTAGATTGACCTGGAGTAAAGGATTTCGGTATAGAGAGCTTTATTTCAAAGTTATTTGAACTGCAGCTTGCCAGTAAGACTAGTGATAGGCTAATAATTAAAACTGTAAATTTGTTCATCACACCCCATCCTTTCTGAAGATTTATCTGATCGAAATAAAATGATGTCTAGATCTAAATAACTAAAAAGAGCGACATCCAAAATTCACGGAATACCGCCCCACGTTTCTTATCCTCATTTGCCATTTATGCAACTATCTCAATATAAGCTAATTACTTACAATTTTAAAGGACGTTTTGTAAAATAACAATGTAGTAAATTAATTTGAAAAGGAGATATACGATATGAATTTTGTTACGTTAAACAACGGGTTAAAAATGCCGCAGCTTGGGTTTGGTGTTTGGCAGGTTCCAGATGCTGAAGCAACCACTGCCGTAGCAAAAGCACTTGAAGTAGGCTATACCTCCATCGATACCGCGATGATCTACAAGAATGAAGTGGGCGTGGGGAAAGCGATTAAAGAATCGTCTGTTCCGCGAGAAGAATTATTTATTACGACAAAGGTATGGAATGCCGACCAAGGCTATGAAAATACCTTACGTGCTTTTGATGAAAGCCTAGAACGATTGGGTCTCGACTATGTAGATTTATATTTGATTCACTGGCCAACACCGAAATATGACAACTATGTCGATACATATAAAGCGCTCGAAAAGCTTTATCACGATGGGCGTGTCAAAGCAATTGGTGTCTGTAACTTTGAAATTGAACATTTAGAGCGCCTCATCAATGAATGTGAGGTCGTTCCTGTCCTCAACCAAATTGAGTGTCATCCATACTTAGCACAAACGGAATTAAAAGAGTTTTGTGCGAAACACAATATTTTTGTGGAGGCATGGAGCCCGCTTGATCAGGGGGGAGAAGCGTTAAAAGACGAAGTGATTAAAAAGATTGCGGCCGCACATGACAAAACACCGGCGCAAGTGATCCTGCGTTGGCATTTACAAAATAATACGATTGCGATTCCAAAATCGGTCACACCATCTAGAATCGAAGAGAACTTCAATGTATTTGATTTCGAGTTAACGACAGACGAAGTAGCCGAAATCGACCAATTAAATCGTAATCGCCGCAATGGTTCACATCCTAATGATATGCATATGCGCTAAGCAATAAGTAAAAGCCCATTCCTGTTAGGTCCCGGAATGGGCTTTGTTTTTTGAAAAATAAGATTAAGGAATCCAGCCGACGATTTCTAAAATCGTCAGCAGCAATTCCGCTACGATCAGCGTGACGATCGTCCATTCGACGAATAGACCGCGGATTGAATGGCTAATCGTCGAAAAACCATCCATGATGTTATAGAGGATGTCCGTTTTGCTTTTTAAGATTTTATAACGATCATTCAACTCAAAAAAATCAACCATCCTGTCATAAAATTCCCCTGCAGTACTGCTAGTCCAGGTGATTTCTGGTTTATCGAGGATCATTATATAGGCAAGGGTGTTATATTCATGGCGGACGATCTTCGCGGTGGTTCTCGCCAGTTCTTTGTTACCAATTCGCAGACTGCCTTTTTCAAGTCGGTCAATCATCGTTTCGAGCTTGTCATGAATTTTCCCAAGCTGTTCCTCTGTTTTTTCAAGGGCGACCGATTTCGCGAGGATGGTGGAAATTAATTCAGGATAGTAGGATTCATAGCTAGGTACCACCACATATTCATCTGTCAACTCAATCGTTTCCGTTTCTTTGATGTGCAGGCAATAATCGTCGGTATATTTGTCTGCTAATTCGATCTCAATATCTGGCTCAAAGGAATGGAGAAAATACAGTAATCCTGTGATGTCACTAGCATCAAAGTGATTAATGAAGACGATGCTGCCAAATGAAAATACCTGCACTTGCTGGTTGTCGGTCATATCCTTATAGAGAATCGACTGAAGGATATCATCTCTTAAGATTAACGGCTGCTCCCAGGTGAATTTTTTGGGGATACCACAATGGATGGCAATTTTGTTCAAATCAATTTCATTGGTAATGGCAAAGGCCTTATAGGTAGTTGCTTCCATGTCTCTCACTCTTTTCAGTGAATTGGTCTTATTGGATTTTATGCTTGTCCTTTGTGAAACATGCTTTCTAGGGGAACGAACAAAAAAGAGAGACATCTTGATGATGTGCCTCTCTTCTTCCTAATTTTTAACCTACGCTTAATGTTGCTTCTGTTCACTACGAAATTTTCATTTATGTTATTAGTGGATGTTCGAAGCTTGATCCGATTATGTCCCAGATGGATGAGGAGTTTAACCGGACTTTTGAGAAAAATAATTGTTCTTTATATGTATCGGCTCCGCCTTCGCCTAATACTGTGATAGCCACGCATGCTATCCCCACTACCCATACTATAAAGCAGGAATGTTAACAAATTGCGTCATTATTGTTATGGACTTGTTAATCCTTGATTAAATTTAGATGAAGATGGTGATTTCGCCGACTGTGCCATCTGAATTAGCTAGAAAATGATAGGGTCCATGGGAAATGCTGGCTCCAAAATAGCGGCAGACTCCAAAGAGATTCTTCGCATGTGAAGGTCACTTTTTAATTTGAGGTTGAATGATTGCAATTATTTTAGCAATATGATGTAATAATATCGTTAATTATTATACCTTTTAGTATAAAAAGTAAAGAGCCTTTTTGGTCACTTTCGTATAGTAAGAATAATTGTGCCAGCAGCCTCGAGAAAAACAACAAAATGGTCACAAAGAAAGGAAAGATTTCGTTATGGTGAATCATACGTTCATGAATAGCCTCCTGAAACACTTTCCATCACTCGATATAAAAACAGCGGAGCCATTGAAGAATCATACGTATACAAAACTAGGCGGTCCAGCTGAACTCTTCGCCGCACCCGTAACTGTACAAGAACTAACAGCGCTCCTCCATGCAGCCAAAGAAAGCGAAATACCGATAACCATTATTGGAAAAGGCACAAATCTCATCGTAAAAGATGGCGGCATTCGTGGGATCACAATTAGCTTGAAAAATATGACCGCGATTCGGACGGAGCAGCAAACAATATATGCTCAGGCTGGTGCTGGACTGATTGAAGTCACGCACGAAGCCTTGCAACAAGAACTAACGGGGATCGAGTTTGCATGCGGGATTCCTGGCACAGTCGGTGGCGCATTATATATGAATGCCGGGGCGTATGGCGGACAAATTTCGAATGTGCTATCAAAGGCACTCGTGATGGATAAAGAAGGGACACTGCTGACTCTCTCGAAAGAAGAATTGCAGCTAGGTTACCGAAAGAGTCTCATCGCATCCGATCATTACATTGTCGTAGAAGCTGTATTCGAGCTGCAGCCATCGAACCATGCATCGATAAAAGAAAAAATGCATGAGTTTACCGCGGCACGAGAAAGAATGCAGCCGCTAGAATATCCTTCATGTGGTAGTGTGTTTAAGCGACCGCCAGGATATTATGCCGGGAAATTAATTCAGGATTGCGGTCTGCAAGGCACAAGAATTGGCGGAGCGGAAGTCTCCAGAAAACACGCTGGTTTTATCGTCAATGTGGATCAGGCGACAGCTCAAGATTATGCCGATTTAATCACCCTCATTCAAGAAAAGGTCAAACAAGGATACGGAGTAGAATTGGAAACCGAAGTGATTCTCCTCGGTGAGGATGTTTAGAAAAAAATGGCCTAACGAACAAGAAAAGGAGGAAAGGACACATGGGAATCGTTGTCGTAGAAATTTGTGATGGCAGTTTAATCAATCAACTCGATGTAGAAGCTATGTTGGAAGCATCCTATCCGGAAGTGGCAGTGATTGAAAGTACATGCCTTTCCTTCTGTGGCATGTGCGCCAAACGGCCGTATGCGATCGTCAACGGAAAACGGATTTTTGCCAAAACAGCTGAAGAATGCATGACGTTAATCAAACAACAAATCGAAGCAGAACTAGCAATTTATGCGTAGATTTTCATATAAGAATTCAAATCCAGAAGGAGAGTACCCGATATGACAAAAGAAATATCTAGCCAACCAGATATACGGTTTCAAAGAAGCGTGAAGGATCAGTGGTATGTTCAATACGAAGAGGTCGGTTTTCCAGCCATCCAAAAGGGATGGGTCCTGCCCGTCGATCGGTGGCGTGATTTTGATCCCTTCATCTTGATGGCAGAGGATTGGTTTAAACGCGGGACGTTTTCCGATCATCCCCATCGAGGATTTCAGACCGTCACCTATGTTGTAGATGGAAGACTAGAGCATATTGATAATGCAGGAGGACGGGATATTCTCGAGCCAGGAGATGTCCAATATATGAATGCCGGTTGGGCAGCAAGGCATGCGGAAGAAGGAGTCGGCGATGATATTGCTCATACCCTGCAGCTTTGGTTAAATTTACCCAAGCATTTAAAACAGACAGACACAAGCTACCAAAATATTTATTCGGAAAATGCACCTGTAGTTCCGTTTGAGGGAGGGTCTGTAAAGGTGTTTTCGGGTCAAGTAGCTGGCGTGAAGGGTCCGTTGGAAGCGCTCGTTCCGATTACCTTGTCTGAAATCTCTTTATCAGAAGGGACAACCTATGTGCATCAGATACCAGAAACCCATAATGCGTTTGTGTATGTATTATCAGGGGATATTGATCTTGGTGACAATCAGGTCAACTTGAATAAGCATGGCGTAGCTACTCTAACATACCTTGAAAGTGGTAAGGAAGAAAATGTAAGTGAACTCATCATAAAGGCGAATAGCCGACGGTCCAAGGTACTGATCTATTCAGGTACACCCATCAAAGAAGAGATCGTCCCCTATGGTCCGTTTGTCATGAATACGATGGAAGAAATTAAACAGGCCTATCGTGACTTTCATAACGGAAAGTTTGGACCACCTGCCAAATAAACGAGAAGGAGCTGGACGCCATTGGGACCCAGCTCTTTTTTTTAAAATATAAGAATGATAAGTTTCGAGTTTGAGAATGGTTCAGCTTCAGGAGCCATCGGTTCGAGGTCATAAAGCGATAGACGGGTGCTTTGCGGTTTTTCTTAAAACTTAACTAAAAACGTACAGTGATGATCGCCCTCTGTTCGGCAGCAAGTCCGCTGAATCTGTTCCGTGTCTAGCACATTCTTCAACATATCGGTTTCACAGCGGCAGGCAATCGTGAATTCCTTCGCAACGGAAAGAATCGGACAATTATACTCGACCATCTCATACGTGTTTTCATCTACTTGGGAAAGATCGGCCATATAGCCTTTCTCGTTTTGTATTTTGACGATTTCCTTCAGCTTTTCGGATGAAGTGGTTTTATTTTTTAAGCGAGACGCATATTCTTTTGTCAGCCGCGCCTCCCGTTTAAAAAACAACTGGTCGACGGTTTCATTCCCATGTAAATCTTTAATATCTTGTAGGAATTCTAAGCTAATCCCTTCATAGCTTTTAGGGAAATGTGTTTCAGCCTTATCTGTTAAGGTATATGTTTGCAAAGGGCGTCCCATCGGTTGCTTAACCACCGTGGAAAAAATCAGCTCATCCTTTTCCAGGATCGTTAAGTGTTTTCTTACTGCCATATGCGTAATATCTAAACGGTTGGTGAAATCATTAACCGTCAATGAACCTTCTTTTTTGAGTAAATGAAGGATGCGATCCTTCGTATTCAGTTGAGGACTTTGCATGGATAAAACCTCCATTCTAACCGTTTGGAGACCAGAGTGTATTCCAATCTATTGAGTGAATCAATTAAATTTTCACGACTGTAAATTTGCTGTTAATTATACCATGAAGTATAAAATGTTAATAGTGAAACGATATGACAATATTTTCTCAAAATAATAGAAAATATTTTAAGCAAAACAATTGATTTTCGAACGGGAATCAACTATCCTTTAAATATACTTATTATACTCTTTAGTATAAAAAATAAAAATACTTATTCATAAGGGGATGCTTTTTATGACAACTTATTCACTACCAGCGTTAAACTATGATTTTAGTGCATTAGAGCCACACATCGATCAATTGACAATGGAGATCCATTACGGCAAACATCATCAAACCTACGTGAATAATTTAAATGCAGCGCTTGAAGGCAAAGCCGAGTTACAAGAAAAATCATTAGAAGAGCTGCTAGCTAATTTAGACGCAGTTCCTGAGCAAATTAGAACAGCAGTCCGCAACAATGGCGGCGGTCACTTAAACCATAGCTTGTTCTGGGAAGTGATTGCACCAGCAACAGAAAACAATGCACCAACTGGAAAATTAGCAGACGCAATCACAGAAGCTTTTGGAAGCTTTGACGCATTCAAACAAGCATTCACAGCAGCAGCAACCACACGTTTTGGTTCTGGCTGGGCTTGGTTAATTGTCGATGGAGAAGGCAAATTACAAGTAACGAGCACGGCGAATCAAGATAATCCTATTATGGACGGTAATCAAGGTATCCTTGGCTTAGACGTTTGGGAGCATGCATACTACTTAAACTACCAAAACAGACGACCAGATTATATTTCAAGCTTCTTCAACATTATTAACTGGAATGTTGTAGCTGAAAAATTTGCAAATGCAGTAAAATAATTAGCGATAAGGTGCCTGCTGGGCACCTTATTTACTAGCTAGGAAAATATCGAGCGTAAGGTGCCTTATGCTTAATAATCTAGAAGGAGTCCAACTATGAAACTTGTCGGTATTTCAGGGGCCTTGATCGGTCGAAAAACCTCTAAGGTGGTCCATGAAGTTTTACAAGCAGCGAAAACGTTCGATCCAGATTTGCAAACAGAACTACTTGATTTGAGTGAGTTTGAGGTTGAATTTGTGAAGGGAACACCACTTAGCTATTATAACGATGATACAAACAAGGTCGTGAGCGCGATACTATCTGCTGATTTCCTTGTGATTGGCACGCCAGTTTACCAGGCATCGATTACCGGGGTATTAAAAAATTTATTTGATCATCTCCCGATTGATGCGTTTAAGTCAAAAGTGACTGGGATGGTGGTAACAGGTGGAACGGATAAACACTACTTGGTGATGGATTATCAGTTAAAGCCGATTCTCTCTTATCTGAAAGGGGTAATCCCTGTCGGCAATGTATTTGTCCAAAATGAACAATTTGATGAGGATAACGAAATCAAGGATGCTGATGTCAATAGCCGGATTCAAAAATTGGCTGAAGAAATGATTCTGCTGCAACGCGGCATCCAACAACTTAAATAATCGCGGATGTGTAGGGGGACGAAATAACAGTGCTTCCTATTCTTTTGAAAAAATAATAGAAAAAATGAAACCTTTCTCAGCGTCCAAGCGACTAACTATATGCCCCCCTTGGGTGATAGAGGAATGAACCTGGCTCTTTGCCGGGTTCATTCCGTTTTAAGCGATTAATGAGGAGCCAAATAGGTTCCTGTTTCATGGAACTGGCATGAAAGGTCTAGGGACGAAAAAGCTGCCGCACCGTTCCTTTCCCGTCTGCTACCTCGACCTCCGCATAGGCTCCATTGATAAAGGTCATTTGGGGTGGAACATGACCACAGTCGATGTCATAAATAATGGGAACCTCAAGCTCTATTGCGAGATCTTGATAAACATCCTCTACCGTATAATCATTGACAGGTGCATTTGCTGGACTACGGCCAAACATCAGACCGGAGCAATGATCAAACCAGCCTGCCAGCCTCATTTGGACCAAAGACCTCCGCAAATCCGTTGTCGATAATTCACAGTTTTCCAAATACCAAATTAATGGCTCATCATGGAGATGTTCGGATCTAAACTGTTTAACATCACCAAATGGGGTACCAATCAAATGTCTAATAATATCAATGCAACCGCCTAGCAAACGTCCTTGAATCTTTTCGTGGGCTTGTGACACTGTTTTCCAGTCGGTTTGTTCCGTTAAATGGAATACACAAGGAGTAGGTGCGTCATGACGCCATTCCTTTTGATATCGTTTAGAAGAATGCTGAATGACTGCGTCGCCAGGTTTTGTTGCCAGGACCGACTGCCACATTGCGGTTGTTTCGTCAGAGAATTCTCCGCGTAAATCCACTAAATTAGTTCCATGCGCCGTTGCTATCCCTGTCTTTAAGGTGATTGCTAGTAACAATCCGCTCACATCTGAGTAGCCCAAAATCCATTTGCTTTTCATATTTTCATAGTCTATATGTTCGAGAACTTCGATTAATAACTCGCCGCCCCACGGGGGGATAATGAAGTCAATAGTCTTGTCGACCAGCATCGCATTCAATTCTGCTGCCCGTTTTTTTGCAGGCGCAGACTTTGCCTTGACCTCTGTCCAAGGTGTCTCCCCGCAGGATATGCTGAATCCGTTCCGTTTCATTTGATTAATAGCTTGGTTTAGGATTTCATGTAATTCGCTTGGCACCCCCGATGATGGGGCGGTAACCCCAATCGTTGCACCCTTTTGTAAGTACGGATAAGTAATCATCGATATCCCTCCATTTTGGTTTAATACTTTTACCAAAAGTATAGTCGCTTCACTATTCTTTCTTTTTAAAATCAAAATTCACTACGGTGAAGGAGTCGGTCGCTCCTTAGCGTCCTTTATCTCCCATTTTTCACTTAAGAAGGTCGCGCCGAGGACGAGGATGCCGCCAATGATTTGCAGCGTTGTCATCTGTTCGCTTAAGAAAATCGCCGCAATGATCACAGCAGAAATCGGGTCGATATAGCTGAGGAGCGCAATCGTTTGTCCCTTTAGTTCTTGAATCGATGTAAAATACAAGAAATAAGCAAAACCGGTATGGACAATCCCAAGGAGTAAGATAAACCAAATCGAAGTGGAATCCAGGCTAGCCAAGTGTAATTGACCCTGCCACCACACATAGGGAAACAGGACGATTGCTGCAGTCATTAACTGCACTAATGTGACCTCGGAGCCAGATAAGTGTTTAATAAATTTGTTCATGAGGATTACACTTGCATATAAGGCTGCGGCCCCCAAGCCATAAAGGATGCCGAGTGCATGATTCTGTGTGCCGCTGGTACTGCCAGACCCCGTTTGTACGATTAAAAAGAGTCCAAGCATGGCCGCTACGATGCAAGCCACTTTGACCCGCGTCAGTTTCTCCTTTAACACCCATGGTGCTAACATCATCACAAATATTGGCGCAAAATAATAGCTAATCGTGGCATTGGATATGGTCGTATAACGATAGGATTCAAAGAGAAAGATCCAATTTAGCCCGATTGCTGCGCCCGATACGAGGAGCAGAATCGCATTTTTCTTTAGCGCTTGCCACGATGGTTTGTGCTTGACTAGGAAACTAGCGACAAGCAGGAACAGACTCCCAATTACCCCTCTTAAAAAAGCAATTTCACTTGAAGTGAGATCAATTTTTTTTACAAAAACCCCGATACTCCCAAAAATGAGCATCGTCGTAATCAGTTTCATTTTCCCGTTCAAAATCATCCCCCCTAGTTGTTAATCGAACCATAAAATGGGAGATTTCTCAACTACTTATTCGGACCCAATTAAAAAACCCATTTTGAAATGTAATTCAAAATGGGTTCTTCCTTTTCTTAATGCCCAGCCATCAAGGCTGGATTCCCTTTTTCTTCTGAACCAGACTCTTCTTCAGGCTGCGTTTTTGGTTTGCGTAGCAGAAGACTAAAGGCAAAACCAGCAACGGCTAAACAAGCGGCTAGGAAGTACGTATCCCCGAATCCCGAGGTTAGTGCTTCAGCAGGCGTCACACCTTTGGCTACATCCTTCATATGACTATTAATGTTCGAGGTTAAATAACCTGTTAACCCAGCAACAGCAAAGGATACAACGACCTGTTGGGCGGCAGTTGTTAACGGGGTTACCCTGCTAACCAACTTCCTTGGTGCCGCATTGAGGACATGAGTATTCACTGGCATCATGGTAAGACCCATCCCAGAACCCATCATAAATAAAGTTAAAAGAATCATACCAAGACTTGTATCTACTGAAATTCTTGAGAACATAAACAGCGCAACTGAAATGACTCCAAGTCCCGTGAAGGCAAGTGGACGAGCGCCAATTTTATCAAACAACCTTCCGCTAATCGGCATAAAGATACCCGATGCAAGCGCTTGTGGCAGCAAGATTAATCCAGTTTCAAGCGGTGTATAGCCTTTAACCTGCTGAAGATACAATGGTGTCAAAATCATCGATCCAAATAAGGCGACTTGAGCTAACCATGTTAACAGAATTCCGCGTGTGAAGTCCGATGAACGGAAGACACGAAGCTCAAGCAAAGGTTGTTTTTGGCGTAATTCCACAAAAATGAAAACGAGTAATGCGACTCCACCAACGGTTAACCCTGTAATGGTAGAGGTGGAAGTCCAGCTTGTGCCACCTTCACTGACTCCATAGGCAAGCATTGAAAAGGCAATAGGAGCGATAATCATCCCAATAATATCAAGATTCGGCGCCTCATGCTTTTCAGAAATCGGTAAAAATTTAATCCCAACAAATAAGGCAAGAATGCCGATGGGCAAATTAATAAGGAAAATCCAATGCCAGCTTACATATTCAATTAACCAGCCAGATAGTACCGGTCCAAGTGCTGGTGCTAGTAGCATCGGGATTCCAAGCATCCCCATGATCGCCCCCCGCTTATCAGCTGGTGCTAATTTAAATACCATGGCAAACCCGATTGGCGAAACCATGCCGCCGCCAAGCCCCTGAATAACACGGAATATAATTAACTGGGTCGGTGATTGTGCAATGGCACATAAGACAGAACCGATGGTAAAAAGAGCAATCGTGATGAGAAAAATTCTTTTTGCCCCGAACTTATCTGTCATCCAGCCAGCAAGGGGAATAACTGCAGATAGTGCTAAGGTGTAGCCTGTCACTGTCCATTGAATGGTTTTAAGATCCGTATCAAAATAATCAACCAAATTGGGAATGGCCACATTGACGACGGTGCTGTCGAGAATAACCATAATCATCCCAATGATCACAGCTAGAAGAGGCGCAATAATGGATTTGACCGAGAAATCCTGTGAGCCTGTTGAGGGATTCCCCACTTTTGTATTAGACATTTGTTCACTCTACTTTCCTAAATTTTTATTAAAACAATGTTTTTATCTTCCCAAAAAGGTGATTGCTCCTTTTTAGCTATGCACAAAACGAATTTTCTTACGTCTTTTTAAACAGCGTTTAAAACAATGTTCAAACAAGAATTTATCTTGTTTATCATCATCTGTCAAGAAATATTATTTTTTAGGTTGTATACTTTTCGTGAAATCACGGAGGGAACCTTGACATAGAAAGTCGAAGAGTATTATCGTAATACTAGAGAAAAGGCAATAAGACAAGCTGTTTTATAGATAAATGTTTTTAATAAAGGGAATCAGGAGTGTTGCTTGATGAATAATAACTCTGAAAAGGATATGACCACAAAGGGAAATATACTGAATGCAACACTAGAGTTAATAAAAACGGACGGTCTAGAAAATATAACCTTGCGTAAGATTGCTGCATTAGCGGGAGTTAACCTTGCGTTAATTAATTACTATTTTGGCTCAAAAGATAAATTGATCAATGAAGCATTGAAGATACAACTGGCATCATTTCGAAAACATTTTTTAATTTTAGATGAGTATTCTTTGTCACCCAAGGATCGATTAAAAACTTTTTTGGTTGAATATGTAAATTCTGTTATTAAGTATCCAGAACTCATTAAGGAGATTCTTGGGAAGGGTACGATTACATTTGAGTCGCAATTTGAATATCAAAATTATATGAAGACTTCGGGCATCAATAAAATAAAAGCAACCTTACAAGAAATTACGGGTGAGCAGGATTCAGATAAGCTGACAATGATGTTGATGCACATACTTCCTTCTGTCTTTTTTCCTGCCATGATTGCTTGTAAAAAAGACGTACCCTTTGTACGAAATGCCATACCAATCGAAAGACAAATTGATCATTTATTTCAACATTATTTTGCGAGATATTCCTAAAAAATAGAGATGAAACATGGTTACAGCAACAAACAAAGCCCCCTTGATTGGCATCATCATGGGGGCTTTGTTTTCTTAAAATACTCCTATTCAATTACCTGCAAGTCATTGCACTTTCCAACCTATTAATTAGAGAGGTTGTTTAGCACCACGGATGGGAAATCCTTATAATTGTCAACATGGAAATCCGCCGCAATGTTTCTATTTTGAAATGCAACCGTTGGAATATGTAATTGTTTGGCAGGGAGTAAATCTAAATCGCGGTCACCGACCACCAAATCAATCGGATGAGTTTTTAGAACATATTCATACGAAGCGCTATGTGGCTTTCTCGTAAAGCCTTGCTCCTCTACGGAGACAATTTCCTTAAAGTACTTTGCTAAATGAAATTTTTCGAGAAGATAGATCGTTG
Organism: Neobacillus jeddahensis; assembly: GCF_000612625.1. Classification (GTDB taxonomy): domain Bacteria; phylum Bacillota; class Bacilli; order Bacillales; family Cytobacillaceae; genus Neobacillus; species Neobacillus jeddahensis. The sequence continues at coordinate 27,752 of NZ_CCAS010000040.1, forward strand.
ATTCCTTATCACGATGGGTCACAATAATATTGTTGTCGACAGTGGCCAAGACATCTTCAAGGTGTTCAAATGGCTGACTGTTCATCTTGGAATAATAATTATGTAATCGAGTATATTCTTCTCTCTTCGCTTCACTAATCCCATAATGTTTAAAGGCTGTCTTGGAATCAATCTTTAGCCAGCTCAATACCTCGCTCCGCTCGAGATCTTGTTGACTTAAACTGATAAATCCATCGACAAGTGCTGGGTAGGTGTCAAACAGTGTTCCGTCAAAATCCCATAATATATTCATCTTCACTCCCCCTATTAAGTAATCACCACACGGCTAAAAATAGTATCGTACCATGTATTATAAAAATTAACGAGTCAACCACATGACTTATTTGGGCAGGAGAATTCATGATAGACATCAAAAGCCTCAACCTTATCCTAACAAATTGGATGTTCATAAAATAGCAACTTTTCTTATTTTAGTTTATGTGTTATTCTAAAAAAATACTTAAAAAAATTTATAAGCAGAAAAAACTTGTTAAATTGGGTATTCTGGTGCAATAAAAGGCAGGAAATACCACTTATTTAACTATTGTAGAACAGTGATCAAAAGAAGATTATTCGAAAGGAATATTTGATCTATTTCGAACAAAACTAAATGAAGGACCTAAGTTGATTATTCAATGTAATCAACTTTTTATATAGTTAGAAAAAGAGATGCAACTCTTGGGCAATATATTGCTGGGTTAGGAGTAGGACAATCTTGGAAATTACTATTTATTTTATATAAAAGGGGAAATGCAAATGAAAAAAATTAGCTTAGCATGGCAGATTTTTATTGGATTGGTTCTCGGGATTATTGTAGGTGCACTTTTTTACGGAAACACACATGTGGCCAGCTATTTGCAGCCAATTGGAGATATATTTATTCGCTTAATTAAAATGATTGTCGTGCCGATTGTGGTTTCGAGCTTAATCGTCGGTGTTGCCGGTGTCGGTGATATGAAGTCATTGGGGAAGCTCGGCGGAAAAACCCTGCTTTATTTTGAAATCATCACGACGATTGCGATTGTTGTCGGCCTACTTGCTGCGAACGTATTCCAGCCAGGAGCAGGTGTGGATCGTTCTAAATTAACGAAAACAGATATCAACAGCTACGTAAATACGGCTGAGCATACAGAAACACATTCAATGGTCGAAACGATTGTTAATATTGTCCCAACCAATATCATTCAAGCCTTAGGGAATGGAGATATGCTAGCCATCATTTTCTTTTCGGTTATGTTTGGACTAGGGGTGGCCGCGATTGGGGAAAAGGGAGTACCGATTCTCAACTTTTTCAAAGGAACGGCAGATGCCATGTTCTATGTAACAAACCAAATCATGAAGCTTGCACCATTTGGCGTGTTTGCTTTAATTGGGGTGACAGTGTCAAAATTTGGGATAACCTCATTAATCCCACTTGGGAAACTAGTACTTGTCGTCTATGGATCGATGATATTCTTCATTATTGTCATCCTTGGCCTTGTGGCAAAAATAGCTGGAGTTAACATTTTTAAATTCATCCGCTATTTGAAAGATGAGCTAATTTTAGGATATACAACTGCAAGTTCTGAAACTGTTCTTCCAAAAATCATGGAAAAAATGGAGCGCATCGGCTGTCCAAAGGCGATCACCTCGTTTGTCATTCCAACAGGCTATTCCTTTAACCTGGATGGCTCGACGTTATATCAAGCGATTGCAGCCATGTTCATTGCGCAAATGTATGGAATCCATATGAGTATCGGGAGTCAAATTACCTTAGTATTGGTCTTGATGCTCACCTCTAAAGGAATTGCCGGGGTTCCAGGCGTGTCCTTTGTGGTTCTGCTTGCGACTTTAGGAAGTGTTGGCTTACCGCCTGAAGGCCTTGCATTTATTGCAGGTATTGACCGGATTCTCGATATGGCCCGTACATGTGTTAACATTGTCGGAAACTCCTTGGCAGCCATTGTTATTACCAAATGGGAAGGCCATAAGGTAAAAGACTATACTAAAGAAGAAAAAGCAGCGTAAATAGTAATGATGACACCTTGCCCATGCAGGGTGTTTTTTTGTACAGCATGATTTTGAAAAAGGAATGCTGTGCCGTAGTATAATAAAATGGTTAACCAACATATATAAAACGAGCGAGGATTTAGCATGGAATTAATCAAAAATGACTGGGCTCCTCTACTAAAAGACGAGTTCGCGAAGCCGTATTATCAGCAATTGTGGAACATCCTAAAGGAAGAATATCAAACAAAAGAGATTTATCCGGAAAAAAGGGATATTTTTAATGCCCTTCGGTTTACCGCTTATCAAGACACGAAAGTGGTCATTATCGGTCAGGATCCCTACCATGGTCCCGGGCAGGCACATGGTTTAAGTTTTTCCGTAAAGCCGGGGGTACGAATTCCACCGTCATTGAAAAATATATATAAGGAATTGCAAGCGGATATTGGCTGCGAGATACCAACTCATGGTTCCTTAGAAAGCTGGACGAAACAAGGGGTTTTGCTGCTGAATGCCGTATTAACGGTTCAAGCGGGAAATGCAAACGCCCATAAGGGGCTTGGCTGGGAACAGTTCACGGATAAAGTCATCGAAAGATTGAATCAAAGGGAGAAGCCAATTGTGTTCATTCTTTGGGGAAAGTTCGCCCAACAAAAACAACAACTTATCACCGCACCACAGCATTTCATTATCAAGTCCGCCCATCCTAGTCCCTTATCTGCCCATAACGGATTCTTTGGCAGTAAGCCTTTTTCCAAAACAAATGCGTTTCTCCAGGAAATGGGACAAGGGAAGATAAATTGGTGCATTCCAAACTAGTAAAAGAAGAGAAGGCTCAACCACAAATTGGTTGAAGCCTTTTTTTATAAAGCTTGTTTAACACCGCCAGAAATTATGAAAAAACAAAATTCACATTTTTGTCAATTTAGTTCTAGTATTTTGGAAATGAAAACGCTATAATTAAATTATGAAACAATGTACCACGATGTGGAACAGATAAAAGGAGATGTAGATTGTGGAAATTAGATACTCAACACATCCAGATCATGCCAAAACATTTACAACTGAGGAAATTCGTCAACACTATCTAATTGAAGAGTTATTTGTACCAGGTGAAATTAAACTTGTTTATACAATGGAAGACCGGGCGATCGTTGGTGGAATTACTCCGATTGGGGAAGCTATTTCGTTACAGGGCTATGATGAAATCAAGGCAGCCTATTTTTTAGAAAGAAGAGAAGTAGGGATTTTTAATGTAGGTGGAGCTGGAAAAATCGTCGTCGATGGTCAGTCCTATGTGATGGAGAATAAAGATTGCTTATATGTTGGCTTAGGAAAACGTGAATTGCTGTTTAGCAGTGAATCTGAGGCAAATCCAGCCAAATATTATTTGTTCTCTGCACCCGCTCACAAGGAGTATCCGACACAGCATGTAGCCTTTAAGGATATTGAAGGGGATAGATTAGGATCCCTAGAAAATGCAAATGATCGCGTCATCCGCCGCATGATCCATAATGAAGGGATTCAGAGCTGTCAGGTGGTCATGGGGATGACCCAATTAAATACGGGAAGTGTCTGGAACTCCATGCCGACCCATACGCATAATCGCAGAATGGAAGTTTATCTTTACATAGATTTAGATGAAAATGCACGAATGTTCCACATGATGGGCGAACCAACGGAAACGCGCCATATTGTAATGAAGAATGAGCAAGCGGTTATTTCTCCTCCATGGTCGATTCATTGCGGTGGTGCTACAAGCAACTATACCTTTATTTGGGCAATGGCTGGTGAAAATAAGACTTACAATGACATGGATGCAGTCACAATGGATCAGCTCCGCTAAAGATGGATTTCGTAGATGAAAAGATTTGTACTTTCTAAAGGGGTGAAGCTTTTCATCTGCTGAAATACCAAGATAGATAGAGTGTAAAAATAACAGACGAGGTGGAACAGATGAGCTTAGAGAACTTTTCATTAGATTATTTTTCATTAACCAATAAAGTTGCAATTGTGACGGGAGGGAATACCGGCCTAGGACAAGGTTATGCAGTAGCGCTGGCTAAGGCAGGGGCTGACATCTTTATTGTCGCTCATAATACCGATTGGGATGAAACAAGAGAATTGATTGAAGAGACAGGCAGAAGCGTTCATTTCTATCAGGCCGATTTAACCGTTCGTGAAAATATCCATCAAATTGTTGAAGAATGTTTACGTGTGTATGGAAAAATAGATATTCTCGTCAATAATGCCGGTACGATTCGCCGCGCTCCTTTACTAGAGTATAAAGAGGATGATTGGAATGCGGTCATGGATATTAACTTAAACGCCGTTTATTTTCTAAGTCAAGAGGTTGCTAAAGTTATGGTTGAACATAAGAGCGGAAAAATCATTAACGTCGGTTCCATGCTCAGCTTCCAAGGTGGTAAATTCATCCCTCCGTACACAGCCAGTAAGCACGGGGTAGCCGGGTTAACGAAAGCCTTTGCCAACGAGTTAGGCCAGTACAATATTCAAATTAATGCGATTGCGCCTGGTTATATTGAAACCGCCAATACCGCTCCAATTCGAGCCGATGAAGAGCGTAATGCGGAAATTCTTTCGCGTATTCCTGCTGGAAGATGGGCATCGCCTGCCGATTTGATGGGGGTCATGGTCTTTTTAGCTAGCAAAGCGTCAGATTATATGAATGGACATATTTTAGCGGTGGATGGTGGTTGGTTGGCTCGTTAGGAACGAGCCAACCTGCTAGAAAGGAAGATTAGCAGACTAATAGAAAGTCCTTTTACTAGAAATGGTCCTTAAAGTAAACATTTTGAATTGAAATTAAAGGTTATTTAAAAATGGAAATTTAACACCTGTCGAAGCTAACAATTGGAAACCCTTACATAGTGAGTGCCAGCATGGCTTCAAGCAGGATCAATAGAACAGCATGAACAAGCAAATCATCTATCATCAATGTTTTTACTAACAGTTAGCCATATCATATGAAAGGTAAGGTAGACGATTATGAAAATCATGAAGACAATGGAGAAGATCCCTGGTGGTCTTATGCTGGTTCCACTATTTTTAGGAGCAATTATCCACACATTGGCTCCAAAATCAGGTGAGTATTTTGGTTCTTTTACAAACGGTTTGATGACGGGGACTGTTCCCATCCTAGCTGTATGGTTTTTCTGTATGGGGGCAGGGATTAACATCAAAGCGACAGGTACGGTTTTACGTAAGTCTGGGACACTGGTAGTCACAAAGATAGCGGTGGCATGGGCTGTTGCCTTAATCGGATCACTATTTCTTCCTGAAGGTGGCGTACAAACAGGTTTCTTTGCCGGGTTCTCTGTGCTCGCGTTAATTTCTTGCATGGATATGACTAATGGTGGTTTATATGCATCGATTATGCAGCAGTATGGTTCGAAAGAAGAAGCTGGCGCCTTTGTCCTGATGTCACTTGAATCTGGTCCACTTGTCACCATGTTAATTCTTGGTACAACAGGATTGGCGGCATTCGAACCACAAGCATTTGTAGGTGCTGTCTTACCTTTCTTAGTTGGATTTATCCTTGGAAACCTAGATCAGGATCTCCGTGAATTCTTTAGTAAAGCAACCCATACAATGATTCCATTCTTTGGATTTGCTTTAGGTAACTCCATTGACCTTACTGTTATCGCGAAAACAGGATTAGCAGGTATTGTACTTGGTATCCTGGTTATTATTGTGACTGGTATTCCGTTAATTCTTGCTGACAAATTCATCGGTGGCGGAAATGGGACTGCAGGTCTTGCCGCCTCTAGTACGGCTGGAGCGGCGGTGGCAAATCCAATGATCATCGCGAATATGAAGCCAGAGTTCATGCCGGTGGCCCAATCAGCAACTGCCTTGGTTGCCGCATCTGTCATTGTTACATCGATATTAGTTCCAATCATCACGGCTTATTGGTCACAATATATGAAAAAGAAAAATAAAGGCTCCTCGTTGCAAAGAGGAAGCAAAGCAACAGCTTGATGTTCTTACATGGGGGAGAGATACATTTAGTATCATCTCTCTTTTTCAATAAAGTGAACGGAGGATGGGTATGAGTAGAATGTTGACTGTTGGTGAACCGATGGCCCTTTTTGTGGCTGAGCAAGAAGGACCACTAGAGAATGTGGAACGTTTTCAACGCTTTGTTGCCGGCGCGGAGGTAAACTTCTCTATTGGGATGTCACGCTTAGGGCATCAAGTTACCTATATTACACAATTAGGAATGGATCCATTTGGGAGATACATAGAGAGCTTCCTTCAGGATAATGCCATAGATACGAGCAATGTGTCCTATAATCCTGCCTATCTAACAGGCATGCAGTGGAAGCAAAAGGTCGTCACAGGAGATCCTGAAGTGTTTTCAGCTCGTAAAAATTCGGCTGCTTCACATATGGATCCGGAAACGATTGCAAATCTGAATTGGGAAGGCTTTGTTCATATTCATTTAACCGGTATCCCCCCAGCCTTATCCGCAGGTTGTCGGGAAATGGTCTACGAGCTTATGGATAAGGCCAGTGCAAGAGGCGTGCAAATTTCTTATGATCCTAACCTACGTCCAGGTTTATGGGGAGACAAGAATGAAATGGCTCGCGTCATCAATGACCTTGCCTGCCGTGCCGATATTGTTCTTCCTGGGATTGAGGAAGCAAAGCTCCTTACTGGGAAACAAGAGGTAACCGAGATTGCTGACTACTATCATGCTGCAGGAGTAAAGACTGTTGTGATCAAATTGGGAGCAAAAGGGGCATTTACAAGTTCTGAAGGAGAGCAGTTCTATACGGACGGTTTCCTTGTCAAGCGAGTAGTCGACACGGTCGGAGCGGGTGACGGATTTGCGGTGGGCGTAGTGAGTGGAATCTTAGAAGGTTTATCCTTGAAGGAAGCAGTGAAGCGCGGGGCAGCGATTGGTGCACTTGCCGTTATGTCTCCGGGGGACAATGACGGCTTACCGACCCGGATAGGATTGGAAGCCTTCATCGAAAATTCCTCCGCCAAGCTTTAATGTTTATAGGTAGAAAAATAGGAAAAGCGGTATTCCACTTGAGAATACCGCCTTTGTCATAATATAGAATTTATAGTTTCGACTTCGAGAATAGGTCAGCTCAAGAAGCCCTGTGCTTTTCTATGAACCCGTGTAGCCTAGGTTTCTAGAAATTGCTAGACTATACTGATTCATTTTTTCAATTAAGGTTGAGTTGATGACATCGATGGTGACGCGGTTATTAGGACCGGAAATACTAAAGCTCGCGATGATCTTGCCTTTATGATCATAGATAGGGGCAGCAATACACATGAGCACCGCTTCATTCTCGGCATTATCTAACGCATACCCTTGGCTCTTCACCCTTTCGATTTCCTGTAGAAATTCTTCTTTAGAGATGATCGTCGTTGGTGTCTTCGGGATGAATTCAAAGCTTGAGACTAATTCATCAAATTTGTTCTGCTCCATGCCAGAAAGTAGTATTTTTCCTACGGCCGTACAATACATGGGAGCGCGGCTGCCAATTCGTGAGTACATGCGAATCGTCTGTGTGCTTTCAATTTTATCGATATAGATCACTTCGCCGCGATCCTCAATGCATAAATGGACCGTTTCATTGACTTCTTGTGATAATTTTTCCAGAAATGGTTTGGCAATCGTGACAATATTGGAGTTGTTTAACAGATTTCTAGAAAGAAAGAGGACCTGTAAACCTAGTTTATACTTGTCTGTTTCTTCGTCTTTGACAACGTAATTCATGCTCGCTAACGTGGCTAGCAGTCTATGAAGTGTCCCTTTGGTTAGGCCAACCTGCTCGGATAACCGAGTGATTTGGATGCCATCAGGATATTCGGAAAGCTTATTTAGTATGGTTAGGGCGCGTTCAAGTGATTGAACATTAGACATTATTCTCTACCTCATTTAATTGGGTTATTTAAATATGATTTTTACACTCTTTTTTTAAAACAGTGTTCCATTATATGATACGATATAGAAGAACCATTGTAAAACTAATTGGGGACTCCGCAAAATAAAACGAAGCTTTTTGAAAATAATGTTACCAAAATACGAATGGAAAGAAGTGACCATCATGATGAAGAAGATCAATACTTTAACTAAAATTGCCGAATGTGGTGTCGTAGCTGTGGTACGAGCGGATTCAAAGGAAGAGGCCATTCAGATTTCTGAAGCCTGTGTGAAAGGCGGAATCCAAGGAATTGAGGTTACATTCACCGTACAGGACGCTGATCAAGTCATTAAAGAACTTGCAGCACTTTATCAAGATAATAATCAAGTGGTTATTGGTGCCGGGACTGTGCTTGATGCGGCAACCGCTAGGATTGCGATTTTAGCAGGTGCGCAGTTCGTTGTCAGTCCTGCTTTCGACCAGGAAACCGCAACCTTATGTAATCTTTATCAAATCCCGTATATGCCAGGCTGCATGACCCTGACTGAAATGAAACGTGCCCTTGAAGCAGGGGTAGATATCGTTAAATTATTCCCAGGCAGTGCCTTTGGTCCGGACTTTGTAAAAGCCGTCAAAGCCCCACTTCCTCAAGTAAATATTATGCCAACCGGTGGCGTTGATCTGGATAATGTTGAGCAATGGATAAAAAATGGTTGTGTAGCAGTCGGGGTCGGCGGTAATTTAGTTGCACCAGCCAAGACGGGTGAATTCGAGAAAATCACCGGATATGCTAAGCAGTATATTGAAAAGGTTAAAGCAGCGCGAGGGAAATAAATATTGATAGGATCTATTAATCCATCACGGAGCACCGCATTATTGAAAATGCCAATCTATTTGATTTTGAGTTATCTTTGGAGGAAATGGAATGGATCGACAGCTTACATCAGGATAGCCGCGCTGGCTCACATCCAGATATGATGCGCCTAGGCTTTTAAAAGTTAAAAACAAGAACCTTGCTGAAACTGGAGCAAGGTTCTTGTTTTATGCCTGCTTATTTAACGCCTCTTGAAGATAGGTGTTTAGATAATCAAGGCTGGTTATCTGACGATTACATTTTGTGCTGTCAACACAAATGAAGTTGCCGATCGCCTTATAGTAATCGGGGTTCTTCGCCTTTTTTGCTTTGGTGATAGTGGATAAATAGGCCACTTCACCGAAGCTATTGCAGAAGGAACAGATATTTTTCTTGCTTACGATCGTGTATTTACATTCAATCCCAAGCAATTGCTGATTGTTTTCGTACACGATATATTTTTTATTCGTGCTAATATCCGTCCAGCTTAGATAGGTAAGGTGATGGTAATCGATGTTTGATAAATCCGGTACCTTTAGTTTTTTAGCTTTCGGAAACAGCTTTTTAATCTGTTGTTCAGTCAATTGTGAAATCGGAATTAAATAATGGTCAAGCTGTTGAAGATATTGATCAAATTCAGAATCCGTTTTGCAATGTGAGAAGTCTAGCAGTTGCATTTGTTCCTTTGTTACTGCTGGGAAGAGTTCGACGATTTTAGCCTGCGCCAATTGTCTAACCGCACGAATCACAGACGGATCAGAATTTTTTCTGTTACTTTCTTTAATATAGTCCACTTGTTTTTTTATAAAATTAAACTGGTTATTTTGCATGAAAGATCCAGTCATTTGTCATTCACCTCAGTTCTTTACAGTTCGTTCCCGTTTTATTATACGTAATAGAGTTGCTGAAAACTATGGAGAGAATGAGTTAGAAATGGATCCTACATAAGAAAACACTGATGGGGATGCCCGTCAGTGTTTTTTACGTCTATAGACAATTTTTTTGATTGTTTCAATTGAGAGAAAATGCTCTTCCGCTAATTGGGGTATACTGTTCCCATTTTGGAAGGCTTCTTTGATGGCGGCATTTCGCTCATCTATTAGCTTTCTTCCGCCTGAACAACTCCCCCATTTTCGGTAGGTTGTTTCAGGTTTGGGAATATAAAGGGTTTCCCCTTGGACATATTTTTGAATTTCCGCAATTAGCTTTTCAGGTAATATATTTGTTGCATTCACATATTTCATGTTTTGCCAGCCCCTTATTTTTTGTTAGCTAAATAAGGTGCAAAGCCGAATATTAGAAATGATTGAAAGCTTACCTGGGCGATGGATTAAATAAAGGTTCGCCCCATGCAAAGTATCGCCTTTCCAATACTAGGCTTTGCATGAGTTGCTGGAGTACCCGACATAATCGATTGATTCGGCATGACGAATCACCTCCTCTAGGAGTCCCGCTAATTGGCGAGTTTTCTTTTTATTATAGAAGATGTGGTGGAATTCGGCTAGGATAGATGTGACTTTATTGTATCCAATGAATGAAGGGAATGGGATATAGAGGGGGGAACGGTCACAAAAAAATAATGTACTGTAACAAGGGGCTTCGGAAAAGATGATGACAAGAATAAAAGCAAATTGTGTTGATTCTGTAAGGGTTGACATCTCTCTGAAATAGTTGTTAAAAACAACCATTCTCTAGAAAGTTGTCAACCCTCATTTTTTTAATAATTATTGGAATAATTATTAAAA
>NZ_CCAS010000041.1 GCF_000612625.1 Neobacillus jeddahensis
GAAAAAAGCAGGGAGTATAACTTCCCTGCTACCTGCTTATTACATAAAATTCTTACTATGATTATGAATAACTTGAAGTTCCTTTGTTGACTGGCTCATTTCGCTTTTACAGATTGGACAAAGTGGGACTTCACTACTTTTAAAGTTGTCACGAATCCAACATTTACAAGTCTCTGAAGTACATTCCCAAATCTTCGTTTCTTCTAACTTAATTTCTTCATCATTTTTTCTACCAAACGCCAAAACGATCACTCCTTGTAATTAGTTATGACTGTTTTTGAACACTATGTTGGTTAGCTATGAAACTTTGTTTCTAGCATAATTATATAGATAAAAAGGTGATGCCTTCATTTTGTGCATCACCCTTTTATTTTTAATAGAAATTAAACTGCTTTTACATTAGCTGCTTGTGGTCCACGAGCGCCTTCAACGATTTCAAATGATACAGATTGGCCTTCTTCTAAAGTCTTGAAGCCTTCTGATTGAATAGCTGAAAAGTGAACGAACACATCTTGACCGCCTTCAGATTCAATAAATCCAAAACCTTTTTCTGCATTAAACCATTTTACTTTACCGTTTTCCATGGATGTTACCCCCAACAATTTGTTCACTTTAAATTTCTCGTACATTTAAAATAATAAAAAAGACGTAAGCCCACACAGTTGGGTAATAGACATCACCCACAATTTCGTGCAGTTACGACTACTTAATCCAATAAATATTAACGAACATTAAAGCGTATTTTTATTTTATCATAAAACATCACCTAAGTCAATTTGATTTCAAAAACTAGGAAATAATGAAATATTTTGTATGAAAAAATAAATCCATCCAATCAAATTTTCATCAGTACTTCGGATCGTTACCTACTTTGTAAATCTCCTTGTAAAAAAACTTCCATAAAATCAACGATAAACATTTGAATATTTGCTTCCATTCCAATGAAATCTATCATTTCTGGAGGCTCAGGGTCAGGAATTGGCCGGAAATCAGCACTGCTTTTACCCTTGGCGTTGCCAAATTCTTCGACTTTCACCCTTCTTGGGATATATTTTACAAGGTCGGGATTCGATAAGGCCATGAGCGGAACCACATCATGTAGGGGCGCACCTTGAATACCAGGAACATTTTTCTGATATGCCTGAAAATAATAGTCGAAGGCTGGTTTTATTAATGGTTTAAAGGGGGTTGGACTATTTTCTCCGAGGAACTGTATAATTTCGGGTGTTATTATAGCTTTATTCGTAATATTTAAAGGATGTAAATAGATATTTCGTGCTTTTTCCATAATGATATTTGCGGCAATTGGGTCAACATAGAAATTTGCTTCTGCTTCTGCCGATATATTACCTGGTACTAAAAAGGCACCACCCATTATATAAAATGCTTTAACATCTTTAAAGACTTCATCTCCATATATGATAAACATCAATGCCAACTCAGTCAGTCTTCCCAACGAGACAATCTCCAGATTTTCTTTATACTGTTTAATAATTTCAAGAATCTTATTGAAATCATAAACTTTTCCATTTTTGATGGTATTCGGTGGCTTAATTGGACCTAAACCTTCCTTACCATGAATTTCAGGGTAGTACTGAATGGGGGTGCCTGACAGTGGACCAGCAGCACCAGCAATAATTGGAATATCTTCCCTTTGTCCTAAGGTTAACAAATAGGCAGCATTCTTTACGGATTGCTCTTTTGGAGTATTGCCATAACCGCAAATAATACCGACTATATTTATTTTCGGATTAAGTAAGGCATACATAATTGCAAAAGAATCATCAATTCCCGGGTCAGCAAATAAGAGTACATTATGAGCCATCACTCCACCTCATTTTACTGATTTTTACCTACAATATGCTCATCTCTTTCAGGAAAGACCATAAATAAGGTGGATATATAGGGCTTAGGCTTCCTTCTTAACTTTTACAGCTGCCTTTTTTCTTGAAGTTGCAGCTTTTTTTGTTTTTGGTTTCGTTCGATCAATAGACGCCTGCAAGGCGGCCATTAAATCGGTGACATTCGATGTCACTTCCTTTGTCGAAGCTGTGACCGTTTCCTTTCCTGTACGTTTTGATTCAATCAGTTCAAGAAGGGCAGTGCGGTATTCATCTGTATATTTTTCGGGTTCAAAAACTGTCGTTAATTGATCAATCAGTAAAATAGCCGTATCTAATTCTCTTTTTGTTACTTTATCCTCTGAAGGTACATTTGGTACGTCTCCTGCTTTACGAACCTCATCAGGATAATGAATCGTCTCCATGACTAATGTATTTTCGTATACGCGGATGACAGCCAGCTGTTCCTTTGAACGGATAATAATTTTGGCTAAACCTACTTTCTGCGATTCCTGTAACGCCTTCCGCAACAATGAATAGGCTTTTGAACCGCCTTCATTTGGGGACATATAATAGGTCTTATCAAAGTAAATGGGGTCAATTTCCTTTATTTTTACGAAATCTATGATTTCTACCGCTTTTTCTTCGTTTTCCTTGCGTAACTTTTCAAGTTCTTCGTTATCTAAAATAACAAATTTACCCTTTGTGTATTCATAGGCTTTCACGATATCTTCTGGTTTTACCTCTTCTTCACATACGCTACAAATCTTTTCATACTTAATTGGTGCATGACATTTATTATGCAGTGTCCGAAGTTTAATATCTTTATCTTCTGTTGCAGTATGAAGCTTGATGGGGATGTTTACAAGTCCAAAGCTTATACTTCCCTTCCACATCGTATGCATAAAAATTCTCCATTCTTTTTATTTTTATTTTGTGGTTCTGTCAACTATCCATTCCTAAAAACAATTGGAAAAGGATCAATTTGCATGCAATAAAGCAAACTAAATAAAAAGAAAGGACATTCAAACTATGAAGCCGATGCTGCCGAGTTTAACCTTTGAAAATCCTGAACGGTCAAATTGGTTGTATGAAGTCAAATATGATGGTTTTCGGGCCATCATAGATTGGAATTCCAAAGGAATCAAGTTAACGAGTCGAAACGGAAAAGATTTGTTTCCACAATTTCCAGAGATAAAAGCATTTTTGCTACAACATGAAGAACAATTTAAATCCTTTTTACCACTGCAATTAGATGGTGAACTTGTCTTCCTTGAAAACACTCACAAAGCAACTTTTTCAGCTATTCAAGTACGTGGTCGGCTAAAATCAGAAAAGAAAATTACCGAGCAATCAACCAGCAACCCGTGCCGCCTAATGGTGTTTGATTTATTAATGTTAAAAGGGAATCCGCTTTATCTTCTTGAGTATTATAAAAGAAAAGAAGAACTTCACAAGTTATTCCAAGCAATAGGTTTAGAATTAGATGCCGATCCTTACAACAATCAGTTGCTACAATATGTAACTGCCTACGAAGATTTTAATGACCTATGGGGAAAAGTGGTTTTATATGATGGTGAAGGGATTATTGCTAAAGATAAAAACAGTCAGTGGGATGAAGGCAAACGGACATTACAGTGGTTGAAATATAAGAATTGGAAGTATGTCAGCTGTTTTATCATCGCTTTCGAGAAAACAAATGGCTATTTTTATGTTGGTGTGTATAAAGAGAAGGAAATTCACCCCATTGGTCAGGTACTATTTGGCTTTACGCCTGAAGAAAAGAATGCACTAAAGGAAACTGTAAAAATAAATATGGTTAAAGAGGATAATCAATTTATTTATGTTGAACCAGCCATCTGCCTTGAAGTGAAATATTTAGAGCTATATGAAAATCAATTACGTGAGCCACATTTTCATCGCTTCCAATTCGACATAGAACCATTGGATTGTACATATGACCGCTTTATATTTGGACAAAAGAATTTGCCAGCAGACTTGGAGATTACCCATCCGGATAAACCACTATGGAATCAGCTCTCCATCCAGAAGGCTGATTACATCTTGTACCTACGAGAAATTTCTCCTTATATGCTTCCTTTTTTAAAAAATCGTTTATTAACTGTCATCCGGTATCCACATGGAATGTACGGTGAGGCCTTCTATCAAAAAAACTGTCCCGACTATGCACCTGAATTTGTAGAGACACAGGTTGCTGATGGGATTGACTATATTGTCTGCAATAATTTAAAAACACTCGTATGGCTCGGTAATCAATTGGCGATTGAATACCATATTCCCTTCCAAACCATTAAAAGCAAGGGACCGAGCGAAATTGTTTTCGACTTAGATCCGCCTTCAAAAGATGCCTTTCCGTTAGCTATCAAGGCTGCTCGATACATTAAAGAAATTCTTGATCAATTAAATTTAATAGGGTTTATCAAAACCTCTGGTAATAAAGGATTACAAATCTACCTTCCATTACCAGAGAATGTATACTCATATGAAGATACAAGGCTCTTTACAAGTTTTATGGCAGAGTATTTACTTTCAAAGGACCCTGATTCTTTTACGATTGAACGAATGAAAAAAAACCGTGAGAAACGACTATATATTGATTATATACAACATAGTGAAGGAAAGACCATTGTCGCCCCCTACTCCGTACGGGGTAACGAACATGCCGGTGTGGCAACTCCGCTATATTGGGAAGAAGTAGATGAAAACCTTCATCCCGTTTTGTTTAATATGGAAAATGCACTAAAGCGCATTCGGAACCAAGGTGACCCCTTTCAGGAATATTTTCAATCAAAACAAATCCAGTCTTTTGCTCCCGTTCTAGATTTTTTAAAAAAGACAAAAAAAGGATGAGGCTGATGCCTTATCCTTCCATTGATTGTTTAATAAATTTTTGTGCTTCAACTTGTAATTTGTCGTACGTTTCTTGTTCAGAAAAATCTACTCTTGAATCAAGAATAAAAGCGTTATCTTCAAAATTTAGTGTGATAGAGGCTTTGTAAAGGTAAGTGGCATTTCCAATCAAATCAATTGTGTAGGTATTGTCAAATTTATGAACCACACATTGAACCTTACCGCCATTATTATAGACATTAATCACGTTCTCCATCTTATTTAAACCCGTTAAACATGTAACGAGTGAAGAAGCGGACATCGCCGTCCCACAGGCATTCGTGAAGCCGACTCCGCGCTCAAACGTTCTAACGTAAATTGCTCCCGGCTCCAAGGATTTTACAAAACTAACATTTACACCATCCGGAAATAACTCATTGGGACCATTCACTTTTTCACTAAGTTGTTTTTGAATGTCTATTCGCAATTGGTCTGTATTCACTAGCGTAATTAAATGTGGATTCGGTACAGCGAGAGCAGTAAACCTTAGCTCATCTGATAACTCATCGATTCGCTCGTTAAATAGTGTGGGTTTATTTAAATTTAAAGGTAATGACTTTAATTCAAACAGAACCGGTGAGATTTCGACCTGATAAGTATGGATCTCAGGGTATAGATCTTCCTGCTGGCTTACCTTTAAGTTGGCCTTCATCGTTTCGATGACTGCCTCTTTTAAGGACTTTTGTTCGCAAACATATCTCGCCACTAACCGCAGCCCATTTCCACACATAGATGCCTCTGAACCATCAGCATTGAAGACACGCATTCTCCCATCTACCCCAAAATGCTGACTTTCCAGAATGAAAAGAATCCCATCTGCCCCTAGTTCGGACTCCCGATTACATAACACTTGAGCAAGGCATGCCCTGTCTTTGTCTGTAAAAGAATAGTCATGTGACATTTCATCGATTAGGAGAAAGTCATTCCCAGAACCATGTCCTTTAATTAAATCTATTTGCACTGTAAAAACCCCCAGAAAAGAGATATAAATAGTTTCATTAATCATATCAAACATTATCTGTAAGGGAAACCGTCTAATTTTTCATCTTTCAATAAAATATTCATTGATTAAAACTGACATTCTGAGAAGTTTGTCCTCATCTGATAGTGCCTCCGCAAATGACAGAACAGGCGTATTTGATTCTGGAAATAGTTGAGCCCATTGTAAGGGCATCCATCCCCTGCGGAGACGCCCCACCAGCTGTTCTCCACTGTCGTACACTTGTTCATCCATAAATACTGATGAACCCTCGACCGCACCTACATATCTTCTTGAACTATCTAACAATTCCTTTTTGGTTTTTCTCCACCCGAGTTTTGTTTTTTCGAAACATCCGAGATATTTCCTATTGAAATCGTATACTTCAACCTTCAGTACGCGCCCTGCCTTTCTCTCAAAAAAACCAATCACATTATTATCTAAATTGTATAATGCATAGGTGTTGGACGACTTCAACTTCTTCGAGCCATTTCCGCGAAACTTTTTAATAGTACCCGCTAAATATCCATCCGGAAAATATATCAGTACCCGTGGAGATAGGGAATTCATGCAAAGTACTAATAGATTTTGCACTTCAAATATCGACCTATCAGTTGCTTCAAACCCAACCATATTCCTACCAATTGCGATTGATTGACGCATTCTAAATAAATATAATTGAAAACTAATGATGCTATAGATCAGAAAGGGTATGGTTAAGAGCATAACTTCCTTATTCTTAATAAAAGTAAGATTACCAACGATTATCATAATCGTCGGTACGAGTGCGGCAATACTACCATTTAAGCTCATATTAGCTGTAACTCGGTAATATTCATGTATTTTCATCTGGAAAACTCCTTATCATTTCCTCTACTATAAGTCTATTTAATAGTTTCGAAAAAAATGATAGGAGTTTCTCTCTACGAAAAAAAGGAAAAGAGAAGCGTCCTTTAGACACTTCTCTAAGACTGAATATATTGATGAATGTTAGCCATCGATTTTTTTGCATCTGCGTAGCCTTGATTGTATAACTCTTCTAGTTTTTGCGGATCTCTTTCCATTCTTCCAACCTTCAATGGTTCAGTTGGACGGATGATAAGGACATTACCCGCCTTTTCTTCTTCTTCAAGATAGGCCACCGTATCATTATAAGTTTGATATCTCTTCCTTAAAGATTGCTGCAGACCTTTAAACTTTGGATACTTGCGGTCAACAAGAAAATGAAACTTCGAAGGCTTTTTCAAATACCCTTCATTTCTTGTTAAAATGACAATATTTTTTTTGAAACCATCAATTTGTGCTTTTTTGATCGGTATTGGATCGCTTATGCCACCATCGAGTAAGACCTTATTTTGAAATTGAACCTCTGGAGCAATAAATGGCAAGGAACTCGAAGCACGTAAAACAGTTAAGAGGTGATCTCCATAATCCTGTTTATTAAAATAAACGGGACTTCCCGTCATACAATCTGTCGTACCAACAACAAATTCAGTTGGACTATTATAAAACACATCATAGTGATAGGGAACATGTTGATTAGGTATCTCATCAAAAATAAAATCCATCCCAAAGAATTGCCGGTTTTTAAAATAATTACGCCACGAAATATAGCGGGGATCTGATGCATATTCAATCGTGACTAATTTGTTTCTCCCTTTTTGCTTTGATAAATAGGAGGCTGCATTACAAGCACCAGCTGATACCCCTATTACATACGGAAAGAATAATTCCTGTTCTAAGAAATATTCAAGGATTCCGGCAGTATAAACGCCGCGCATCCCGCCGCCTTCTAAAACTAGTCCAACTTGCTCTACCAAACTGCCCCACCCCTTTTAAATTCACTTAAACCATTTTTACACACAAGACATTATAAAATAACCGTCATTATTTGCAAAATAAAAAGACTTCTCGAAGTAGCAGCCACTTTCATGAAAGCCATCCTAGGATCATTTATTTGCCAAACAAAAACCCGGCAACATTTTTGACGGGTTTTTGAAAGACTTCTATTTGATTAGCCTAAAGATAAATGGAATATGATATTCGTTCCCTTCGAAGGCTTTAACAGCTGCGATAATCGTAAAAATCAGAGCCGCTATCCCTAATACCCATAATATAAAGATTCCAATTAAAATAATAGATAAGATACCGGCGACAACTGTATAAATGAAATAGGAAATAAAAAAATTAAAATATTCCTTCCCATGATAATTAATAAAAGATGACTCATCTTTCTTTATTAGCCAGATAATAAGCGGAGCCAAAATTGGAAAAAATAAGCTTAATATATAAATTCCGGCAGCCATTACCTTTTCATCACTTTTCACCATTCTAATATCCCCCAATGGAATAATTTTTGTTTACTTTATTAAATACGCTTCTCTTGTATAAAGGTTTCAATCTGTTTAATAAAAATAAAAAACATCAATACTAGCTTTTCCTATATCACATATATTGTTAAAATTGATAAAATATATTAATAACGTATAGAAAGGTTTTATATGAATAAATTACTGCTAAAAAACGCTTATGTTTATCCAGTTACTTCTAAACCTCTAAAAAATTATGATGTCCTCATTGAATCAGGAAAAATTAAAAAAATCGGTAGGAATATTACCCCGGATTTGAATATAAAAATAATTGATTGTGGCGGCTCCTTACTTTTCCCCGGTTTTATCGATGTTCATACTCATTTAGGTTTGTACGATGAAGGTACTGGGTGGGCAGGAAACGATGCCAATGAAACCGCCGAAGCACTCACTCCCCATATTCGTGCGATCGACGGAGTATACCCATTAGACCCAGCCTTCACAGATGCTGTAAAAAGCGGTATTACCACTGTCCACATTATGCCTGGCAGTGCGAACGTAATCGGTGGAACAACCTCTGTTATTAAAACAACCGGAAAAAATATTAAGAAAATGATCATTCAAGAGGTTGCCGGTTTAAAAATTGCTTTGGGGGAGAATCCCAAGAGAATTCACAGCAATGGAAATAGTGATTCCATAACAAGAATGGGGATAATGGGAATGCTCAGAGAAGTATTCTACCAAGCCATTCATTCTGATAACCCAGAATGCTTTCGAGTTGCTCCCATCGTCAAGGCTTTAAAAAGAGAAATCCCGGTAAGAATCCACGCTCACCGTGCAGATGATATTATCACTGCGCTTCGATTTGCCGAAGAGTTCAATCTTGATTTACGAATTGAGCATTGCACGGAAGGACATCTAATCGCAGGTGAATTAGATGGAAAGAATTTAAAAGTATCTGTAGGTCCGACACTGACAAGAAGATCCAAAGTCGAATTAAAAAATAAGACTTGGAAAACATACCAAGAATTAACAAAACATGATGTCGAAGTTTCTATCACCACAGATCATCCCTATACACCCATTCAATACTTAAATATCTGCGCAAGTCTTGCCGTTCGAGAAGGATTGCCTGAACAAAAG
This sequence comes from Neobacillus jeddahensis, assembly GCF_000612625.1. GTDB lineage: Bacteria > Bacillota > Bacilli > Bacillales > Cytobacillaceae > Neobacillus > Neobacillus jeddahensis. Next base: position 9,183 of record NZ_CCAS010000041.1, read on the forward strand.
GCTCTCGAAGGAATAACCATTTTACCAGCACGAAATTTAAAAATAGATCAACAAATTGGAAGCATTGAGGAAGGTAAAGATGCTGATTTAGTCCTATGGAGTCACCACCCCTTCCATTATTTAGCGAAACCAAAATGGACAATGATTGGTGGAGAAATGATCTATACAGAAGAGTAGAATTTTGTTGAAAATTGGTAACAAATTTTATCGAAAAACTAACAAAAAAACTATTTATTTTTTTCATTTTTTCTTGTATCATACTCTAAGTAAAGCTGTTTTAAAGCTGTTTTAAACCTGAATAATTTGGGGGTTTCTGAACATAATCTGCTAACAAAAAAATGATATAGGGAAGGCAAATGGTGCGCCACCAGTTAACTGGTTCTAGTGGGTTCGATTCCCACCCCGGAATTTTTTACGCAACTTTATAAAAAATTTCGAGGGTGGACCGCTTCTTTAATATGGGATCGGAATACCCTAATGGAGGGATATTCATGCTTAAAAAACGTGATCTTCATGACAGCCACACTTTGTACGAATTAATGACGCACCCTGATGTCTTCCCTTTTGTACGTCAAAAAGCTGATTCTTATGAAGAATTTTTATTTATTACTAAACAAACGATTGAAGCTGAAGAGCGTGGTGAATTAGTTTCACGGACTATTCTTGACGAATGGGGCGCGCCGATCGGTACAATAAATCTATATGATATCGAGGATCAATCTGGGTTTTTAGGAACTTGGCTAGGCAAACCCTATCACGGAAAAGGCTATAATAGCCCTGCTAAAGACGCTTTTTTTCAAGAACTTTTTTATGAGATGGGCATTGAAAGGGTCTTCATGCGGATCCGTAAATTCAATATCCGTTCAATTAAAGCAGCAGAAAAGCTTCCATATGTAATAAAAGCAAATGAATCCAGAAAAACACTATATGAACAATTAAACTCGAGCGACGAAATTTATGACTTATATGAAATTTCAAAAGATTTATATACTTTCCACCTCTTAAGGAGTTCTCCCACTGAAACAGATAACTCTCAATTGTTGGAAGCATAAAAAGCAATCGGCCTTACAAAAAGGTCGATTGCTTTTTATATCTTTTCAGAAAATAATAATTCCCTTTATTCTAAGACACTTTGTTCACTCGTGTCCTTTAGTTCACTAATACCCATATGGAGCAAAAATTCATCCAATTCCTCATTCGTTAATGTTTCAAAGCGGCCATCATGAAAAAAAACTTGGGTTTGATTAGGATTAATTCGGTTCATGTTAAAACTCATTTTCTTTGCTCCTTTCATAGATGATTATTTCCTATTATCTACAAAAGGTATTATTTTCATTCTAGAAAATCAAATAGTTCAAAAAATTAAAAACCAATTATAAGGCATATATTCTAGTTTTTTAATGCTTTGCCTAACACATCTTCTCCGCCTGTTACTGGAAGAATACTCCCTGTGATAAAGTCAGATTTTTCATTCGTTAAAAAAGCGATGACTCGAGCGATATCCTCTCCGGTGCCATGTCTTCCATAAGGAAGGTCATCGTCTCTTGCACCGATTGCATCTTCAATATTTTTTTCCTTCCACTCATTTGTTATATCTCCTGGACAAATCATATTGGCCGTTATTCCATGTTCGGCTTCTTCCAATGCAATGGTACGGGTAAGAGAAGCTAATCCTGTCTTAGCTGCAGCAAAGGCAGAACGGTAAATCCAACCAGGGGCGGTTTCAGCCCTGTCATATCCTAGGGTGATAATTCTGCCCCAGTTCTGTTTACGCATAACTGGAATAATTAATTTAGATAAATAAAAAACCGCCGTTAAATTTCCTTGGATTAAATAATTCCATTCTTCAAAAGAGTAGTCCGTTAACTTTTTTCTAGCGTGCACATACGGGCCAGCATTATGAACCAAAACATCAACAGTGGCATATGTCGAGAGTGTTTCATTTACAATTCGGATACAATCCTCCTCGTTCGCTACATCCCCCTGGACTGTTATATTTTTCGTTCCAAAACGATCATCCAAATGTTTTGCTAAGAAAACCGCTTCTGCTTCACTAGTTCGATAATTGATCACAAGCTGATACCCATTTTCCGCAAGCTGTATCGCGGTTTTTCTACCAATTCCAGTAGCTCCTCCTGTAATCAATGCCGTTTTCTTATTCACTCATCATTACCTCTCTATAAATAAAAATTCTCTCTTTACTATATGTTAAAAAGAATTGTTTATATATGCAAATTTAAATAAATGGTTTATGAATAAAATGGAATCAAAAACAACGCGCCGGAAGTTTTAATAACGGATGGGCATTCATTTGCATACTATGGGGTTATAAGAAAAGCGAAAAGGATGTGACCGGATGCAGACTGTAATCAATATCTTCAGCTTAAAAATTAACAGTGTCTCTAACAACGGGTCTGTTAACATCGGTGAAGCCCTTCATAACGCCCATACTGCTAACTCAAAATCCCAGGGACAAAATTCATCCTATGGAGATTTTGCACCGCCAACCGCCGCAATGGAAAATGTTTTTATTGATCCTGATGTAAATGATATGGGTGATATCGCAGATCCATCAAATGTATATACGAATCCAATTATAAAGGAATGAAAAAAATCATGCCCTTTCAGATAAATGTTTTTAATATTAAAACAAATGCTCTAAATAATAATGCAAATATTGATTTTGGAACAAATGTACAAAATAGCCATACAGCCAATACTAAGTGGATAGGAACCAATATAGCCTTTGGAGATTTATCTCCAGCAGGATCTACATCAGTAAATGGATTTGCCGACACGGACATCAGTGACCAGGATCAAATTGCCAACCCAGCCATACCGATTTCGAATCAATTCTAGAAGAGGAAGGATGAATATAGATGTTCCCTTGGAATATATTCCCCTTTAATAAGGACACGAAAGAATCAATCCAAAAAATGAAGCCTGCCGAAATTGATAAATATGTCCAAGACTTAATGGGAAAAATTATGCCGGGTAATATGAAAGGAATGATGAACCCGCAAGATATGTTTGGTGGCTTCCCATCCTCAGTATCCCAGCAAGCAACGGCAGGTGGTTTAAATTCTACAGCCTTTGAAACCCATGACTTTGTTTTTGTAAGAATTCCACTGAAAGATGACGAGTGGGCTAAACAAATACGTATTTATCATACATCCAACCAACTGATTGTAGAACATATCCCAAAACAAGAGGATAAGCATACTATTACCCTACCCGCCATTGTAAAAAAGAAAGGTGCTACAGCAAATATTAAAGATGGAATGCTCGAGGTAAAAATACCGAAAAATGTGGATATGCAGTTTTCAGAAATTGACGTGACAGAAATTATGTAAACGTCTTTTTTTTTGCATCTTTCTCAAATAAAAAAATATGATAAATATAAGGATTCTCAATCATCTTTGTTTGAATAGACCAATTCTGAATAGAGGGTTTTTATGCGATTCTTCTTTCGCTTGTTTACAACTGATAGAACTGTTACAAAGAAAATATCAGAATTGGAAAAAAAAATTTCTGTACTTGAGGCAAGCTTAAGTGAGTTTAAAGCGATCTCAGAGTCTTGTGACCTTCCATCTGAGACAAAGGATCATAAGCCTTCTCCTACCATTCAAATTGACCATCTCCAAGTCGATAAAATCGTCATCGAACACTTAGATTACGCCAACAATTTTGGGCAATTAGGAATTAAAGAGCTTTCAGGAAAATTAAATATTGGCTCGACTTACGAAGGCGAGTTTACGAATAAATTTAATAAAAAATTAGAAGAAAAGTTAAAAAAACAAGCGAAGGTAAACTTTAAAGTAAAAAAAGAGTCATAAAAAACAAAAAGACAGTATTTTGGCTGTCTTTTTGAGTGATAATAATGTCACTTTGCCGATTCATCCTGTTACTCCATTTCCATTCCATCCATTGCATCATCGGTATTGGAATTTTCTGGTTCACTCGGAGTACCAATAATGAATTCTTTTTTCGGCATATTATGCATATCTCGAGCGGTCACATGCGAAATCACATAATAGGTACCTTCTTGCTGAAATGACTTCTCCAATCGATACAGCCCATCTTCTGCTTTCTTAACCTCAACTTTTTCATGTTTTTCATCCTTAGCCCGCCAAACCTCAAAAATAACCTCCGCGTCATTTACTTTTTCTTTTCCTTGCGTCACCATTGCTTCAATCGTTATCGGTTTGTTTACTCCTCCGTTTGCAGGTTTAATAGACAAATTAACCTCTAACATTTCTGGTAGACTTTCTGTTTTATCTTTTTGTTGACTACATGAAACCGCAAGACCAAGAAATAGGACTATTACTACCATTAATGAAAGTTTTTTCACTATTTTTCTCCCCCTACCTTTATTGCTTCACCAATTATATATGTAAACTCATAACTTACGATTACTTTGGCCATACCAATTCCCCTTTTTCCTTACACATGCATTGTTACATATTTATAGATAATATTGCAAAAAATAGAATTTAACAATCAAAAGAAAGGAGAAACTTATGTCAACCCCTTACAAGTGTCCAAATTGTAAAACGAATCGAAGTCGCTTTAATCTTATTCAGCAAGTTTCACAATCTGTTAAGCTTGACCCGCAATCGGGGGAAGTGCTACGAGAGTATGGAGAGAATGATTTAGAACCATTTCATCTCCCATACAATGGGCCCGAATATCGAATTCAATGTGGTGCCTGCGGATTAATTGAAGATGAGCGAACCTTTATCAAGTTTGGCGAACAAAACAACTGACAAACTAAAACACCTTAATCAAGGATAATCGTAAAGTTGCTGATTAAGGTGTTTTTTATTTAGCGAAAATTATTTTTTCTTACGAAATCCAACGAGTCCACTTTCCAAGCATCTACTGGAGAAAATCTTACAAGATGAATCGCTCCTCTAAATGTTTGCCTGCCCCTATCTTCTATGTACCAATCCACCACCACAGGAACAGCCAAACTGATTTCCTCTGTTAAATCTTCCGGTGGTAGTTGCTCCATCCGTGATATTTTAACATTTTCAACCTTTTTTAAAATTGGCTTCCATGTTATTTTTTGTAAGGACGACTGTCCTGTTATGGCTGCATCTTGCTGCTTAAAACCAGATATATAGGCGTTAATGATCTCATAAGGATTAGCTTGATTAAGATAATCATCTAATTTACCGGATGCCTTCAAAATCATCAGCATATGGGATAAGTCCATTGAATTTGTTCGGTGCGTTGTACTCCCAAAGAAATGGATACAAAAATGGCCAGGAAAATTATTTTGCAAGGCCCCACCACCATGTGGCATTCCGTGCATTGATGCGGCAATCCAATGATTATTATGAATAACAACGATTGCCCTTCGTTTCCAGCTCCATTTTCCACTATATATTCTTTTCATGATTTTCGTATCTTTTGAAGTCAATGGTTGTACATCTGCATGATGACTTCCTGCTCTTCTTTGCACCTTAAATTGCTTCCCCGTTTCCACATCCAAAACTGTAAATTTTGTATACTTAGGTAGTAATTCGTTAACCTCATTCCAATTCAACATTTCAATTTTATAACTAATATTTGACGCTGCGTTAACCCCAAGTCCATTTAGGAGGATTTGAATACATACAAACATAAAAGCAATCTTCTTCATTAATGCCCCCCTTTTTATGGTTTTTTTGCTACATTAAAAGAGTTACCTGAAGAAGAAGTTATCATGCATGATTTATTCATTTTCGACTTATTTTTCGAGGTTCGCAAGCTGAGCTTGAATCACATTCCAATCAATATTTTCACCGATAAAAACAAGGTTTAAGGGAATATTCATATCTTCCTTCATGTATAAAGGCATCCCATAGGAAAATTGAAATAAAAAGGGCTGTTGCGAATAGTCAAACCTAATATAGCCTTTTATTCGGTAAATCGTATCAGGTAACCCTTTCAAAAATTCCTCAAATGCTTCATGGTTAATAGCTTTTTTAAATTGATAGACAAAAGTGGTTAAATTTAAATGGATATGCTGTGATTTTTTCTCAAGTGATATGGAAAGATTTCTTAGTTGGGAAATAGACACGTGAGAATAATTTGTTAACAAACAGATTGCATTTGGATTTATTGCTTGAATTTCAAACGTGATCCTAGCTTGTTCACTATCGGCTAGTTGGTCCATTTTATTAACGATAATGAAGTCGGCATGCTTGACCTGCTCAAGAATTAACTGTTGTAGCTGCGGGGTTAATAATTTTCTCTCGTTCCATCTTGTCCCATCTACCGTTGTGATAATTCCTTTTATATCAAGTTGATCAGCAAACAGAGGGGAAAGGATAGCATCCAATACTTCCACGGGATGGGCCGCTCCAGTTGTCTCAATATAGATGACCTCTGGTTGTTCTATTGCTAATAACCCTTGAAGCTGAGCTTCAAGCTTGTCCTGAATCGAGCAACAGATACAGCCACCTAATAGTTCTTTTAGGGAAACATCATCATTAACCACATTGGAGTCAATCGAAACCTTCCCAAGCTCGTTCATCATAACAGCTACTTTTCTACTGACACGACGTTCATCCTCTAACAATCGTTTTAATAGAGTAGTTTTTCCACTCCCTAAAAATCCAGATAAAATATAAACTTCTGTTCTTTTCATGACATTTCCTCTCTTGTACTATTATGACTCGTATAGTAGTTGAACCCGACTCCTACCGGAATCGGGTTCATGGATTATTTCATTCTTCCCTTTAATACTTCTACAGCCTTTTGCAGTTGCGTATCATTCGTTTTAATTTTCTCACGTAATACATCCATTAGTTTGAGCGTCGTATTACCTTTTAGCACTCCATCTGCTGTAAGGTTTTGTGAAGTCTGAAATTTAACAACCGCTTCTTTTGTTTTTTCATCAAAAAATCCATCATCACGGCCTGGGTCAAAGCCAATTGCTTTTAGCATTTTTTGCGCTGTTTGCACTTCTGTGGATGAAGTAGATACTGCTAATTCTTTATCTGGATCAATAATCGGTAATGTAGCATATTCAGGAAGGGCAACCTCTACATCCGGAACAATACCTTTTTTATGAATCCAATTCCCCTTTGGTGTTAACCATTTTGCAATGGTATATTTGAGGTTTGAACCGTCTTTAAAATCAGCAGCGGTTTGAACAGTTCCTTTACCGAAGGACTTCTCACCAACAAGTGGAACCCCCGCTGATTCTTTAACTGCAGCAGCGAAAATTTCTGATGCACTTGCACTACCCTTATCAATTAAAACAACTAGAGGAAAATCAGGATTGCCATCATTTTGAGAAGCAATTTCTTGGATTTTTCCGTTTCTATCCTCTTCTTTAACAATAATTTTCCCTTTAGGTACAAACATGCTTGTAATACTTACCGCTTGGTCTAATAGCCCACCTGGATTTTGGCGCAAATCTAAGACAAGACCTTTCATACCCTTTTGATGTAAATCGTTCAATGTTTTTTCTAATTCTTTGGCCGTATTACTAGAAAAACTTGTAATTTGAACTTTAGCAATTGAATCGTCTACCATTTCACCATATACCGTTTCAATCGGAATCGTATCACGAACAAGTGGCACTGTCATTGGGGCATCTGTGCCAGGTCGTTGAATCGTTAAAACGACCTTTGTTCCTTTCTTACCTCTAATCATTGTTACAGCTTCAGTCGAATTCTTTCCTTGCAAGCTTTTTCCGTCAACTGATACGACCATGTCATTCGGTTTTAAACCGGCCTTTTCAGCTGGCGATCCTTTTATTGGTGAAACAATAATAATGTGCCCATCCTTCTCTTGGATTTCGGCACCAATTCCTTCAAAGGAAGATGAGATACTGCTATGGAAGCTTTCTGCTTCTTCGTTACTCATATAATCGGAATACGGGTCATCTAATGATTCCACCATTCCATCAATCGCACCATTAATGAGTTTTTTCTGATTTACATCTTTGTAAAAGCCATTTTTCAAAGTGTCAAATGCTTCATATAGTTTATTGAATTCTGCTCTATTCGGAGCAACAGTCACCACTTTTTCTTTCCCAAAAGCTAAGGCAAACGTAGTAATCCCCGCAGATAGAAATACAAGAAAAAATAACAGCATGATAAAGTGAAACTTTTTCATTCGGATAAAATTGGATTTATTTTCGGTTCCTTGTTCTTGATCTTTGGTTCCTTCCTCAACCTTTGTTTGTTCAGCATTATTTTCTTCCAAAGCCTTCACCACTTTCATTCACCATAAAAATAAGAAAAGATTAGCAACAAAACAGCTAGATTTTTCCAAATTTTCAGAAGCTATTTTTAAATACTTTAAATTGAAACCCTTAGTGATTAGAATAACATTTTTTTTATAAAATTAACAAAGAAAAGCTAATGAAAAATAATTAGTTTGGCTTGTAAACACACCTTTTCATTGAAAAAGGCACCTACCTACAGGTAGTGCCTCGTAAAACAAGCATCGTAGCCTTAATCTTCCAACGCCTCATCAACTTAGAAAGAAACCCTCTTATTTATATTTTAACTCGCTTCAAACGGAGGGAATTAGTAACCACTGAAACAGAACTAAAAGCCATGGCTGCCCCAGCTACCCAGGGAGCCAATAAACCGAGGGCAGCAATTGGGATCCCACCTGAATTGTAGATGAGAGCCCAAAACAGATTTTGACGGATATTTTGCATGGTTTTTTTACTTAACGCAATAGCCTTCGGAATTAAAGTGAGCTCTCCGCCTAGAATGGTAATGTCGGCAGCTTCAATCGCCACATCAGTCCCAGTGCCAATTGCTATCCCAATATCAGCGACAGCAAGGGCTGGTGCATCATTGATTCCATCCCCCACCATCGCCACTTTATAACCTTTCCGTTGTAGTTCTCTTACATGATTTGCTTTTTCCTCTGGTAAAACTTCTGCAATAACATGTTTTATACCCACTTGATTGGCAATTGCTTTCGCAGTTCGAACATTATCACCAGTAAGCATATATACCTCAATACCTAACTCTGATAACTGCTGGATAGCCACTTTTGCCAAATCTTTAACTGTGTCGGCTACAGCCACCAACCCCATAATCGTAGAATTTATAGTAATATACATAGCCGTTTTTCCTTCGGTTTCAAACCGTAACAGGTCTTTTTCCATTTCAGCATATGCAATACTTTTTAAATCCATGAGCTTTCGAGTACCAATATAGACTTCATCCTCACCTATTTTCGCTTCAATTCCATAGCCTGGTATGGCCTTAAACCGTTTGACAGGTAGTGTACTAGACCTTTTTTCCATCCCATACCTAACGATCGCTTCTGCAAGTGGATGCTCTGAAGACTTCTCAGCTGAAACAAGGTATTGGAGCACTTTTTTCTCATCCTGATAGGCAATAAAATCTGTTACAATCGGTTTACCTTTTGTAATTGTACCTGTTTTATCAAGTACTATAGCATTAATTTTGTGAGTCGTCTCCAAATGTTCTCCACCTTTAAAAAGAATCCCCAATTCTGCTCCTTTTCCAGTGCCAACCATAATGGATGTAGGAGTAGCTAGCCCTAGTGAACACGGACAAGCAATAACAAGAACAGCAATCGCCGTTTCTAATGAGGACGGAAAATCACCCGGACTTACAAATAAATACCAAATTAAAAATGTAAGGACGGAAATGACAACAACTACAGGGACAAAGTAACCGGAAATAGTATCGGCAAGGCGTTGAATGGGGGCTTTACTTCCCTGTGCTTCCTCGACAATTTTAATTATTCCCGCAAGTGTCGTATCCTTCCCTACCTTTGTCGCTTTCATGGTCATGGTACCATTTTTGTTAATGGTTGATCCAATCAACATGTCTCCAACCGTTTTTTCCACCGGTATAGATTCACCAGTTATCATTGATTCATCCACAAATGATTGTCCTAATATAATTTCGCCATCAACGGGAATCTTTTCCCCAGGCTTGACAAGTAATCGATCTGCCACTTTCACTTCTTCAATCGGGATTTGAAGCTCTAATCCTTCCCGAACGATGGTTGCTTCCTTTGCCTGTAGGCTTAGCAATTTGGAAATGGCAAGCGTCGTCCTTCCTTTTGCGACCGTTTCAAATAACTTACCTAATAAGATTAACGTAATCAGGACAGCGCTTGTTTCAAAATAAAGATGCGGCATGTAAAAAGGGGTTCCAATCGTTTTTACCCCCTCAGCAAGACTATAGAAATACGCTGCCGAGGTGCCTAATGCCACAAGAACATCCATATTCGCACTTTTGTTTTTGAGAGCCTTAAAGGCACCGATATAAAATGGACCACCAATATAAAACTGGACTGGGGTGGCTAATAAAAATTGAAACCAAGGATTCATTAATAAATGGGGCATCGGTAGTCCTATTTCAACAGGTAAATGGGCAAGCATCGTATACAACAGTGGGAGCGATAAAATAACAGAAAGAAGAAATTTTTGCTTTTTCTGTTTAACTTCCTCTTCTTTATATTGTTGTTTCGTTTCTCTTGCTGCCATTACATTTGCATCATAGCCAATTTTAATAATTCTTTCGATAATTCCTTCAACTGTTACTTCACCGGGATTATAATCAACGATTGCAGATTCTGTTGCTAAATTTACAGTGGCTTTCTCCACTCCATCCATTTTAGTTAGAACTTTCTCAATTCTAGTAGAGCAAGCAGCGCAGGTCATTCCGGTTATATCCAATTTGAGCTGTTCTTCCATTTCATTCACCACTCTCCCCCGGGCCCTTTGAAAACCGATAGAATTATTAGTTTTTCCTACCTTTATCCGCCTTTTCTCGTTGAAGATGGTCTCACCCTTATTAACTTTTATTTCTTACATTCTAATTCTCTTTCTTCCAGCAAAGTTCCTTTAAAATACAAAGAAAAACCTCTTCCTAGTGGAAGAGGCAGTCATCATTATTCTTTGATCGCAGCTTCTAACGCGACTTCAATCATGTCATTAAAAGTCAATTGTCTTTCTTCAGCTGTTGTTTCTTCCCCTGTTAGGATATGGTCACTTACAGTTAAAACAGATAACGCATTTCGGTTAAATTTTGCTGCTAACGTATAAAGAGCGGTTGTTTCCATTTCAATCGCTAGGATTTGATATTTCGCCCATTTCTCAAGATCTGCATTATCGTTATAAAAAGAATCAGCAGTGAAAATATTTCCGACTTTTAAATTTAGACCTTTAGCTACACCAGCATCATAGGCTTTTCTCAGTAAATCAAAGTTAGCTGTTGGTGCAAAATCAACATGGCCAAAAGTTAAACGGTTCATATTTGAATCTGTGGAACTCGTCATGGCTAAAATAACGTCACGAACCTTTACATCTTTTTGAATGGCTCCACAAGTACCAACACGAATTAAGTTTTGAACATGGTAGCTTTGCATTAATTCATTCACATAGATGGAAATGGACGGAACCCCCATCCCTGTTCCTTGGACAGAGATTCTTTTTCCCTTATACGTTCCAGTGTAACCAAACATATTACGAACTTCGTTATAACATTGTGCATCTTCTAAGAATGTTTCAGCAATATATTTTGCGCGAAGCGGGTCACCTGGAAGTAATACCGTCTCCGCAATTTCATTTTCTTTGGCGCCAATATGTACACTCATTTCATTAACCTCCAATCAAAAGTAAGTACTGGAATAACCCGTACCATAGACACTATATCATAAACGGTTTTTATTGAAAACGTATCGCAAAATTGACATGATTTTTTTATATTGTGGAAAGCTATACTTAGCATCCAAAGGAGGGATTTAACGTGGGTAAAAAACATAGAAGTCGTATTAATGGACAGAAGAAAAATAATCACATTCCTGCTGAAGCGATAGTAGCTGAACATGAAGCACACGCAAAAGAGCATAATGCCTCTGGCGGAAGAAAAAGTTGAATATCAGCAAAAATTAAACCTAAGGGTATTCCTTAGGTTTTTCGTCATTCTTTTAGCGAAGGATGATTCGATTTATTGGCGTCCACCCCCCTGGTTTTAATTGATAGTAATATTGACCACTACGTCCTTGGTCAATTAAGATAATATCACCAGTCGAAAGGAACCTCCCATTATAATTTAGTGGCAGTCTGTCTTTTACATTAAAGCGACTAAATGTTTCCTGCAAACATTGTTCGCGGCTATTCGCAGGTATTGTAGTCCGATATACCTCTTTATAACCTCTATATTCCCGGTACTTTGGAGTTTGAAAGATCGTCACATCAAATGGAATATTTGCCTTTTTGGTTAACATTTTGATCATCATATCACTCCAATCAATAGAATTAATTATCTATTCTAATAATTGGCGATAATAGTGGTCAAATCCTCCCTAAAATCTTTTCTAATTTTGTCGAATTCCATTTTTTTATCAAGTTTAGCTATTTCTTGTGAGAATTTAGCGAATTTGTTCCTGCCCAAAAGGATTTTTTTAATACCCTCAGATCTTTTACATAAAAAAACAATAGAGCCACTTAGGACACTATTGTTTGCCATCGTTAAGAATATCTTTGGATTACATGTTGAATCTTTTGTTGTAAAAATGGTATATCTGTGTTTGTAACGGTAAGTCGTACATTTGTTTCATCAGCACCCAATGCTTCTGAGAACAATCCAGACAGACCTCTTGCACGTCGGTCAACTTGGAACATAATATCTAGCGTGCCATTTCCAGCAGGGAAGAAAATAACTTCTAATTCATCTAATCTGCCACGGTACGGACCAGATGCTGGGACAAACTCAAATTCTTGAACAAAAGGTAACCTTCCACGTAATCGGCGTGGTGCTTCTTCGCAATCTGCTTCGCGAATTCTAAAGCCTAAGTTATCTACCGCACTAAAGACCGCAGACATTAACGGATTGGGGATAACCTTCAGATAATCTTTATCACTTGGATCCACGCCGCCTTTTATATCTAATCCTGTTGTCACCCAAATTTTTGAGCGGCCAATTGAAAGGGGTGTATCAAACGGAAGTTGAAATGAAAATGGAATTTCCTTATTTTCATTCGGTCTAATGCTGAACGGTGTTGTAAGGCGAAACCGTTCAACAGTGGCATTTACTGTATATTTCCGATCATCAGATTCTCTTAAATACGTTGTATTTAAAGCAAGATAAATCTCATCGATCTGCTGTTCAATCTTCCCTCCTCGGATGACAACTACTCCTTGAACAGTCTCTCCTGGCATGAACGTATCCTTCTCGAGCTTTGTATCAACTGCTGCAGCACCAATTCCAACGCTTGCAAATACTTTGTTAAAAAACGACATCTATTTTCCCCCTAAACCTTGTATATTTTTTTAATATCCGCTCTTATTTGCGTACAATGTTCATATGCAGGTTCAATTTGTAATAGTCTTTTAATAATCTGTTTGGCCTCACTAGAAATATTTAATTCTTCGCTCCAACTCTTCTCTTCTTCATATTTATCAAAAGAGTAATTAGAATATAACAGGAATAAAAGGAAATGACCAAGACCATAGAAATCCGCTCGTTGGCTGCCTTCTCTACGTATATCCCAATCATTTGCCGCTCTCACATTTTTTTCTCCCCTGAGGTGCACTGCCAAACCTAAGTCAATCAGTCTAATTTTTGATCCTTCTAATAAAACGTTAGGAATGCGAATATCTCTATGAATGATGTTCTGACTATGCAAGTATTCAATGTACTGTAGTAAATCATCCATTATCTTAAATGCTTCTATTTCTGATATTTTTCTTCCTTCCGAAAATATCAATTGTTCGAAGGTCTTACCATCGATGAATTCCATTGTAAAAAAAGGAATATTTTTATAGATCCCATCTTCAAAATATTTCGGAAATCCTGGATGGTCAATCGAAGATAATAGTTTTTTTTCTAACGCAAAACCCTTCCTTCCTGCAGGAGTGATGCGCTTATGCAGCCTTAATACTTTTAACACTTTTTTCTGACTCGTCAGCAAATCAAAAACTAAGTAACTATGTCCATAGCTTCCCATCCCGATATGTTTTATTACCTTGTAATGGCCGGCAATAATTTCATCATTCATAAATGGCCTTTCAATTAAATTAGAAAGAAGTAAAGAAAACCTCTTTAACATTTATGAATACCTATTAGCTACTAAAAAAACTGGACATAAAACTTCCGCTTTTATGTTTCTTTTTATAATGATGATGTCCGAGATGGCTGTGTTTATGGTGATTTGTTTTCTTCCAGTGATCACTTGAAGATCCATATTTATGATGTTTTATTGAATTACTTTTCATAATGGATTTAAGGATTTTTTTTAACATCCAAATACCTCCCTACAATTCATATACATATATACGCAGTAAATCCATTTAGGTTTCGCCATATCAAAATAAAATTAGGCAAACAAAAAGCGAGCATGAATGCTCGTCTCTTAACTTGATTTATCATGAACGATGAAAATGGTCTCTTCATAATCAATTAATTGTTAATCATCCTGTACCTCTTCATCGATAATGCTTTTTTCAATTAAATATTCGAAAGTTATATCAGCAAGTTCTTCTAATTCTTCTTCACTAGGAACGTATCCCCTTTTTACAAGCTCATGAAAGAAAAATTCGGCAATCTCTTCTGTATCGATAAATACTTCAATTTCTCTCATAGCATCGCCCCCTTTTTAGAGAATGTATGATGTACATGACTTTTTCATGCAAGTTACTTTGGAATGCAGTTATTTAATTGATAAAAAAACGCAACCTTTGAATAAATTCGAATAGTACGACGTCTTTTTTTATTTGGACAAGCATAAGATGTAAAAAAACTCTATGAGGTGATGAAATGACAAATAAATTTGAGGCATTTATTGAAGATGTAAACAGCGAGGATAGTCGTACTCTTCAAATAATAGAAAAGGTAACAGACACTATGTTTTTACTCGTTAAATGGGCAGGGATTCCATTTGTTTTGTATTTATTTTTTGTCATTTCAAGATGGTAACTTTAAACGTGACTTTTACCATCATTTCTTCCCAAACTTTCTAATTTTCGCAGAATTACTCGCATCACTTGATAATATTCAGGATCTTGAAACATTTCATATAAAATTCGATAATCATTAAAAATATCTAATAGATGATCAATTAATTCCTTTTTTTCTTTTTTTCGTTCGATTTCTTCAAATTCTGCTTTTCTCACCATACTTTGAAGTTTAGGTTTTTTCTCAATCTGTTCCTGCTTATTAACTAAGTATAAAAGACCTAATTTTTGGATGAAGATATCGGCACTTTCAGCATCGGCTACAAGTGTCATTTCCTCTTCCCCCGCTTCAAGCCACTCCCCATCACTAACTCGCGAGAGCTCATAAATAACGTCTTCCCATGCATCCTCTTTGTAGCGCCAAATTTCTGTTCGAAAACCGACCACTTTAAATAAATCTGCACCATAACCGCTGACTTGAACTAAGTCACCGAAAAAAAACTTATATTCAATATCAATTTGTTCTTGCTCCATCACTGTGCCATCATAGTCTGAGAGCAATTGTAAGGCCTCTTCAATATAGAGTCCTTCACTCTTATTCACTTCATATACATAATTAGCATCTAACCATTTTACATCTGTTATTTTGCCGACAGTACCATAAATTGTAATCACGACCGTATCGCCAATCTTATACTTCGGTTTTTTCCTTTTGACCATGTCCTCCCATCCTCTCAATTGATTAGTCGTGAATTGATTACCATAGTATATGCGAGGTCATGTATATGGGGCACGTCTATTCTAATAAAAGCGCATGTACCCATTTAGGAAAGATTACATTGAATCATCACGAGCCTCAATTCGCTATTACATAAAAAAAATCGCCCATAAAAAGGCGATGTACTCAAATATTTAGGTTCATCTTTCTGACATACTATATTCCTGCCAGGCTTCATCAAAAACAATCATGGAAGGCAGATATTGTCCATTTAGTTCTAGATACGTACTAAGTTCTTGGTAATCTTCAGATGTCTTCGGGAACGCGTGATCCAAAAATGCATCATTCGCAAATGAACTGATGGCATCCTTCGGAGCAGGGTGTCTGTATTTCATTAAAAAGTGATAAAATGATTTCCTCATACCTAAGCGCCTTTCTGATCCAATTTCGATTCTCCTAATTTCTATGAATTACTATAACGGATTCAATGAGTATCGTCCAGTTTCTATATCTATGAATTCTGCATTCGAAAAAGGAACAGACCTATCTTTGACGGCATTAGGATGAACAATCGAAATAATTCCTTTTCAGTAATTTGGGCATTTTCATTAAGGCTGCAAAGGTAATGACAGTTTCAATTTGCTTACAATCAATTAAAAACAATTGATTCTCTATTTCTTTAATCAGAAGTTCACTCTGATACACCATATTGCAATCGGGGCAGCGATGTGTAGGGGTTCCAATTATTTCAATTGCCCGTGTGCCATCCGGTAATTCCCAATAAACAGAAGCCTCGATCTCTTCAACATTCGATTTGTCGCACCATTCACATACCAGTTTCACTATACTTCCCTCCTATTCCTTCGTCGGACTTGTTGAATTGTGACCATCCTTTGAATCGTGGTCCCCTTTTTCTTTTTCAGACAATGCCTTATATTTTTTATCCTTTAATTCATCTCGTTTACCTCGTTTATCCTTCAATGAGGTATGGGTTGGATCTTGATTGTATTGCTGGCGTCGATTTAACCTTGTTAATCCTTCCGGCACTAAATTGAAATGTTGGTCATTCATAATTCCAGCAATACCGGCATGCGACATTTTCTCCTTCATATCAGGATAAACCTCTTGAAAATAGCCTTCTGCTCTTCCAGGGTTATAGTTTTCTGGTTCAGGATAGGAGGTGATTACACCTTCAAAATTTCGTAGAACTACCTTTTCTGGACTTTGTGAAATTAAATAATTGGGCTGCAACGCAATTTTGCCACCGCCGCCAGGGGCATCCACCACAAAAGTTGGTACCGCATAGCCGCTCGTATGTCCGCGCAACCCTTCAATGATTTCAAGACCTTTGGAAACAGGGGCTCGGAAATGGCCAATCCCTTCTGAAAGATCACATTGATAAATATAATATGGACGGACACGAATTTTTACGAGATCATGCATGAGTCGTTTCATGATCGGAACACTGTCATTAATACCTGCCAGAATGACAGATTGATTCCCCACTGGCACTCCAGCATTGGCCAGCATTTCACAGGCCCTTTTTGAATCCTCGGTAATCTCGATTGAAGTATTAAAGTGAGTATTCAACCAAATTGGGTGATATTTTTTTAAAATATTACACAGGTTTTCGGTAATGCGTTGTGGAAAGACAACAGGTGCCCTTGTCCCGATGCGTATAATTTCGACATGATCAATTTCTCGAAGATTTTTTAGGATATATTCTAAGATATTGTCATTAATTAACAATCCATCCCCACCAGAAATTAACACATCGCGAACCTCAGGGGTTTGCCTGATATAGGAGATGGCCGCATCAAGCTGTTTCTTTGGAACTCCCATGCCAATTTGGCCAGAAAAACGCCTTCTTGTACAATAACGGCAGTACATCGAGCATTGGTTCGTGACTAGGAAAAGTACCCTGTCAGGGTAACGATGAGTCAAACCAGGGCTTGGCGAATCCTCATCTTCAAACAAGGGGTCTTCCAAGTCGTATTTCGTTTTATATATTTCTTTTGAAATCGGTACGGACTGCATCCGAATCGGGCAGCGTGGGTCATCTGGATTCATTAGGGAGGCATAATATGGAGTAATATTTAATGGTATGGTTTTTGTAGAAATCCTTACTCCCTCTTCTTCATCAGGTGTTAAGTTAATCACCTTTTTTAAATCGTCCAAAGTCCTGATCGTATTCGTTAATTGCCAAAGCCAATCATTCCACTGTTCATCAGTCACTTCTTTCCAAAGCTCAATATCCTTCCAATATCTTTGTGGTTTATATAAAAATGATTTCATTGTACGTTCCCCCTATCTAGCTTTACTAAATTACATGCAAGTATTGTGCCAAAATTCAATAATGAGATCTAATTGTTTGTGGGGCTTACAACCTTGCTCCCAGTACACTTTAGCCTAATTTTGCTGGAATTGGGGGGTCTTTTTCTCTTTTTAAATTGAAAAAGACGCCGATTATTCGGCGCCTTAATTGAGTATTTTTTTAAGCTTATATTGCAATGTTTGTCTTGGTATTTCTAATATCTTTGCAGCTTGGTTAATATTCCCTTCACTTTGATGTAGGGCATTTAAGATGAGTTGTTTCTCAACTTTTGCGAGATGCTCCTTTAGGGATAAATCTTCAAGTGGAACCTCACTCTCCTCTGACGGAGTTGGATATTTCCTCAGCATGATAGGTAAATCTTCCATCCTCAGCCGTTCTCCTTCACCAACATTCATCATATATTCAATCGTATGTTTTAATTCTCGAACATTGCCAGGCCATTGATAATCAAGGAAAAATAGCTCCAGCATCTTTTCGATACTATTTATGTCCTTATTGAGTTTTTTATTAAACTCTTGAATGAAGTAATCGGTTAAAAATAATATATCATCTTTCCGATCTCGTAACGGTAGGAGGGAAAAGGTAAATACATTCAACCGATAATATAGATCATTGCGAAGTTTTTGGTCTTGCAATGCCATTGTTGGGTGCACATTCATCGCAGTGATCACCCTTACGTTCACGGAAATATTTTGTGTGCTCCCGACTCTGCGCACCATGCCGTCCTCTAATACTCTTAACAACTTGGCCTGTAGCTCTATTGGCATCGTATGTAGTTCGTCGAGGAAAAGTGTACCACCATCTGCAAGTTCAAATAGTCCTTTACGATCTACCGCTCCAGTGTAGCTCCCTTTTGCGGTGCCAAAAAGTATGCTTTCTAGGAGGGTTTCTGGAATAGCGGCGCAGTTCTGAGCAATAAACGCACCACCCGAACGGAGCGATTCATGATGGATACCCTGGACAAATAATTCCTTGCCTGTCCCTGACTCCCCATAAACAAGTATAGGAGAATCAGATTTTGCCAGTTTCCTAGCCTCGGTGATCGTATTTAAAAAATCAGGATTCACCGTCTTTATATCACTTAAGATATAGCGTACTTGCTTCAATCCCTTTTTGTTCTTGCCTTTATGAAAGCTTTTTTGTAAATCTAAGAGTCGCTCCGCAAGCAGCTTCATTCGGGAATAATCTTTGGCAATTTCAACGGCACCGATGATATCTTCTCCCAGAAAAATAGGAAGAGTGGTATTAATAGTGTCAATCCTCACTCCATGGACATTTACATAAACCTGTGTTTGATTAAAGATTGGTTTGCCCGTTTTCATAACCTTTAACAAGGTGCTCGACTCTTCTGTAAGCGAAGGGAAGGCGTCAATTAAATGCTTACCCAACACTTCCTTCACATTCATGCCATCATGTTTGGCAGCAACTTCATTATAAAAAATAGTTTTTCCGTCTGTATTGACCACATGAATCCCCTCATCAATACTCTTAAGAATGGCTGTAAGTACTTCTTGCGTTAAAGCAATTAATTGGACCACGTCCTTTCCCTCCCTTCATTAACAGGTGATACTGCCACTGCCGAAAAACTGGCACTTATGTGCTTAAATTTTAGCAATTTGCCAGATTCTTTACCCACATATTCATATTTTCAAGTTTGTCATAAATATAACAATTATTCATTAGTCGTCCCCGGTACGAATAACCAAGTTGGAATAAAACGGCGTTCATTCCAAAGGATAATGCTCTTGCAATCGAATAGGCACAAAAGATACCTGATCGCTTCAGTTCCTGTTCAAGCTCCTGTAAGATAATTTTCATCAATCCATATTTCCGATGTTCGGTTAAGGTTGCGCAGTCCGTTAATTCTGCATTCTTATAAAAGCCATTGATTTCCGCAGAGGCCGCGCTGACAATTTTCCCTTGATAAAAAAAGACGTAATAAACTGTTCCTTCCCTCATTGACTTTTTAACATAGTCAGGATCATGCAAGGGAGTTGGATAGATTTGAAAAACCTGTTTGTACAATGCCGAGAGCTCTTCAGCACAGCTTTCATCTGCCTTCTTTAATGTATATTCCTTCGGTGGCGTCATTTTTTCCTTGGTCGTATTTAATTGATAAATACTATGAATAATTCCGTCTTCGGTAACCCAGTGATCGTTCTGCTTACGATCTGGGGTATAAAATTTCGAGAAAAAATGAGCATCTGATCCAAGAAAAAATCGATCCACCACAGCTTCTGGCTGAAGGCCTGCTTCCATAAACGTAAAATAATCCTCACTGCGCCCCTTAATGATTAGCTTTTCGGCATGATGCTTTTGCACAAGTTCCTCGGCTTTTTCAAGCAATAAGTTTATATTTCCACGATAATCTTCCACCCTAATTCGTTTATTAAACGGATCTAAATACACTTCAAGGAAATAGTTACTTTCCTCAATCATCAATGTTGATGCTGACTCATTCATACACGTCACTCCCAGACAATTTACTCATCCTTTAATGTACCACTTCTAGTTGAAAAAAGTCTGGCCTAAGAATTGAGCCAGACTTTTTTATAACTCTTATTAAAACTAATAAACTTTAGTTTGGTCATTTCCTCTATTATAACAATCTTTAAATCGTTATAATTCTATTTATCTATTTCGCACCATTTTAATAATGTTAATGCAATAATTTCACTTGCCGCAAACATATCCTCAAGAATGATATGCTCATTTGCATCGTGTGCTGTTTCCGTAATTCCAGGTCCAAACACAACGACAGGTGTATTTCCTACTGTTGAAAGAATCCCTCCGTCTGTCCCCCATGGACTAGCTTCGATCACAGGACCATCTCCCTTAACTACCTCAAAACTTTTGATCAGTTCATTCATTAAGGGATGGTCACTGTTAATGCTTCCAGGCTGCCATCTGCCACCGAACCATTCAAGTTTGAGCGGATATTTGCGGAACCATTCTTCCTGATTGCTCAGTTCTTCCAGACAGCTCTCCATTTCAAGCTGTGCTGACTTAATCGTTTCCTCTGGCGACACTCCCATTCTTCCTTCAATAATAGCGGTGTCAGGCACCGAAGAAGGCCATTCTCCACTTGAGATTTTGCCAATATTGATCGGTATTGGGATTGGGATTTTTTTGAAGAGAGGATCGGTAATCCTGGCATTTCGAACTTTCTCTAATTGTTGTAATTTGTTAATGACAAGGAGTGACTTTTCAATGGCACTTACTCCTTCGTATCTTGTTCCTCCATGGGCTGCTTTCCCAGTGACGGTAACTCTAAACCACATCGACCCCTGTTGTTTAGGGAAAATCTTCATATTCGTTGGTTCAGGAATGATCGCACCATCCGCCTTGTACCCTCGAAGTACAGCGGCAAGTGTACCAGCTCCGCCACTTTCTTCTTCAATTACACTTTGAAAAATAACATCACCTTTTAGCTTAATCCCATTCGCAATGATCGATTCAATCGCCATTAAAAGGGCAACATTTCCCCCCTTCATATCTGTTGCGCCTCTTCCATATAGTTTCCCACACTCAATCAGTCCGCTAAATGGATCATGGTTCCAGCTCGAGGAATCTCCAACGGGAACAACATCGATATGGCCATTTAATATAATGGACCTTCCATCACCTGAACCTTTAAGGACAGCAACCAAATTTGGATTTCCCTCGAAACCTTTACGGTCACAACAATAGGCGGGGTGGCTTCTTAACTCAGCCTCGTCAATTTCCCAAATATCCAGTAATAGCCCAAGCTGGCGGCATTTTTCAATCACGATTGCTTGTGTGCTGCTTTCATTTTCTCTCGTACTGTTTTCTCGGACTAGTATTTGTAAAAATCTTGCTGCTCGAGCCCGATTATCCTTTAGCCATTGCATAACTTGTAACTCATATTTATTCAAATGCTCCACACCTCCTGGAAAATTATTGCTAGTATGGGATTTCTCGAACTGTTTCACTGATCAAAAATTGACACCCTGTTTTATTAATGACATTTTTAATTTCAAAAGGGGCAAATAATTCTGTTAACAACAAGCCCTTTTCTGTTACCTTAAAAACAGCTAATTCAGTTACAATAAGATCCACACAGGCCTTAGTGGTCAATGGTAATGAGCAGGATGAGACAATTTTGGAATTGCCATGTTTATCGCAATGATTCATCACTACAATTACTTTTTTCGCTTTTTGGGCTAGCTCCATAGCCCCCCCCATTCCCGGGACCTTTTTCCCCGGAACAATCCAATTAGCAAGATCACCATTCTCGCTAACCTGCAATGAGCCTAATATCGTCATATCGACTCTTCCCCTGCGAATCATCCCGAAGGAAATTGCGCTGTCACAATAAGAGCCACCACTCATTAAGGTGACAGGATATCCTCCAGCATTACACAAATTTTCATCCTCTTCTCCATCAGCCGGACTGGGTCCCATCCCGGTAATTCCATTTTCCGCGTGAAACATCACTCTCATGTTTTTTTGTAAATAATTTGGTACAAGTGAAGGAATACCGATACCGAGGTTTACAACCATTCCATTTTGAATCTCCTCCGCAGCCCTCCTTGCCATTTGATTACGAGTGACTACTCCCAAGCCCATTTCCAATTCACCCCTTTTGATAGAATGATATAATCCACGAACACTCCAGGCGTAATGATTTCATCTGGGGCAAGGCTGCCTATTGGTACGATTTCATCTACTTCCGCTATCGTGGTCTTCCCTGCCATCGCAACCAGTGGATTGGTATTTCGGGCACTTTTGTCATAAATTAAATTGCCATACTCATCCGCTTTTTTTGCATAAACGATCGAAACATCTGCCGTTAAGGCCGTTTCGACGAGATATTTTTTACCATCCAGAATATAAACGGGTTTGTCTTTCGAAACCATTTCACTATCCAACCCAATATCAGATAGGATCGCAGGAATACCCACTCCTCCTGCGCGAATCCGTTCTGCCAATATCCCCTGCGGTACAAACTCTACTTCAAGTTTACCTTCATGCATGAACTGACCTGCAAAAGGATTTGAACCGATATGTGAAGCAATGACCTTCTTGACTAAACCCCGGCTGACTAATTTGCCGATGCCAATCTCAGGAAAACCAGTATCATTGCCAATCAACGTAATATTGCCAACTTCCTTTTCCAAAATACCATCAATGATTGTTGGTGGTGACCCTACTCCACCAAACCCACCAAACATTAATGACATTCCTTCATAGAACAAGTCCAAAACGGTTTCGATGGATGTCATTTTCCCGAATGGATTTTCCATTAGATTTCACCAACCGTTCCTGTCTGCTTCTGACTCAAAAAAGCAGCAAATGTGTCCTTTAAAAGGTTAACTAGCTGTTCAATTTCACGTTTGGTTATCGTTAATGGCGGTGAGATGATAATCGCATCCCCATTCACCCCATCAATCCCAGCACCTGCTGGGTAGACGAGAAGTCCTTTTTCCTTAGCGAGAGCTACTATTTTGGGAGTAATCCTTGCATTGCGGGGAAATGGTTTTTTCGTGCTTCGCACCTCAACAAATTCAATCCCTAGTAACAACCCCTTACCTCGAACCTCACCGATAAATGGAAATATGCCACTCAATTTTTCCAGTTGGTTTTTCAAATAGACACCTTTGCACTCTACTTCTTTGATAATCTCGTTTTTTTCCAAATAGTCAAGAACAGCTAAGGAGACTGCACAGGATTGCGGATTAGCACTTAAGGTATGGCCGCTCATTATCGACTTTGAACCCGCCAATATCGGCTCCATTATCTTTTCACTTGCAACTGCGGCAGCTATAGGCGCATATCCCGCTCCCATCCCTTTTCCTAATGCAACAATGTCGGGCACAACTCCCCATTGTTCGCATGCAAGCATGGTCCCCGTTCGCCCAAACCCTGTCATAACCTCATCTGCAATTAAGAGAATATCGTTGTTATCACAAATTTCCTTTATGATTTTAAAATATTCCTTCGGTGGAGCAATCGCCCCTCCAGCCGCACCAATAATGGGTTCTGCTATAAAGGCAGCAATATGCTCTGCTCCAATCCGCTTGATGGCTGTATCGAGCTCCCGGGCACACAAATGACCACAGGATGGCGCTTCTAGTCCATAAGGACACCTGTAACAATAAGGTGGATTAATGGCAGGGAGTTCCTCCAAGAGGGGAACAAATCGCGATCGTCTACTAGGATGCCCTGACATCGAAAGCGCTCCCATTGTAATACCATGGTAACTAACCCATCTCGATAATACTTTTGTCTTCGTTTGTATCCCTTTTTCTTGCCAATATTGAATCGCCATCTTCATCGCTGTTTCCGTAGCCTCAGAACCACTATTAACAAAAAAACTCCAATTAAGCTCACCAGGCATCAGCTCAGCAATTTTTTGAGCTAGCTTTTCAGCTGCCTCACTTGTAAATTGCGATCGATACACAAATGAGACCTTTTTCGCTTGCTCCTGCATGGCATCAATTATTTCTTTAACACCATGGCCAATATTAGCAGTAACGGCTCCCGATGCGGCGTCAAGATATTTTTTTCCTTCAATATCAACTAAATAAACCCCTTTGCCGTAATCTATGACTGGATATACTTCATCGAGCATTGGCTTAATGAGAAATGAATTTTCCACAATAACACCACTTTCCTTTTAGATCAAACAAAAACACCGTTATTAGCCTATACTTCATTGTATGAAGGGATTTTTCATTCTATCATCCCATTTGAAAAGGTAATGACAAAGATAAAAAAAATTCCTCGATAACCACACTTTTACTTTTAGGAGTTGTTATTATAGAATTACTGTTAGATTATAGAAGGAAAGGGTCATATGATCACAATAAAAAAAATTCAATTGAAATCAAAAGAACTATCCACCATACAGCTAATTGTTATTTTTTATTTTTCTGCCTTACTTGTTTCAACGATTTTGTTAAAAATCCCTTTAGCGCATCGTGACGGAGTTTCACTTAGTTTCCTTGACGCCATGTTTACATCTGCTAGCGCCATTAGTGTGACGGGACTTAGTATTATTTCAATTAAAGATACCTTCAGTAACTTTGGCATTTTTCTTTTATGTTTGATCCTGCAATTAGGTGGACTTGGGGTCATGTCTTTAAGTACATTTCTTTGGATCATGCTTGGTAAAAAAGTGGGGTTAAAAGAAAGACAGCTGATTATGATTGATCAAAATCAATCCAGCCTTGCTGGGTTAGTGCAGTTGGCAAAACGGATTCTCATCATTTTTGTTACCTTTGAATTAATCGGGGGTATCATTTTAGGATTCTGCTTCATGAATTATTTCGCAAGTCCCTTGTCGGCATTTAAACATGGATTCTTCGCTTCCATTAGCGCAACAACGAATGCTGGATTTGATATTACTGGCGATTCACTAAGTCCTTTTCATAAAGACTACTTGGTTCAAACCGTTATTATCATCTTAATGATTGTTGGAGCAATCGGCTTTCCGGTTATGGTCGAGGTATATGAATTCTTTTTAAGTTTAAAACAAAAGAAAAAGTTTCATTTTACCTTGTTTACTAAATTAACGACGGTAACATTTGTTTTCCTTACTATTATTGGGGCATTATGTATTTACCTCTTGGATAGTCAACACTTTTTTTTCAATAAACCATGGCATGAATCCTTTTTTTATTCTTTTTTCCATTCAGCAACAACGAAAAGTGCGGGATTAACGACCATGAATATTAATGATCTAACTGCTAGTAACCAACTATTTCTGTCCATTTTGATGTTTATTGGTGGCTCCCCAAGCAGTGCGAGCGGCGGCATCCGGACCACAACCTTTGCTATTGTTATTTTAGCCATCTTTTTTTATGCTCAAGGAAAAAGCTCCATCAAAATATTTAGACGAGAACTTTATAGTGAAGATGTACTGAAATCATTTATTGTCCTGACAACAGCTGCCTTTCTTTGTTTAAGTTCGATTATCATTTTATCAATAACAGAACATGGGACGATCATAGAGGTTATTTTCGAAGTTTCTTCTGCGTTTGGTACAAATGGATTATCAATGGGCTTGACGCCAAGACTCACAACATTTGGTAAGATATTGATCATCATCTTAATGTTTATTGGAAGAGTCGGCATTGTTACGTGCTTGCTGATCTTACGAGGAAAAGGCAGTAAAGAGAAATTTAACTATCCAAAGGAAAAAGTAACAATTGGTTAAATACAAAATGGAAGAGGGACTCACAAAGAGTCCCTCTTCCTCATATTAACGTCAAAACCTGCAAAGACGGGATTAAGCTAAAACCGTTTCCTTTTCAAGTGTTTTTGTTGTTTTTTCAATGATATCTCTTGCAATCCAAACACCACAGGCACTTGCTTGAGCAAGTCCACGGGTAACTCCTGCTCCGTCCCCTCCAACATAGAGACCGCTGATTTCCGTTTCAAAACGATCGTTCAACTTCGGTCGTGCCGAATAGAATTTTGCTTCGACTCCATAGAATAAGGTGTGTTCTGATGCTAAACCTGGTGTCACCTCGTTCAAGGCCTCTGTCATTTCAATTAAGCTTTTCAATGTATTATACGGTAACACTAAGCCAAGATCGCCTGGTACTGCTTCCTTTAATGTTGGTTCTAGGAAACCTTCCTTAATCCTTTTTTCCGTAGATCTTCTACCTTTTAAAATGTCGCCATACTTCTGAACAATTAGTCCTCCATTAGATAGGCTGTTTGCAAGACGAGAAATTTCGTGTGCATACTCATTTGGTTTATCAAACGGATCGGAAAAAGTATGTGAAACTAGTAAGGCAAAATTCGTATTTGGACTTCCGAGCTTTGGATCCTTGTATGCATGACCGTTCGCTAGCATGATGCCAGAATGATTTTCCACAACCACATGTCCTGATGGGTTGCTACAGAAGGTTCGAACCGTTGTACCAACAGATGTATTGAAGATAAATTTCCCCTCATACAAATGTTCATTTATTTCCTGCATGACAATATTGGAGGTCTCGACACGAACCCCGATATCAACTTGATTATTAATCATACGTAATCTACGAGATTTCAACAGATCAGAAAGCCATTTAGAGCCGTCTCTTCCCGGGGTGATTACCACTTTATCAGCATAAATGGACTCACCATTTTTCAACTTAATCCCTTTCATTGTGTGGCCATCATTTGTCTTTTCAGTGATTAAATCTTCCACTTCTGTCTTAAAGGACATGTCAATCTTTGTCCGTAAATATTCGTAAATACTTTTCATAATTTCAAGGTTTTGTTCAGTGCCAAGATGGCGGACTTGTGCACGCAAGAGCTTTAAACCTGCAGCGTACCCGCGTCGTTCGATGTCTCTTACCTGAGCTGTTAAAGGATCTGTAATGCTGTTGGTTGCACCGTGTTGTAAATTGATTTCATCCACATAGCGGATTAAATCCACAACCTGTGAGTCCGATAAGTAGTCCGTCATCCAACCACCAAATTCACTGGTGATATTAAATTTACCATCTGAATAGGCACCTGCACCACCAAAACCATTGGTGATCGAACAAGCCGGCAGACATCCGGCAAATTCTTTTCTTCCTACTGCAGGAGGGCATTTTTCAATTTTCTTTTGCAAAATAGGGCAATTTCTCCGATATATATCATGTCCTTTATCCACTAACAGCACCTTTGCATTCGGCATTTTTAGCGTAAGTTCATAGCAGGTAAATATCCCTGCAGGACCTGCACCCACTACTATTACATCATATCTCGTATTCATTGTCCCATACCTCCAAAGTCGTTTTCCTCAACATTTGTAAATATAACAGATGTTTCTACTACAGTCAACACTAAATACGAACTATTTATTTTAAAAGCACAATATTGTTCGGTTTTTAACTAGATGTCAGAATAAATATTCAAATGTTTATTCAAAA
>NZ_CCAS010000042.1 GCF_000612625.1 Neobacillus jeddahensis
TTTCTATAAGTAAGTTTATTCTATTGTGAGTTTATTGATTTTGCCTTTTTTATAAAAAAAGAAGTATAATATTTTGTAAGAAACTAATTTTCTGAAAATCTTGTAGTCATGAGGTGTGTAATAGAGATGAACAAGTGGCTTCGTAAATCCCTGTTTGTTATGGTTTCTATCCTAACATTTGGCCTTGTCACCCCAACACAGTTAATCCATTCAGTTAATGCTGATAGCTTTAACGATCGCGATGCTGTTGAAGCACATTCTGCAGATACTAGCTTCGATCTGCCCGAAAGATTATTAGAAGAATCCGAGTTTAATAGAGAGAAGTTTACGGAGGAACTAATAAAACAGGCAGAAAACCAGTCTTATCAAAAATTTGGGACAAAAATAAAGCCGGTAATCGAAGATGAATTTCGCGAGCTTATTTTACCTAATATAGAACAAGCCATTGTTGAAACAGCTTCTAATTTTCCAGAGGATGACTTAAAAAATTTAGTGATTACTGAGCAGCCTGGCGCGGGTCATGCCGAAAAAATTTTCAATATAAAAAATGGGGTTTCAGGGAAAGATATTTTACGTTTTCATGTACGAAGAGATAATCCACCAAAAGAGGGCTACTGGTTTAATTTTCATTACCATACCTATCATGATGATTTTCAAAGTCATCACGATCTTGGTTCGATTTATTGGGATAAAAATACCCCGCCAAAGTGGATGAGTTGAGGAAGATTTGCGTAAAGGTATGAAAAAAATTATCATAATAAATGAAACCTTTTTAAGAGAAACTCGTAAATAGACTATAACCTAAAATGGAGGAATGAAAAATGGCAGTAAGTTTATCAAAAGGTCAAAAAGTGGATTTAACAAAAACAAATCCAGGGCTAACTAATGTTGTTGTTGGGCTTGGTTGGGACACTAATAAATATGATGGTGGAAATGATTTTGACTTAGATTCATCCATCTTCCTGTTAGGAGAAAATGGTAAAGTAACAAATGAAACCGACTTTGTTTTCTATAATAATCCACAGGGGGCTAATGGAGCAGTTGTACATACGGGCGACAATCGTACTGGTGCAGGTGATGGTGATGATGAGCAAGTGAAAATTAATCTATCCGCTGTTCCAGCAAACGTTCAACGGATTGCTTTTACGATTACAATCCATGATGCAGATAGTAGAAATCAAAACTTCGGTCAAGTATCCAATTCATATGCACGGATCTTTAACGAAGCAACTGGTGAAGAGCTGATCCGTTATGATTTAGGAGAAGATTTCTCCATAGAAACAGCCATTGTCGTAGGCGAATTATATCGCCATAACGGTGAATGGAAATTTAGCGCAATTGGCAGTGGTTATCAAGGCGGTTTAGCCGCATTAGCAACGGACTTTGGTTTATCAATAGGCTAATAATTAGCCATCAAAAGACCCGAAATTAGGGGTCTTTTTAAAAAACGTTTTAACACCTAGGAGGAAGTCTTTTAATGTCAGTTATAGAACATATTTTGCACACGTATTCTCAATTTTTTAATTGGGAAATGTGGGGAGAAGTATTAACAGATCCGGTAAGTTGGGGCCTAATTGGTACACTTGTTATCTTAGAAGGATTACTATCTGCTGATAATGCGCTGGTATTAGCCGTGATGGTTAAACATTTGCCACCAAAAAAGCGGAAGAAAGCTCTCTTTTATGGTTTATTAGGTGCCTATGCTTTCCGTTTCATTGCCATTGGCATTGGCGTGTTCTTAATCAAGCTTTGGTGGGTAAAAGTATTAGGAGCAGGTTACCTTGCTTGGTTGTCTATTAAATACTTCCTCGATAAGCGAAAAGGTGCTGGACATGATGAGGAGGAAGCTGAAGGTCTAAATCAAAGCGGACTTTTGATTCGCTTATTTGGAAGCTTCTGGGGAACGGTTGTTGCAGTTGAGTTAATGGACATAGCCTTTTCTGTAGACAGCGTTCTTGCTGCATTTGGCGTCAGTGAAGCCATTTGGGTTTTACTAATTGGCGGTATGCTTGGCGTATTGATGATGCGAGGCGTTGCAGGTGTGTTCTTAACCTTAATCGATCGTGTTCCTGAGTTAGAAACAACAGCGTATATCTTAATTCTAATCATTTCAGTTAAAATGTTCCTTTCAGTCATTCATATTGAAATGGGACATATAACCTTCTTTATCATCTTATTAATCACTTTTGGTGCCACCTTTATTGTTCACTTTAGGAATAAGAAAAGGGAAGGCAGTAAGGAAAACAATTTATAATGGAATTCTAAATGTGGGGAGCTGACGAGAGTCCGTCTCCCCTATTTTTTAGTTTAAAGAAAATATTAGAAAATGGCCCCGCCTCGGATGTATATGAACCAATTGGTGGGTTTCTTTACCTTTATTAAAGGAGAAAATGGTTATGGAGTTTTTTACATATTTGTATGAGGATGAAATCAAGCGGTTTTTCTTTCAAAAGCCACAAGTATTTTCTAAATACACAGAGCGTGAACTTTTATCATACGGACTAGGTGCAACCCTCTATATGCCAGCCACTCGTCCGAATATACATCAAGAGATTCTTTCTAAGAAGCATGAAGGGCTGACATCCCTGGTTATTGATCTTGAAGATGCAGTTGGTGATACAGAAGTCCATGTTGCCGAGATGATGCTCATTACGGAAGTCACAAAGTTATTTGGAGAAATAAATAGAGGATTCCTTCGTTATGAGGATTTGCCGCTCATGTTTATTCGGATTCGTGACCTAGAGCAATTCAAACGGGTCACCGAGCAATTAGGGGATGCGATACATCTGTTAACTGGTGTAGTACTACCAAAGTTTAGTGCTAAAGCAGGAGAAGCGTTACTAGAAACTGTCCGTCAAATTCATTCAGATGATCATCCTTTTTACGCGATGCCAATTTTGGAATCCGCTCTGGTGATGCAGAAAGAAACTAGAATGAATGAATTGATGAACATTAAGTATCTGCTTGACAATTACAGAGATAATATTCTGAATGTTCGAATAGGTGCAACTGATTTTTGTGGCTTATATGGGATCCGTAGAAGTGCAGACACGACTGTTTATGATATTGCTGTTTTACGAGACTGCATCTCTGATATTATTAATGTCTTTCAAAGGTTTGATAGTCCATATGTGGTATCAGGACCAGTTTGGGAATATTTCTCTGCTAAAAAAAGGATGTTAAAGCCACAGCTCCGGCAAACGCCGTTCCGTGAACGATATGGGGATGAAGGGTTGAAGCTGCGGGCAAAATTAATCGATGAAAATATGGACGGTCTCATTCGTGAAATACTCATGGATATAAGTAACGGGATCACAGGAAAAACGATCATTCATCCTTCGCATATCAAAGTGGTGCAGTCACTTAATGTTGTTTCCTATGAAGAATATACTGATGCGAGCAACATTGTCAATGCTGCGACAGGAAAGGTCGGGGTTATGAAAAGTGATTTTTCAAATAAAATGAACGAGATTAAACCGCATTTTTATTGGGCAAAGAAAACAATCTTAAAATCTCAGCTTTACGGGGTGTTACATGAAAACTACACAAACATCGATCTTATCAAAAAAGAAGTATACGTTTAATATTCTTAATTCTCTAGAAACAGAGATAGAGGTAGTGGAGAATCCCTTTCAGTTACCTCCCGATGAGCTTTTTACGATGGCGGCACGAATCAATAAAAAGCGGTCATTTTTATTTGTTAGTAAAGTGTTAGGGAAACATTTGCCCATTAATCCCAATAAAGGACTGCTAATAGCAGCTCTTCTGGCGACACGGTATGTAGAATTAGTTTGCGGATTAGACTGTGAAGAAAGGGAGACGCTGTTATCCCGATTTCTTACAAATGGTGATTTTGGCTCTCGTTCCTTTGTACCAGAACAAATAGATCCTGTAGTGATAGGCTTTGCTGAAACTGCGACAGCCCTAGGACATGCTTTTTTCAATTGCTTCCAAACCGCTGAATTTTTTCATACGACAAGAGAAGAAATCTCTGGTAAAAGTCCAGAGATCACTTTTGAGGAGGAGCACTCTCACGCAACCTCACATCGCTGTTATATTCCATTAGAGATGATTGATCATCAAAGAGAGATTATTTTTGTCGATGATGAAATGACAACAGGTAAAACAACCTTAAATATCATTCGTTCTATTCATGAAAAATTCCCCAGACAAGTTTATACGATTGTTAGCATTTTGGATTGGCGCTCACAAGAAAATCGGGAAAACTTTTCAAGACTAGAAGAGGAACTGAGGATAAAAATAAATGTTGTTAGTCTTTTATCCGGTCATGTTCAAGTGAAACAACTAACAGAACTAGAAAATCATGCTGAATTATATGAAACGAATGGGTTGGAAGAGCCGACTATAGAAGAACTAGACCTCACTTCCTTTTTTTATGCTTCTCCCTACACATCTACTAATTTATTGACCAAAGCACCTTTTATTGTAGAAACAGGGCGATTTGGTTTGTCTAGTCTAGAAAATAGATCGTTACATAAAAAGCTGTCAGCGGCCGCTGATTATCTAAGGGGAAAAAGAACAGGTAACAACATCTTATGTCTTGGTACGGGGGAATTTATGTATCTGCCTCTGATGTTGGCCGCGCAAATGGGCACAGGGGTTTGTTATCAATCCACAACGAGAAGCCCAATCTACATTGAAAACAAGGTGGGTTATGGGGCGAGGTATGGCGTAAACTTTTCCAATCCTGAGGACCATCAGGTTTCACACTTTGTATACAACATCCCACCAGGGCATTACGATGAACTATTTATCTTTTTTGAGAGAGAAGTAGATGATAACCAGTTAAAATCAATGCTGGAAGGACTTGGAAAAACGTCAATTAAATCAATAAAGATAGTCTTTTTTTCAAGAGTATGAGGTGAATAATATGCAAAAAATAGTTAATAAACCAGCTAGATTCGGAACCTATCAAGATCAGGATGTTCTGTTTTTATTAAAAGATTTAAGTGAAATAAAACTGGAAGATTCCGCACTTAATCGAGAATCCAAGATCCAATCAGGAGGACATTATAGTGAATCCTTGCCGATTGAGTACCAGCCGCCTAAGGAGTATGTTGAATTATTCTGGAAAACATTGCATGAATATAAGCAAAAAGTAGCTTTGTGTGTAGGGATAGTAGCTGAGCAAATTTATCAATTAAAGGGGAGAAAAACCGTCCTCGTTTCACTTGCTAGAGCCGGTACCCCTGTAGGCATCTTAATCAAAAGATATATTCAATTGCGATATAGTGTTTCATTACCACACTATAGTATTTCAATCATCCGTGACCGAGGAATAGATGAAAATGCCATTCAATATATTTGTAATGAACACCCTGATGGAATGATTCAATTTGTGGATGGGTGGACAGGTAAGGGCGCGATATCGATCGAATTAACGAAGGCTTGTCTTGAATATGAAAAAAAGCACGGAGTGAGTCTTGATGATACATTAGCCGTTATTGCGGATCCTGGTCATTGCACCACTCTGTTTGGAACTAGAGAGGATTTTTTAATTCCTAGTGCCTGTTTAAACTCAACTGTTTCCGGGCTTATTAGTCGAACGGTTTTAAATGATAACTACATTAGTAAGGATGATTTTCATGGAGCTAAGTTTTATCGAGAGTTGCTTGCAGACGATGTCTCTAATGAATTCATCGATTTAATTTCCAATGAATATCCTGCTATTTGGGAAGAGGCCACTAAAGTTGGCTCTGAAAAAAACCATCATGAGATCCACAAGGGCTTTTTAGGAATGGCAGATGTAAAGAAAATCCAGAATGAATTTTCGATTGAAAGCACAAATTTTATTAAACCAGGGGTGGGGGAAACTACTAGGGTTCTTCTCCGCAGGGTTCCGTGGAAAATTTTAATGCGTGATTCTTCAAGTCCTTTTGTAAAACACATACTGATGCTAGCGGAAGAAAAAGGGGTAGAAGTGGTGGAGTATCCTCATCTAAATTATTTATGCTGTGGGTTGATCAAATCGGTTAAGGGGATGCAAGAATGATATTTGCATCAGACCTTGATCGCACATTAATGTATTCCGCACGGGCAATCACTGATCTTGGCATGCCAATAAGCTCCAAGCTTAAACCCGTAGAGGAGAAGGATGGAAAATGGGTCTCCTTTATGACAGAAACCTCTTTCATAAAATTAAAAGAGATTTCCCACCAAGGAATTTTTGTACCGGTAACAACGAGAACAACAGCTCAATTTAACCGTTTTGTGATTTTTAAACAAGAGATTCCGATAAAATACGCTGTCACTTCTAATGGTGCTACTATACTATATCAAGGCATTCCTCTGAAGGAATGGTCAAACTATATTCAAGAGCGCAGACAAATGGAGACAGTATCACAAATTGAATTGCTCAATGTTT
This sequence comes from Neobacillus jeddahensis, assembly GCF_000612625.1. Classification (GTDB taxonomy): domain Bacteria; phylum Bacillota; class Bacilli; order Bacillales; family Cytobacillaceae; genus Neobacillus; species Neobacillus jeddahensis. The sequence continues at coordinate 6,386 of NZ_CCAS010000042.1, forward strand.
TGAAAAAAGAAGGTTTCGACCTAGATGGTGAGAAGAATCAGGCGGAGAATTTGTTTTTCTATTACATATTAAATTGTCTCCCGACGGTTACTGAAAAGGAAGCGATCGATGAACTGGCTCTCAAAAATGGCTGGAGGGTTTCCTTACAAGGGCGAAAATTGTATTTTATCCCAAAGGCGATTAGTAAAGGAAGCGCGCTTGAATATATTTGTAAACTTGAAGGCATAAATGCGATTGCAGGGGCAGGAGACTCTATCCTTGATTGGGATTTTCTAAAGAATTGCCAATATCGATTTGTCCCAAACCACGGTGAATTGGCTAATTTACTCGCACCGGTGCCTGGCACTACCAACTATTTTTTAACAAAATCAAGTGGTTTGTTAGCTGGTGAAGAGATTCTTCAACAGTTTCATAACTTATTGTCATGATCATGCGAACTAGTATTTTCGCATGATTCGACTGAATAGAAAATAATATAGGCAAGCGAATAAACAATAGGATGCAATAAAGAATAGAATCGATATTGTTAACGACTGTATCGCGGGTGAAAGCAGCATGGTAAAGATGAAACTGAATACAAATAAATCAAGATAAATAAATAAATCGGAAATCATTACTTCCATAACGGTATTCAATTCATCATGGACGTGGTCAATCCTTGGTCGTTTATATAAAAATCGCATATAAGTCACCTACTTTAATGTGAGTACTCAATAGTATGTAAGGACGAGGTAAAAGGTGAAAGATTGAGAATTAGAAGAAGAGTGAAACATTTTTTCTCGACTTTCGTATAAACAAATGAACCAAAGAATCAACTGTGATATGATAATATAGAAACCTTACATAATTTTCTAGCAGTAAAGCGAAAGTGCCTAGTCAGGGAATGATGGAAAGACATTGCTAAAGACTGGAACTGGACAATTCTCAAAGTTTGATTTTTTTTCTTGTGAGAAGCTTTCGCGTTTAGAGGGAAGGGATTTTTATATGTATCCACCATTAAGTCAATTGAACGTAAGCTCCATATCCCTTTCTTATGAAAATTGGCAGGCCATGTTAAAAAAACAATTGCCTGAACGTCCGAATTATTCATTGGAAAAGGGAACAATTCAAATTGGGCAAGTGGTAGGAAAGTTTTTGGGGATACCAATTGATGCGGATGAATATTATAATCAGCTTTTTGATTACATCCACAATAAGGAATGGGAGCTACAGCTGCTAACCGAAGCGTCACTGAATAAAACCATTGATAATGCTCATTTTCAATCCATTCAAAAAGTAATTAATATTAATAATGAACAGAAACTATCCATTAATCGTTTCACTGCTTTTCTTGATGGGGAACAACTGTTGCTGAAATCAAAAGTGCCTGTGATTCATCGAAAATTGAGAGAAGCAATGATTGCTACGCTTGAATTGTACGCAAATCGCGAGCCATCAGGGCTTAAAAACCATGAGTTGAGACGGATTCTCGTTGATCTTGTTAAATGGTCAATTAACCATCTCCAGCAACCATTGGACCATGCAGATCCACAAAGAGCGATGCCCAAATTTTTATGGTATGGAGACTTCAAAAAAAGTCATCAATATTTTTTATATTACTTATTGAAACTTGGCTGTGATATCGTTATTTTTCACCCCGAAGGCATCGATATTTTAGCTGGGCTAATTGAAGAGCCGGTATTCACCCATGAATACCCAAATAAACAGCCGGCAGAATCGTTTCCAATGGAAAAACGTGCTCGGAAAACAACCGTTGCTTACCGGGCCTCTAAAGAAATCGAGACCATTTTAAACCAAGAGGGGTCAGGCTTGTATAAACCATGGCAATTAAGAGATTACACACCATCGTCGATCACTTTAAAAACAACCTATGACGAGCTATATATTCTCAGTAAAGAAATTGCTATGGTTCGTCCGAATTTTGAAGTGGGGAACGGGCAAGTCAAAATCCCGGCTATTTTTGCTAAAGTGCAAGGGGTTAGTAAAAATCGAAAAGAGTATTGGGATCGAATTCAAGCTCTTAGTCAATTTGAGCATAGTTTATTAATTCGAAGGCTCCCTTTCACTATACCCAGTACTGCTGATTTTCGTTTTCATTATCGAAACGCACTCGGTCATGATGGGTATGTGAACCCTGACAAGGTAATGCAATCACACTACTGGCCCTATTCCTTTTTAGCAACAGGCTTGCAACGAGGAATTGCCAATGCGATTAGGAGAATCTGTGAAAAACCAGAGTTAAAGCCTTTACCAAGTGAAAGTCTCGATGAAGTAAGAATGTATTTGTTTACTCAAGCCATGTTTATGCCTAAAAATATCATTCAGTTGATGGAGAGGTTCGATTATTCTCAGCATGTTCCCAAATTAATGATTTACAATAACGAAGGAACAGGACCACTTTCACGGTCGGATGCGGCTTTGTTGCTGCTTCTAAATCAATTTGGAATTGATATTATCCTCTATAATCCACCAGGGCATAATGATATTGAAAACTATCTCGATGAACGTTTATTTGATAAACATTGGCTTGATGACGTTGTATTTGATCTTGAATTCAAGGAGCCTTCACTATTCAAAAAAGGTCTTTTTCAAGGCATCTTAAAAAATTTAAGGGGAGATTAATCAGTGAATCTATCACCAAATCCATCTAGTGGTGTAACACCTACTGGGGCCGAGGATGTATTAACGGAAACAAAAGTCTCCGATATTAAACTGGCACTTCGCAAAGAACCCGAAATTCAGAATTTAGCTCGTACCATTGATGAACGTGATCAAATTCAAATTTTAGAGTTTGGAAAAGAGCCAGCCGTACAGATATCTCGGTTTTCTGATCAAATTTTAAGCAATATGCGGACAACAAAGGTAGAAGATTCCGGGGAGTTACTGAAACACCTTGGTCGTATTATGGACAAATTTGATGCGAAGGACTTTCAGAAGACCTCAGGAGGTATTTTCGGTAAACTCTTTAAAAAGGGCGAGAAAATGGTGGAGAAGTTATTCGGAAAATACCAAACGATGGGTTCCGAAATTGATAAAGTTTATGTAGAAATCTCGAAATATCAGCATGAGATGGTGGACTCCACTAATATGCTCGAACAAATGTATGAGCAAAACTACCAATACTATTTAACGTTAGAAAAATATATCGTAGCTGGTGAATTAAAGGTGGAAGAGCTGAAAGGCAATCAACTGCCACAGCTTGAAGCCCGCGTAGCTGCCGGTGACCAGCTTGCATCCATGCAGTTAGATTCATTGAAGAATGCAATAGATCTGTTGGAACAAAGAATTTATGATTTAGAAATGGCGAAAATGGTTTCCCTGCAGACAGCGCCGCAAATTAGGCTTTTACAAAGGGGAAATACGAAGCTAATTGGAAAGATCAACTCTGCCTTTGTTACAACCATACCTATCTTTAAAAATGGTTTAATACAGGCGGTAGCAGCGAAAAGACAAAAGCTTGTCGCAGATTCTATGAGTGAGCTGGACCGTAGAACGAATGAAATGTTGCTTAAAAATGCACAGAACATTTCTCAGCAAAGTACAGATATTGCTAGACTTGCCGGTGGTCCAAGTATTAAAATCGAGACCATTGAAGAATCATGGAATATTATCATCAAAGGAATGCAAGAAACCCGTGCCATTGAAGAAGAGAATAAACGAATGAGAATTGAGGGCACTAAACGATTAGAACAGCTTCAAGAAAACTTTAAAAAAGTGAAGCAATCATAATTCTAAGATTGTTAGTTCTACAAAAAAACTTATGAGGTGAATGGAATGGCGATTAATTTACAAAAAGGTCAACGTGTTGATTTAACGAAAGGAAACCCTGGACTATCGAAAATCTTGGTGGGACTAGGCTGGGATCCTGTACAGAGTGGAAAGGGCGGAGGCTTATTGGGCGGACTATTCGGCGGTGGCGGCGGTGCCAATGTTGACTGTGATGCTTCCGTTATTATGCTTGGGGCAAATGACAAACTCCAATCTAATAAAGACGTCGTATATTTTGGTAACTTAAAAAGCAATGACGGCAGTATTCAACACTCAGGAGATAATTTAACTGGTGATGGTGATGGCGATGATGAACAAATTATGATTGATTTGAGCAAAGTACCATCTACTATCCAGAAGCTAGTATTCGTTGTAAATATTTATGATTGTGTTAAAAGAAAGCAGCATTTTGGGATGATTCAAAATGCGTTTATCAGAATTGTAAATCCAAGTAATAATCAAGAGCTTCTTCATTACAACCTATCAGATAATTATAGCGGTTTAACATGCCTTGTGACGGGTGAAATTTATCGCCATGGCAATGATTGGAAGTTTGCAGCGATTGGTAGTGGCACAAATGCTGCCAGCCTAAGTGAAGTAGTACGTTCGTTTAGTTAAGGATTGTAATGGAAATACGTGGATTGCTTTCTAGAGTTCCGATGAGACGAATTGTAACGAGGTGAGTTATTTGGGGATTAACTTAGCAAAAGGACAAAGAATTGATCTAACGAAAACGAATCCTGGGTTAACCAAGGTTATTGTTGGCCTTGGTTGGGATACGAATCGTTATCATGGAGGTCATGACTTTGATTTAGATGCTTCTGCCTTTTTGACAGATGCGAATAGTAGAGTGATTCAAGATTCTGATTTTATCTTTTACAATAATTTGATTGACCCCTCTGGAGCGGTTGAACATACAGGTGATAACCGGACAGGAGAGGGGGACGGCGATGATGAGCAAATCAAGATCGATTTCAGTAAGGTTCCTTCTCATATACACCGAATTGCGATTACGGTAACCATTCACGATGCAGATTTGAGAAACCAAAATTTTGGTCAAGTATCCAATGCCTTTGTTCGCCTCTTGGATGAAGAATCAAACCGTGAAGTTCTACGCTTTGATCTTGGCGAAGATTTTTCAGTTGAAACAGCTGTTGTCATTTGTGAGCTCTACCGCCATAATGGTGATTGGAAGTTCAGCGCTGTTGGAAGTGGTTTCGCGGGTGGTTTAGCTTCACTTTGTCGAAATTTTGGGTTAGAAGTTTAAAGAATATACTAGCGAGTTGCCGGTTGGCAACTTCTTTTTTTTGAAGCATATTCCTTTTTTACCTTTTAAATTCCACTCATTATTGCTATTTTACATGTTATAATTCTATTAAAACTAGACAAAATGGGGTAAATAGAATGCGAAAATGGGTCGTCGCTGTGGTTGTGGCGGGGTTGTTTTTATCATCGATTACGACATCTGATGCTTCTTTTGATGGGATCATGCTAGGGGACTTTCCTCAAAATACGGAACTCTATCAATCACTTAAAAGTGACCAATCAGTCCAGCTTGTAAAGCAAATCATTGTGCTACCCCAACAATCCTTTGATCAAAAAGAAGCGGCAGCCATCATCTCAAGAATAGATTCATTGCCAAGGTCTTTATTAGAAAAATTAACTCAACATGGAGTTATTGTTAAACTTTTTACAGGAAAACTGACGGATAATCCAACAGTAAAGCATTTAGCAGGGATTGTTCCTCGTGGCTATCAATCTAATTTAACATGGGATGATGTTCCAGGGATCGGTGGTTCAAAACTAGTTCTTGTTAAAATCGGATCTAGTAATGATGGGACTGCACATGGATCGGTAAATTTAGAATTACATGAATTGGCCCATACGATTGATCATTATCTGCTAGGAAAAATTAGTGATTCTGATGAGTTTCAGATAATTTGGGAGAATGAGCATGAAAAATTGTTTCCAGGTAATGATTATTTCTTTTATCAAGAAGAATACTTTGCAGAGTGTTTTGCTATGTATAATTTAAATAAAAATACAAGAGAAAAATTGTTGGAAAAGGCTCCTAAAACATTTGAGTTTATGAAGGAACTTCAATAAAATTAGTAGATATGGTAGTTAAGGGAGTGTCTGATTTGAAACAATATTTACAATTATGCGAACATGTTTTGAAAAATGGTAGAGTAAAGGGTGACCGGACTGGTACAGGCACGATCAGCACTTTTGGGTACCAAATGAGATTTAACTTGGAGGAAGGTTTTCCCCTTCTAACAACTAAAAAGTTGCATTTAAGATCGATTATTTATGAGTTATTATGGTTTTTAAAAGGGGACACCAATGTTCAGTATCTTCAGGAAAATGGTGTACGGATTTGGAATGAGTGGGCAGATGAAAATGGTGAATTAGGACCAGTATATGGGTCCCAGTGGCGCTCGTGGACAGGTGCTAATGGAAAAACCGTTGACCAAATCAGTGAATTAATCGAGCAAATTAAGACTAATCCAAACTCACGTAGATTATTGGTTAATGCATGGAATGTTGCCGAAATAGACGACATGGCCTTACCTCCGTGCCATTGTCTATTCCAATTTTACGTGGCAGATGGGAAGCTGTCCTGTCAGCTATACCAACGTTCAGCAGACGTATTTCTTGGGGTTCCATTTAATATTGCATCGTATGCACTATTAACGTATATGATCGCTCATGTGTGTGATCTACAGCCTGGGGAATTTATCCATACATTTGGGGATGTCCATATTTATCAAAACCATCTTGAGCAGGTGAAGCTGCAAATGGACAGAGAACCGCGAGAATTGCCAATTTTAAAAATTAACCCAAATGTAAAGGATATCAATTCATTTGAATTTGAGGACTTCACATTAGAGGGATATGACCCGCATCCTCACATTAAAGGAGTAGTCAGCGTATGATTTCCTTCATCGTCGCAATGGATAAGAACCGAGCCATCGGTAAAGATAACCAGCTGCCATGGCATCTGCCAGAGGATTTGAAATTTTTTAAAAGGGTTACCATGGGTCACCCAATTGCAATGGGAAGGAAAACGCATGAATCGATCGGACGTGTTTTACCTGGTCGGGAAAATATTGTTATTACACGTCAACCTGGTTTTCAATGTAGGGGTTGTACAATGTTTTACACTGTAGAGGAGTTTGTTCGCTATAGTCGTGAGCAAAATGGCGAGATTTTTGTCATTGGTGGCGCGGAAATTTTTAGGGGAATTTTCCCGTTTGTTGATCGATTATACATTACATACATTGATGAAATCTTTGACGGGGATACTTTTTTTCCAGATTTTGACCTTAATCAGTGGACACTTGTATCTAGTGAGAAGGGATTAAGGAATGAAAAAAATCCTTATGATTATGAATTTAGGATATTTAGCCGAAAATCATAGAAAAAAAGTTGCACCAGTATTTGTTGCTGGTGCATTTCCTCGTTTCATTATGAATAGAACCATTAAAAATACGAACCGTTTAATTCGTATTCGGCCATTTTTGCAAGCATACCTCTGAATTCAAGGGGATGGCAAAATTCCTCTTCATGGAAATGCATTTTTACCCAGGCGATTAATTCAATTGGACTATTGAAGTATTCTCCACTTCGATCACTTTTACGAATTGTGTATCTTCCGTTGTCATCATCAAGTGTTACCTCTACAGGGAGGGCACCATCAAAACTACATAGTGAAAATTCCATCCTCATCACATCCAATCCAAAAGGTTAAATATTTCATTAATATATGTTCCTATTGTTCAAATTATATGCAAAAAACATATAGTTGTCAAAATATTTTAAAAATTTAATCAACAAATTGGACATTGACTTACAGGATAGTAATTGTTAAATTGTCTATAGTGATTCATTATTGAAATTGGAATGTTAAATATCACACATTTCACTTTTTTATTGGATTTTGTGAAATTACTATGAATTATTGCCGTTAATTAACTCAAAAGGGTTTTTCGGTACTATAATCATAGTAGAAATATACACCACTTGAAGGGGATGTAAATCCATGTTTTCAAATATCGGAATACCCGGATTAATTTTGATTCTAACACTAGCACTTATCATTTTTGGACCAAAGAAACTACCGGAAATCGGAAAGGCCTTCGGACAAACTTTAAAAGAATTTAAAAAATCAACCCGTGAACTTACGGATGATGTGATGGAAGATATAAAGGATGAAAAGAAAGACTTGACAAAATAAGGTGTAGGATTTTAATCTTGCACCTTTTCTTCTTGAATTTTATACCTATTCAGATGTGAAATAACTTGATATCATCTTAAACTTAGTAAGATTGTTAATGTCTATAAGTGTGTTAAGAATCTCTAACTGGATCGAAAGATTTCAACCACTTAGCTTTTTTTTAACCTTTGAAATTGGCAGGGGAAGTACATGGAAGATAAAGAATTAAATTTAGTTGATCATTTAGAGGAATTACGGAAAAGGATTATTATTTCCGCACTAGCATTTGTCATCTTTTTTATTGCTGGTTTTATTTATGTAGACGATATCTATCGCTGGTTTGTTGGAGATACTAAACTTCTCGTGCTTGGACCTAGCGATATTATGTGGATATATTTTATGATTGCGACTGTGGTCGCGATTGCAGGCACAATACCAGTATTGGCCTTTCAAATTTGGCTGTTTGTAAGGCCAGCATTAAGGCCGGTAGAAAGACGGATAACGGTTTCTTATGTCCCGGCATTATTTATTTTATTTATCACTGGTCTTGCATTCGGTTATTTTGTCATTTTTCCAATGGTATTAGATTTTTTGGTAAATATAGGAAAAGATATGTTTGTTACAAACTTTACTGCGGAAAAATATTTTAGGTTTCTTATGAACATGACCCTTCCATTTGGAGTGTTGTTTGAACTTCCGGTAGTTGTAATGTTTTTAACTTCACTGGGTATTATTAATCCGTTTGTATTGTCAAAGATTCGTAAATACGCCTATTTTGTTTTAATCATCATTGCGGTTGTGATCACACCACCAGATTTCATGTCTGATTTTGTTGTGACATTACCATTATTGCTCCTTTATGAAGTTAGTATAAATTTGTCTAAATTCGTTTATCGGAAACGATTAAAGAAGCAGCAGCTGGAAGAGGAAAACGAGGATGAAGAAGAAGTTATAAAAGCGTAAATACTTCTAAAAAGACTTTAAGGGAATCACCCTTAGGTCTTTTTTTTTTTGCGAAAAAGCACTACGTTACATCAATTATCACGTTATTAATAGAAAATAATGTAAAAATCTAGTTAAGAATACTTTGTGTATTTTTCAGAATTATCAAGACTAATGACCTATAATTGTACTAGAATTTTTTATGAAATCAAGTTTTTACATATTTCAATGACATATGGAGGGGATAGCGGATGAAGGAACAGAAAACAGTTTACCAAGCCGCGATTGACCGTGGAGTAAGTCGACGCGACTTCTTGAAAATGTGCACAGCTTTGGCTGCTACTTTGGGTCTAGAGTTTACTCAATCAGACCAAGTGGTTAAAGCTATGGAAACAAAGTCAAGAGTACCAGTTGTTTGGCTGCAATTCCAAGATTGTACAGGGTGTTCCGAATCATTTATTCGATCATCACAACCAAAGACTGAAAGCGTTTTACTTGATATGATTTCACTAGAATATTCGGAAGTGCTTTCGGCAGCAGCAGGTCACCAAGTTGAAGCCTCCATGAAACAAGTACTTAAGGATTACAAGGGAGAGTATGTTCTTGCTGTGGAAGGAAGCATACCTGATGATGATGCATTCCTGAGTGTTGCAGGGCAATCTGCCAAGGCAACATTCCTTGAAATGGCAGAAGATGCAAAGGCAATCATTGCCTATGGATCGTGTTCCTCGTGGGGGGGGATCGCCGCTGCTCATCCCAATCCAACAGGTGCCAAACCGATTACAAACTTTGTGAAGGGCACGCCAACAATCCTTGTACCTGGTTGTCCACCAATAGCTGAAGTTATGACGGGCGTAATTGCTCATATCATTACATTTGGTAAATTACCGGAGTTGGATCATTTGGGCCGTCCCAAAGCTTTTTATCGCCATCGTATTCACGACAAGTGTAATCGCCGTGCATATTTTGATGCCGGCTTATTTGTTGAGTCTTTCGATGATGAAGGGGCAAAACAAGGTTATTGCCTATATAAAATGGGATGTAAAGGTCCAACAACATATAACTCATGTGCAGAAATGCGCTGGAACGGTGGGGTAAGTTACCCGATTCAATCAGGTAATCCGTGTATAGGGTGTTCGGAAAAAGACTTCTGGGATAATGGCCCATTATTCACAAGAAGAGCCAAAATTCCTGGAACACAAACCACTATTAATCCGGATGCCGTTGGTCTCGCAACCATTGGATTAGCAACCGCCGGTATTGCCGTTCATGCCACAGGAACTGTGATCAAGAAAAAGAAAGATGACAAACGAGGTGAAGACCATGAGTGAACGTATAGTAGTAGATCCAATCACAAGAATTGAAGGTCACTTACGTGTTGAAGTCGATATAGATGAACAAGGCGTCATTAAAGAAGCATATAGCTCTGGGACTGCAGTACGCGGCTTAGAATTGATTGTTAAGGATCGAGACCCGCGTGATGTTTGGGCTTATGTTCAGCGAATATGTGGTGTTTGTACAACTGTGCATGCACTTGCTTCCATTCGTTCAGTAGAAGATGCATTAGAAATCAAAATCCCGAGAAATGCTCATTTGATTCGTGAAATCATGAATGAGGCAATCTTCATTCATGACCATGTCGTTCATTTTTATCACTTGCATGCCTTGGATTGGGTGGATGTTGTCAGTGCAATTAGTGCAAATCCTGCAGAAACCTCTAAGCTTGCTCAGTCCATCTCAAGCTGGCCAAAATCATCTCCAGGTTATTTTCTGGATGTTCAAAACAAAGTGAAAAAATTAGTTGAAAGTGGTCAATTGGGTATCTTTGCAAATGGTTATTGGGGGCATAAAGCTTATAAGCTTCCACCAGAAGTAAATTTACTTGCTGTTGCGCATTATTTAGAAGCGTTGGATTGGCAAAAAGAAATCGTTAAGATTCACACTATTTTTGGTGGTAAAAACCCGCATCCTCATTATGTAGTCGGTGGAATGGCTACACCGCTTGATATCGATAGTGATAATGGAATACATGCTGAACGATTGATGCACGTTTCTCAGCTCATTGACCAAGCGAGGGAATTTGTTACCCAGGTTTATATTCCCGATTTATTAGCGATAGGTTCATTTTATAAAGATTGGACTTATGGTGGTGGCTTAAACAATTACTTGTGCTATGGAGACTTTTCAACGGGTGATCTTTATGATACAAAGCTTTACCGGATGCCACGGGGTATTATCTTAAACGGTAATCTAAAAGAAGTATTAGATGTTGACCTTAAAGATCCTAAACACGTCCAGGAATTTATTGATCACTCTTGGTACACCTATGATGGAGATAGAGGTGGAAAAGGAAAGCATCCATTTGATGGTGAAACGACCCTTGATTATACAGGTCCAAAAGCACCATTTAAGACCTTGGACACTGATAAGGAATATAGCTGGTTAAAAGCGCCACGTTGGAAGGAACATCCGATGGAAACGGGACCGCTGGCAAGGATGATGGTGGGCTATGCTTCTGGTAAAGAAGAGATCGTCAACATTGTCGACGAAACATTGAAAAAGCTAGAACTTCCAATGGATGCTTTACAATCTGCATTAGGGCGTACTGTCGCACGCGGCCTCGAGTCTGTTCTCATTTCAGGATGGATGCGGAACGATATGGATGAATTATTAGCAAACGTTAAGAGTGGCAATCAGACTACATTTGATCGAACAAAATGGGATCCAAATACATGGCCGGAACGTGCCAAAGGTGTGGGCTGGATGGAGGCTCCACGTGGAGCACTTGGACATTGGATTGATATAAAGGATGGAAAAACCTATAACTATCAGGCTGTTGTTCCGTCTACTTGGAATGCTTCGCCACGCGATCATCAAAATAAAATTGGCGCCTATGAAGCAGCATTAAAAGGAACACCTATGCTAGATAAAGAGCAGCCGTTAGAAATCATGAGGATTATCCATTCATTTGACCCATGTCTTGCATGTGCCGTTCACTTAACCGATTTGGAAACAAATAAAACGACTGAAATTCGTTTAGGTTAGGAGTGAAAATATGGGTGCGCCAAAATTACCAACACAATCGCCTGGCCCATTTCCTGAAGATCCGATGATCAATAGCGAGAATTCATTTCACCCTGAAAGGCCCATTCAGTTCAAAAAAGTCAAAAATGAAGTGAGAGCGTATGTTTGGGAATTACCTATAAGAATTTTCCATTGGCTTAATGCGCTTGCGATTATGGTGTTAATGGTGACTGGAATTTACATCGGTAAACCGTTTGCCTCTGCTAGTATTCCAGAGGAGGCCTATTATTCTAATCTAATGGGCTGGATGAGATATGTTCACTTTTTTGCTGCGTTTATTTTTGTGGCGAATCTTTTGTTTCGCTTATATTGGGTTGCAGTCGGAAATAAATTTGCAACCTCTAACCCACTTAGATGGATTTTTTGGAAGGAATTATTCGAAACGATAAAATTCTATTTATTTTTGAAAAATAAAAAACCGCACTTTGTCGGTCACAACCCGCTAGCGCAGTTAAGCTACTGGATTTTTATCGGTCTAGGATCGTGGATTGTGATGTTAACGGGATTTTATATGTACTTTGAGCCGCAGCCAGAATCATTCTGGGCAAAATTATTTGTTTGGGTTCCTTACGTATTTGGCGGTGATAGTTATACACTTCGTTCTTGGCATCATCTGACTGCGTGGGGATTTATGTTATTTACACTCATTCATGTCTACATGGCCTTCCGTGATGATTACCTTGAACGGAATGGCTCCATTTCATCGATGGTGACTGGATATAAGACAACGACGAACAAATCAGTTGGTGAAAAGAATAATGACTAAACAAACAGCAAATAAAATTACCATTTTAGGAATCGGCAACACCCTCTTCTCTGATGAGGGTGTTGGCATTCACCTTTTACCGTTACTGGTAGAAGCCTTAAAAGAAGATGAACAGATAGAAATTATTGAAGGGTTAACGGACGGGATGAAACTGCTTGGTCCTGTAGAGGACACGGATAATCTGATTATCATTGATGCGATTAATGCTGGAAAAGAAGGTGGAACAATCATTTCCTTAGAAGGGGAAGAGATTCCTGCCTATTTTGGAATCAAAATGTCCATTCACCAACTTGGATTCCAAGAAGTGTTATTCGCGGCAAAACTGCGGGAACGATACCCAAGACAAATTGTCATGTTTGGGATGCAGCCCACCTCTCTCCAACTTGGGATCGGCTTGACAGAAACGAATCAAAATAAGCTAGATGATCTATTAACTATTGTTTTGGATCAAGTTCATCGCTGGAGAACAGGATCATGAGACGAGGGGACTTTTTAAAGGAAATGGCAGGGAGTCTTTTCCAAACAGCAAAATCTGTTTATGAGCCTTTTTTAAGCGAAGATTTGGAAAAGGTGGAAGTAGTTGCAGATCGAGTATTAGGGATTAGCTGGAAACCGCTAATGAAAAAAGAGGAGATTGGGTCCGATCTGGAAATGAAGTTTATAAGTGGAAGGCCTGTAATAGTCGCAAGATATGGAACGAACATGGAGGCAATTGATGGCGTTTGTCCTGTTTGTTCGAATATTATTGTCGTAACAACACTATATTCAAGTGGGAAATGTTTGAATTGTCAAAAAACATATAATTTTAATACACGCTCTGGGGAGTTGCAGCTTAAATCTTACCCCCTAAAACTTGTCGATGATACGGTTTTTATCGGGTTTATGAATAAGAAACAGGGTGGTCATGATGCATGAAATGGCGCTAATGGGAGATATTCTTCAGTTAGTCCAGGAAGATGCTGTTGGTAAAGGAATGGATAAAATTGAAAAAGTTGAATTAATTGTTGGTGAAATCGCAAATGCCATGCCAGATGCGCTACGAATGGCATTTGATCTTTTACGCGATCAAAATCTCCACTTTTTTTCTGTACATGCTGAACTGGTTATTCATCGTGAGGAAGCCAAAGCAATCTGTGTTCTTTGTGGTGAAAAATACAAACCTGAGCAAAAAATTGCGTTGTGCCCCATCTGCCATATTCCGTCTGGAAAGGTAGTGGCAGGGGAGACTTTTCAGGTTTTATCATATGAGGGGAGTAATGGAAGATGAAAGTGACATTAAGAACAGATGTATTAACGAATAACAATAAAGCAGCAGAATTTAATCGAGAGCTTTTCCAAAACACGAAAACCTTAGTGATGAATCTAATGAGTTCACCTGGGGCAGGAAAGACTACCCTGTTGGAGGAAACTGTCCGAGTTCTTGCAGGAAAATATCGCATTGCCGTCATTGAGGGTGATCTAGCGACGGAAAGGGACGCCGACCGAATTCGGGCAATGGGAGCAAGAGCGGTGCAGATTAATACTCATGGAGGCTGTCATCTTGATGCGCGTATGGTTGCAGCTGCATTGGGCGAATTAGATTTGGATGAAATTGATATTCTCTTCATAGAGAATGTCGGAAATTTAGTTTGTCCCTCTGGCTATGATTTAGGACAAAAGCATAAAGTGGCTGTTTTAAGTGTGCCAGAAGGAAATGATAAAATCCCTAAATACCCACAAATGTTTATGCGTACCGAATTGGTTCTATTAAATAAACTGGATTTACTTCCATACCTTGATTTTAGCGTGGAGGAGGCAAAAAGGGATTTAGCGGAAATCAATCCGAAGTCTAACTTGCTCCCACTTTCTGCTCGGACACAGGAAGGAATGCATGAATGGTTTTTTTGGATTGAAGGAGCATATCTTAAATGGTTACAGCAGTAAAAATTGCCGTTCGCGGAAGAGTACAGGGGGTCGGTTTTCGCCCGTTTGTATTTCAGCTTGCCGATAAATATCAGTTAAATGGTACCGTTCAGAACAATATGGATGGGGTTAAAATCCACCTCGAAGGAGAAAAGCAGGCGATAAATGACTTTTTATTGGACCTGAAAACCAATGCTCCAAGACTATCAAAAATTAATGAAATTTTAGCAGAGGATGGACAAACGCTCAACCTCTCTGATTTTACGATCCTAACGAGCAAACGAAGTGGGACTTCGATGCTGGTAATCCCGATTGATTCGGCAGTTTGCGAGGAATGTCTGCAGGAGATGAAGGATCCTACTAATTTTCGCTATCAATACCCGTTTATCAATTGTACTCAGTGCGGACCACGTTACACCATTATTTCGGAGTTACCATATGACCGGCCATACACTTCGATGAAGGACTTCCCGATGTGTGATGATTGCAGGAAAGAGTATGAAGATCCAACTAATCGACGCCATCATGCGCAGCCGATTGCTTGTCCAAAATGTGGGCCACAAGTGCGGTTACTCGAAAGTAATGGGTTAGAAGTTGATTCCGAGAACCCAATAAAGAAAACGATACAGTTGTTGAAGGCGGGAAAAATTATCGCGATCAAGGGGATAGGCGGTTATCATCTTTGTTGCGATGCTCGGAATGAATGGTCCGTTTCAGAATTGCGCAGAAGGAAAAATCGGCCAGTACGACCACTCGCCGTCATGGCTTCATCGATATCAGCCGTTCAAGAACTTGCTGAAATAAATGAAGCTGAGCATGATCTAGTGGTGAGCCCTGAATCACCGATTGTGGTATTGAAGAAAACTGAACAGTATTCGTTAGCAGAAGGCGTAGCACCAAGTATGAGCACGATAGGGATTATGCTTCCCTATACTCCGCTTCATCATTTACTCTTTACAGACCCTGAACTGACTTGCCTCGTCATGACGAGTGCAAACCCTTCAGGAATGCCAATTCTTTACCAAGATGATGAGGCAATACAATATCTAAATGGGATTGCCGATTTTTATCTCGTTCATAATCGGGAGATTCTGCATCCAGTCGATGATTCTGTCGTTCAAATAAATAATGGAACACTTGATTTTCTACGCAGATCGAGAGGATACGTTCCCGACCCGTTTTTTACAAGTACAGATGTGTCAGGAATTGTTGCTTTTGGTGGACAGCAGAAGAGTACCTTCGCCATCGGTCGAAATGAACAGATTTTTGTCGGACCACATATAGGAGATTTAGAAAATATCGATACAATCGACCATTACAAAAAAGAATTAGACCATCTATTAAAGTGGATGGATATATCAAAAACTACGGCGGTGATTGATGCCCACCCCGACTATTATGTTCAGACACTAGCAAAAGAGTCTAGGATTGATGATGTAATAGAAGTTCAGCATCACCACGCGCATATGGCAGCGTGTTTAGAAGAACATCAAATCCCTGGTGAGGCTTATGGAATCATTCTGGATGGAACGGGCTATGGCTTAGATGGCAACATTTGGGGGTTCGAAATTTTCTATGGAGATGCGGCTGAATATAAACGGCTGGCTCATTTACACTATACCCCACTTCCTGGTGGAGAAAAGTGCATTCGAGAGCCATGGCGAAATGCGGCAGCGATGCTCATTTCATTACAAGGAGAAACCGGCCTTTCACTAGCAAAGTCCATTTTTCCAGATAAAGCTTCTGAGATTGATATTTTAAAAGCAATGATTGAAAAAAAGATCAATACGGTTTATGCAGGAACCTGCGGCCGCCTATTCGATGCTGTTAGTGCCATGTGTGATGTCACAAAGGTTTCAAGTTACGATGGAGAGGCCGCCATTCAATTAGCAGAGTTAGTGAATGATCAGTTAATGTATGAACCCTACAGCTTTCAACTACTTGATAATGGCACTCTAACAATTCAGTTTGCTGAGATGATCAAAGAAATTGCTTTTGATGTTTTAAGTTGTCAGGATGTTCGCATCATTAGTGGGAGATTTCATGAAACAGTGGTTCAGGCAGTAATAACAGCAATGGAGAAAATTACGGCAAAAAACCTTGCTCATCATAAAAAGGTTGTGTTATCAGGAGGAAGTTTTCATAATCGTTATTTACGGAAAAGAATCATGACTGAATTAAGCAAAAAAGATTTTTCTGTATTTGTTCCCGAAAAAGTTCCATGTAATGATGGCGGGTTATCATACGGTCAATTAGTTGTTGCCGCGGCAAGAAGGAGGGCACATTCATGTGTGTTGGCGTACCAGCAAAAGTAGTGAAAAAAATGGAGTATAGTGCGGTTGTGGATGTGATGGGGTCACAGACAACGGTGGGCATTATTTTCGTACCTGAAGTGGAGCTTGAGGATTATGTCATTGTTCATGCTGGTCAGGCAATGAGTATAGTCGACGAAACCTATGCAAAACAGAGTGTGGAGGAATGGAGGAAACTAATCAATGCTCGAAATTCTGAAGCAGTCCAATAATCCGGAAATATGTAAGCCATTAGTAGAGGCAGTAATTGAAAAAGCAATAGAATTCCAGCAAAAGTTTGGTAGAAAGCCAGCCTTTATGGAGGTTTGCGGCTCCCATACGATGGCACTTGCACGGACAGGGGTAAAGCAATGTTTGAAGGATGTGGTCAACCTTATTTCCGGTCCAGGTTGTCCGGTTTGTGTAACGGATCAGCGCTCGATTGACGCCATGATCGCCTTAGCAGAAGGGGAGAATCGTATTATCTGTACATTTGGCGATATGATGAGAGTCCCTGGCTCGACGAGAACATTAGTAGATTCCAAGATTTCAGGAAAGGATATCCGTGTTTTATATTCACCAGTTGATGCTGTGAAGGTGGCTATAGAAAATCCTGACAAAGAAGTTATTTTTCTTGGAGTTGGATTTGAAACAACCATTCCAATCATGACTTTAATGGTAGGAGAAGCTGAAAAACAGGGGATCACTAACTTTTCGATTTGGATGACAACCAAGCTTGTTGAACCGGTTCTTCGCTTTTTATTGGATGCAGGAGAAGTAAATTTGGATGGTTTTTTACTTCCAGGACATGTTTCGATTGTGTTAGGGGAAGATGCTTATCAGTATTTAGTTGATGATTACCATATATCAGGGGTGATTGCTGGCTTTGAAACAGCAGAGCTGCTTTCCTCTATCTACAAATTGCTTGACCTGATCTTAAGTGAAAAGATTTCAATAGAAAATAATCACCCTTCTGTAGTAACGAAAACAGGCAATCAAGTGATCCATCAATGGCTAGAAAAGTATTTAACGGAATGTGATGAAGCCTGGCGCGGGATTGGTGTCATTCCAAATAGTGGGTTAGATTTAAAAACCGAATACGAGCAATTTAACGCCAAGAAGCGGTTTTCCGTAGTGGTAGGAGAGCCGCGGAAGACAAAATGCCGCTGTGGAGAGGTGATCCGAGGCTTGATTACACCAAATGAATGTCCATTATTCGGAAAAGCATGCCATCCGATGAATCCCGTTGGTCCGTGCATGGTCTCCACTGAAGGTAGCTGTTCAGCCTATTATCACTACATGAGGGAGAGTTTTTAATGGAAAAATATATTAGCTTAGCTCATGGTGATGGAGGAGAACGAAGTCATCGGTTAATCCGTGATGTCTTTATTGAAGCATTTGGCGATTCAAATGCCTCCCTGTTCGATGCAGCAGCCATCACGATGTCATCCCATAAAATAGCAGTGACGACTGATTCATTTGTGATAAAACCGATTTTCTTTCCCGGTGGTTCAATTGGAAAGTTAGCCGTGGCTGGGACAGTAAATGACCTCGCTGTGAGTGGTGCGAAGCCAGCCTTTTTAACATGTGGGTTTGTGATAGAGGAAGGGTTTCCGATTTCCGATTTAAAGCAAATTGTTTCAGATATGGCAAATGAAGCTAAGAAAACAGGTGTATCCATTGTAGCAGGAGACACAAAAG
Source organism: Neobacillus jeddahensis (assembly GCF_000612625.1). Lineage (GTDB taxonomy): Bacteria > Bacillota > Bacilli > Bacillales > Cytobacillaceae > Neobacillus > Neobacillus jeddahensis. The sequence goes on from NZ_CCAS010000042.1 coordinate 25,056, forward strand.
TGGTTGAACGTGGTTCTGCGGACGGAGTATTCATCAATACAACAGGAATTGGAATCTATGAACCTGGGATGGGCTGCAGCCTTCAATTTGAGGAGGGAGATGCCATCATTGTTTCAGGCACGATTGGGGATCACGGTGTCGCCGTTATTGGTGCAAGAGGAGATCTTGGAGTAACGGTACCCATTCAAAGCGATTGTGCATCACTGAATATCATGCTTGAGGAAGTTTTAAGGGAGACTAATGGGGTAAGAATCATGCGCGACCCTACTAGAGGCGGTCTTGCTACAACTATCGTTGAGATTGCTGAAGATTTCCATTTGACTATGAAACTAAATGAATCCTCACTTCCAATCAAGTCGGAAGTTCATGGGGTATGCGATTTACTAGGGTTCGATCCTTTATATCTTGCTAATGAGGGAAAAGCGATTATTATTGTCGCTAATCAGGAAAAAGATAAGGTGCTTGAAATTTTACGCAAGTGTCCTGAAGGAAGGGATGCTGTTGTCATTGGCAGCGTCATAGCGAAAGGAAAAGGACAATTATTATTAGAAACCCCACTAGGCTCCAAACGGTTATTAACAAGACTATCAGGGACGATGTTCCCGAGAATATGTTAAGGTTAGGCCCACATTCATGTTTAAGAGTGTGGGCTTTTCTTTAGCTTTTATTCTGTTCTTTTATCCAGGTTTTGTATTTTATGTAGTTCAGGTATTCCTGGAAATCCTCTTTTTTTAATCCATCTTTAATTGCTCTTTCAATTAATTTTTTCCATTCCTCATCAAGTTCTGTTATGGAATGTCCCTGTGTTCTTATATCCATTATTAAGCTATCAAGACTAGTTTCCAGTGGTTCTGCAATTTTTTCTAAAAATTGAAGCGATGGATTCGATTGCAATCCCCGTTCTATTTGACTTAAGTAGGACTTTGAAACATCAGCCAATTTGGCTAACTCACTGATAGAATAGCCTTTTCTCTTCCTCATCTCCTTAATTTTATTCCCAATCATAGATTCATACCCCTTCATTTTTACTCCACTTAGGTCTAGGTGTATATGTACATTATAAAGAACGAATATTTTTTTATAAAATACGAAATAGTGAGAAAATTAGAGATAATCAGAGATAATCCAACAAAAATGTTCTTTATTAAGAAAATTCGAAGGAATTTGGACTTTTTCAAGTTCGTTATTTTGTCATATACTCAAGTCACAAGTTCTTAATAAGGAACAAGCGGTATAAATAAGTCTTTGAGGAAGTTGATGGAAATGAATAATAAAGTCACCAACTTCGTTCTTAATAAACTACATATGTGGGTTCATTCATTAAAAAGAACGAATGAGGGAGGGAGAACAATTCGAAATACCCGATTGAAGAAATTTAGAAAAAAGGGCAAAAGGTTAATAGTTGCTGCTCAGATTGTTGCAGTCTGGTATCTTCTGATTCTAACTGGTTCGTATCTTACATCTGACACCGGTGCCTACTTTAATGATGTAGAAAAAATTAGTGGAACAATTAGTGTTTCAGAAGATTTTTGTAAAGATGCTAAAAAAGGATCGGATTTTTGGCACAAATATTGTAAAGACAACGCTGGTCTCGGAAATGGTCCTGACAAACCAGATGTAGACACGGGTGAACATACGGATCCTGATAACCCTGGCCATAATAAAGATGATTGTGACGATCATACGAATGCACCATGCTCAGATCCAAATAAAGATAAAGGTAAAGACATTGATAAACAACCTGAAATTGATAAACAACCTGAAATTGTTAATAATCCACCCGAAGATGTCATGAATTTGATAGGAAATCGGAATGGAAATAGTTCAAATATAAGTTTGTCATGGAAAAATCCTTCTGGTATTAGTCACGTAAGAATTTATATCGACAGTCAGACTACACCATTACAGGATAATGTAAAAGGTGAAAATATTAAATTAACATCGGATGATGAAGTCACGTATCGATTGACCACAGTTGATAGTTCAGAAAAAGAATCAGCAGGTGTGACTGTTACTGTTAAATAATCAGAAATATTTGAAAGGAAAAATGGTGATGTTTATATGAAAACTAAAAAGGTTTGGAAAGTAACAAGTAATGTAATTACAGGAATTTTGTTCTTACTTCTTATATTCATGATATTTGTAGTTGTATCGTCTAAGGCTTCAGGTGGAGAACCAAATTTCTTGGGATACCAATTAAAAACTGTCTTATCTGGATCAATGGAACCAACATTTATGACTGGTTCAATAATTGCAGTTAAGCCAGTTGAAAATCCAACTAGTTTAAAAAAGGATGACATCATTACTTTTAGAGAGGCAGAGAATAAATTAATTACTCATAGAATTGTTGAAGTTAATAAAAATGGGGATCAAACCATGTATGTAACAAAAGGAGATAACAATGAAAATAAAGATGGTGATCCAGTGTTATCTCAAAATGTTGTAGCGAAATACTCCGGGTTTACAATCCCATATGTTGGATATTTCTTAGATTATGCAAAGTCAAAAACAGGAACTGCGTTGTTGCTAATTTTACCTGGACTACTCTTACTAGGCTATTCTGGATTATCAATTTTTAAAGCCTTAAAAGAAATTGAAAAGGGAAAAGGAAAAGAAGTTGAAGAAACTGTTTAACGGTTGCACTCCTTATGTAAACCATAAGGGTTCAATATAAAACTACATACCTCATAAGGTGAGGGGAAAATTGGAGGAGAAAAGAATGGGTATTAAAAAGAAATTAGGTTTAGGTTTGGCATCTGCAGCATTAGGTTTGTCATTAGTAGGTGGAGGAACATTTGCTTACTTTAATGATGTTGAAACATCGAATAATACTTTCGCGGCAGGAACATTAAATTTAACGCTTAATCCAACACAAATGTTTAAGATTCAAAATATGAAACCTGGCGATAAAATGTTCAAGCGATTCAACCTGAAAAATGATGGCAGCTTAAATATCAAAAATGTTTTATTACAGACTGACTATACAGTTCATGATGCAAATAATAATAATGGCACTAGTGATTTTGCTGATGATATTGAAGTTACATTCTTAGAGTATGAAGGTGCTTGGCCTGGAAATCCACCACTTGATCAATGGGATGATCTTCAAGGGGTAAAAGTAGTATCTAAGATGACATTAAAACAGTTGAGTGAATTGGATCCTGCAGACCTTTCAACTGTAGCTAATTTACTTCCACAGGGCTCACTTGCACCTAATAAAGATGTCTATTTAACTGTACAACTTGAGTTTAAGGATAAGGGAAATCAAAACCAATTCCAAGGAGACAGTTTAGATCTTGATTGGACATTCACAGCAAATCAAGAAGCAGGAACTTGGAAATAATCCTAATTAATTTTGGAAAGGAAAGAAAGCCACAGGCTTTCTTTTCCTACCATTTATTAGTTATCGTAAATATATAAGTTTGTTATTTGTAAATTGACGATAACTAATAAATCTACTGATGGAGTACACTGCAATCAAAATTGTAAAAAAAGGAGTGGGAGATCTTGTATCGGAAAGATGACGTGAAAATGGAGGGGAAAATGAAGAAAATACTGCCAAATAATAATAAAATGATAATTCTCACCCCATTTTTAATAGTTATTTTGTTTTTATTCCCATTCGGTAGTACATTTGCATCGCAATCTTTAGAGGAGATTGATCTTATGACTACTCCTGAAAAAATCCTATTTAATGTTAAAGATTTTAAACCAGGTGATAGGGCTACTCGTACAATTAAAATAAAAAACAATGGAAAAGAAGATTTTAATTACCTAGTGACAGGGAAGTTAAAATCAGGTTCAGAGAAACTATATAATGAATTATTACTCACTATCACCGATAATGAGGGGGCGATTTTTAGAGGTAAACTCAATGAGTTTAAAAAAATTGAGCCGAGATCATTAAGTAGTACGGCAGAAGAAGAATTAGTTTTTAATGTTGTATTCCCACAGGAATTGGGTAATGACTTTCAAGGTCTTAGTAGCGAAGTCGAGTTCAAATTTTATGTTGAGGGCACTTTAGGAGGCGTGTTACCTGCAGACGGACCAAAACTCCCTGAAACCGGAACCAATATGTTTAATATTCTAGTAGCTGGCGCCGTGCTAGTTTTAACGGGATCGATTATTCAATTCATTATTAAAAGAAGAAGAAGGATGGAAAGACGTGTATAAAAGACCTTGGTAGGTAAATTCTCTATGATCAAGGTCTTTTTTTACAATAAGTGTACATAAACTATAAAAATACGAAATTTAAATAACAGGAGTGGTCCTCTATGTTTAAAAAATCCTGCCCCAAATGTCATCAACCGTCTTTCAGTAGCTGCGATTTCGGAACGTGGATTTGCCCGAATTGTCATAACGATCTTACCCAAGCTAAATTGTATGATGCTGAAACAGGTAAACAGAAGAAACCACAGTTATTTCTAATCAAAAATAGTTACCTACAAAAAAATTCTACATTGAACTCTAACATAAAACCCTACATATTCAAATCCTTCGACTAAAAGACAGAGCATCCAATGTTCTGTCTTACGTTATTTTTAAATCATCAAATTGTGAACAAATCACAAATATTAATTAAAGCCAAGCATAAATAGACACTTTTCGAGGATTAATGGGTGTATAATTTAATTAAACGGGTGAAAAAGAGGATTGATATTTTGTTAGTCAAAAGCATAGAGTTCAAAAATGCTGTTGGACAGAAGGTTAAAGTCATGGATATTCCTGTATTGGAGGAGAATAGCTCTTTTAATTTTATGATTCAAGTCCGTTTACAGACGTTTCTTGCGTCGATTGAAAAGGAATGTAAGCCTAAAAAATGCTACTCTTTTAAAGAATATTTGAAACAGGTTATGAAATGGCCTGATTACGAACAATTGTTTAACCTGGGAGAGCTAAAACATAATGCATAATTCGCCTCGAGCATCAGTAACGATGCTCTTTTATTTTTTTCGATGGTAAATATACTAATCTTTGTTAGAATAGAGATAATGTGTTTCATTACAACAAAAAGCCTGTTAAATTCAAAGCAGTTATCGTAGGGAAGTGAATGTATGAACAAGATAAAAATAGTTACCGATTCAACCTTGGATCTATCAACAGAATTGGTTGAAAAATTAGATGTCGTTGTGGTGCCTTTGGCCATCAATATAAATGGTGAATCCTTTTTAGACAGGGTTGATATTGACCCAGTTGAATTTATTGAAAGCATGAGCCGTTCGAAGGAATTACCGAAAAGCTCTCAGCCTCCAGTTGGAGTTTTTCTCGAAACCTATGACCGCCTCGGAAAAGAGGGTTACGAAGTTATTTCCATTCATATGACGGGTAAACTGAGTGGAACGGTTCGCTCTGCTGAAAGCGCTGCCCAGATGTCAAACACAAATGTAACCGTGATCGATTCTGAGTTTATTTCGAAGGGGCTTGGTTTTCAAGTGAGGGAAGCAGCCCAGATGGCGAAACAGGGGAAAAGTAGGGCAGAAATTCTTGAACGACTACAGAAGGTCCGTGAACATACCAAACTGTACATTATGGTTGACACGTTAGAGAATCTTGTTAAGGGTGGAAGAATTGGAAAGGGTAAAGCCTTTATTGGTTCCTTATTAAACATTAAACCGGTTGCTTCACTTGAAGGGGCCGAGTATACTCCAGTCACAAAGGTTCGCAGCCATTCACAGGTGGTGAAATTTATGGCGAAGCAATTTGCAGAGGATATTAAGGGGAAAACCGTCCGTGGAGTTGGGATAGCCCATGCTGAAGCTTATGAGCTTGCAGTGAAAATTAAAGAAAGTATTTTTGAAATGACTGGTTGTCAAGACGTTGAGATTGATTACACCGGCCCCATTGTCAGTACACATACAGGACCAGGGGCACTAGCTCTCATGTATTATTATGAATAAATAAATCTTTGAATAGAATGGTGCCTGACACCAATGACTAAAGCTTGTTGCTTTCATCTTCCTACTATCTTTGTTACACTAATCCCGTATAGAATTGAAAAGTTGTGGGTGATAGGATGAAGGTTCGTTTTTTGGTATTATTTATTGTCATAAGTACGCTTGTAATGTCGGCATGTGGAAAAAAGGAAATTGAAAATGCGGTGAACTGGCCAGTAAAGGATTTTTCTGCAACAACGCAAGAAAATAAGCCATTTGGCTTAAAAGATTTGAAGGGAAAGATCTGGATTTCAGATTTTATTTTTACTAGCTGCGCGGATGTTTGTCCACCAATGACCTCAAATTTGGTTAAATTACAGAAAAAGGTCAAAGATGAAGGTCTGAAAAATGTAGAATTTGTTTCCTTTAGTGTCGATCCAACGGTGGATTCACCCGAGGTACTGGACCGTTATGCAAAGCAATTTGGCGTGAAGTTCGAAAATTGGACTTTTCTAACAGGTTATAATCAAGCCTTTATCGAAGAGTTTGCAGCGAAAAATTTTAAAACAATTGTCAAAAAGCCTGCAGAAGGAACACAAGTGATTCATCAAACCTTCCTTTACTTAGTGGATCAGGATGGAAATATTATAAAGACATATAGTGGATATAAGGATGTACCATTTGATGAAATAATGAATGATATTAAGGCATTACAATAGACCTTTATGGGGTCTATTTTTTTTGGTACGAATAGGATGTAATACATATATGTTTTGATTAATACGTGTCGTGTTATAATAAAGTAATACTCACTAGGAGTAAGAAAGGCAGATGCTCTCCTAAAAAAGAAGCATTTTTTGGGACATTTACAATAATGTATACCAAAGAAAGGTTTGTTAAGGTACCTTTGCTGAGGTTGAATGAAAAAATAGTTTAGAAGGTAGGTGAATATAAATGAAAAGGTTTTTCCCCCTTCTATTTCTTTCCGTATTAGTCTTAAGTTCATGTGGTCAGTCTGACACGTTGTTACTACATCAAGAAAAGAAAGTCTCTGCACAGGTTTTTGAACAAATTCCAGCTGATTTTTTTCCACGAAAATTAACAGTAGTATCTGCGGGTGATTCACTGACCCAGGGAGTTGGAGATAGTACAGATCAAGGAGGATACCTTCCCTATCTGAAAACAATGCTCGAAAAAGAAAAAGGAATTAAAGAAGTGGACTTTTATAATTTTGGGGTAAAGGGAAATCGGACGACTCAACTATTGAAAAGACTCCATTCACAGGAAGTCAAGTCTGTATTAAAGCAGGCAGATTTGGTCATCCTAACAATCGGCGGAAATGATATTATGAAAGTCGTGAAGGATAATATTTCAAACCTGCAAGTATCAGACTTTATGAAGGAAAAGGAATCCTATCGGAATCACTTGACGCAAATTGTCGAGTCAATTGTCGAGGAAAATCCTAACGCATCAATTGTGTTGGTGGGTCTTTATAATCCTTTTTCAGAGTGGTTTTCGGATATAAAAGAAATGGATGAAATTGTTGCTGAATGGAATGAAGCAGGGCAAAGCGTAATTGCCAATTATCCAAATGGCTATTTTGTTAAGATTGAGGATGTATTCATAGATGCAACTGAAAACCTATTGTTTACAGATCATTTCCATCCAAATGACAAAGGATATAAATTGATTGCCGAGAGGTTAAATGAAACGATGGGAAATAGGGTAATACCTGACCTTGAGAAAAAGCCATACACGGTCAGCGCTGAGGAGAATTAGAATTAGATGAAAAATAAGTGGAAAATAGGATTCCTGGTCTTATTAGGAATTAACCTTTTAATTGCTATTATATTATTATCACTAGCTTTAGCCCCAATGGATGAAAAGGAAATTAGTAAAAAAAATGTTTCAACAGATGATTATGTTTCTTTCCATGTAAATTCAAATAAGTATGATTTAAATAGACTGATCAATCACTATTTGAAGGAGGAGGCAAAGGATTCCCCGATTGACTATCGGGTAGTCTTAGGGGATGAGGTTGAACTTTATGGAACGTTACCATTTTTCAGTGAAAAATTAAATTTGAAACTGACCTTTGAGCCCCAAGCTGAAAAAAATGGTGATTTGGTCTTAAAGCAAAAAACAATGTCTGTTGGTAAGTTACACCTTCCTATCTCATATGTTTTAAATTATATTAGTGATAATTATAAGCTGCCTTCAGGAGTTGATATTAGGCCGAATGATCAGTTGGTCTATGTTCACATGCAACAATTAAAATTAAAAAGTGACCTTAAAATTAAGGCTGACAAATTTGATTTAAAAAAAGATGATATAGCTATTACGATATTAGTTCCTGTAAAATAGGTGCCTCGCTCTGTCGGGGCACCTTTTTCTGTTGATAGGAAAGTGTAACTACGCCTCTGTCTTCGCCTTATGGATCGCCAATCGGCGACATATCTTTATGGTTCTTTTAAAGTGATAAATTGTAACTCTGTTGGGTCATCGGCTAAGCTCAGTAAGACGATCGTGTAGCTTTCATTTGCCCTAAAATGTGCCTGTGGCATTGGTAAGAGTTGCTCTTTGCTTCCTGCTACACGTGCTTCTAAATCAACAGTCATGGGTGTTAACCCTAAATAACCTGTAGCCTGTTTATAGGAAACCTGAGGGAAAATGACATCTCGATCCTTGACCGCAATATCAAGGGGTGGGGTATCTGGTGACAAGTGAATAAAGCGAACTTTTGCTTCATTTACTGGAACCTCCGCATCGTTTAAAAAAACGAGCAAACGCATTTTTTTCACAGGGTTAATAGTGGCTAATGTGTATGATTTTCCAGCTTCAACGGTTATCTTTTTATTTAAGATACTATCAACCATATTTCCAGCAGGATAAATATCAATATGGTATTTGCCAGCTTTTAATGGTAAGACCTGGCTTACCTGTTTACAGGATAAGTCCCTATAAACTCTATTCCCATTTATATACACATCAATTTGTGCTGCATCTGGTGTGGTGTGAAGGAGACGAATTTTAGCTTCGCCCTGTGATGATTGGCTGTATGTCCGCAGGATATTCATTGCCTTGTTCATGTTTTTATAATGCTTAAGATAGAAATGCATGTGTAAGTTGGGGTTTGTGTATTTATAAAACTGAGCTAATAAATCATACATAGCAGCTTTCTGAAGATAATCAGCTTGGTTTCTCTTCTCGGTCATGTTTTCAACTCCTTACAGTAGATTACACTTATAATTTATTCAAACATATATAGGTAGGTGTCTACTCTTCAAAGATGGAAAATAGGGCTATTTGTTTATAGGTGGATAAATTATTATTAAGATATGACCAGCAGTTAACGATGAAACAGCGGGAAATTCACTAAAATGAATGGCCGAACCACACCAGACTGGCGATATTTATTTTGTTCAGTCACGAGATTTTATTTTTCAAATAACATTCGGTAT
>NZ_CCAS010000043.1 GCF_000612625.1 Neobacillus jeddahensis
TCACATGGCGATAAGAAAGGCTCGTCAAGGGAAAAAAGGTGTGGCTAAAAATCAAGTTGACACTTATTACTTTGATATAGAAAAATGTAAACACTGTCCATTTAAAGATGGATGTTATAAAGAAGGAGCTAAAAGCAAAAGTTATTCTGTAAGCATTAAATCAAATGTTCATACAGAACAGATACAGTTTCAAGATAGTGACTATTTTAAAGTAAAATCAAAAGAACGTTATAAAATAGAAGCTAAAAATAGTGAATTAAAGCACAGACACGGGTATAATGTTGCGAAATCCTCGGGTCTATTGGGTATGGAACTGCAAGGTGCCATGGCCATATTTACCGTAAATCTAAAAAGAATTTTGAAACTAATGGATTAAAATAAGAGGAAATAGGCTCCCAATTCAAACAAAAAAACGACTCTAAATTCATTATTGGAATTTTAGAGTCGTTTTTTTAGTTGCCTTTTTAATTCCTTCAAAAATCCGAAGGATTTTCAGTGCCCTCGATCATAAACGCTCGCTCCTCTAAATTCCATAGCTTGCCCCTTTCGTTTTTACACTATTTACAATCTTCAGATCCCAAGTATTTTAACATATCTTTGGCAAAACCTAGAAATAATTTGGATTTCTTTTTAGTGTGAATATTTCTGGTAATAATGTTGAAATGGCACTCCCCCCTGAAACAATATCTATTTAAATACAAAGGAAAATCATTTGAGATTTTATTGTTTTGTACTATGATTAAAATTAATACCATTTTTTGAAATGTGCATGTGGACAGAGTATTCCCCCTTACTCTTATACAATCTAGAAAACATTAACATAAGGAGTGATTATGATGGCACGCTTTTTATTTATTAATTGTGGATCAGAAGGACATATCAATCCAACTATTGGCGTTGTGCAAGAGCTTATTTCCCGTGGAGAAGAGGTAGTCTACTTTACGATCGAAGCTTTTCGAGAACGGATTGAAAAAACGGGAGCTACTGTACGAACCATTGACGGTGAAAAATTTATCAAAGCATTTATCTCAGGTGGAAGAAATTATTTACCCGAAAGAATCAACGGTCTTCTACGCACGGCAGATATCGTGATCCCTAGTGTTCTCGAACAAATCGAGGGAGAAGATTTTGATTATATCATTCACGATTCTATGTTTGGGTGTGGACATATACTTGCACAAATACTCAAACGTCCGGCCATTAATTCATGTACGTCTTTCGCAGAGTCAAAAGCATCGTTTGATAGCATGTTGGAACATCTTTCACAAAATATCCCAACGGAACTGGTTAAAACAATCAATGATGATTTTCAATCCCTGACAACAAAACTGAAAGAGACATATGACGTTGAAATCCGTTCTCCTTATGAAGTCTTTTGTAACCCTGCACCACTTACAATTGTTTATACAACTAGGGAGTTTCAACCCTTCGGTGAAACATTTGATCAGACTTACAAATTTGTAGGTCCATCCATGTCTTTACGTTCAACACAAGAAAACTTCGACCTTACAGCAATCAAGGGAAAAAACCTTATTTACATTTCATTGGGGACCGTCTTTAACCAAGCAATTGATTTTTATCGGCTTTGTTTTGAGGCATTTGAGAACACAGATCACACCATTATCATGTCTATTGGGGAAAAAACGCAGTTATCTGATTTGGGGGAGATTCCCAAAAACTTCATAGTAAAAAATTACGTTCCACAAACTGAGGTGTTGAAATACACGAAATTATTTATCACACATGGTGGAATGAACAGTACCAATGAAGCTCTCTATTACGGGGTACCTTTAATTGTCATCCCACAAAGCGCAGATCAGCCCATCATTGCCAGACAAGTTGCCCATATCGGAGCTGGTATTACATTACAAATGCAAAGCTTAACAGCCACACAACTGGGTGAAGCAGCAAATCATGTATGGAACGACCCATCCGTCCATGAAGCCGTTGCAAATATCAAGGAATCCTTTCAAAAATCGGGTGGAGCTCGCCAAGCTGTTGAGGAGATTTTCAAATTTAAAAGGGCATATAATGGTACAGCTTCAAATCCTAATGCCTAAACCGAAGGTGCCTGCGTCCTGACTTAGCCGGGGTGTCAGGCACCACTTTAGCCAAAAGAAATGGACATGCGAACCTTTAGGGAGGAGGAACTAGGCGACTCCGACAATATCACAGTTGGTGCCTGATGACCTTGTTACTTTTTTCTCCTTTGCTCAGAAAAGGTATAGGCCTCAGCTAACCACTGTTTAACCTCTTCATTCAGATCATCTTCATTTTGAATGATAAGATGGTGAATCCATCGACCTGGGTACGGCTCACGAACTTCTACAATTTGGTCGTTTTCAATATAATGATCAACCACAAAGGTAAGAACAATGCCGTTCTCAGGACGTTTATTTACCAATGACTGAAGCAGCCATACCCAGGCAAATTTTGTATTGGTTCCAAATGATATTTGGGATTTCTTCACTTCAATTGTGGCAGGACCAATCGTATCATTTAACCGTTCTACTGCCATGAACAACATAATTTTTTTTTCTTGGTTAGAAAAGAAAGCTTCAACTTCTTTTTTACAGGAAGACCCCATCATATGATCACCCTCCAACTAAATAACACCCATTAAACACCCGATTCCCCCTCCTCTTGATTATACCATTTTCTTCCATGGAAATATAAAGCACCTTGCCCTATTTGTTTCAATCCTGATATATCTATCAAAAAACTTTCATAATAATTTTAAGATTGGTTACGAAAAATAAGGAAAGGGCAATCTACTAACGAGTAACTTAAGTGTAAGAATTCGCAAACAATTATAGAATCATAAGAATTAAACAGGTTTTTCTAACTGGTAAAGTCTCACGGGTCACCTAATTCAAATCTTCTTGTATATAGACGTTCAGTCTCAACATACATCATTTTACTAAACTCCCTTTTTTGCTATCGTTTTACTGGATAACGGAAAGCAAATCGTTACAGAAGTTCCATGCCCTTTAGAAGTTTGGAAGTCAATTGTACCATTATATTTTTCAATAATATTAAAACAAATCATCATTCCAAGTCCTGTTCCTTTACTTTTTAAAGAATAAAAAGGAGTACCAAGAGATGCAACTTCTTCTTCTGACATTCCGCTTCCATGATCAATTACTTTTATTTCAACAAAATGATTTACCATTCTAGCCGTTACAAGTACGACATCACCTGTTTTAGAAGCCTCAATGGCATTTTTAATAATATTTATAAGTAATTGCTTAATCTCTATGTTGTTAGCAGAGATATAGTAATCTTCCGCAACATTTAATTCGATCCTATTATCATGTAAAAGTCCATATGAATGTAGTAAATCCGTTACACTCTGAAGAACAACCTTTACATCTACTGTTTCCGTTACTTTATCCTTTTCCGGCTTTGCAATCGATAAAAATTGAGAAATCACCTCTTCAGCCACATTTAGTTCATCAATCATCAAAGAAAAATGTCCTTTTTGATCATCGCTATTATATGCGGTGTCTTGCTCAAATAACTGCAAATACCCTTTCACCACGGTCAAAGGATTTCTAATTTCATGTGCAACAGCTGCTGCAAGTTGGCCAGTGATCTTCAATCGCTCTGACTGTTGAATTTGTTCAAAATATAATTGTTGTCTTTTTATTCGACCGTATGATAAATAAAAAATAAAATAGATAATGGCTTGACTCCCGATAAAATTTATCAAATTTCCTATTAAATCCTGTTCTATGTATGGATATTGATGTCCTTGATCAACGACCTTAATATAACCAAATAAAAACAAGATCGCTGCACTGTTCAAAAACAAAGAAAAATAAAAGAGCTTTGAATCAAAGAACATGATTGAAAATGCTGGAATAAAACATAGAAAAATAAAGTTCGACCAAGTATCTGGATATAAAAGAAAAATCGTATAAAAGTAAACGGATGCAACGATTATTATGCCCATTCTGAGAACATCAGTTTCATACTTAGGATAAAGCAATAAACATATAGAGAAAACAAGCACCAGTAGACAATGGGCTATATATCCCACTCCGAATTCAGCAAAACGTGGATTATCAATGATCAAACCCGATATCATGATGGCTATTATAATGAACATCACAATATAATATAATCTTTTCGTTAATTTATTATAGGTCTCCTTCATACAAACTCCTTTTTTTACTCAAAATACAAACTCTAAAATATACCATATAATCAGTTAATTACTACCAATTTTCAGTTAAATGATTTAACTCTTTCCTTTTTTGTTAGATTTATACTAATTTTAGAGATCTAGATCATCCTGTAGTCCCGTACTGGTATGAACCCTCCTTCCAAACAAAAATAGAGCCACTAGAACCGTCCCTGTGGTACACAAACAATAAAAAGCACGTGGGAATTTCACGCGCTTTCACCTTAATTAATTTTAGTTAGGAAGAGTTAATTGCCATGAAACGCCAAACCGATCATTTAGCCAGCCAAACTTCTTACTGAAGCCGTAATTGCCTAATGGCATCAGGGCTTGTCCACCTTCGCTTAATTTCTGAAACAAATTGTCGAGTTCTTCTTCTGAATCACACGTAACATAGATGGAAAAAGAAGGTGTAAAGGAAAACTGATGTTTCACATGACTGTCAATGCAAAAAAATTCTTGCCCTTTCAAAGAGAAAGTAGCCTGAAACACGGTACCTTCTTCACCGGCTTCATTCGCTCCATATCGAGCAATACTTGTAATTTCTGAATCCTCGATAAGAGATGTGTAAAAACTCATCGCTTCTTCCGCCTTGCCATCTTGGAACATTAAAAATGGGATAACTTTTTCCATACTAATTCGACTCCTCTTCATTTCTTATTATTAGTAGTCCTATTGTTACTAAAAGGGTTTCTCAGCCTCTAAACAATTAGGGATATACCTATAAACTTCCTCAAGGTAATCCCCTCTTGTTAATAATATTACCATAATCACCCATCTGCGGCATAAAACAAAGAAAACGTGTTTCTTTCGTGTCACCAGCAGACAGCCGGAGGACATACCAGCATTTGTGCAGGAATCCTTGCGAATAGTAGGATAACAATTAGGCAGGAGGACTTCCTTCTGCCTATTAATGCATTTTATCCATAGATAACTATTAAACAAACAGGCGCACCTATTCTTGTTGAATTAAGATTTAATAAAGATAAACATGCAGTTATTGGATTTATTTACCCCCAATCCCCCTAAGAATCACATTTACCTCCAGTATTAATAAAATATTCCATCACAATTTACTCATACATTGGAGGTACAATTCTGTTATGCAACAAGAACATTCAGGAATAGAAATTGGTCTCTATACACTTGGGGATATGGAGCCAGACCCACATACAGGCAAAGCCATCGGGGCTTACCAGCGAACGAAGGAAATCATTGAAGCAGCCAAACTCGCAGACGAAGCGGGTCTGGACGTGTTTGGAGTCGGGGAACATCACAGATTAGACTATGCCACCTCTGCACCCCCTGTTGTTTTAGCTGCTATCGCTCAAGCAACCAAACGAATTAAATTAACAAGTGCGACCACCGTACTAGGGACGGTTGATCCTATTCGGTTGTTTGAAGACTTTGCAACATTGGATTTACTTTCGGATGGGCGGGCAGAAATCATTGCTGGTCGTGGGGCATTTGTGGAATCCTTCCCGCTGTTTGGTTACGACATAAATGATTATGATACCTTGTTCTCGGAACATCTCCAATTATTTCTAAAGCTCAACGAAAACGAGAGAATCTCATGGGACGGTCACTTTCGCTCATCTTTAAGAAATGCTGAAATAGCCCCGAGGCCATTACAAAAACAGTTACCGTTATGGGTTGGAGTTGGCGGAACACCTGAAAGTGCAGCACGTGCCGGCAGGTTAGGTGTAGGGATGACCATTGCCATCCTAAGCGGAGATCAACTTCGCTTTAAGCCGTTAGTTGATTTATATCGGGAAACTGGTGCCGAAGCTGGGCATCCTTTAGAAACTCTCAAAGTAGGGATAACTGGTCATGGCTATATCGCGAAAACAGCTCAACAGGCGCTAGATGAGTTTTATCCGTATCATTCAAATTATTGGTCATACTTACATCGTCAGCGTGGAATGGATTTCAGCCTATCCCGAGCAGATTTTGAACAAATGACAGCTCCAGAAATGGCCTTGTTCGTAGGCAGCCCGCAGCAAATTGCTGAAAAAATCCTGAAGCAACATGAACTCTTTGGAAACCAACGCTTTATGGTACAGATGGATATCGGCGGTTTACCCTATAAAAAGGTAGCTGAAAGCATTGAACTATTAGCAGCAGAGGTCGCCCCCATTGTTCGAAAAGAAACGAGTAAGTGAGATTGTCAAAGCCCCATTCCATTATCACCTAATTAAATAACTATTATATTTCGAAAAAAATAGCCCTCAGGATTGTTCAATAACCATCCTTGAGGGCATCCAATTATTAGTGCATAGGGGGTCTTGAATAAGAATGTCTTAAATATAGCTCATGATTCTTAATAAAAGCTTAACATACTGTGGAGGCGGCAAGTTTTCTTCTATTCTTTTCCATAAAACGATCCCAGTGATGATGTTCATCAAATAGGATTGATTTTAAAATATTTGCTTCCATATCATTAATTTACCATACACCAAGGGATATTCAGACTTGGAATGCCCAAAACTTATAAATTCTGGTGTATGATAAAAAAACGCTGCGGTTTTAGCTTTTATCTAGAGTACCTTTTGTTCGAAATGCGCAGTGAATATTTGTTTTCCACTTTACAGGCACTCATTCTCTCCCATGCAATATGATTATTTAAAAGGGGTGATGACAATGCATTGGCATCATAAGATTAGAAATTTAATCGGGCAACCTGTCGGGATTTCATTAACAAATGGGCAAGGTACATCAGGAGTTTTGTGCGGTATTTCTGGTTCAAACGTTCTTGTTATTGAATACTTATATCAAGCACAATTCGCCCTAAAACAATACGATGCTTCTCTGATTCAGGATATTAATGGATTTCCACCTTGCCATAGCCAACAACCACTTTATTGATGAAATGATCCCTCCCTGGAGGGATTATCTCTATCATCTTACTTTGTTCACAATATATTTCTATTACCTATTATTTTTAACTTATTTTATTAATTCACAAACAACCTTCCTATATTAACTCTCCGACAGTGATCGCATCTTTCTTAACGAAGGGAACAAATACATCCACAGCCCTGCAACGATAATCGTGCCAATTCCACCAATAAAAACGGCCGGAACCGTTCCGAATAAACCGGCTGCAGTTCCTGATTCAAACTCGCCAAGCTGATTGGATGTTCCGATAAACAGTGAATTTACCGCATTCACACGTCCAAGCATCTCATCTGGCGTTTGTAGCTGCACAAGTGAGGATCGAATCACCACACTAATAACATCCGAACCGCCAATGAGCAATAATGCAAACAAAGAAACGATTAGGTTGGTTGATATCGCAAAAAGCATGGTGGCCAGGCCAAAAATGACGAGGGCTCCAAACAACTTAAGTCCAATCCTGTTTTTAAGAGGATAATAGGCAAGGACCAGCGACACGAGTAAGGCTCCAACGGCTGGAGCAGTCCGCAATAAGCCCAAGCCCCATGGCCCCGTATGTAAAATATCCTGAGCATAAATCGGTAAAAGGGCTGTCGCCCCGCCTAGCAGGACAGCAAATAGATCAAGAGAGATCGTCCCTAAGATAACAGGATGACGATAGATAAATTCCAATCCTAAGAAAACGGAGCGCAATGTAACGGGCTCAGCATTCCGGACGACTTCATGCTCAGTCCTAATGAAATAGGTAAGAATCGCTCCAAGAAACAACGCGATGATCGAGGTACTGTATACATAGGATGCACCTAATGAAAAAAGCAACCCGCCTATCATAGGACCTAATATTTGTGATGTTTGTCCCACAGTCGTACTAAGAGAAATGGCTTGCGGCAGAATCCGTTTCGAAACCAATTGCGGCAATAACGCCGAAGAGGTTGGACCTTCAAAGGCCCGGCAAGTTCCTAGAATCGCAGCAGCTAGTAAAATCTGTTCCCGCCCCAGCCATCCGCCTAGGCTTCCATATAGTAGCAGTCCGGCAACAATACCTTCTATCAATTGGCAAATATAAACAATTTTTCGGCGATCAAAGCGATCCGCAATCGGACCGACAACAAACGTCAATAATACCATCGGAAGAAATTGGGCAAGCCCCACTAATCCCAAACTAAAGGCATCATGTGTCAAATCATACATTTGCCACCCGATGGCTACGGACAGCATTTGGAACGAAGTTGAGGCTAAAATTCTCGATAGCCAATAGTTCCGAAAAGCTGACAGTCTTAAAAGTGAATCCCCTGTCTGAAGCAAAACAAACCACACTTCCTTTTTCAAAGATGAATAGTAGAGTTAAATTTGGTATACGCTCCATTATACAATTTTTATGACTGTACTTCATTCCTTTCGTACTTTAGCAAACTGGAGGGACCATTTTGAAGCTATCGGAGTTTTTAGCTGGCATGACACTAATTTTTGGAGCGTGGTTAAGCGATAAAATCAGCGGCTCCGAGCCTAAAGCACCAGGAGCGAGAGTTTGTAATCTGAAACAAAAGAAGCCCCCTTGCTGACTAGCAAGGGGGCAGGGTTACTTTATAGTGAACGATGAGTTCCCGTGTTCGCATTGCAGTTCATCCACTGTTTGAAGCCGTTCATCGCCTCTTTTATCATCCTTCGGGGTGGAAAAGGAGAGTTCAGTCTGATTACTAGAATCAGCCGCTTCATCAAATCTCTTTTGCGCCTCTATAATACGTTTGGCATAGGGGAGAACTTTCAGCCGTTCAACAGGAATGTCCTTTCCTGTCTCTACACATTTGCCATATGTTCCGTCTTTGCATCGGTCTAGCGCTTCTTCTACCTCAGTTAAAATATGTTTAGCCGATTCCTTTATTGAAAATTGTACTTCCCGATCTTCCAATTGTGATGCGGTATCTGCAAAGTGGTTATCCAAGCTTGTCAGTTCCCCGTAATCCTCGAAGGAAAATGGCTGGTTCGCTTCGATCGCCTTCGTCAGTTCCTGTTTCATGCTTACTAATTTATTCTTAAAATAGGTGAGTTCCTTCTCTGTCCTCATGTTATTCCCTCGCCTTCGTTAACTTACTAAGCTTATATACCCTTTCAGCATAAAATCTTAAACTTGTTTCTTAACGAATAACGATGCATAATTCGGATACTTCATAAAACAAAGGAAAGGTTTACTTTGAATTTACAAATGATTTATAACGAGTTCATAATTGACTAGTATACTAAAGATATAAAAAGTCATGCTAATGGAGGTCCATGATGATCGAATTCTTGATTCGACTGGTTATTCTCATTCCCATTTGCACGCTTCTTTGACCTTACTCATGAATGAAGGCCCTTCTCTAACAGAATTTATCACGAATTGGAATTCCATCTTCAACAAATCCAGGGATTTCGGATTAAATTCTACTTGCCCTTTCCCTACATTTGGATCTATTCATACCAGCCGATATCCCCTCTTTTACACATACTACAAAGTAAATTCCCAACATCATAGGTGGAAAAAATTGAAAAAAGAAGTAACAGGCATTTCTTAACGGGTTCCCTTTAGAATTGCAAACTAGTAAAACTCATAATAAAATGCACTTGAATTCACATTTAAATTCTGAACTTCCCCGTAAATGTTAGACACGACTACTAACACTTACGGGGTGTTTTTTATTGTTATATTAAGGTTCAGTTTTGCTCTTGCTACCTTTTCACAATGGAAATGGGTGAAATAATTATTGGAGTGTATGTGAAATCGGGATGATTTATGGTTTTTAATGTAAGTTTGAAATTTATAGTTTGATGCTTTTCATAAAGAGCTGGTTATTTATGTTAAAATAAACACATAAATTTTGAAGATTTGTGGAATGAAGATAGTTTAATAACATATAAGGGAGTGGAATAGTAAAATGCCGTTAGTAGGATTAATAGTTGTTATTATAATGGGCATAATTATGTCCACAAACGTTATTGATAATGATATTCGAAAATGGTTTGGAGTAGGGAAAATAGCTCAAAGAAAAAATTCCTTTACGAAATATGGGGTTTGGATAAAAATATCAATATTGTTGATATTTGCCATTGTTTTCTTTCGTATAGGAATAGAATCTCCCTATATATATATTGCAATTCTTTTATTTGGCGTAATTTACTACGGATTTGAAGCTATACTAGAGAAAAAATATAGTAAAAATTCTAAAGAATATTTAGTAACATTTTTAATAGGATTACTCAAGGCTCTGCTTTTAATGATTGCAACTGTCATTTATCATTCGTTACCTCTTTAGATAAGTATATAGGTAACGAATGAATTGTTGTGACCTCTTGAGCGAGATGACACAGTTTTTGCTTGATAAAGTAGGACGATTTTTTCCAGTTAGAGACGTTCGTTTTCACATTGAGTGGACTACATGGCAGCAATTGTTAATCAGTTATACACTTTTTGGGGGTGTATAATGGTATATTGAAAGGAGTTTTAACCGGATTTTTACTAAGTCTTCCCGAAGCAATCATAACGAAGGCTTATGCACCAATCATCGGATTTGGAGTCATTGGAGGGGCAATTATCGGTTGGATATTAGGGTAGCTTGCTATCTTTTCCTAATTAAACAACAGTAAGATTTAGAAAGTAAGATTGTGAAAAAAGACACTTACACTACAGGCTGCGTTACTGAAACAAGGAATAATTAAAATCCATCTGTCCATTCGCGAACAGAAGGCTTTGTTTGTTGGTGGAGCGGAAGTCTTTTTACTAATACTGCGGTTGCTCTGCTGGGACGTTCACTTGGAAATTAACGCCGAACTTGTCCTTTACTTGCCCATACAAGGGGCTCCAATCCGTCTTATGAAGGGGTACAATGACTTGTCCGCCGTCTTCCAAAGCGGCGAAGATTTCTCTAGCTCTAGCCTCTTCTTTGGGATGGATGGCCATCTGAATCGAATCGCCTGGCTGATAAGGCATGCCTTCGTATGTATCGCTGAACATGATATCTGCATCTCCGACTTTCAAGTGTGCATGCATAACGCGATTCTTCATGTCATCCGTCAATGGATGATTCGGGTCCGCCGGCATATCTCCGTACGTCATGATACCCATCACTTTCCCGCCAAGCGCTTTCTCGTAAAAATAGACCGCTTCTTTTGCATTACCGTCAAAAAACAAATACGGGTTCAAACTAATTGACATCATTCAACGCCTCCTTAGTTCTATTTTTTTTCAATGCTTAAGTAATTTCTAACTAGCAGTAACTACCAATTATTATTACCATAAATATACTTTATAACGAAGAACGTACGTTCGTCAACAAAATATGATTAAATATTAATAATTTTTTAGGTTATCGTTTTTTTATCCCTAGCATTACATTTATGATTCCAAAAACTATGTAGTGGTAAACAGTCTATCATTCATTGGTACACTTATAGTCATTCAGTGGTAAAAACTATGTCAAGGATATAAGTTCTGGATCATTAATTCTAACCCCAAATAAACAAATGTGAGTATGAGTCCTTTTTAAGCTTGTAAATAGTTTATATAATTCTATTCTACTTGTAATCATTTTTTGGTCCTTTATCCATTATTACTTCTACCATATTGGAAGACCCCATCCTAAGTATAGGTCTATTCTCTGAGTTCGGTTTACTATAAAGCTCCAATGGACTTATAATTACTCCTTCTGGCGTATTCTGAAGAATCCCAGGCACACAGGAATAAATTCGATCATTATTATTGGCATTTTTGGCAGATATGGTAACGGAGGTTCCATTATGATTATCGATACTCATGGACACTGGGTATCTGTAGAATGAGCCTGTTCCATTTGACTGAGCGGAATACACCACCGGAACAACTGCCAGAATATCATTATTTAACCTTAATTTAATCACTTCTGTCTTCGTTGATCCGCTATTTCTCCTAACGTCTCCCATATGTTCCACTGCTCCGTTGCCAAAACTTCTGAGGGGAGGTATTCCTTTTGCCCCAAACATAGCAACATCTATCTGCCTGCCATTCTTTGTATAGACTAAAGCATATATATCATAATCTGTCCCAGACTTCAAGATACTGTAGCAGTAATTTCTGGTGTTTTTTCAATGATCACTGGCTTTTGACCTTTTTCGAGACTTACCTTACCCTTTACCTTTTCAAGACTGATCGTTGACAATATGTTTTGACTATTATTATTTTCAGGAATAGTTATAGTCTTTTCAGGTTCTTTTGGGATTTGTGTTTGAATCGTTTTAGGTTCAGAAGGCTTTTCTTGCTCATCCGATTCAACCTCAACGCCGTAATTTTTACATAACCCCTCAAGCCCGGAATCAAATCCGCGCCAGATTGATTTTACCTTTGTCTGACCATTCCTTAAATATAATTCTAATACGACAATGCCATTTTCATTTGTGAAACTAGATGGGGTTAACTGGATAATATGGTGATCAGTACATATTTCGGTCTTTAAATTCTTTACATTTGAAAATCCGGTGCTGTTATCCTCTGTAAGAGTGATCGCTATTTTCGTAATACCTTCAGGGACCTTACTCATGTCAAAATTAAGTTTATGTACTTTTGTATTACCTGCTATCTCAGATGGTAGAAGGGTAGCAACACCAGAAGAGCTCTCTGGTTGATTATAAAAGATAATCCCGCTATCTCCTTGTACCTTGTCTGAATCTGTTAGAAGGAAAGCTGTTAAGGAAATATCGATCGAATTAGAAATTTCGTAGCTAACCGTAACATTACCTTTTGGAGAACTTAAAGCTGTATTGGCACCCATCTGGAAAAATTGATTCATTTATACCACTCCCTGCTTCTCTATCCATTTATTGTCTAACAGTCTTTTTTTCAAAATTTCCCTCGTGATTGCATCTTAATCCATTACATCCAAATAGTTGAATTAAAAAAAGTCAAAAAATGATGATTTCAACGATGGGACCATTTTTTCGAATAGATCAATCTCCATCTCGGATCCTTTCAAGTACCCCATTTCATAAAGCTCCATCGGTTTTTTATATCCAAAAAGAATCGCTGAAAGGGAATTAATAGTTAAGCGAATCCCTTTTTTAGGAGGATGAACACATTGGCCACCAGTTTTTTCTTTAAATACCTTTATTTCGCCATTTCCAATTAAATAGCTTCCATTATTCCAAGGGGCATGTGAATCTTCTAGATGTAGGAATAGCAACTCTTTTCCTGGTATAAAAGGAAATCTTTTTAAACATTCCTCCGCATCAACGACCCTTGCCATAAAATAAGGGGTTACCTCTGTTTTTACCTTGGGCTGTGGCAGAAAATAAAGAAAAGGATCTTGACTGGCAAGCGTAATCGTCACGGTTTCCACCATAGAGTCATGCTGGCACATAAAATTCCATAGCCCGATTCTCGCTTCCTGGTCCATGGCAACGATCTCCTGTACATCCATTTTTCTTTCCTTCACATGGTAAAGAATATACCCTTTAGCCTCGTTCTCGGAATGGTAATAGACAGCCAGCTGCGAATCTTCATCATACACGTGATGTTTCCACCAATGGGTCTCGCGTTTTAGCATTCCGGTATGTTGAATGGCAAATTGTTGATACATCTTTTCAATTTCCTCATGATGAGTCTCTTTTGTATATCTTTTTATAAAACCTTGCTGGCTTTCGAGAAACTTCAGATCCTTATTTTCAATCGTTATTTTTTTCTGCTCACTTAATATTTCCCATCCAAATCTCCGATAAAAAGAGATATCAAATGGGTGTAAAAGCGATACGATTTGAGCATTTTCACGCATGTGCTTTAAAGCATCGATAATGAGTGTTTTTACATAACCGCTTCGTCGATATTCCGGGTATGTAGCAACACCGGCGATACCACCCATTTTCCAAACATCATCATTCATATGAACGTTTAATGGAATAATATGAAGTTTGGCAGCCAGAATATCCTCATCCCATATCCCTAAAATTTTATGGCTTCTCACCTTTTCTTTTCTAGCAGGTAAGTCAGATTCCGCAACCTTATATTGAAATGCATACATTGACAGTTTTATAGATTCTAAGTATTCATCTTCTCTTACTTCCGTAACTAACATTTAGCACCATCTCCATCTTAAAGTTACTATCCATTATTTTCATTTTTTGAAATTACAGTAAACATTCCCGTCATGTTAGGTGAGTAATCCTTAAAATCATATTTTTCATAGAATGATTCTTTACCTTGTGATGCAAACAAACCAACAAACGCCTTATCTGGGGCATTCCGATGTATGTATTCGACCAAATTATTCATTATTTCTTTTCCAATGCCAAATTTCTGATAATCCGGATGAACCACTATATCTTGAATATAGAAATAGATAGCCCCGTCTCCAACAATTCTCCCCATGCCAACAATTTGTTCGTTATCACTTACTGTGATGCTGTGGATAGAATTTCTTAATGATGTTTCTGCCACTTCAAAATTCATATAATTAGTCCATCCCACAGAATCGCACAGATATTTGTATTCTTCCAATGTTGGAATGTTATTCTTAATCTCATATTCCATTAAATTGTATCCTCCAAGACCGCTATTTCACCAATTATATATATTTGATAAGGAAGCTAGATATGACATATATTGATTAAATGTCTATCTGTCTAGCAATTCCATTCTCAAATTTTATATCATTCTAGTCTACTTGTAATCATTGATTGGTCCTTTATCCATTATCACTTCTGGGTTAACTGAATATGGTTATGTTCGGTACATATCTCGGCCTTTAAATTCTTTACATTTGAAAATCCCGTGCTATTATCCTCTGTAAGAGTAATCACTATTTTCGTAATACCTTCAGGGACTTTGCTCATGTCAAAATTCATTTTATGTACTTTTGTATTACCTCCCGAACCTCTTGTATTGTTCCCTCGCAGCCTAGATTGGTTAGCACCAAGATAATTGCTTCATTTTGGTTCATAATCTCCAATCTTTCTGGTTATTTAACTATTCACTACACTTCCCAAATAATCTTGCACATATCAAAGATTAGTTTTTGCCGTTCCTCTATTTCCTGATGGCTAAAGCTGCTATATGGTTTGAAATTCAAGTTATATTTATTCATAAAATCCCTAAAATCCGGATTTGATTTATAAAAATCTACTGTTAACGTTCTTGCAAAAATCGTGCTGGTACCAGAATAAGTTTTCAGTTTTTCACTATAGAGTTCATCATTAGAAGAGCGATTATCTCTGCTCTTTAGTAATAACAGCCCTCCTAAGCGGTTTCTTTCTATATTAAATTTTTCTTCATCATTAAACAGCAATATATTTTCTGTTCGGTTCGTTAAGATATGCTCAATATCATGTTTATTTTTCCCTTGAGCTTGTTTCACCATTTGATAATAATCAGCGGTTGGAATGTTTGTTTCTTTTGAAATGAAATTATCGATTCTCGCAAACAAGTAACGAGCAAACCGCTTCGCATTTCTTTCAAATCATTTCGATTATGAGCGGTCATGACTTCATCAAGTAAATGTTGATTGAATGCCTCTTTAATTTCTACTAGATTTTTGTCCCGAATTCTCGTGCCTAATCGGATCAAACTCTCATTAAAGGTATTGGACCGATAGCTCCCTGTTAAATTTAGCAAGCTATAATTTCGATCAAAAAGTTTAGCAACCAAGATATACTTACTCTCCAGATCTGGATCATTTAACGAAATAGCAGATAACAAGGCATAATAGTGTCCTGCCTGTTCATTGATGGCATTAAAAAGAACATATTCATTTTCTGTATGATCAAAATATTCATCCTGAAGAATTCTTGCATATAAGTCCGAGTAAAATGGCATCGTATCTTTCACAAAGGCTTTGACATTTTTCACGTACGCCTTCGCAGGGTCGGTATCATGTTTAAAACCTATTTTTACATTATAATTCTCTAAATATATCGTTTTATGATATTTATCTGTTTCAAGCTCGCGATATTGTGCTTGATTCTCGGCAACCTTACTCCTAAAATAGGTGCTGAAAAAGATATCCTTATCTTTTTCTTCGCCAAAATACAAGAATTTTTCTAGACTTTCATTCCAAGCGTCTACATAAGGGCCCACTTCACTTTTATCAATAATACCAAGGATTTTTCCCTTTAATATTTCATAGGCATTTAATGGGATTCCTCTATCGTTAATGACTTCAAACGCCATAGCGACATCCTTCGAATCATCCACATCAATCGATACCAACACGACCCTTTCAAATAAGTACAACTGAAAAGCTTTAAATTTGTGTTTATCAGTCAAACTGTAATGTAGATATTCATGAATCACTTTATAAGATGCATACACATTCTTTTCGGAAGTTTTTTGATTCCCGTTATGGTGAGATTCTCCATCCAGTCCATAGTCTAATACATTCTTCAATGCGATGCTTCGGTCTTCAAACCCTAACCAAAATTCCATTTCACCGGATGAAGAATATCCACATACCCTACTTTTCAAAAAGTCCTTTAATCCAGGTTCAATCCCTAAATCCGTTGCAAGGTGAATTAAATTAATGATAAGCAAAGTCAAGGTTGTTAGTCGCTGCTGTCCGTCGACAATGAAAGTTTTACCATTCACTGAATTTACCATATATGAATTCAAATAATACCAATCGTACTGAGAAACAGCTTCTTTCGTCGCATCCATATCGGAGCGATAACACAAATTAAAACGGTAAAAAATATCGTCCAACAATGATTTAATAGGTTTATAGGTTTATAGGTTTGTTGTTGATCATTCCATTTATACTCACGCTGATAAAAATCCACTTCATACTTTTTATTAAAAATGTTGGCAATCGTAACCGGTGAAGGATTTAAGGCCATTTGCGCACTCCCCAATTCTGGTACTTTTTTAACATTATTTTAGCACAATTTGGTAGTATACTACCGCTGTCCAATGAAAAATAAACCCCAACTAATAGTCGGAGTTCTAAGGCTTTTTATAGTATATTCTTATTAGCCCGAGGAACTAGGTAAGAAGGCATTTCCTCTTTCAGTCGCCATACAAAGCTCATAGGCTTGCTGCCAGAATGACTTACGTGGTCAGCAGTTCCAAGAAATACAAATGGTGAAGTATAGCCATTTTCCTTCTTATATTCACGGACAAATAGTGCAATCTGGTGATTTCGATGTTTATGTGTGATATAACGTTCAGCCGTTTTGCTTCCTTCGGCTACACGGCTTTGGGTTTGCCAGTGGAAAAGCATCTCATTAATTGCATAGTCATCATACAACGTAGATGGCGAGAAGTCTTTTTCCGATTTATTTAGGGTTATGAAAAAGATATCGAGGTTGTTTTCCTCAAAATGCTTGACTCCCTCACGGAAAGCTGGACTACTGGTAGCATTGTAGTACCCTAATGCGGCGAGTACTTGTGAAGTATTATAGTGACAATGCACACCCAATGGGCAAGGAAAATCAAAATCATTTTCAATTTCCATTGTTTCAAGTGATTGATAAAGATACCGAATGATTTCTAAAATTTCCTCTCTAAACTCTGGATGTACCAATACCCTATCTATACCTTCCTCTAGTGACACAAAACCCTCGCTTGAAGGATGAGCGTTATAAAAGGAATAGTAGAAAATAGCGAGCATTAATTGTTCCTCTTTATCTCGGATCTTCCGTTCTTCAATATAAGCCAGTAAAAATTGTAAAAGCTTTCTTGAGTTAAGATGAAACAAATTCGGCAATCGCTTTGTCAACACCTTCTCGTCTTCAAACGTAAAGTTTAATGCCGCTCCCGCCTCCACCTTCATTCGGCAAAAACTACGGTCACCACTTTTACCATAGAAATCATAGACAGAAAGATGGTGATGCTTTAAAAAGTTCGCCAAAGTCAAAGGAGACTCTGTATCTTCCTCAAAATACTTCATCTTTGCAACCAGGTTACCACGTGTATTCGTGCTGCTTTTTATATTTCTTAAAATATACTCTTTAGCTTGTTTCTCTAATTGGACAAAACAGCCTTTTGGAAGATGAAAGAATCCATGATTGAGATAGTGCTGAACAGAATGCTTGGTCTTCCCAAGCAACGCACGGAACTTTTCTTCAAAATTATAATTTTTATGGGCCTGTCCCACGAAGTCTAATACGGTCAAACATTCTTTTCCTTCCGCTAACCGCAAGCCCCGTCCAAGCTGCTGCAAAAATACAGTCAAACTCTCGGTTGGCCGGAGAAACAATATTGTATTTGCTTCAGGTATATCGATCCCCTCATTATAGAGATCTACAACAAATATGAATTTGATTTCACCTAGTATAAGTCGGTGCTGTGCCTCTCTCCTTGTCTTTCTATCAACATTTCCATACAATGCGACAGAGGGAATCCCCACCTTATTAAAGAAATCAGCCATATACTTAGCATGTTCAATCGATACACAGAACCCGAGTCCCTTGACTTGATCAATATCCGTTACGTATTTATAGATGCTTTTAACAATCTGGCTGCTTCGATGATCATTAGAGGTATAAACATTCTCTAATTCTCTGATTTCATACCCTTTACGACTCCACTTCAATTTGGACAAATCGACTGTATCACTTACACAGAAATATTGAAATGGGCTCAGAAGCTTACGATTGATTGCTTCTGTTAATCGCATTTCAGCTGAGATTTTATCATCAAAATAAGAAAGTATATTTTTTCCGTCCATCCGTTCCGGGGTAGCAGTAAGACCAAGAAGGATTTTCGGCTGATAATGGCTTATGAGATTTTGATAAGAGTCCGCCGCCGCGTGATGGAATTCATCCACAATAATAAAATCATAATAATCATTGGTTGTGACTTCATTCAGTTTTTTACTATTAAAGCTCTGAATACTCACGAATAAATGATCAATAGAATCCGTCTGATAACTTTCAACCAACATATCTCCAAAATTCGGGTCCTTCAAAATAGCTCGAAAGGTATCCAGACTCTGCTTTAGGATTTCTTCACGATGCGCGACAAATAATAGCTTGGCAGATTTATTCTTATTTCTAAATCTTTTATAGTCAAAGGCTGAAATGACAGTCTTACCAACACCCGTCGCAGCAACGAGGAGATTTTTCATATGGCCAAATACTTCTCGCTCCACCTGAAGCTTTTCAAGAATCTCCTTTTGATAATAATAAGGTTGGATATCGAAAAGGAATTGTCTTTCATTCTCCTCATAGCTTTTACTTTTGGTCAGAGAATGCTTTAAAAGCTGTTGGTCATTCTCACTCTCTGGATGAAAGGTTTTGAACTCATGATCATTCCAATAGCTTTCAAATGTCGCTTCAAATTTCTTCACGATATCAAATGAATCCTTTTCCGTCACCTTGACATTCCATTCCAAGCCAGAAGTTAGGGCTGGATTCGATAGATTGGAAGAACCAATATAAGCCGTACTAAACCCTGTCTCCCTTTTAAATAGATAGGCCTTGGCATGTAGCCGGGTTCGATCCACATCATAGGAGATTTTTATCTCCGTATTCGGCAGCTTGCTAAGCTCCTGAATCGCCTTATAATCAGTTGCTTCCATATAAGAAGTCGTAATCACTCTAAGCTTATTATTCGGATTATCTGTAAAAGTCCTCAGGTCCTCGATTATACATCGCAGCCCGCTCCATTTAATAAACGAAACAAGCATATCAATGGAGTTAGCCGTTACAATCTCCTTCTTAAGTTCTCCTAGCATATTCGGCTCATAATTAGAGCCGGTAAAAAGGGAACTCTGAGAAAGAGGTGTCACAGGCCGGATTACCTCTCCCTTTTGAATACTGCGGATCGAATTAATCCGGGAATAGATCGACGTGAGAACCTCACCTTCTTCTTCAATTCGTAACTGGCGAAACTCCTGTTCATCCAGACGTTCACTTAGCGTCGAAATAATTTCATTACAAGTGCGAATTTGATTAATTAAAGCCTGTTGATCATCACTTTCATTATCACGAACAAACTTTAGGGCTCTTCTGGTGACTAAGGAAATATAGGAAGATAAAAGTTTTCTTGCCTCCTCAACGTCGATGCGTTCTTTTCCGATATCATATGTATTGATGTCTAAACCTGTAAGTTCAGCTTTTAGTTTTTCGGTGATGATTTCTTCGTAGATTCCTTGTTTTAGCATTTAATACTCCCCTATTTTCCACCCTTTTCCTAAGAGCAGTGGAATTCTATACCAATTACCGCTCCAATTTATAAATAATATCTAATCACTTTTGTTGAACTTGCACCACTTGGTGTATCATGGATAATGTCATACTTAAAAACACCTAGTGAGACCATCGCATTGCAGACAGGTGGCATTCTATTCTCAAGGTTTAGAATCTTATGTATGTCCCCAGACTTTAAATCGATTGTTTTTAGACCATCTTCTTTTGCTTGATTTAATTTTCCAATAATATAATCTCGAATCATATCTGTTAACCCAAGATGTTTAATTGTTCTGTGCCCTTTTATTGATCCATAAATTTTGTTTCTAGCTTTATTCCTACCAACCTCTATAGCAAACTGATTTATTTTCATTATTTCATTTCTTCCTTGATCGACTGTATCCATCAAATATCCAACTTGCCAAAAGTACATATCAACTAGTTTCATTGGGGTATAGTTAATCCCATCCTCACTGAACATCCGATGACATTTTTCAAATTCATCCAGATTCTGATTATAAAAGTCGACCAATTCCAACAATGAGGATTCATTAAACTGTTGGCTGATTCCATGGAGCCTTAAAGCCTCTTTTAAATATCGATCATATGCCGGAACATTACCAAATACTCCAAGTAAAATTTTCGAAGCCAATGTATCTGTCACCGTAATTTTCGTGTTCTCTCCGTTTATCTGTGTAATATTTTCAACATAAGTATCCGAAGTATCCTTAATTAGCTTCCCTATTCCTTTAATACTCTCACGGCTTAATTCATAATGAATTTCATTATGAAAATAATGATAATAGTTAGGATTCCTCACAATATCGTTTATAAAATATTCATGAATTCGGTAATCCTTTTGAAGGAGGAACGCACCTCCTCTTAGCATCCCCCAACTTGCAAGATAAAAGGCTAGCTGAAGACAAGCATGATCAAATATTTTATCATCATTTAAATGTTTGTAATTACTGCGAAAAAAGTGATTACAATGCTCCCAAGACTTAAATCGATGGTGTTTATCAAGGATTGATTGTTCATGATATTTAGATATAACTTCAAAAATCAAATTTCCCACTCTAGTTATCAATCTATTTAATTAAGATTCAACTATTTTTGGTGTTACTAAAAACTTATGATGGTTGCCTCTCACTTCGATATAATCATCCCAAACATAAAATTTCCAATGTTCCCCCTCGTTAGTATTAGTATGCATGTTTTTTATGGTCATCAGTTTTCTCAAGTCCTTGAAATTCACAAAATATACCTTTTTCCCCATCAACCGAATAGCTAATATAGCAACATCAGCATCATCTAATAATTTGACTTGAACTGTTGTTAAATCAAACCACCCATGCCCGCGTGCATGTATTTTAGAAGATGGAGTGCAAACTACAATTCTATCACCACGATTTATCCCTCCATACATAATTTGCTTCCGCTTAATTGGTGAAAAATTGCACTCATATTTCTCACTTAGCTTATTAATCACGTAATATTTTCCAGGTATTGTCATTGCATTTCCTCCTATAAATTGGCTCCTTCTTCCATCCTACCATAGGAAATTGCCACCTGCACTTAGCAATTTTATTGCTATCAATCGTCAATAATCCAATCCAATTAAACGTCAGCTGCATTATCTTACTTAAAGAATGAAAGTAAAAAGAGGTGGAATTCTGAGAAAAGTTCCAAAGGTCGGAACAATAAACATAAATTTTCTATGGGGTTCGCAGACAGAGTGGTCGTGGTAACCGTTGAACCTGTCGATGAATTTCTATTAAAAGCAGGTTTTTCGATTATTGACCGCGCTGTTGCTAAAAAAGGATTATTTAGTCGAGAAGTGATTGTTTGTAACTAACATGTGCTAGACTTGGTACCCATTCACAAATGTAAATCAGCATGGATTTCATTACTTTCAGACAACAAAGTAATATAAACTTTAAGAGTAAAAGGAAATCCGTTATTGATCTATTAAGCGCTTAATCATATCTATTAGAGTAACAGGATAATAAAAAGGAGCTGTTGAAAATCAGCTCCTTTACTCCTTACAGTTCCATCTCATTCAACAAATCTCTCAAAGCCTTTAATTCCTCAATGCTCAATGTAATACCTTTTCCCATTTTCTCATGCTCAGGTGCCCAGTCACGTAAGTCGAATTTTGGTTCTTTTCCATTCCAGCTAATGAGATTGAGTTCTTTACTCCAGCCTTTAGGTGACTGTGATATAGCTCCCACTTTTTCTTTAATTTCAAATTTAATTTCTGCCACTGTTTTTGCCTCCATTAAAAAACATAATCACTACTTGGGTCCGCAACATTCTTGAGCCCTAGGTCAAATGAAACAGTATTCCCACACATAAGCTCTGCTTGCTTCATGACCACTTCCAGTGCTTGTTTCGCTTGTTTTGGTGGATAATCATATTTCTTTAGCAGCCTTTTGATGATTTTTCTCATCCCCGCTTGAGCGCTTTTCCGAACACTCCAGTCAATCGAGATATTCCTTTTGATTGCATTTGTTAGTTCATGAGCGATTTTCCTCAATGTTTCATCATCCATAAATTCCTTGATGGCTTCATCTGCAGTAAGGGCATCATAGAAAGCAACCTCATCATCATTTAAGCCAAGATCTTGTTCCCGATCACGCATTGCCTTGATTTCTTTGGCCATCCTGATTAACTCTTCAATGACCTCGGCATTGGTAATGGCTTGATTCCTGTACTTATTTAACGCCTTCTTCAGCTTTTCGGAGAACTTCTCTGACTTAACAAGATTCCGCTTCTCCATCGCTTTTAAATTACCTTCTAGAAGCTTCTTCAACATTTC
This sequence comes from Neobacillus jeddahensis, assembly GCF_000612625.1. GTDB lineage: Bacteria > Bacillota > Bacilli > Bacillales > Cytobacillaceae > Neobacillus > Neobacillus jeddahensis. Next base: position 23,019 of record NZ_CCAS010000043.1, read on the forward strand.
GAGTGCTAAGTTCTTATGCTTCAGCTGGCGAACCTCTTCCAGAAATTCTTCTGATAAAAGCGAAATTTCAGGCCGCTTCATCCCAAGCGTATCAAAAACGTCGATCACGTCTTCCGAAATGATGGAACGCTCTAGCATTTGGGTTACTCTTGCTTCAATTTCCTTTTTTGTATTCTTTGGCGGTTTACGCGTTTCAAGTTTCGCTAGACTCGCTTTTACTGCTTTAAAATAACTCACCTCAAGTGCAGCTGCCTTACCTTCTTCTGTTGCTGCACATAAGGAATGAGCCTTTGCCACTTCTACCGCGAACTGTTTAAACTCTTTTTGTTGTTTTTCTTCTAACCCCAAAATAAAATTCATTCCACCCGTAATGGCCCGGATTCTTCCTGCTTGGGAATTCCCCATATAGGCTGTGTAATCATATTGATGAAACATAGCTCGTAATACTTCTAATTTTTCTTGCATGACAGCAACCGCTGCGTCTGTATCAATCCCCGTATTTTCTTTGTCGCTATCGGTATATTGCTTGAGCGCTTTTTTCAAGCTTTCCAAAATACCTAAATAGTCGACAACGACGCCACCAGATTTATCCTTAAAAACACGGTTAACTCGCGCAATCGCTTGCATTAAGTTATGACCCTTCATCGGTTTATCGATATACATTGTGTGCATTGATGGTACGTCAAACCCAGTTAGCCACATATCACGAACGATGACAATTTTTAGGTCATCACTCGTGTCTTTCATCCGCCTTGCTAATGTGTCGCGGCGCTGTTTCCCACCAATATGCTTTTGTAGACGTTCATTGTCCCCCGCACTTCCTGTCATCACAACTTTAATCGTCCCTTTTTCTAGATCATCATGATGCCAATCTGGGCGGAGCTTGACAATTTCATCATACAAATCCACACAAATCCTTCGACTCATACAAACAACCATGGCTTTACCGGAAATTGTCTGAGATTTCACCTCATAGTGCTCGATAATATCTTGAGCCAGTTTTTTGACTCGATTGGGCGAACCAACAATTGCTTCAAGCCGAGACCATTTGGTTTTATATTTTTCGCGGGTCTGATCTTCTTGGCCTTCCGTAATATCTTCAAATTCCTCATCGATTTTCTTCAGTTCTTCCTCATCAGTTTCAAGCTTAATAATCCGGTTTTCATAGTAAATTTTAACCGTTGCTTCATCTTCGACTGCCCGTGTCATATCATACACATCAATATAATGACCAAAAACAGCAGGAGTCGATTTATCTTCTAGTTCAATCGGTGTGCCGGTGAAACCAATGAAAGACGCATTCGGTAAGGCATCACGCAAATATTTGGCGTAGCCATACTTGACTTCACCTGTCTTCGTATCTGTTTTCGCTTCTAACCCATACTGACTGCGATGCGCCTCATCAGCGATAATGATGACATTCCGACGATCGGTTAAGACCGGCATCTCCCCGTCTTCCGGTTTAAACTTTTGAATGGTGGTAAAAATAATCCCGCCCGATTGGCGATCATTTAACAGATCATATAAACCATTCAACTCTTTAGAATGATCGTTCGCCTGTTGCAGCTTTTGCTCAGCTGTTAATTTTCGGATATGGGCTTGTTTGGGTGTTTGCCGTAAAATATCTTCTGATTTAGCAAAAGTGGTATATAGCTGTTCATCTAAGTCATTCCGGTCCGTAATCACCACAATGGTTGGATTGTTTAATTGCTTCACTAATGCAGCCGTATAAAACACCATCGAAAAACTTTTCCCCGATCCTTGGGTATGCCAAATGACACCGATTTTCCGGTCACCTTGTTCAGCCGTGGCAAGTTTAGTACTATCCACTGCTTTTTTGACCGCAAAATATTGATGATAGGCCGCCATGATTTTGATGATAGTTTTCTTATCACCAATCTTGGTTCCTTCCTCGTCATATTCAGGGTCTTTCGATTCTTGGAATAGGATAAAGTTTTGAAGGATATCGATTAACCGGTTTTTCTCTAGCATCCCACGAATCACGACTTCATACTGCGGAACTTCTAGTGGTTCCACTGTCATCCCATCAATACTACGCCAATTCATATAACGTTCCTCATTGGAGGTAATCGTTCCGGCTTTCGCATTAATCCCATCTGATAAAATACAAAACGCATTGTAATGGAACAAAGCAGGGATATCATGCTTATATGTTTGTATTTGGTTATACGCATTCTCAATTCCAACATTTTCATCCGAAGCGGATTTTAGCTCCACGGCCACAAGTGGAAGTCCATTTACAAAAATTAACACGTCGGGTCTGCGTTCTTCTTTTTCAATGATCGTAAATTGATTAACGGCTAAAAACTCATTTCGCTCTGGATTAGCAAAATCAACCATCACCGCTTTTTCGGTCTTAATTTCGTTATTCTTGCGGAAGGTGACATCTACCCCTTCCACTAAAAGAGTGTGAAATTGTTTATTATTTTCCGTTAAGGATGGACTATTGAAGGTAATGATCTTTCGAAAGGCTTCTTCTAGTGCTTCCTCAGGTAAATTCCGATTCAAGCGATAAAGGGCATCCCGTATTCGTTGTTCCAAAATGACTTCGCGATAATCCCGCCTTTCAGGTCGTTCCCCATCATGACCGATTTCAGGACCAAATACATATTCATATCCAAGTTCTTGGAGAATCTCAATTGTCGCTTCTTCTAGTAGATCCTCCGTAAAGTTTTCTAATGAGCTCAAGAGCCTCTCCTCCGTTTATTTCCTCTTCTAATACTCTGAGAAAATGTGTTTAAGACTTAGAGTTAAATCTTCTAGTATGTTGACCTTGATGGAATCTTCCTTTGTATAGAATCCTGACGAGATAAATCGATTGTTTTGTAATAAAAAAACTTCCACAAATTCATTTGAAGGGTCAACAATCCAATATTCTCTGACTCCCGCCTTTTGATAATGATTAAATTTGATGACTCTGTCATTCCGAGCCGTTGAGGGTGAAAGAATTTCAATCGCCAAATCGGGAGCACCAACAATGTTTTGGTGGTTTATTTTGTTTCGATCACATACCACCACAATATCCGGTTGAACCCAATCCTTTATTTTCTCATTTGACATCGTCTGATCTGCGAAAAGACAGACATCGATGGGAGATCCATATACGCTGCACTCTTTTCCCCTTAAATACGTGCCAAACTCGATTAATAACTCTCTTTGGACATGTTGGTGCTTTGTTGTTGGTGCTGGTGACATACTGATGATCTGTCCATCGATCACTTCATAGTGAACATCCTCCGGAGACTTCAGATAATCTGCGTAAGTGTAATTTGAGTGTGGTTGATTGATGCTCATTCTTTTCACCCTTTCTTCGTTTTATTATTTGAACAGCTTTTTAATCAGTTTAAAAATATCAAACGTGGTTCGATTGTAAACTTTGTTATAGGCATACTTTTTGGGATTTCGTAACCAGCCATATCCCCTCGGCATCTTCAAACCTGCCCGATGGACAATCTGTCTCTTGATGCTCGTTCGCGCTGAAATTCTTCTCTTCAAGCTAGGCTTCCTCATTCCGAATTTCATACAGCAGCATCTCCTTAGGATTCAAGTGGCACTCTAATTTCACCGGACATTAGTTTTGGGAGGAGGGTATCTCTAACTTTAGATACTTTTATATTTTCTTCTTTACCGAAAGCAGACCTTTCAAAAAACTTATACTCAATATTATAATATTTCTCTAATAAACTTAATGGTGGCATCATTACTTTGAGACTATTTAAAATACTTTGGTTAATCAATGGCTGTGCAGACCCCCCTGCTTTATCTCTTAAAGATGAATTTAATAGACATCTGTATAAATACGGTAAAAAGGACTTCTTTATAGGAGAAGCTATTATTGCATTATCTGTTATCCAACACGGTTTTAAAGATAACTGGATTGAACCACAGTAAGCACCTACTCTTCCAATTACTATACATGGATCAAACTGTAGTATTTCATTAGTTCTCCCAATCACTCCATTTGACCCAAAGATTAAATTGTTCCCCTGATCTGTTCTTAGCCCTTCCTTAATACCTTTTCCATTTCTAAAATTACCCAACACTTTTAATGTACTAATTTCCCAACCTTTAGGCATGATTCCAAACTCACTTTCAACCATTTCCCCACCACTAGACTTATACGGCTCGCCATCATCATTAGGAAATTCAAAATCAACAAACCATTGTTTAAAAATGGCTTGAGCCATTTCTTCTAGTTTTTTGTTGATTTGGTTGTTTATTTCGATTTTTTCATCTAGGGATGAAAATATATTCGCTATTTCTTTTTGTTCCTTTAGTGGCGGCAACAAAATCATTGTATTTTCAATTACATTTGTTTGTGCTCTTTGTCTTCCAGTAGTTCCAGTCATAGATTTTATCGAAATATTCCTTATTTCTGGCGAGATGCTTAAGTAATAGATGAAATTATTATCCGTTATGCCTACCTTTTCTCTTAATACAATAAATTCTGTTGATCCAAACCCAATTTCATCTTTATTTAATATTGTTACCTGCGCGGTTTTACCATTTTCCAAGCAAGGGGTAATTCTGGCTAATAAGGTATCACCATTTCTAAATTTACTTCCACCCATAAACTCTGTAAGCTCATAGCCTTCTATTTTTCTATGAAAAGGACTTAGTTTATCCATCCCAATCTTTTTTAAAATAGTTCCTTTTTTAATACTCTCTGTTGGATTAAAATGAATTACATCCTTTAGGGATACCTCTTCCCATTCTTTAAAACTCATACCCAATTCCTCCTAGTTTTTTACGAATCTCTTCTTCTAGGCGGCTGGATTTTGCGAATAACTCCCCCAACTCACTTGTTAAACTCTCCATTTTTTCTTCAAACGGAATCCCATCATCTTCAACCTCTTCAATACCAACATAGCGACCAGGAGTTAAAATATATTCATTTTCACGTACTTCTTCTATCTTTACTGCCTTTGAGAAACCTTGAACATCTTTATAGGAACCATTTGCATTTCTCCAGTTGTGGTAAGTGTCAGCAATTTTACTTATATCTTCATTATTTAACTCACGGTGGCGGCGATCAACCAATGAACCTAAATTACGGGCATCTATAAATAAAATCTCATGCTCTCGATTACGATTTTTATCATGTTCTTTCTTATTTCTATTAAGAATCCATAAGCTTACAGGAATTCCAGTTGAGTAAAACAATTTATCTGGTAAAGCAACAATACAATCAACTAAATCCGCATTAATTAAGTTTTTCCGAATTTCACCTTCATTAGAGGTGTTGGAACTTAATGAGCCATTTGCCAAGACAATCCCCGCTACTCCATTTGGAGCTAGGTGATAGACCATATGTTGTAGCCAGGCATAGTTGGCATTCCCTTCTGGTGGTGTACCGAATTTCCAGCGAACATCATCTGTTAATTTGCTGCCTCCCCAGTCACTAATGTTAAAAGGTGGATTGGCTAAGATATAATCTGCTTTTAATGAACGGTGTAAATCATGATGGAAGGTATCGGCATGCTGATCGCCTAGGTTCCCTTCTAGTCCACGAATCGCTAAGTTCATTCTACACAGCTTCCAAGTAGTAGAGTTTAATTCTTGACCATAAATGGATAAGTTACTGATTTTCCCTTGATGTTCCTCTACGAACTTTTCACTTTGAATAAACATCCCACCGCTACCACAAGCCGGGTCATAAATACGCCCTTGGTATGGTTCGATCATTTCAACTAATGTTTTAACGACGCTAGTTGGCGTATAGAATTCACCACCGCCTTTTCCTTCAACACTGGCAAACTGACCTAAGAAATATTCATAGACACGGCCCAGTAAATCCTTCTCTCCATTTCCATGCAATTTAATAGTAGAAATAAGGTCAATTAATTCGCCTAAACGTCGTTTATCTAACTCTGGACGAGCATAACGTTTATCTAAAACCCCTTTTAGTGGCGGGTTTTCTTTTTCAATTAAAATCATCGCATCATCGATAAATTGACCAATCTTTGTATCTTTGGCATGGTCTTTGATGAACTCCCAACGTGCTTCTGCCGGAACCCAGAAGATGTTCTCGGATTCATACTCATCACGATCCTCTTCAAAGCCATCTCCCTCTTCCACAAGCTCATTGTATTTAGTTTCAAATTTATCAGAAATGTATTTTAGGAAAATAAGACCGAGGACCACATGCTTATAATCACTTGCATCCATACTCCCTCTTAATTTATCGGCTGCTTTCCATAATGTTTCTTCAAAACCTACATTGGCTGTTGTTGTTGATGACATGTTTGTATTCCTCCAGTATTCCTAATAATTATGGTCGTCAAATACTTCAAAAATCTCGGATTCAAATTCGTCTTGATCTGGCTCACTATTAATCCAATCCGGGAGCACCTCTAAATAATGGCCTAATGCTTCAATGGTTTTCTGCAGGATTGCTTCGTGCTGTTTTTTTTCGAGCAACTCGACTACTAATGCAAATGTATCCATATATGGATTTTCATCGACAATCTCTATCGCAGCTTTAAAACGTTCTATTAACTTTGCTTTTTCAATGGAACGTTCCATTGTGTTCATTTCTTCTCGATCATAAACAGGTACATCCACTAGAAAGTCCTGTTTTTCATTTAATGTGAACTGTGAACGATGACTTTCGACCACAGGTTTTAAATCTCTCTTTAATTTTTCCTTTTGAAGTTCTAATTTTTCAAGATCGGTTAGTTCTTTTGAAAAATAGACAGCATTGATTTCAAACATTTCCTCTAATACGGGTAAATATTTCTTTGGAATATTTTGTTTTCCTTTAATCCACATATTAATATTTTGTTTTTTTATACCAAGCTTGTCAGCTAAGTCTATATGCTGCATTTGGTTCAAGTTGAGAATATACTCGAGGCCATTCAATCGCTCACCCCCACTGACTATTGTCTTGGTCAATTTACCTTTATTTTACCCTATTTGACTTGACCATTACAATGAGGGGAAACATTGATCATCCCTGTTATATTCAAACAAAGGCAGAGTTATCTAACCCCTGCCTTTCTATCTATCCCTTATTTCAATTTAATTTGTTCGTACTCCCCACCAGACCAACCGAATCCACTTGAAACTTCTAATGAATAGCTGGCAGCATCCTGTGGTAATTCGAATACTAACTTTCCTTTCTTTGATAGCCCTGGATTAATATCTTGCAAGAAGAAATCCATTGCCCCTTCTACCACCATCATGACATCTGAATCATTCGTTGGCTCAAATTCCCTTCCTTGATCATCCTTGATTTTGAACATATTACTATCTACCATTCTAGCTTTTTTATCATTATTGAAAGCTTCAATATCTATTACAACAAACTGGCCATCAGTTTTTGCTGATTCAATAAATTGATTATCCGATTTTATTTCCTTTGTTGATTCAACATTTAATACCTTATATCCAAGCTTGCCAGTGTTTACTAAATCCCCGACAATGAATGTTTTTTTTTCTGGCTCTTCCTCCTCTTTCTTTTCTTTTGGCTTTTGAGTATTCTCTTCAGATACGTTGCCCGTTGTTGCTACTGCTTTGGATGAATCCTCCTGTGTTTGTTCTTTTTCTCCATCCAGCATCGAACCGATTACACCAAGGACAATAATTACTCCAAAAACGATCATGATTATTTTTCCTATTTTCTTCATCAAACGTTCCCCCTAATTTCATTTTTTTATGACAGTTTATTGTCTCAGTCAATAAATTAATGTTACTTCATTTTATTGTCTTGGTCAATATTTATTTTTAAAAAAAGAGAAGTCTGCTTAACGTAAGAAATGGCCTGGCCCCCGATGTATTAAAGTGCTAATGTATCAGGGGTCAGGTACTAATATCCAAAAAGAGATTCCAAACTGATTCCTCAACCTCTGGGTGATTGTTATAATGAAATAGAATATAGTTTGTTTATTACCAAGTGTTATTGCATTTTTCTAGATGTTGAATTTTATAGATAGACCGGTGCGATCTAATAGAACTCGTTCTGGGGTAAGCTTAAATCTACTTTGAGGTGTAAATACAAATGGGGAAAAAGAAGAAAAAATCTAAACAGAAGCAAAAAGAGGACTTCGGTAGTGCCGAATTTTACTGTGCCAAATGCGATTACAAGTTTGAAGTTGATTGGGAAACAATATGGGACATTCAAGAATGCACCCACGGATATGTAGGTTATCAATTAAATGATACCTTTATCAGTTGCGAAAAATGTGGTGAACTTTGTGTTGACGAAGAAAAAGGAGAAGTTTCGATGACAGCCACAATGATTACAGATGATGAACTTCCTTTTTAAAAAGTGCTGTAAATATACTATCAATAGTGTGGCCATACGGAAAACACCTCCTTTACTGTTCCGTCTAAATGTCTTACGAACTATAAATTTTTAAAAGGGCATTTAATTTATCATTAGCATGAATATTTACTTCAACCCCAAACCATTCATGTTGTTTAAATTGAAAGGCTTGTTTATTACTTAATATTGTTAAAATGGCAACAAAGGTATTGTCTTTTTCATTAATATAGGACTGCCATTCGTTTTCAATAATGCCCTTCCCCACACTATCCCATTTGTCGGATTCGTTGATTATACGAATACATGTGTTTATCGCGCTTATCATCCGCTCTTTAAAAACTTGTTCTGTAATCATTGGCATGCCCCCTGGATTTTTGATTTTAATGGATTTGCCTAGCAATGAGAAAATACATAAAAAAATATGGAATCTACCAAGGGATTATTAGTAGATTCCATATTTTTTATTTTGAATATAAAGCTTGTTTTACATTAATATTCCCAACACCTAACCCATACTTAATAAACTTATAACGAATATAGAGCGAAATATCATCTTCGTGGGTCGATACGATTAATTGCCTGTCCTTAAAATCATTCCTGAGCAGCTCAACAAAAGAAGCCATGTTCATTTCATCCATGGTCTGCACGGGATCGTCAATCAGGAGTGTCATTATGCCGGAATTCCCATACACCTTGTTCAGAGCCAGTGTAAAGGCAATTACTGTTGACGAGAGCTGCCCTGAACTGAAGGAATGGACAATGTCATGGTCTGTTTTAACAGGCGGTACAAAATTCAATGATTTTAATTGGACTTCGCCTGTAGCTTCCGTCTCTTTTTCTTCCTTAATAAAAACGCCAATACCTCTTTGATGGTTCTGAATGATTTTTCCGCTATATATATAAAATGGTATTTCAATATCACTAATCATCTTTGCTCGGTGCCTGTTAATCTTATCGTTGTAAACCCCTATAAGCCTATTGATGGAGGAAAGTATATCATCAATTTTTCCAATTTTTTCTTTCAAGCCATTTGCCCTTTGAAAGGTTAAACTTGTTTGGAGAAAATACTGATACTCTATAAAATCCTTTTTCTCCTTAATGGACTCAAGCGTAATCTGATTCAGCAATTCATACTCTTCATTTAGGCGGTCCTTGAAAATTATTTTTAATGTATCCATATTCCCCCTGCAAAATTCATTTACCACTAACCTTTTACTTTGTATCTCCTGCTGCAAGGATTGAACTCTTTCCCCAATATCGTCGATAAACTTCATTTCACGATTGATGTATGGGTCAATGTTGATATTCAATTCCCTAAACCAGTCCTTTGCTTTTTCCATATCAGGAATAGAATCCTTATACTCAAACAATTGTGTAATAAAAGCCTTATCCAGTGTATTATCATGCAACCATTTTTCTATCAGTTCTATGATTACACTTATATGTTTGGTATAAAGGGTTTCCAATTCATCTTCAAAGTTCTTGGCACTAGCGTCCAGTGAAGCCCTTAAACTAGCCGTTTTTTCATTCATCTGGGCAATGAGGACTGCTAGGCTTTCTTTGGAATCCCCGCATAGAGGGCATTCTTTGGCGGATTCAGGATTAATTTCAAGGTATGTTTTAAAATCCCTTTCCAGATTCCCCCTCGTTTGGATCAACTGGGTAACAACAGAGGATATGGTATTTGAATTGTCCTTATACGATTTAATCAGCTTGACCCTTTGTTCAACAATGTCCTTTTCAAAAGGTATGTTTATGTTCTCAAAAATAAAGCTCCAATCAATGC
>NZ_CCAS010000044.1 GCF_000612625.1 Neobacillus jeddahensis
GAACCGTCCCCCTGGTCACTTTTTAATCATTTTAAATACATTCGTAGTAAATAGTAATGTACCAACCACTACCGCCAACGATCCAACAATCATGACAGGCAGGGCAGCTGCTATTCCGAATGACTCACAGACTAAGCCAATCATCATGACCGGCAGTCCAATATTATGCAGCCAAAAATGCGTTTTAGCTAATTTTGTGTTGGCGGCAAATGGATAAACGGAGTAAATCAATCCAAATAATGCACTGGATACCCAGCCTAATAAATTTACATGGGCGTGTACAGATGTTAATCGGAAGTCATGAATAATCCCCATTGTCATTCCCAATAAAACTCCGATTGAAAAATAAACCACCGCAATCTTCAAAAATATTTTTCCCATTTCTCTCTCCCCTTGCTATAGTCATTTTGTCCTATATTATTATAATTGTAATTTTCTGACTTTTAAAGAGGAAAATAGTTTTTTTGAAGATAAATAGCATTTTACCAAAAAGTCCCACTACCAATTAAAAATACTTAAACCACCAGAACCGTCCCCCTGGTCTTTCTTAAGGCCCCTTTTGTGGTAGATAGATGGCTCATACAGCTGAGCTTTCGCTTCAAAGGTGAAAAAGGCGAATTCGATTCGCTCCCTGCTTCTCAGTATAGTAGAGCTACCTAGGAATCTATCGGAAGCGCGCTGTCCTGGAAGGATCCCGTTGTGGATAGCTTTAGTCAATTAGTCGAACAGTATACGCCAATGATTCACAAGATCATGCACTCCTTACACCTTTACCGAAATCAGGAGGAATTCTATCAAACGGCTTTGATTGCCCTGTGGGAAGCAGACAATGGTTTTAACCCTGACAAAGGCAGCTTTACCAATTACGCTTATGCCTATATCAAAGGAAAACTCCTACTTGAACTAACACATCGAAATCAATATGAAGAAAAAATTTCCTATCCAAAAGAGGAATTTTGGGGAACCATTGCGGACCAGACCCCTCATCTCCTCCTAGAAACCGAGCTTGTACGGTCCTACTGCCATGGGCTGACCGAAAAGGAGACAACATGGGTGCTGGAAACCTTCCTACACGATCGCACCGTCAAAGAAATAGCCACCCACCACCATGTCTCCCCCTCCGCCGTCAAACAATGGAAAATGGGCGCCATCAAAAAAATGCGCCAGAGGGACGGTTCTCCTGGCTCAAAATGAGAGTCTATTTTTGTGCCAATCCCGGTGGGGATGAAAAAAGCCACCAGAACCGTCCCCTTGGTTCCTTGGTTCCTTGGTTCAAAATCACCCTGTCCTTTTGGCCTCTAAATCTATATATAGAGGACGAAAGGAGGTGATCGACTATGGCACAAGGAGTACTAGAAGGAACGAAGCTTCGCTTGGAATTTCAAACCGGGATCGATGATGACGGAAAACCAGTCTTAAAGGCTAAAACGTTTAGCAACGTATCAAAAGTGGCAACCGTGGACCAGTTGTTCCAAGCATCCCAAGCAATCGCGGTTTTGTGCAATGACATGCTTAACAAAGTGGAGCGCAATGACAGCACTGAAATTCTTGGATAATGACTGAAGGAAAAAAGAAGGTTAGGAGGTGAATCAAATGGCTAAAACATTAGAATTGCAATTTGGTACAGAATTTGGCAAGACGGCGAATATCACCATCGACAATCCCAAAGAACCGATTGATGAAGAAATCGTCAAACTGTCCATGGCACAGATTATCGCATCCGAGGTATTCGTGTCAGTCAGCGGCAAGCTTGTGTCCGTAAAAGGCGCACGCGTCATTGACCGCAACGTGACAGAATATGAGCTTGCATAATACAAAGAGAGGAACCAGGGGGACGGTTCTCATGGCTCAACTACTAGTTGTGACCACCAGAACCGTCCCCCTGGCAACACCTGGCAACCCCTGGCACACCAATTATTCTTCTCCCGCATCGATGTCAATATAGAAATTGACTTTGTTTGCCAGTAGATAGTATAAGGAGTAATGGACAGGTACTTCATTCTTATCCTTAATGAGTTTTTTTATTTGGATGACCGAATCAATTCTAGAAATCTCGAGGAGGTTGCTAATTTCCTGAGAGGGATAAATGATTTCCATTTCCTTCTTTGCTCTTCCAAACTTTATCCCATAATCATTATGAATAATAGTAAAGGTTGAAACATTATTCTTGATCTTTTCAGAAATACCTGGATAAATATCACAAGGTAAATAGGCATAGTCAATGCTAAAGGCAACGTTTCCATCTCTAATTAATCGAACTAACTTTACCACTTCAAACGGTTCCTCGCGGTTAAACAGCTGCATCAACTCAGCATCAGCAGTCTCAATTTTATTCACTAATACCTCTTTCGTAAAATTACCTTCTCCTGCCGATAACCCTTCCGTATATCCCTTTAAATTTAGAATATGAATTTTCTGTTTAGAGCTTTTAACAAAGGTGCCTTTACCATGAATAATTTCAATAGCCCCTTCATTGGCAAGTTCTTTAAGAGCTCTTCTAATCGTTATTCGACTGGTATTAAAGGTATCACATAAACTCTTCTCGTTAGGCAGTTTCTGACCTGAACCCCATTCTCCTTTATTAATCATTTCAATAATCCCGGCCTTCACCTGATCATATAAAAATACAGGGCTCTCTACTTTAACGGATTTTCCCTTTTCCATAAGTTACCTCTTCACTTTTTTAATTTTACTATAACGCAATTACTAACGGATTTTAACTAACTTTGATGAAAATAGGTAAATAAAAGGATATATCCACTATAAAAATAATAGCCGCTACACGTATCGCGCATTGGCTTAGATTCCATCCTATTCTATATCTTTCGGATACCCAAATCCTCCATAAAATCCACAGGTGATGCTTGCACATTCAGCTGCGAACGCTAAGGCGCTAGGTATATCTTTAGTTGTATAATAATTCGTTAAAAAACCACCTATAAAACTATCTCCAGCTCCCATCGTATCAACGACCTCTGTTTCATAAACCTCCTGGTAATACTTACTACCATTATGAATGAAGAGGGCTGGCTTGGCCCCCCTTGTTATGCCAATCGTTTCAAGATTGTATTTCCCTAATTCCTCGATTAACTGTTCCAATTCGACCTCACTTAAATGTGCCCCAGAAAAAAAACCGTGCGAGATATGTGGACAAACCTTCTCAAGATAGGCAGAGTCATATTTATCTGAAAAGTCAAAGGACACGTTAATAGACTGGGATAAGGTAGGAAGTTCTTCCTCTAACGATGAATAGCAGCTTGTATGGCAAAGATCAAATCCTTTTAGATACTGATAATCCTCAGGTGTAAGTTTTATTTTCACTTTATGTTGAACCGTATTCTTAGGACCACCAACAAATACACGATCTCCATCCTCTGTAAGATTGACTCCAGGCTGACCGCTTATTCCTTCCACGACCCTTGAAAGGTGGTACTGAATGCCTTCAAGATCAAGAACATATTTTAAGTGTGCTGCTTTATCGTCAGTTGCAAAAATACCAATATAACCTGCTTCCTCTGCCCCTGCTCGCATACAGTTCACAGCGACATTGACACAGTTCCCTCCAGGATAGTATTTTCCTTGATCCAAGTAACAATCTACAACATTATCTCCGATTGCAATGATTCTCATCAAATCTTCCTTTCTTTTACCCTTTTACAGAGCCTTCTGATAAACCTCTAACCAAATACTTTTGCAGGAAAATAAGCAGTGCGACCATTGGTAAGGAGGCAATGACCATGCCCGCAAGGAGGACTCCCCAATCCGTCCGTAGTGCATCTCTAAAGTTCATTAGTCCAGACGGAATTGTCTTTAGCGACTCCGAGTCAATAAAGATCGTGGCAAATAAAAACTCATTCCATGCGAAGAATGCCGTTAAAACAACCGTCGTAAGCAGAATCGGAATCGACATCGGCAGATAAATTCTTCTATAAATCCCGAATTCCGAGCAGCCATCAATGATCGCAGACTCTTCAAGCTCCTTGGGAATACTGAGAAAATAGCCCCGCAGCAGCAGGATCGTTAGTGGCAGCCGATACGCAACATACGTTAAAATTAGAGCCCAGTGGGTATTGATTAACTCTAGCGAACTAAGAATAGTAAACAAAGGGATTAAGGCAACCTGCGGATTCATCATCATTCCTCCGATGATGAAAATAAGCGCCACATCAATTAATCTAGTACGATATTTAGCTAAAGCAAAGGCAGCCATGGAACCAATCACAAGGACGGCAATAATCGTGGCGCCCGTAACAATCACGCTATTAACAAAATAGCTGGATATTCCTTTGGACCAAGCAAGCGAATAGTTTTCAACAATCCACGTCTTTGGTAGACCCCAAACATCATTATATATCTCATCATAACTTTTCATTGATGAAATGACCATCCAAATAAGGGGATAAAGGATAACGATGGCAAAGGCGATCAACATCAATATAGTGAAAAATTCTCCGATTCTAAATTTGCGAACCTTGCTAGAGGTTTTTGTGAAGTGGGCCAATGCTAATCATCCTTTCCCGTACGTGACAGTCGTATTTGAATCAGTGCAAGCAAAGCTGTCAGAATAAAAATAATTACAGCAAGTGTAGAGGCATAGCCCATATTATCCTTTACAAACCCGGTCTGATATAGATGAACAGACATAGTCATGGAACTGAAGCCAGGACCACCATTTGTAAGAATATAAGGTTCATTGAAAACTAGCATCGAACCCGTAATCGTAATCAAGGTATTCACAAAAATTGCCTCTCTTACCTGTGGGATCGTAATACTAAAAAACTTCCGAATCTTCCCGGCACCGTCTATATCAGCAGCTTCATACAGCTCTTTCGGGATTTTTTGAATCGCCACAATAAATAACATGGTAATGAAGCCAATACTTTGCCATTGCGACATCGCGATGACCGCATAAATAGCGGTAGTTGAGTTACCGAGCCAAACCTCAGCCAAGCTTTCCAAGCCTACTAATTCTAGAAAACTATTTAGTAGTCCCATCTGCGGATTATAAACAAAGCCAAAAAGTAAAGCGATAACAGAAATAGAGATCATCACAGGGATGAAGTACACCACTCTAAAAAAAGGTGCGATTTTACTAAAAATCCTATCTTCTAGAATATAAGCTAGTACTAATGCGATTCCCACCTGAAAAACCACTGAAATAATGGCATACTTAACATTATTAAGCAGTGCCACACTGACGACCTTATCCGTTAAAAGTACCTTGAAATTTTCCAAACCAACAAACGTTTTTGTCTGTGAGAAAACAGAAAAGTCAAAGAAGCTATTATAGAAGTTTTGAATAAGTGGAATATAAATGAATACAAGCAATAGGGCGATACTCGGAAGCAAAAATAGTATAGGCATTAGTTTTATTTTTTTTCTATACATGGACCCCACCCCTAAATAGTAAACTCTTTTCAAAATTTCCCCAAGATTGAAATAATTTATCTCAATCTTGGGGAAGTGGAACAGATTACTTCTTCAAACGTTTTGCTTCAGTTTGTACTTCCTTCATAATTCCTTTTGGTGTCTCTTGTCCATTCGCTAAGGACTGTCCACCCCTCATGAAGATATCAGCAAGCTTGATATTTACGGCATTATCAAACCAAGGAGTAGTTTTAGAGGCATTTAAGACAATCTGATAAGCTTCCATTATAGCAGGGGACGTATTTCCTTCATCCACCGCGCCCTTAATGGCATTCAATTGTCCATCGACCTTTGTAAATTCGTAGGCTGTTTCCTCAGAAGTTAAGAATTTTAAGAAGTCCACTGCTTCTTTTGGTGCATTCTTGCTTAACATCCATCCTTCAGGTGCGCCCGTCAGTTCGCTTGGATCACCCTTCCCACCCTCGATTTCAGGGAAGTCGAAGAATCCAAAGTCCATTTTAGACTGATCTTCTACCATTTTGATTTCCGCAAATTGCATATAAACGATAGGGGCCTCGCCACTGGCAAACATATTTCTCGCTGCTTCATGGTCGATAGCTGTTGAGACGTCTCCCATATATTTCGTCAGCTCTTTGAAGATTTCTAATCCTTTTACATAGCCTGCGTCCGTAAATTCAGCTGTCTTCTCATTATAATCCTTTGCCGTTACCGCAGGATCGATGACCCTTTGAAAAATAGTTCCCATATAGTGAGAAATCGCCCAAGCATTCGTTAGACCCTCAACTAGAGGCGTTTCATAGCCAGCCTTCTGAAGCTTATCCAAAACAGCAATAAACTCATCATACGTTTTAGGAATTTCTATATTATTTTTCTTGAAGATATCCTTGTTATAAAAGAATGCTTTTCCGTCCACTGTAAATGGCACCCCATACGTTTTACCATCAAACGTAAAACCGGAAAACTGTGACTCAATAATTTTATCTGACCATTCTTTATCCTCTGCTAAAATATCATTTAATGGCATAATTCTACCTGATGATACAAGATTTTGTGCGAAAGAATCCGACCATGAAGAGAAAACATCTGGAAGATTGTCATTCGATACTAGGACTCTGATTTTCTCTTTATACGAATCGTTCAAGACAGAATCCACATTGATCTTTACATTTGGGTGTGCTTTCATATATTCTTTGACTTTTTGATCATAGAATGACTTTCGTGGCTCGTTTGGCCATCTATGGAAAAAATTAATTTCCACAACATCCTTATTGGATGATGTCTTTTCCCCATTACTGGCGGAAGAAGAACAGGCGACTAGAGATAGCATGAGAACTGCTATTACCAAAATTGACATTAATCTTTTCACATTATTCACTCCTTCTTATTGACCTTTCTGATTTTACCTTAAATTGAAAATAAATGGAGTGAGTTCAATATAGAGTGAGATACAACGCAGAAAAAATAGCTTTCAACTGAACTATGTCCACTTGTAATTTTTCTAGTTGAAATTTTTTTACAGATTTCTATTATGCCAGATAAAGCGTTGTCAAATTGAAAGAATGTGAGATTAATAGTCCATTTTCCACATATAACGGCGTACAGATAGCGGATGCCCGGTGTGCTCTGCTAATCCATCTGCATATTGTCGTAGCACAACACCAGCCACTGCAGGTCCGAAGTATTCCTTAAGATCCTCGTCGATTCCAGTGAAATCTAGTTCTGCAACATCGACAACCTCTACTCTTTTACTAAATTTTTGAGCAAATTGAATTGCTCTTTCATCTAAAGGTCTCGTAGGTCCTTCACCTTTAATAATAAGGAATGGGACATCATAGTCCGTTGCTTCGAACGGTCCGTGGAAGTATTCACCTGCATGAATGGCATTGGAGTGAATCCATAGCATTTCCATTAAAAGACAGCTTGTAAATGAATAGGCTTGATGATAATAAGCACCGCTGCCCATGGTGTAAATAAGCTTCTCTCTTTTGTATTCACTGCCAAACTCGAACGCTCGATCATAGGTTAATTTCTTATTTGTTTCAAATAGATGCTCTAGATTGTTTAACTGTTGCAGCACTCGCTCGTACTTCTCATTTGGAGAAATCGCATTTAGAATTCCAAAAATCAGGCTGTAATACATCCCAACTTCCCCGTCAATGACATCCGAACCGTCCTTGTAATTGTAATGCACGGTATACTCTGCTGCCTGACAAAGTGGGGAATCTACTTCCATCGAAATAGCAATCGTTACTGCTCCCTTTTCTCTCGCAAATTTTGCAGACTCTACTGTTTCAGGTGTGGTACCAGAATGGGAACGAAGGATCACAACACTACCTTCGCCAAGACCAAGTGGATTAGTATGAACAAATTCATTCGAAGTATATACTCTTGTCGGAATGGAAGTTTCTCTGCTTAAGAAATAGTCCGCTGTTGCCAAAGAGGCCATTGAACCCCCACAAGCGACAAAATAGAAGTTTTTTGCTCCTGCTGCTTTTACTGCCTTCACAGCAGCTGCGATTTGGTTAACATGTTCACTTTTCATTACCGTATTACCCCCTAAAATATTATGACATCATATGATGTCTTATATAAATAATAAGCCCAACCTTTATGGATGTCAAATACTTTTAAAAATTCAGTTAATTTTTTATTAACTCCTCCCAAACAAAAAATGAGCCAGGGGGACGGTTCTCCTGGCTCAAATAATCTAGTTTGTGCTAACTTCGGAGTGAAAAAAAAGGCCAACAGAACCGTCTCCATGGCCACTACCTCAGTAACAAGCCACGAGTAAGTCAATAAAGCTTTGGTAATTAGCTGCCGCTACGATTTGTGAAACATTTCCATCTTCGGTTAGAATCGTTGCTAATGAGTCAAATACATCATGAAAGATTCTTTTATCATCTTGATTTACTGATATAAGCAGGACGATGTTGACAGTTAAGTCATCCCACTCTATTCCTTTGTTATTTATGAAGGCAAACATTCCCGTCTTTATGGCATTCATTTTGATCGCATGAGGAATGGCAATGCGTCCAAAAGCGGTCGAAGACATGGCCTCGCGCTCTTTTACATTGGTAAGAAAACTAGCGTCGACAAACCCCTCCCGCTCCATAACTTTGCACATCATCTCAAGCGTGTCCTCTTTTGTCCCCACTTCATGAGCAATTTCAAAAAGCTGCACATCGGTGATAGCTTCAATATTTATTTTCAAAGCCTCTTTCCGCTTCGCTTCTTTTAATTCATTAATTTTTTGAGCAACTCTGTTCTTATCCGTACTAGAGAACAGCGGATTAATCAAGACAAATGGCATCTTGGGAATAGAATTAAGCTGGACTGCTGAAATAACTAGATCACTATTAAGCGCATTCAAATCACTCTCGTTGGTGACGACATGCTGGATCAGAAGATCTTCACCAAACTGTTTGGTTAACTTTTCTGTCAACTGTACGTTGAAATTATAATAAAAAGGGAATAGAATCGAACAGGTGATTTTTGAATGCGCCTGCTTCTGCATCTCTAAGGCATAGCCTAAATGAAAGGCAATATAGGCGATTTCGTCATCATTCAGTGTGTATCCTGTCTCTTCTTTAATCGTATACGATACATGAACAGCACAATCATAGATGGATGGGCAATTAAGCTTTATGGAAGAAGTCAACGGATTTTTACTAGTAAAATGATTCTCTAAGCGCATAAGCAGATTTTTAATATGCAGGGTGAATCGAACCAAAAAATCGGCGTCCTCAATTTCCAGATAATAATTACTATGTAACTCTTCAAGAATTTTTCCGACCAGCGTTAAACATCGCAAACCTGCAACATCCTGCAAGTCTGAAAGTTGGAGGTGCATGAAATTAATACTTGTTCCACTGCTGGAAATAAGCAATGCAAGGTCGCGAATTTCTCCCTCTGAATATTCAATATCAAAATGACCCCCAAGTTTTTGGGCAATTTCATTGGCAATTTGGTATTCCTTTTCCTGATGTGCCTCCCCATCCACTTGCTTTGTAAAAATAAAGCCATTTTCCATGCGATCAATGGCGATAGCAATGTGCAGAACCATATTGGTCAGCGAATAATCATTCGTAAAATAGTGATGGGTTGAAAACACCTCCGCAACAGCCGCACGGATATAATCAATATCAAAACCCTCAAATGCCGCTTTTAATTTATCAATATCTAAAAAATGATCATTTGTCTCACTATAGAGAATAGAGCTCATCAATTTCCGTTTACTTTTTTCATTCCCCACAATTTGAATCGTGTCGCTGGAAATTCTCAATTCTAAATCATGATCCGCTAACCGTTTTTTGACCTTCCTTAAATCTCCTTTTAACGTGACTTCACTAATATATAATTCATCACTTAAATCGAAAATATGAAGCGGATGATCGGCATTAACGAGACACTTTAGAAGATAGTCAGCCCGTTCTTTTGGCGTTTGTGGAATCGTATCATTCGTCGCTGCTAAAAAGGGATTTAATTTGTCCAACTCAACCTGATAGCCCTTCTTTGAAGAAAGAATCAAGCCTTGTTCCATCGAATTAAGATCGGCAATATATGTTTTTACACTTCTCTTTGAAATGCCAAGAGCATTGGCAAGCTGTGCGGAAGAAGTCCAGCCATTTTGCGTGCTTAAATGACGGAGAATATTTCTGTATTTACTATTCATTGAATCCAGCCTCATTTCCGTAATATGCGGAATTGCACCATACAATATAGAGATTTGCACCACAAAAATATCTTTTTGCACCACCTAAGTGTAATGAAATATTTGAGAGAAGTCGAGATTCATTTTATAGTTGTAATGTAATTAAATGATAGCGCTATCAAAATATTAAAAAAGATGAGGGGAATTTTCATGCAAAAGTTGAACGTATTATTAGTTTGTGGATCTGGAGCAAGTTCTGGTTTTATGGCGTCAAATATTCGCAAAGCGGCCACAAAGCGTGACCTTGACATCAACATTAAAGCCCGTGGTGAAGCAGAAATTGAAAACTATATTGATGAAATCGATGCCCTAATGGTTGGCCCTCACTTAGCCTATATTTTAGATGATATCGAAGAGTATATTGGCGACACCAACGTGAAAGTGATTCTAATGAAACCTTCTTACTACTCTACTCTTGATGGAGATGCTGCGTTAGAAGATTTATTGAAGGAATTCTAAAAACTAAATCGAGGTGCATAATCATATGCAAAAAATGATTAAATGGTTAGAAAATGATTTCTCACCTAAAATGATGAAAATAAATAATAATGTATGGGTCACAACATTAAAAGATTCCATCATGCAATTACTTCCATTTATTCTACTAGGTTCTGTATTCTGTTTATTAACCATCCCAGGTGATGTGTTCCATATTAAAAATTATCCTAACTTCTGGGTGCTGTTCGGGTGGACAATGGGAGTATTATCACTACTCATTTCATTCTTAATTCCATTTAACCTAATGGAAAAGAAACGGTTGCGTAAACAGCGTTTCATCGCTGGCTGTACCGGTCTTATTACATTTTTAATCATTATTTCACCACAAGTCATTGCAGATAAAGCGATTGGTTTTAGCCATGAGGCTTTGGGTGCAGGTGGCATGTTTGTAGCAATTGTCGCAGGTGTCTTCACTGGTTTGATCATGGGATTATTCGGCAAGTTCTCTTTCTTTAAAGAGGAATCTGTGATCCCTGACTTTGTTCGGGCCTGGTTTGATTCCATGCTCCCAATTGCGGTTGTCATTGTGGCAACATGGTTAGTGGTGGATATTGCTGGACTTGACCTTTACAATGCGATTCAGCAACTATTTAAGCCACTAGGCAGCATCATGGAATCGCCTTGGGGCTTCCCACTGATGTGCTTCATTACCAGCTTCTTATATACAATGGGAATTTCGACGTGGGTGTTGACTCCTATCACTAAGCCAGTTTGGTTAGCAGCCATCACCGCTAATGCTACAGCCGGAACCCACTATCTTGTTACATCTGAAACCATATTTTCCGCTTACCTATACGTCGGTGGGATCGGAACGACCTTACCCTTAGTGTTCATGATGGCTTTTTCAAAAAGTGGAAAACTGAAAGCACTTGGACGGGCAAGTATCACCCCTGGTATTTTTAATATTAATGAACCCATCGTCTTTGGGGCAATCGCCTGGAACCCTATTATGATGTTACCGATGTGGATCATCTCGATTATCTTACCAATCATTATTTGGGTCGGCACAAAAGTGATTTCCTTTGCCCCCATTCCAAAAATGGTCTTTGATTTATGGTATGTTCCATTCCCTATTTCAACTTGGATTACGACAGGTGCGTTTAGTGGCATTGTTTTAATGCTCATCTGTGTGGTCGTAGCGACTCTCATTTGGTATCCATTCTTTAAAGTCTATGAAAAACAAGAACTGGCAATCGATGATAAAGAGGAAAAAACAACTTTAAGAGCAGCAAAATAATGAGGTTGAGGAGATTTTATACATGATTGATGACAAAAATGCCCAGAATGCTATGCAAATCATTCTCCATGCCGGAGATGCACGCGTACATTGTATGAATGCCTTAAAGGCGATCGAAAATAGTGACTTTGAAAACGCAAAAACAGAGATGAAATCAGCCAATGACGAAATCGTCAAAGCCCATCGGATTCAAACAGATACGATTTCAGCAGAAACACAAGGTGAAGATGGTGAATACTCCGTACTCTTTGCCCATGCCCAAGACACATTAATGACAATTTACAGTGAAATCAATATCGCCAAGCGAATGATTAAGATTTTTGAAGCTTATGACGCTCGTTTAGCAAAATTAGAAAGGTTAGAAAAGGTGACTGAACATGAGTAAAGTACCGACTGGTTTTCCAAAGGATTTTTTATGGGGCGGCGCGATTGCTGCAAACCAAGCAGAAGGCGCGTTTGACTTGAACGGAAAAGGGTTAAGTGTAGCAGATATTAATGAATTCCGCGATGATATTCCCATTGAGAATAAGTCAAATAAGGAAATTGATACTCCCTATCTTGAAGAAGTTTTAAGCAGTACCGATCGTGTTTTCCCAAAACGATGGGGCATCGATTTCTATCATTCTTACAAAGAGGATTTGAGACTTTTAGCCGAAATGGGTCTCAAAACATTTAGAACGTCTGTGGCCTGGACACGCATCTTCCCGAATGGAGATGAATTAGAGCCAAATGAGGAAGGTCTAAAATACTACGATGACTTATTAGATGAAATCATCAAAAACGGCATGGTGCCGATGCTGACCATCTCCCATTATGAAATGCCGATCCACTTAACAACTGCCTACAAAGGCTGGTATTCACGTGAATTGATTGAATTCTTTACTCGTTTTTGTGAGGTGCTATTTGACCGATACCATAAAAAAGTAAAACATTGGATTATCATTAATCAAATCAACTTAATCGTCCATGAATCGTTTAACCATTTAGGGATTGCCGAAGATCTGGTCGATAACCTGACGGAAGCAAAGTATCAAGGGGTTCACAATGAAATGGTCGCTTGCGGCCACGCAACAAAATATGCGCATGAAAACTATCCAGATTTACAAATCGGCATGATGTTATGTGGCGGCCCGGCCTATCCAGCAACGCCAAAGCCAGAAGATGTCTTCGCGACGGTCCGGCATAATCAAATGGAGTATTTCTTTGCTGATGTATTACTACGTGGCTACTATCCTGGTTACGCGTTCCGCTATTTTGATGATATCGGGATCAAGGTGGAATTTGGGGAAGGCGACGAAGAAGCATTGAAAAATACAGCAGACTTTATGTCATTCTCTTACTATTACACTCGTATTTGCGATGCAGAAAGTTTTGCAAACGGAAATGAAGACTATCGAAATCCCCAGTTGGATGCAAACCCATGGGGCTGGTCTATCGATCCAGTTGGCTTAAGAACCTACCTTAACCTTTTCTACGACCGATATCAATGTCCAATTTACATCACGGAAAATGGGGTTGGCTATTATGATAAATTAGAAAATGGGGAAATTCACGACCCTTACCGGATTGACTACTACCGCGCACATATTGAACAAATGAAAGAAGCGATCAAGGACGGCGTCGACCTACGTGGTTACTATGCCTGGGGCCCAATTGATATCATCAGCTGCTCGTCATCTGAAATGTCCAAACGCTATGGCTTCATCTACGTAGACCAAGATGATTACGGTACCGGCAGCAAAAAGCGATTATTGAAAGATAGCTACCATTGGTATAAAAAAGCGATTGGGAGTAACGGAGAGGACTTAAAATAAAGTGTACCATGGTCACCCATGCAATTTTACAAATCAACAGACTGTTTCATTAAAAAAAATCCTCAAAAAATGGTAACGGGTTTACTTTAGAGGTGCAAACATTGTAAAACACATATGAAAACGCACTGGAATTCACGATAAAATTCACAGTGCGTTTTTTATTGATTTATCAACATTATAGCCAATTTTAATTTCCTATTTTGTCCTAATTCACATAGTAAATCACAGGGTATGAAATAATTATTAAAGGGTGTGTAAATTTTTTTTGATTTAGTCTGTGGATTATTTTTTGGAAACATAAGAAATCTTATCCTTAATAGAGTGTCCAGTGATAGTTAAGCGGAGAATTTCCGGTTAAGCAAAGCAAAATCCCTTATTTTCAGGTTTTTCGAATCAATAGTCGGAATTTTTCCGTCTGTTAAGTTATTTTCAGTGCTATTTGAAAAATAAGTGGAATTTCTCCGCTTATTTTTCAAACTCGATATAGTGGCTAATGAATTTGTACAACTTATGGATGCCTAGTCAAAAAGGATTAGAAATTTGCCTCTCTAAGCCTTTTTGACTGTAAATTAAGCTGTATAGTTTATATGATTTGGTCTGTGATTTACCGTTTTGCACCTCACAAGTAAACCCGCTAAAAAAATGGAGGGGTTTTTCATCACCTATTATAGAATTTTCAATTGAGAGTTCAGTATCTTTGATATTGATTTATTTTTAGCTAATGCTAAAATTCCTGCCGTCAGAAACATGAACGCTCCTATCAGGTCCATCACAAAATATGAGGCAAACCCTAATAGGATAAACCAAATAGGCTTTTTAACCTCTACTTTATGATCATTCAAGGTTTTCGCCAAAATAAAGTTTATTACTCCCAGAATCACAAATAGCATCCCAAAGGAAACCGAAAACATATATAAACTGCCAAAAATGGATTGCGCTGCCTCTAGTTTTGCTAACGTATTATACGAAGAATTCAATCCTTCATTTTTTATAAATGATGCATAAACAAAAATGGTAAGGAGACCCGATACAATTTGCCATATGGAACCGATCATCACTAATCTTCTCTCTATTTTTCTATTCAATATTGAACCTCCTTAACAATTTTGTTTACAAGAGAACGGATTACCCTTTAACCCCTGATGACAAGGAAAGGGATTCCATAAAGTATTTTTGTGTAAATAGATAAAGGATAAAGGTTGGAATAATCGCTACTAGCGCTCCGGTTAAAGCGTGGGCAATATCTAGCGAATACATCCCCTGAAGCAATTGTAAGCCCGGTGTAATCGGCATTTTTTCAACATCATTAAACACAATGGATGGCCATAAGAAGTCGTTCCATGACGCTGTAAATGTAAACAACGCTACAACCGTCAATACAGGCCTTATCATCGGCAATACTAGTTTAATAAAGATTTGAAAGTCTGAAGCACCGTCCACTCTTGCTGATTCATCAAATTCCTTAGGGATCCCCTGCATAAACTGTCTGACTAGAAAAATATTAAAGACTCCAGTTGCTCCAGGAACAATCATCGCTAAATTATTATTTACCCAGCCTAATGTATCAATAATTTTATAGAGCGGAATGAGATTGACTACTGCAGGAAACATCATAGTTGCCATTAAAAAAACAAAGATCGCGTCTCTTCCCTTAAATTTCATTCTGGAGTAACCATACCCAGCTAGTGAAACAATGACTACTACTAATAGTGTTTGCGATACTGAGATAATAAGGGAGTTCATAAACCATTTGGCAACAGGAGCACTTGTATTATCAAAAAGCACATCCTGATAATTACCAATCACCCAATGGATGGGTAGAATAGTAAAGGCATTTGATTGAATATCGGCTTCACTTTTGAATGTGGTAATAATCGTATACAGTAAAGGCACAATCCATATAAAAGACATCAATAGTAGAAAGAGTAAAGAAACAAACTTTACAGTTCTTTTTTTCGCCAATGTAAGCACCTCCTAATCACGTTGTCTTAAAAAGAAGAATTGAATGGCCGAAACGACCATTATACACAACCCTAAGATGACGGCCATTGCTGACCCAATACCAGCAATAGAATTCCCAGAGCCAAATGCGTTCTTTTGAATATACATTAACAATACGGTAGTCGAGCTTGTTGGTCCACCTTTTGTTAACATGAGCGGCTGCCCATAAATATTAAATTGTGCGATGGTCGTAATCACGACCGTATATAATAATTGAGCTCTGATGCTTGGGAGAGTAATCCTAAAAAATTTTTGAATACTATTCGCTCCATCTATAGCAGCAGCCTCATATAAATCTTTTGAAATCCCGTTAAGTGCAGCCTGATAAATAATCATATTGGCACCTATTGTCCACCAGATGGTGACAATAACTAATGTTATCCAGGCATATGGCTGGGTAGCGAGCCAGTTCGTTTCGACATTTAGATAATGATTGATGGGCCCGAAGGAAACACTAAATAGCATCGAAAAAACAATCATGACGGCGGAAACCGAGAACAGAGTCGGCATATAAAATAATGCCTGAAAAAACTTTAAACCCTTTGGTTTTGTATTTAGACCTGCAGCTAAAAGTAAGGGAACAATGATACAAGCTGGAACCGTAAAAAGGACAAATTTAAAGGTGTTCCCCAAGCCGTTCCGGAGCTGATCGTAGAAGGTTGAATCTTGATTAAACAAAATCTCTTTATAATTAGCAAAGCCTACAAATTCGGGAGTTCCTATTAAATCCCAGTTGGTAAATGATATATAAATACCATATAAAGTGGGAAAAAGAAAAAAGATTGCAAATAAAATTAGATGTGGTCCAATGTAAAGATAGGGGGAAAGATTAGCACGTTTTTTACCCAAATTTTTCTCTAGCTCTGCAGTCATGCTTAATTCCTTTTTCACTCCAGTATTTATCATTACGTTTACTCCTATTCTTTCGTTATCGAATAGAGAGAGAAATCCTTATCCACTTATAAGGATTTCTCTACCAATCTGCTAATCATCCATATGAACCAACTTATTTTTTATTATTGGCTGCAATTTTATCCTCAACTGCTTTTTGAGCCGCTTTTAACCCTTTATCAATCGCTAGTTTTCCATAGATTGCATCACCGACCAACTTATCAACCTCTTCGACGACAAAGCCATTATACTTATAATCAAAGATTTTAAGCGTCTTTTGCATTTCAGGATCTTTGATTAAAAATGACTGTGGCAATTGCTGATATTCTGGGTTTTCTAATGTAGCTAATGCAGCAGGATTTTGGCCTGCTTGAGCCCATGGCAATGAATGTTCTCTTACATAATTAAGAAAATCCATAACTCCCTTCGTCTTCTCTGTTGAGCGATTTTTGTCCTTTAGCATGACGAATTGATGGGAGGAGGTCCAGTTTACTATTTTATCAGGTGAAATCTGCGGAAAATTGGTTAAACCCCAATTTAATTTTTTCGCTTCCTTTACGCCATTTTGCATCCAAATACCTTCTGGATAAAAAATCGCTTTACCAGATTTGAATAACTGACCAGGGTCTTCTCCATCCTTGTTAGCTATTTTGTCATCAACTAACCCTTTTAATAATTCTAAAGCTTTCTTCGCTTCTGGTGTATCAAGAGTTGGTGTTTTACCGTCACTTGTGATATCTCCGCCAAGTTGATGATAGATCGATAAAAAGATTGGTCGAGTCCAAGTGATTCCAATCCCTGTAATTTTATCTTTTTGCGACAATTCTCCAGCTGCTCGTATTTCATCAAAGGTTATCACGTTATCATCAAGTGCATGCGGTGCATATTTTTGGAGCAAATCCTTATTGTAATACATAACAAAACTATGAACATCTAATGGAACACTATATCTGCTGCCCTCAAGATCACCAATATTCCATCCTGCCGGCACATAGTTTTCCGCTTTTATCTCAGGATAATCAGCCAATAAATCATCATAAGCTGTTAAGATGCCATTATCGACAAACTGTTTAATTCTCTCAGCATGTACAATTGTCACATCAGGAATACCATTTCCTGAGTTAACAACTGTTGGAATTTTTGCATACATATCATTCTCGGCAATCGATACATTCTTGACCTTAAATTTTGGATTCGTCTTGTTATAATCATTCACAATTTGTTTCATATTTTCGCCATCTGGCCCAGTAAACGGATTCCAATATAATATTTCGTTTTTCGTTGAAGCGGAAGAACTAGAACTAGAAGAACTGCAACCTGACAAAGCCATCATAATCACAAAAAGAATTGAGAACAGTACTACTGCTTTTTTCTTCATTGATTTTCCCCCTATTTTTTAATCGTAAAAGAAATATTTTACCTTTTGCTTGAATCTCGATGATTTTCAAGCAAAAGGGCTATACCCATCAAACTTTCAGCCTGGATTGGCATAAAACAGCTAATTTACAACACTCGCATGCCACTTATTATTAATCTCTCGAATTCTTTGTAAATCACATTTTGGAGTTCGATCGTACGTTAATATACCATTAATCTCCTGCTCAATATCCGTTAATTGGGTATAACAGAAACCATGCAAGGAATTGGATTCATAGATGGCTTTCATCACTCGTTCATAATCAGCTATATAATCCTCTTCATTCGTAACGGAGGTATAACCCCAGCCATTTTCATCACCAATCTTATAACCAATCCCGCCAAACTCTGTTAACAGAATGGGCTCACCACAGTGGTTAAATCCTTTCGTGTAGATCTTTCGCCCTGATGGTCTTGAATGAAGTAAGCTTTCTTTATTTAAGACAGAATTTCGAAACTCATTGTACTTTTCAGTCTCATTCTTATGTCCATGATTATAATTATGAATCGCACAAATATCAGTCTTCGTTAATTCCCAGCCATCATTCGAAATAACTAACCTTGTTGGGTCAAGTGAATGGATTAAATGATACATCGCTGCCGAGTGGTGCTTTTGTTGTTCATTATGACCAATAAGAGGGACGCCCCAGCTTTCATTTAAAGGAACCCATGTGACAATACACGGATGATTGTAGTCTCGATGAATGATTTCAAACCATTCGTTTGTTAGACGGGCAACGGCTTCTTCACTATAAGAGGGAGCAGAGGCACATTCTCCCCAAACGATAAAACCTAATGTATCTGCCCAATAAAGAAATAGAGGATCCTCTACCTTTTGATGCTTCCTGCAGCCATTAAAACCCATTTCTTTTGATAGTTCGATATCTTTCTTTAGATCTTGCTCTGTCGGAGCCGTTAATAGACCTTCTGGCCAGTATCCCTGATCGAGCACTAGTTTTTGATAATAGGGCTTGTTGTTTAGATAGACCATGCCATTTTCAGTATGAATTTTTCTCATCCCAAAGTAAGAAGTAATTTCATCCAGCACTTCTCCTTGTTCTCGCAAACGAATCACTACATCGAATAAGTTGGGAGTTTCTGGTGACCAATTCCAGCCTTCATGATGGAAACCTGTTCTAAATATTTTCCTATTATAAAGATTAATAGATCTCTTTACATACCCTTCATGTGTTTTTACAGTATCAATCGTTACCTGTTCGCCTTTAAACGTAATATCAATATCAAGAAATTTATCAGCGTAGTCTCCTGCTAATTCAACATCAATCGTAATATCGCCATGATCAATATCTGGAGTGAATCTCAACTTATGAATATGAGTTTTATTCACTGCCTCCAACCAGACGGTCTGCCAAATTCCAGTCGTCCGTGTATACCAAATTCCACTTGATTGTTCAATCCAGTATTGCTTTCCTCGAGGAATCGTTTCCTCTGTAGAAGGATCTTCTACTCTTA
Organism: Neobacillus jeddahensis; assembly: GCF_000612625.1. Taxonomy (GTDB): domain Bacteria; phylum Bacillota; class Bacilli; order Bacillales; family Cytobacillaceae; genus Neobacillus; species Neobacillus jeddahensis. The sequence continues at coordinate 19,430 of NZ_CCAS010000044.1, forward strand.
CAACAACCGCTTGCGTTCCATCCTTTAAATAATTGGTAATATCGAATGAGAATGGTGTGTGTCCGCCTTCATGCATGCCAACCAAATTGCCATTTACAAAAACCATTGCCCGATAGTCTACTGCCCCAAAATGCAAAATCAACTGCTTTCCGACCATCGAATCAGGAATCTTGAATTCCCGCCGGTACCATACCCAATCATGGAATGAATGATCATTGATTCCGCTAAGCTTAGTTTGATAGACAAAAGGGACATTTATTTTTTGCTTGAACTCCCTATCATTCTCAAACCATTTTTCTTCTAATCCCATATTCTGATCATCAAATTCAAAATCCCATTCACCGTTTAGACTAAACCATTCGCTTCTTATGAATTGTGGACGAGGATATTCTTGTCGAAATGCCATAAATTTCTCCTTTACCGATTGAAATTATTTACATTCATGGTGTTGATTTTACTTAAGTCTACCTTTGGGACTCTCTCTTCTGTTAGTAAACCATTCACCTCTTGCTGCACATCCGTTAGTTGTGTATAACAAAACCCACTAATATAGGAAGTATCTCGAATAGCTTGAGTAATAGATTCATAACGATGTAGGAAGTCTTCTTCACTCGTTACTTGATTACCATAGCCCCAACCCTTTTCAGAATTGAAGGCAATTCCACCATATTCACTTATAATGATCGGCTGACCATTATATGGATAGCCCTGTGCCATCGCATGCTTAGATTTATTAAATGCTATATGGTTATTCACCACTTTTTCTTTATCCATATATCTTTTTAAAAATTCATCACCGTATTCTACATAATCATGTAAGGAAATAATATCTGAAATGGTATGCTCCCAGCCATCGTTTACAATAACAGGTCTCATACTATCAATAGCTTTTGTCAGATGATAGATTCCCTCTGTAAATTTTTGCTGTTTTACATTGGTATAAATATTCTTCACGCCCCATGATTCATTAAACGGCGTCCATGTAATGATGCAGGGGTGATTGTAATGTTGTTTAACAACCTCGATCCATTCCTCTGTAAAATTTTGAATCGCCTCATCTGAAAACTCGTACGTTGCAGCCATTTCCGACCATACAAGCAAACCTTTTTTATCTGCCCAATAAAGATAACGTTGATCCTCGACCTTCATATGCTTTCTTACTCCGTTAAAGCCCATCTCTAAGGTCCGATCAATATCCTCAATAATCGCTGCTTCTGAAGGTGGGGTTAAATGGGACTCTTTCCAATATCCCTGGTCTAAAATGAGCCTTTGATAAAGTGGAATATTATTAAGCAATACTCTCCCATTTTCGATAGAGATCTTCCTCATCCCAAAATAGGACTTTACCTGATCAACTACTTTACCTTGCTTATATAATGTAAACTCCACATCATAAAGGTTAGGAGATTGCGGACTCCAATGGACTACCCTCCAATGATGAAATTCACTTGCAATAGTAACCGAAAAGGTTTGATTTGCACGACTTACGGTTTGATCAAATGATTTAATGGGATGACCGTTAAAAAGGATGGATGTTTGTAGCACTAAGGGCTGATTCAAGTCCCCTGTTACGTCATAAGTAAACTCGACAGATTCTGTATCTATATCTGGCGTTATTTTGACTGCATGGAGATGCGTTTCACCTAAAAACTCAAGCCAGACAGTCTGCCAAATCCCTGTCGTTTGCACATACCAGCATTCATAACTTTGATCCAGCCATCTTTGTTTCCCTCTTGGCTGAAAGCAGCTTTGACTATCTTCAATTTTCACCACAATGTTTAATTCATTGGACTCATCTAAGTAATCAGTGATCGGAAAAGAAAAGGCGATTTGACCACCCTTGTTTTTTCCAACAAAAGTTCCATTTACCCATACCTTCGTTATATAATCGGCTGCTTCGAAATGAAGGACTATTTCCTTTTTTTCGTATTCACTAGGAATGATTAAGCTTTTTTGATACCAGATAGTAGGGCAGAACACTTCCTCCCCAATACCGCTTGCACTCGTTTCATATGTAAAAGGAACAATGATTTTTCGATCAAAATTTGAATTCTTGTACCATTTTTCCTTTTCCCCTTTGTTTTCTCGATCAAATTGAAAATTCCACTCCCCATTTAAATTCAGCCATTCTGCCCTTTCAAAATGGGGGCGAGGATACTCTTTTCTTGGCACACTATTTTCTGTCATTCTATTTTTCTCCTTTAAATAGAAGTGATAAATTAAGATATTGGAAGTGCTTACATTTAAATATTATAGTATGCACTAAAACATTAATATACTAAGGTTAGTATAAAATATACCTTTTAGCTCAAATCATTAAAGAATGATGACAAAATGAAACCCAAACTACAATAGTGTAGCTTGGGCCTTTTCTTTTTATTAACCTCAATATCCGAACGATCTTACTGCATAAAGCGACACTACCTATGTTAAGATTGTCTCTAACATTTCTACATTTTCACTTAATTTAAGTGTAACCGGTACGAAAATTCTTTTCGGATTATACGTACCCTCAATTTGTTCTAAAAGTAGATCCACCGTTTTTTTACTACATTCAGCAATATCCTGCTTGATAAACGTCACTCCTGTTATCCCTGGCGGATCAAAAGTGAGCAATTCAACGTCTCGGCCCGTTTCAACCTTTAGAGAATGAATCGCCCAATGTGTATACAAGGCTAATTCAGCATTCATGGTAAACACAGCGGTCATAGCCGGTTTACTCACTAGAAATTCTTTAATTAATTTTGGTGTTTTATTAGGAGAAATATCATTGAAGTTTAATGTCAGCCAAAGATTTTTATCAATGGTTGTTCTCCTTTTTAAAAAGGCCTGTTCAAATCCCTTGGCTCTCTCGTTCGTTACGGTGTTTGTAATAATGGGTGAAACAAGCCCAATATTTTTATGTCCTTTATTTAATAAGTATGAGATCGCTTCGAGGGTCCCAGCCTCATTTTCAGAGGTCACACTATACGTTAAAATATTTTCCATATACCGATCAATTAACACAAACGGAAATTTATCTAACGATAGTCTGAGCACCGCTTCATTATATGTCTCTTTTTCTGTAGGAAAAATGATCATGCCCTTAACATCCATGTTTCGGAACATCTCTATCGCATCTGCTTCTGCAAATTGAGATTCTCTAGTGATCTTTATAATTAAGTTATGACCATTCTGCGAAACATATTTTTCAATATAATTAACCAGCTCTTGATCAATCCTTGTTTTCATACTTGGAAGAATAAGTCCAATTAATCCGTTTTGGTGATACGGTTGACTGTTGGTTGCCGTTAGGCTGCTTTCACAAACAAAAGTACCTTTCCCCTTAATCCTTTCTACTATTCCTTCTTCTGCTAGGCCTGCAAGTGCATGTTTCGTCGTAATCTGACTAACATGAAATTTCTCTGTTAACTCTTTTTCAGAGGGAACACGATCACCTACCCGCAATTCGCCAGATTGTATTTGCTCTTTAACTTTATTTTTTATTTGTTGATACAGAGGTTCATTTTTAATAGCAACTCACCCTTAGCTTCATTTATCCTAACTCATACTAAGTATAACAAGATATGATATATTTATTCAAGTAGAAACCAGGGGGACGGTTCTCCTGGCTCAAATAATCTAGTTTGTGCTAACTTCGGAGTGAAAAAAAAGCCATCAGAACCGTCCCCATGGCCCAAAAGAGCCATCAGAACCGTCCCCATGGCCCGTCTCTCAATCCACAAACATCTCATTCATATATAACTCGAAATTTCCCTTTTCCTTCGATGCGTCCTTTAAAGCGATTTGACCTTTAAAAAGTGTCTTCCCTGAATGCGCATCAGCAACGATGACATCTGCACCGATTTTTGGCGTCATTTGCGCGGAAACAATATAGAGTTTACCAGCTTTTACAGTGGTCATGTATGCATATGCCATACCGTCTTCACCAGATAGCTGGATCCGATATGCCTGACCAACTTGGTCATCCATTAAACTATAAGGAGTCACCACGAGCTCTTCGCCATCCAACGTCATGAAATAAATGGTAGATTCATCAGCAAAGCTAAGTTGGTTCTCATCCAATTTTAAGTCTGGCACATTGATTTTTTCTGTTTCTTTCATTGCAATATTGTAGGAAATCACTTCCTGACCAACCACTTCTTCCCTCGTCGATTCCGTATCTTCAATCATCTTTTTTTCCGTTTTTAGAATGAAAAGATGGTCATTCGCTTTGGTAGGGCTGGTTCTAATGAATTGTAGGTCGGTTCGGAGATTATCTTGCTGTTCCGGAACCTGAATAATCGCTTCGTGGTTGCTAATTTTCTGATTTCCCTGATCAATGATATAGATATGTTTCTCGTCATGGAGATCCTCTTGATCTCTCATCATATTATGGGTGATAAGGTATAACACACCATCTACCATCTGCACATCCTCCACAGAAACATTTTCCAGTCCCTTTTCATTTGGAACCTCGACCTTGAAGGAGTTTGTTTTTTCATCTTTTTTGTTTAGTACAGCTATATCAAACTTATAATTTCTTGAGCTTAACGTACCATACTTTACATCTGCATAGGCCAAGTACTCCTTGTTCTCAAAGAAATAGTCCGCAAATGGATCCTTGCCACGCATGAAGGTAGGATATTCCTTTCGCAACGACTTGATCAATGTCGGGGGCTGACCGATGAGCTGATCTAGAAAAGAGCTATTATTATAGGTAGATCCATCCGCATTAATTTTTAAACTCGTATACGTATAACTCCTTGTGGAAGTATCTGCTGCATATGAACTGTCTAGCACCAACGGTCGGATCTCATTCGCATCTCCACTTAATGTTCGAATCACAAACTCAGGGTAATGCTCAGCAGACATCGCCGCATTAACATAGTACGTTCCTAAACTAAGTAAAATCACAACGAGGATCGCAATCGATTTCCAGTATTTTTTCATTTTTAACACTCCTTATACGGTGATCTTCTTCATTAATAGGAAACGACTGAGCCAAACAGATGCCGTGAGAACCATCACGCCCATTACGATTTCTATCCCCAACAATTCAATCGGGTAAAAGAAACCATTGAAAACAAACTCTTGTAATAATAAGGGCAGGATCATAAAGACTACAGCGATGGCACTATATAGAAGACCAACCAAAATCCCTTTCCATTTAAAACTTCTTTCCATTAAGATCGCGGTAAAGAGAATCGCAACCGCCAACACACCCGCTCCATAATATAAAATCAGTTCAATAAGACTCCTTGGAATGATGATGCTTAATTCAGGCATGACAGCGATAATTTTGTTCAAGCCCATATCACTTCTAAATTCAGTTGGCACCATGCCTTTCATCACTAGCATCTCAATCGGCATTATTATCAGTTGAAAGGCAACGAGACCAAATGTCAGGATCAAAATGTTCGTAATCTTTGCATAGAAGATATTCAGCCTTGTAGTAGGGAGCATTAATAATCGATAAATAAAGGTATTCTTCCCCACCCAATCACGATACCAAATAAGAAAGATATAGAAGCCCACTCCAGCCGCACATAGCCCGATCGGGCCGAAAAACCAAATGCTTCTGACAATCTGTGAAAAATTCATTTTTCCAAAATTTTCAAGAAACTCTATTTTCGTCATCATGTCTTCATAGATTTTTTCATTTGCCATATTTAGATATTCTTTTGATAGAACGATCACGCCGACCATCTGGATCACAAGTGTGATTCCAAGTAAGACAACAAATAGTTTGGCAACCCGGTTAAATTCAAAGTTTACTAGCTTCAAGTAATTTTTCATCTATGGTACACCTCTCTCATTACATCAATGACAGACTTTCCTTCGTTTTCCCGTGCCTCTTCCGCACTGAATTCCTTTGTCACCAGTCCGTTATCTAGTAGAACGACCTTATCGATTAAATGCTCAATATCGCCAACTTCGTGTGTCGTAATGATGACACCGCGATTTTCAATCAAATGACTGGTGAACACATTGGCAATTTCCTCACGACTAAACATGTCGATCCCAGAAAACGGCTCGTCCATTAAGACATAATCCACATCAAGGGCTAAACCAAGTAACAGATTCACCTTGGCCGTATTTCCTTTTGATAAGGAAGAAATTCGGTCGCTTTGGTTTAATCGGAAAAAACCTAGTAATTCGGTGGCCCGTTCCTGATTCCAACACGTATAAAAGTCCTTCATAAACTCCATCGCCTCGGCGATCGTCATCTGTGGGAGCATCGTAATCGCATCTGGGATAAAGGTGATTTTTTCAAACGAATGCTTATCTAGCGGCTTTCCGTCTATTAAAATCTCTCCCTTATTAATTGGGGTCAGCGCCATAATCGCATTCAAAATCGTCGTCTTCCCCACTCCATTGATGCCAATTAAACAAGTGATTTCTCCCTTGTTCGCCGTAAACGATACGCCTTTTAATATTTTCTTACGTCCGAATTTCTTTTCAACTGCTTTTACTTCTATCATGGTTACGCCTCCTTATCATCGTTAGCCGTGTACTTTACCCTCACCAAGTCGAGCAGCTCCTCGACTGGAACATTAATGGAACGAACAGACGTCACAAACACATCTACGGCTTCGACAAGCAGCTCATTTCTCACCTGACCTAATATGTTCTGATCGGTTGTGATCTTACTTGGATGGTTCTTTTCCGTATAAATCAACCCCTGCTCCTCCATTTCCTTATACGCCCGTTGCGCGGTATTAGGATTCACCTTCATCTGATTGGCCAACTCACGTCTCGATGGGATTTCCTCTCCAGGCTCCAATTCACCAATGGCGATTTTTTCTTTAAAATAACGAACAATCTGCAAATAGACCGGATCACGATTATTAAAATTTACATTCATCGAAACAGCTCCTATAAGACCTTTTAAGTCACTTCACAAAAGTGTGTGTATTAAGTAGTTCATACACTATAGGTGTATTATATGATTAATACACAATAGTTGTCAATTATTTCCGACCATGGGGACGGTTCTCGTGGCACAAAAAGGGTAATCCCGCCTTGCCACGGTCACTACCTACAACATTTGGGAGCGCAGAGCATTAGCCTGGATTAACCACGAAAAAAGTAAGAGCAAAGTGGCTCTTACTTTTGCGGTGTGAATTGATTTAGTATCAGCCGCCTCACCCACAGTACTTTAGATGAGCAGGTGCCAGACAACATGGGAATCTCGACAAAATACTGGGGGTAGCAGACACCAAAACTAATTCCTTCGTTCGTCCAAGGATATCAAGCCATTAGAAAAAATTCTAAAAAGATACCAGGAGAACCGTCCCCCTGGCTCACCTGGCTCACCTGGTTTCAGATCAATGTAAGCTATGAAAAGGGTATAGTGAAAATACGGCTTTTCCAGAAATAGCTTGTATCGAAAAGGTTCGAACATTAGGGTCGCGGCTGTCTAAGCTTTCCCCAGCGGAACGATTATCCCCCACAACAAAAACTTCTCCTCCTGGCACGATTACTTCAGGGACATCAACGGACTCACCTCTTGTATAGTTTTCCTTGAGAGGCTGACCATTCACGGAGATGATTCCATTCGTAATGATAACTTTATCATTAGGCATGCCGATAATCCGTTTGATAATATTGTAGCCATGAGGGTCCTTTATAACCACAATGTCCCCTCTTTTCGGGGTGAAAAAGATCTTATTGACAAATAAAACACTCTTATTTTCTATCGTGGGATTCATGGAGTGCCCATTAATGATCTCGATTCCGATGGCAAAGCGAAAGATGAAAAATAATAGGATGATTATAATCGTGAATGGAATCCATCCAACAATGGATTTTGAACTTCTTTGACTTTTTACGTGTTCATTTACTATTTGGTCCGGTACATATACTCTCATCTCGTTATTTACCTCGTTTTAGATTTTTTATTTTCCCTTTGATTTAATTTTTTCTAATTCCTTTATGGTCTTTTGAATTTCCTTGTCCATTTCTGCAGAAATTATTTGTTTTTCCTCAGCATTATTGTCCAATTTCATATCCTCGATCAGTTGATTAGCGTATTCCTGTAAGGCAGTTATTCTTTTCTGCTTCTCTACCTCCGTATATTGCTCCAATTGTTGCGCAGATTGATCTAATTCCGATTGCAGTTCTTCCTTTAAACGCGCCTTTTGTTGTTCTTTTTCGGTCATAATTGCGTTTTCAATGGAACGTATCGATTCATTCCCTTTGTTGGTAAACCAATTGGATAAAAGGGAAGGAATGTCTTGATCAGCAAAGGCCACCCCGATATTCCCTACAATTGTGCCACTTAAAAGCAGAACTCCAATCAGAAACTTCAAGCTAAAATGATGCTTTTTTTTAAATTTTTCTTTCCTGGTCATTTTAAACGCCCTCCATATTTTTAAAAATCTATCAGAGCTATGATTAGCTCTGATAGATTCACGTTTTTATGAATTAGATTCCTTTTACAACATTGTCAAGTTCTGTTTTTGCTGCACTTTCTAATTCATCTGCTTTATTTTGAATGAGTGTTTTTTGAGCATCGACTAACTCTTGAGCTTTATTAGTAATTAATGTACGAAGCTCTCCAATTTTGGCATCGATTGCATTATTGATTTCTTGAGTCGTTGCTTGTGTTTCACCAGCTAATTGAACAGTTAAATCATGTTTGGCATTTGTAATCGCAGTTTCAAGTTCGCCTTTAGCTTTGGTCTGGGCAGCTGTTAACTGAGTGTTTACACTTGTTATGGCAGCATCACCCTTATCCTTTGCTAATTTAGTTAATTCGTCATTTGCGTAATTTTGCGCTACAACCCCCGCTTGATTAATTACAGAGTTTGCAAAAGCAGAGATGTCATCGAACTGAGCTGCCATTCCATTGGAAAGTGTGGCCTTTTTAGCGGTTACTTGATCAATATACTTACTTTTTGCTGCATTAATCTCTGAAGTGCTTGCTGTAACTTGAGCGTCTCTTTCACCATTGATTTGGTTTGTCACATTACCTTTTACACCATTATATTCGGCTTGAAGGGCCCCAACTTTGCCAGCCACATGGTTCACAACTCCATTTTGGATTGTTACAGCTGATCTCCCAAATTGACCATTATACCAATTCTGTAATTGTGTCCCTGCATCTGTAGCTGCAAACGCTGCTCCCACGCCAGATAATAGTCCCACTGTTACAACACCTGTTACGATTTTTGTTTTGATTGATTTCATGATAAGATTCCATCCTTTCAAATTTGGGTTTATTTTTATTAAAGAACTCTGTCATTAGACAGGCTCAGTTTCATTACTCTTCACCATCTAATAAATCTACTAGAATAGCTTCTGTATCCTGTGTTACCTGATTTACTTCTCTCTGTTTTACTTGTTCCTTATAAAGTTCCATATCCTGCTGATTTTGTTGTGCAAGCTTTTCCTTTGACACTTGCAGCTGCTGGATATACTGTTGATTATGTTCTTTCATTTTTACCTCTGAATCGGCAGTTATTTTCGATTGAAAATCCTTTAATTGATTCTCAGTAGTTTTTGCAGCGATTTGAATATCACTCAAAAACTCTTCTACTGGAGAATCAATCTCTAGCATTACTTCTTCTTCTATTTTGTTACTACTCTCTAAAAAGGCCTGATCATACCAATTAGAAATTGCTTCGCCTGCATCTGAAAAAGCATATGTAGTTCCCATACCTAATAACATAATGAGGAATAGAAGACCTGCTACGATTCTCTTAATTTTCACCACCCTCCCTCTTTATTTCACTGTCGGTTGTTCGTTATATTGAACCGATGAGTTCATTATATTGTATCGATATATAGAAATAAAACCGCTAATTTCCCTGAATTTTGGCAAAATAACGAAATAAAGTAATAATTCCACCAATTTACTCCAATTATCTCACTATTTTGTTCTTTATAAAATATTCATCGACACATTATAATGAACACTGAGCCATGGGGAGCCATGGGGACGTTTCTCCCGGCACAAATGACAATCTATTTTTGAAAAAAAGCCGCCAGAACCGTCCCCTTGGCACTTTTTGATTTCTTTTGTATAAAGGCAAGGAGCTTGGATAATTTAATATAGTATGCAATGAACCTGCAGCGACTAGTTGAGCACAAGAATGGTACATTGTAAGCCAAGCTGCCTGTTACATGGATATAGGTGGCTTTTCACCGGTTAGGCAGGAGGAGTTAGCATGTCAGGAAAACAGTACTGGAATGAAATAAACAAGGCGAGCGAGAAGGTTACTTCGTTAATGCATTCTTATTGGCATCAATATTCTGACTGGGGAAACTGGCAGTTTTGGGTCATCCTAGTCTGCTTGCTTGCTCCATTGATTGTGCTTTTGATTAAGCTTGACCGAAGGAGAACCCTTGAAATTCTTTTCTTTGGCTATACAGTACATATGTTATGGACATATACAGATCTCTCACTTATAAGACAAGGTTTTATAGACCATTACTACTTCGTATTGCCATTCTTACCACAAGGTTTAGGATTAACAGCATCCCTACTACCTGTTTCATTTATGTTTGTATACCAATACTGCACCAAACATGATAAGAATTTTCTTGTATGGGCCTCGGGATTAAGTGCTGTATTTTCCTTTGGTTTTGCACCCATTGAGAAGGTGATAGGACTCGTTTCCTTGGCAAAGGGACTAACAATTGTTCATATGCTTTTTATAGATATTTTCATCGCAATGATTGCTTATGGGATGACAAGGTTCTTTGTGAAATTTTATACAACAAAACAGCAGGAGCCATAGGGACGGTTCTTCTGGCTCAAATTTGTTCTGACTACGGAGTAAAAAGAACCACCAGAACCGTCCCCCTGGCCACCTGGCCACCCCTGGCACCCCTGGCCAAATCGAGCATTCCTTTGAAGAGGAGTGCTTTTTATTTTGCTAAGAGCAATTAAATCAATAATAAAATATTAAAACAAAGAAATAATTTATTGTAATTCGATAAATTTTATCTTATAATCAATTTGACGAAAATTTTGTGAGGTGCTTTTTATGAAACGAGGGTCAACACTCTTTTTAAAGATAGCGGTTATTCTGATGGGAACTCCTGTTCTCGCTTTATGTATATTTGGCCTGCCTTGGTTAGCACATCATCCATTCAATCCAGATTATGACCATATACTATATCCGATTTTAATCGGTGTGTATCTGGCAGTGATACCGTTTTTCGTTGCATTGTATCAGGCTTTTAAACTGTTAAGCTATATCGACAAGAACCAAGCTTTCTCGGAATGGTCTGTTACAGCGCTAAAGAAGATCAAATTCTGCGCCCTAACGATCAGTGGTTTGTTTATGGTCATTTTGCCATTTATTTATCTCGTCGCAGAACTTGACGATGCACCCGGCCTCCTCATCATCGGCATGGTCCCTATCTTTGCTTCCATCGTCATTGCAGTCTTCGCTGCCGTTCTTCAACGACTTTTACAAGAAGCAATTGATATAAAATCAGAAAATGACTTAATCGTTTGAGGTGATCACAATGGCCATGATAATCAACATAGATGTGATGCTAGCGAAAAGGAAAATGAGCGTAACCGAACTTTCAGAGCGGGTTGGAATCACGATGGCAAACCTTTCGATCCTGAAAAATGGAAAGGCAAAAGCGATCCGCTTATCCACTTTAGAGGCCATCTGTAAGGCTTTAGACTGCCAACCTGGAGATATTTTAGAATACAAACGGGACAAAGACACCAACTAAGCAAGACATCAAATGGGCCCCTGCTCTTCTCGAAAGGTATGGACCAGTCCATTTTTATAAAAAGGAAGATGACCAAGGAGGGATTCAAATTGATAAAAAATATGAGCCTGATCACGGATAAAATAAACGATTTTTCATTCCAAAATATAGAGTTTATAGATAAATTCTTTTTGAACTTTCAAAATAGGTCCTTTGAAGATCATTGTTTTCTCGACATAGATTTTTTGATTAAGGATCACGACAAACAATATATTGCCGGCTTTCGCTTCCACAACCCTAATAGTATCGATTTTGAAAGTGGCGGGATCTATCATCAACTGTCAATCGGGATTTATGATATCAGCGATCGAGGTTGGGAAAACAAGAAGTATGAAGTAATAGACTACGAGGATGATACCTTACACTTTTATTGTACCGACATTGAAGTTATTTCTTTAAGTGAAACTCACTATAAAATGAAGTCCTATTTGTAAGGCTTTAGAGTGCCTGCCATTTCCAAATCTATCATTAAAGGAGAATATGTATGAATAGCGAACCTATCATCAGCTTAAGTCATGTGACCAAACGAATTGGCCGGACGACCCTCATCGATGATCTGACATTTGACGTACCACAAGGCGAAATTTTCGGCTTCCTTGGTCCAAATGGGGCCGGTAAAACCACCACCATCCGCATGATTGTCGGATTAATGTCGATTACCAAGGGGCAGATTTTGATTAAGGGGAAAAATATCAAAACCGAATTTGAGCAAGCGATCCGCCACGTCGGTGCCATCGTGGAAAGTCCAGAAATGTACAAGTATCTGAGTGGGTACCATAACCTCGTTCACTACGCCCGCATGGTGCCAGGGGTAACCAAGGAACGAATTGATGAAGTGGTGGCGCTGGTCAAGCTGGAAACCCGCATCCATGACAAAGTCAAAAAGTACTCGCTCGGCATGCGCCAGCGTCTCGGAGTCGCCCAGGCACTGCTACATCGGCCATCCCTGCTCATTCTCGATGAGCCAACGAACGGTCTTGACCCGGCGGGGATTCGCGAGCTACGTGATTATTTGCGGCATTTGACCCGTACAGAAGGTACCACCGTTATTGTCTCCAGCCATCTGTTGTCCGAGATGGAGCTCATGTGCGACCGCGTCGCCATCCTCCAGCAAGGCAAGTTGGTCAATGTCATGCCGGTACAGCATTTTACCCGGGGGAACGACAAAGTTCAAACATATCAAATCCAAGCACAACCACCGGAACAGGCTTTGGTGACGCTGAGGAAGATGGCTGCGGTCCAGGAGGCCAAACTGACTCCGGAGGGAATCATCGAGATCGCAACCGAGCGGGAATGCATCCCGGATATTCTGTTAGGGCTGATGCAGAACGATATTCGCCTCTATGGTGTCCAAATGGTTAGCCAGTCTCTAGAGGATCGATTCTTGGAAATAACAGGAGGTGGCCAAATTGGTTAATCTAGTACTCAATGAAAACATGAAGATATACCGGCGGGTGCGAACGTGGATCCTCGTCGGACTGATGGCCGCTTTGGTACTTTTTGTCAACATCATCGAATGGCATTCCGATGGAAAAAAGGCGCAAGGTGAAGGCTGGCGGGCAGAACTGCAGCAGGAGACGAAGCAATATAGCGAAATTCTGAAGCAGCCCAAGCTGGGAGAAGAGGACCGAGCATTCTATCAGGAACAGCTTGCCGTCAACAACTATCACTTGAAGCATAATATTCGCTCGACAGACGGCACGTTGTGGGATGGCGTGAACGGTTCAGCCGGTCTGATGATTTTAATTACCATTTTCACCATCATTATTGTCGGGGACAGTGTGGCGGGCGAATTTT
>NZ_CCAS010000045.1 GCF_000612625.1 Neobacillus jeddahensis
AAAAAAGGCACCCTTTAATAGGTGCCACGACAATCGTTAATTTTCTTTGGTCATTTCTTCATATTGTTCAGCGGTCATTAGATTGTCAATCTCAGCGGAATTAGATGGCTCAATCTCAATCATCCATGCTTTTTCATATGGAGATTCGTTTACAAATTCAGGGCTATCGCTTAAATCTTCATTCACAGCGACTACTTTTCCACTTATTGGTGCATAAAGTTCAGAAACGGTCTTAACGGATTCCACGCTGCCAAATGGCTCATCGGCAGTTACTTCATCGCCCACTTCTGGAAGCTCGACAAATACAATATCCCCTAATTCATGTTGGGCAAAGTCAGTAATCCCAACGCGTACGTTTTCCCCTTCAACCTTTACCCATTCATGTTCTTCAGAATAACGTAATTCTTTTGGTATACTCATTAGCAAAAATCCCTCCATTGTCTTATTCATAATCTATCATCGAAATAAATCGATTACCATTTGTTAGTGGGACTATAGCCACATTTTCTCATATTCTTCTTCTTTAAAGCCAACAGTGACCTGCTTACCATCTGTTAAGATTGGTCTTTTGATCAACATCCCATCGGATGCCAGAATTTCAAGTAACTCTTCTTCTGTTGCAGTCTTCATCATATCTTTGATTCCTAATTCACGATATTTCATTCCGCTTGTATTAAAAAATTTCTTTAATTCCAAACCACTTTTTTGATAAAATCCCTGCAATTCTTCCTTAGATGGAGGATTTTCGACAATATGTACTTCTTCATAGGATAGATGGTGGGCATCCAACCATTTCTTTGCATTTCGACATGTACCGCATTTTGGATACCAGTAAAAAGTTAGAGACATTTGTTTCACCACCTGTTACTAAAGAAATCATTAACGTCATCACGTCAATAGAATATTACCATAACAATTTTCAAAATCCTAACATGAGGCTTTAAAAGTTGTTCATAAGTAAAATTCGACTAATTTCGTAAAAACCCTTCCGTAGATCAGAAAATTATTTTGATAATTTACATCTAATAAAGCCCCCTTCAAAGAAGGGAGCCTCTAGTTTAGACAATAAAGCGTTCAGCTTCGATTAATACATCGGCGGCTTCCCGTTTTTTCGCAATGACATTGATTGGAGTATGACGTGTAAATTTACGGAGCGATGACAACATCATCCGCAGTGTATCGCCCTGCTCGATCGCTACTAACGATTCTTTTGCTGTTGCTTCCATTTCATTGAAGGCTTCTTGGCAGAAGATTTGCGTATAAAGAAGTTTTTGCTTACTCTTCTCTAATCCGTCCTTAGCAATTGCCTTTTCCGTACGAAGGACAACAGATTCCATTGCGTACACATTTGAGATAAGATCGGCAATGTTCGCTAATACTTCTTGCTCTCTTTCAAGGGCTTTACCATATTTTTGAGCAGCTAAACCTGCAGCAAGAAGGGCGATCTTTTTCGCATTTTTCACAAGATATTTTTCTTGGGCAAGTGGCTCATCACCTGGCTCTTCTGGCAGTAACATCATTAACTCTTCTTGAAGTGCCATTGCTTTCTGGAATAATGGAAGTTCCCCTTTCAGTGCCTTTTTCACAAGCGTACCAGGGACAAGAAGGCGATTTATTTCATTTGTTCCTTCAAAAATACGTTGGATACGGGCATCACGGTAGGCCCTTTCAATTGGGTACTCTTGCATAAAGCCATAGCCGCCATGAATTTGCACACCTTCGTCCGTAACATAGGCTAATACTTCACTGGCAAAAAATTTATTTAATGAGCACTCAATTGCATATTCAGCAATCGAATTAGCCAGTAATTTAATATCCTTGGATTCTTCTGTAGAGAGCTTACCTTGGTTTTCTTCATACAAGCCGATAGTGCGGTAGACGGAGCTTTCAGCTGCGTATATCTTGGCTGCCATCGTACCAAATTTTTCTTTCGTTAAGTTGAATTGGGAAATTGGCGTCTTGAACTGTTGACGACCATTTGCATATTTAACGGTTAACTCAAATGCCTTTTTCGAACCGCCGACACTGCCCACTCCTAATTTATAACGACCAATGTTTAAAATGTTAAAGGCAATCACATGACCTTTTCCGATTTCGCCAAGTAAATTTCCTATTGGCACGGCGACATCCTCTAAAATGAGTGTGCGAGTAGACGAGCTTTTGATTCCCATTTTCTTTTCTTCTGCACCAGTCGATACTCCTGGGAAGGTTTTTTCAACGATAAAGGCCGTAAACTTTTCTCCATCAATTTTCGCATAAACCACAAAGACATCTGCAAACCCAGCATTGGTAATCCATTGCTTTTCACCGTTAAGGATATAGTGTGTGCCTTCTGCATTCAATCTTGCAGTTGTTCTGGCACCGAGTGCATCTGATCCTGAGCCCGGCTCCGTTAACGCATAAGCGGCTAGTTTTTCACCAGATGCCAGCAATGGAAGGTATCGATTTTTTTGTTCTTCATTTCCGAATAACACGATTGGCAGGGAACCGATCCCAACATGTGCCCCGTGCGATAAAGAAAAACCACCAGATCCCGCCATTTTTTCAGTTATAAGGGATGATGTCACCTTATCTAAGCCCAAGCCTTCATATTCCTCAGGGACGTCAGCCGCTAAAAGTCCAAGCTCCCCAGCTTTCTTGAGTAGTTTCACAGTCCGATCAAATTCATGATTTTCCAAATATTCCACTTGGGGAACTACTTCGTTCTCAATAAATTCTTCTGTTGTTTTGGCAATCATTAAATGCTCATCGGTAAAGTCTTCTGGAGTAAAAACATCTTGATAGGCAATATCTTCGATTAAAAAGCTTCCGCCTTTAACAATCTTTTTTGTTTCAGTCATCATAAATTCCTCCTAATTGGCAGAGACTTTAAACAAAAGTCCCTTGATTGTTTTTACAGTAATTCAAATACCCCAGCGGCACCCATCCCTCCTCCGATACACATCGTGACAACGCCAAATTGTTCGTTGCGGCGTTTTAATTCGTGGATAAGTGAAAGCGTTAATTTTGCTCCGGTACATCCTAGCGGATGACCAAGGGCAATCGCTCCACCGTTCACGTTGACGATTTCTTCATTTAGACCAAGTTCACGAATAACTTGCAGTGATTGTGAGGCAAAGGCTTCGTTTAATTCAAATAAATTAATATCGGATAACTCTAGACCTGCAAGCTTAATGGCTTTCGGAATTGCTACAACAGGTCCAACCCCCATAATTTCAGGTGGGACGCCGCCTACAGCAAATGATCGGAATTTAGCTAATGGTTTGAGACCTAATGATTCTGCTTTTTCACGGTCCATTACCATCACTGCAGCCGCCCCGTCACTTGTTTGCGAGGCATTACCGGCCGTTACCGAACCAGTTACTGAAAAAGCTGGGCGAAGCTTTGCCAAAGTTTCTAGATTGGTATCAGGACGAACTCCCTCATCTTGAGTAAATTGAATTGTTTTTTCAACCAACTTATTATCATTTCCAACCGTACGAATGCTTACATCCACTGGGACAATTTCATCAACAAATTTTCCTTCTGCAATCGCTTTAGCAGCACGCTGATGGCTTCTAACCGCAAAGGCATCCTGATCTTCACGAGAAATACCGTATTTTTGGGCGACCTGTTCAGCTGTATGCCCCATTCCCATGTAATATTGTGGTGCTGTTTCAGCTAGTTTGATATTCGGGCGCACGACATGACCCATCATCGGAATCAGGCTCATCGATTCTGCCCCACCTGCGATAGCTGTATCCGTATGTCCGAGCATAATCCCTTGCGCTGCATAGGCGATTGCTTGTAGCCCCGAAGAACAGAACCGATTGACGGTGATAGCCGGGACTGTATAAGGTAGACCCGCTAATGCTCCGATATTTCGTGCCATGTTGTTCCCTTGTTCTGCTTCTGGCATGGCACAGCCAATAATTAAATCATCGATATTTCCTTCATAATTTCCGGCACGCTTTAAAGTTTCTTTGACAACCAATGCTCCTATGTCGTCAGGACGAACATGGGCAAGCGTTCCTTTCTTAGCCTTACCTACCGGGGTCCGCGCTCCGGCAACAATTACCGCTTCTCTCATGCAAGTTCCCTCGCTTTCTATTAAATTATTATTTGGGGTCAGGCCCCCGCCACGTTACTGCGTTAACGCATTGGGGGTCTGACCCCAGTTTGTTAGTTACGCAGCGGTTTACCCTTCACAAGCATGTGCTGCATGCGCTGCTGTGATTTCGGTTCGGCAATCAAGCCTAGGAAGGCTTCTCTTTCAAGATCTAATAAATATTGTTCATCTACTTCTGTCCCAAACGGAACCTTGCCACCGGCAATCACGTAAGCAACTTTTTTAGCAATTTTTAAATCATGCTCAGAAATAAAGCCTGACAAACGCATTGCTTCCGCGCCGAGTAATAGCGTTGCATACCCTGTTTCACCGACGACTGGAACCTTTCTGCGTACCTTTGGTTTATAGCCTGCTTCATGTAAAGCGAGCACCGCCTGTTTCGCATCATAGATCAAATGATCACTGTTGAAACTGATCCCATCTGAAGAGTCTAAGAAATTATTTTCGCGTGCTTCATCCGCAGATGTAGACACCTTTGCTGTTGCGATCGTTTCGAACACTTTATTGGCGATCGTTTGCAAATCAAATGGAACGCCATTTGGCCGGTTTTCTAAATGCTTCATATAAAGCTCTTTGTTTCCGCCTCCGCCAGGTAGTAACCCGACCCCCACTTCAACAAGACCCATATAGGTTTCGGATGATGCTTGAATGTGCGCTGTAGGTAGGCAAACTTCTGCACCACCACCAAGTGTCATTCCAAATGGGGCAGCAACAACTGGTTTAGAGCTGTATTTTACTTTTAACAAGGCACTGTGCAGGTGACGGACGATCAGATCCAGCTCGTAGATATTATCATCTTGCACTTCCATTAACATCATCGCCAGGTTGGCCCCGACACAGAAATTTTTCCCTTGATTGCCAATGACAAGGCCTTTATAATTCTTCTCGACTTCATCAACTGCATAATTAATCATTTGCACGATATCGAGACCAATCGCATTGTTTGGTGAATGGAATTCTAACAGTGCCACCCCGTCGCCTAAGTCAATTAAACTGGCGCCACTGTTCTTTTTAATAACCCCTTTTTGTTTCTTAATTTTTTTCAGGTCGATAACCTTTGGATTGTATTCGACAAGTCGATATTGCCCGTTTTGATAGAAGAACTGCTCCCCATTCTCTTCTAAGTAAAAGGTTGAATGTCCCTTCTCAAGCATGTCAGTCACCCATTCTGGAACATCCATGCCCGCTTCTTTCATCTTTTGAACAGACCTTTCAACGCCAATTGCATCCCATGCTTCAAACGGGCCCATATCCCAGCCAAAGCCCCATTTCATCGCGCTGTCAATGGCGACGATGTCGTCAGCAATTACTCCAAGTAACTCAGCGGAGTATACAAAGGATGCACTGAAGGTATTCCACAAAAACTTTCCTGCCTGGTCTTCAGTGTATACAAGCGCTTTCAATTTATTGGCTGTTCCTTTTTCTTGTTTCGCTAATTGAATGGAAGGTGTTGTTAATTTCTTTCGTGGTCCATACTCTAATGTTGTCGGATCCAACTCCAGAATTTCTTTTCCTTTTTTCAAAAAGAACCCTTGCCCAGACTTACTTCCGAGCCAGCCCTTATCCACCATTGCTTTCAAGAAGGCAGGTACTTCAAAAACTTCTTTCTCGCTGCCTTCCACCTGTTCGTACACATTACCGGCAACATGGTAGAAGGTATCTAACCCAACGACATCAAGTGTTCGGAAGGTTGCGCTCTTGGCCCTGCCAATCAGTGGTCCAGTGATAGAGTCAACTTCACCCACACTTAGGCCCGCTTTTAACATCTCTCGAACGGTCACGAGAAGGCCATAGGTGCCGATACGGTTGGCAATAAAGTTGGGGGTGTCTTTAGCCTGAACCACACCTTTTCCCAGCACATCTTCACCAAAGGTCTTCATAAAGGAAAGAACTTCTTGTGACGTATATTGTGTCGGAATCACTTCAAGTAATTTCAGATAACGAGGTGGATTAAAGAAGTGTGTTCCTAAGAAATGCTTTTTGAAATCATCGGATCTTCCTTCTACCATCGCCTCGACGGAGATTCCAGACGTATTAGAACTAATAATGCTGCCTGGTTTGCGATATTGGTCCACTTTTTCAAAAACCTGTTTCTTGACGTTAAGGTTTTCGACTACTACCTCAATTACCCAATCTACATCGTTCAGTTTGACAAGATCATCCTCAAGATTACCCGCTTCTATCAGGGCCAGATTTTTCTTCGCTGTTAATGGTGCAGGCTTTTGCTTTAAAAGTTTTTGGATATTCGTTGCACTGATGCGATTTCGCACTTGTTTATCGGCTAATGTCAGTCCTTTAGCTTCCTCTTCTTTCGTTAATTCCCGTGGGACGATATCCAACAATAGGGTCGGAATACCGATATTTGCTAAGTGTGCAGCGATTCCTGAGCCCATTACTCCTGATCCAAGGACAGCTACTTTTTTTATCAATTGGTTCAACATTGTCTCCCCCTTCAAATTTGAATGAATACTCATTCATTTTTTCAGCAAAAAATTTTCATTTATTAATGAATGAGTTCTTGTTACTAATTACTATAAAATATTTAGAAAATTTGTGCAATCAATAAACGCGGAATTTTAAAATTTTTTTGAACATTTTTTTAGCTTCATATTTTCCTGCGTCTGGGTAAGCTAATAATTGAGGTGATAACGATGGCAAAAATGAAAAGGAACCCTTCTAACGCCGGCGTAAGTGCTGCCAGTGTGAAGGGAAATGCTGGGCCTGGAGACGAACGGGCTCATGTCGATAAGAAGAACAGCCAGAATAATCAATACAAACGATGAAGTAAAAAGATAACAATGTAATAGGAGGGTACACTATGCAGCAGCAAAATTTGAATATGCCAAACATGAACATGCAAAACCAACAAATGCGAATGCAGCAACCGCCAGGAGTGGTCTCCACAAAGGATTCCCTTTATTTAACGGATATGATGTCATGGAATTTACTTTCCGCGAAGAAGGCTCACTTTTTTGCCCAGCAATGTCAGGATCCTGAGCTAAAAGCGGAAGCAGAAAAATGCGGTCAGATGCATCAGCGTCATTACCAACAGCTCCTCGGTCACTTAGGAGAGCATGCAAATCAGCAGCAGCCACTGAATAATTTGCAATAAGCATTCGTGCCGGGCCCATAGTTTCAGAAATATTCTGCGAGTGGAGCTAAAGCCGGACAAAATAAGGAGGTAAGTTGTCGATGAATCAAAATCAACAAATGAATCAAAATCAACAGAAGATTAAAAACCCGGAAACACAGGTTCCTAAAACACCACAAATGAACGAGCGTGATTTCATTAATGATTTGCTGACAACAGAGAAATATATGACAACGGCTTATACTATGGCACTACATGAGGCCAGTCATCAGGGATTATACCAAGACATCATGCAAGTTTTCACGGAAACACAAGAATGCCAGCGTAATCTTTACGACTTGATGTTTCGGAAGGGCTGGTATGCAGTCGAAGCCGCCGACCAGCAGAAGCTCCAGCAATCGTATCAGCAATTCCAAGGTTATACAAACCAGCTGCCAAGCAGTGGGACAATGCAATAATAAGTAGCAAGAAAAGCACAAGGCGCCCGCCTATCGGCGACCAGCACAAGACGAGCCGGCGGGAAGGTGTTCTTTCACCTTCTGGCTTGTGACCTCGAGCCAATGGCTTCTTGAGCTGGACCATTCTCAAAAATTTATACTTATCTTTTAAAGAAAACTCACCGACTGGCGAGCCACTAAGGGCGAAGACAGAGTCGTAGTTGCACTTATGCCTGATTGGAAAGTTATACTTTCCTATCGGCCAAGAAAGAAGGCCCCCTCTGGTGAAGGCAAGTTTCCAGAGAGGGCCTTTTATAGGATATTAAGATACTTTATGATAATAATACATATTCCATGTTGTATTACTAACATTCCGTTATATGTACCAACAATGAATATTGGTATCATTACAAGCGAAATAATCAAATATAAATGTATAGATAATAGATTATTTGTATGAAACATTCCGATTATACACAATTAGATTTTTACTTTTTTTGAGATGAGAGTAAAGTGCAACCATCTTAAGAGGTAAAGGAGTTTTTGACATTATGTCAGTAAAATTAGTCGTTGTTGGCGGTGGTTCAAGTTATACACCGGAAATTATCGAAGGGATGATTCGCCGTCATGACACGTTTCCAGTAACAGATATTGTTTTAGTTGATATCGAAACAGGAAAAGAGAAACTTGAAATTGTAGGGAACCTAGCTGCAAGAATGATTGAAAAGTCCAACAAGCCTATTAAACTAGCTTGGACATTGGATCAGAAAAAAGCTCTTGAAAACGCTGACTTTGTTTCTACGCAAATCCGTGTCGGCGGGTTAAGTGCAAGGGCAAAAGACGAGAGAATCCCCTTAGGCCATGGACTAATCGGTCAAGAAACAAATGGTGCCGGCGGCGCGTTTAAAGCGTTTCGAACCATCCCAGTCTTAATGGAGCTTGCGGAGAATGTTCACACTATTTGTCCAAATGCCTGGATTATTAACTTTACGAATCCAGCAGGAATCGTAACAGAAGCATTATTAAAACATTCACCACATAAAAAAATCATTGGTGTTTGTAATATTCCCTACAATATGCGTCATTCAACGGCTGAAATTCTACAAGTATTACCCGATGATGTAACAATCGAATTTGTTGGTATGAACCATTTTGTCTTTGGCAGAAAAGTAGTGGTAAAAGGAATTGACCGCACCGACGAAGTGTTAGAAAAATTATCGACGTCTACCTTTGATTATTCCCCAGCTAATATCGTAAACCTTGGTTGGTCTAAGTCCTTCATCCAGTCATTACGAATGCTGCCAAATCCATACCATGAATATTATTTTCAAACAAGGGATGTTCTGAAAAAAGATATAAAAGCGTATCAAGAGCATGGGACCAGAGCAGAAATTGTTCAAACTTTAGAAACTTCACTTTTTCAATTATATAAAGACCCTGATTTACGTGACAAACCGAAAGAACTTGAAAAACGAGGAGGTGCCTTTTACAGCGATGTTGCCTGCAGTTTAATGGAGTCTATCTATAATAATCGCGGCGATATCCAAACTGTCAATACAATGAACAATGGGGCCATTCCTGAGCTTCCAAATGATTCTGTTATTGAAGTAAATAGTCTGATCACGAAGCAAGGGCCGCAACCGCTTGTTGTTGGGGAATTACCTACAAGTATTAAAGGACTTATTCAACAAATGAAAGGTTTCGAACAGCTTGTTATTCGTGCAGCCTTTTCAGGTAATTATCATGATGCATACACGGCGCTGCTTATGAACCCATTAATTGCAGATGAAAAATTAGCAAAGATTGTATTAGATGAGTTATTAGAAGCACATAAAGAATACTTACCGCAATTTTATTAGCATAAAAAATGATCAATATAAGTTTTACTGCCAATTAGTAAGTCAAAGCAAAACCCGGAGTAGTTTTCCGGGTTTTATTTCTTTTTTATGGAGTTCCGATGCTGTTCATTCAATTGTTTAATCTCCTGAATCATTCGCTTCATTTCTTCACGAGCATCAGGATACAGTGCACTCCAATGGTTGATGAGTGCTGGCATGGATTTGGCGATGTGTGTGTACAGTGCCCATGCTTTTACCTTTTCTTTGGTCTCGGCATCAGAATCACCAACCAATAATTCGCTATACTTCTCAAGCAAAGCCTCGAACTGCTGAACAAATCCGTTCTCCATCTTGACACCTTCCATCCTTCTCTATATGTGTACACGGACATGTCTTGCAGCGCCTGCCCGCAGGTAACTGATAAGAAAAAACAACATGTTTCCTAACCTTTACTAATCATTGCCTCACAAGGTTACCCATTCATCGCTACCGCCTTATCCAAAATGCACCTTCCCTTTCCATAAGGGATACAAAGAGGCGTCCCAAATAGCGGATCCATGGTGACCTCACAGTCCATGTCAAACACATTTTTAACAAGGCTACAATTAATCACATGTTCTGGCTTACCTTGGGCATATACTTTTTGATCTTTTATCGCCACGACATTATGCGCATAACGACAAGCAAGATTTAGATCATGAAGAACCATGACGACCGTTCTGTTTTTCATTTCATTTAAATCGTAAAGCAAATCAAGAATTTCGATTTGATGGGTCATATCCAAATAGGTGGTTGGCTCATCTAATAGAATAATATCAGTATCCTGTGCTAACGTCATGGCAATCCACGCCCGCTGTCTTTGCCCGCCAGAAAGGGAATCGACCGTTCTATCCTTTAGATGCTCTAAGCGAGTGGCTTTTAAAGCATCATTGACCTTTTTCTCGTCCTCTTCTGACCATTGCTTTAACCAAGTCTGATGCGGATAGCGGCCTTGTTTCACAAGCTGCAGAACTGTTAATCCTTCAGGTGCCAATGGAGATTGTGGCAAAATCGCCATCTTTTTAGCAATTTCCTTCGTTGACAGCTTGGCAATCGCCTTTCCTTCTAGTAACACCCCACCTGATTTAGGCTTTAAGAGACGGGCGATTGAACGAAGAAGCGTGGATTTCCCGCAGCCGTTCCCACCAATAAAAACGGTAATTTCACCCTTAGGAATTTTCAAATCCAACTCATTAATAATGAGAGTTTCCCCATAGGAAAGGGATAAATTCTTCGTTTCAATCGCATTCATTTCTTCCATCTCCTTTTCATCTTGCTCGTTGATAGGTGTACCCATTCTAAGCATTTCTAGTTCTAAACAGTAAGTAAATAAAATAGGGAGCTCCGATTCCAGCAGTAAACACGCCGGCAGGTACTTCTAATGGAAGAAACAGGGTCCGTCCAATTAAGTCTGCTACCATGACAAGGACTCCACCTAATAATGCTGATACGGGGAGGAGTGCGCCAAATGAGGAACCAACTAATCTTCTTGCCATATGTGGTGCCATTAAGCCAACAAAACCAATTCCTCCAGCAAAAGCAACAGAGCTTCCAATCAAGGCTGTGCTGATCATTAACAATAGAAACCGTTGCTTTTGGACCTTTCCTCCCAAGCCTGTTGCTACTTCATCACCAAGCTCCTGAATATTTATGGTTCTCGCTACTATTAGAGCGATAATTAAAAAGACTACAGTCCAGGGAACCAACGTCACAACATTTTTCCAATTTGAGCCGTACACTGTCCCTGTGATCCACATATTTGCTTGACTTGCTTGATAAATTGGCCCCATCACCATCATTAAAGTAATTAAAGCCTGCATTAAGGTCGATATTCCAATCCCAATTAACACCAGTCGAATGGGTGAAACCCCATTTTTCCAAGCAAGTACGTATACTAAAATGGATACGAGGCCTGCACCGGCAAAGGCGGCTAACGGTAACCAGGCAATACTGACTGTTAGCGAATGGTTTTTATCACTAAATAACACTAAAAAGGCCACCACAGCAGCACCAGCTCCGCCAGTTATTCCGAGGACATCCGGTGAAGCCAATGGATTGCGAATCATCCCTTGGAGGATTCCGCCTGCAACTGCTAAAGAAATTCCTACTACTAAAGCCACAATAATTCTCGGTAAACGGAATGTCGTAATCACGAGTTTTTCCATCTCTGGACCGCCACCAAAAAGGACTTTTATGACGGTCAAGGGATTGATTTTCATATCACCAATACCCGCACTAATCACAAAAACCAGAAATGTAATTACGAATAGCAATGTGAAAATGAATGTGGCCTTCCGATCGATTAAAAATGACAATTTCCCTTTAAAAAATCGGATATTTTGATATTTGCTCATCGTCCATTGAACCCCCTTCTCGCGATATAAATAAAGAATGGAGTTCCAATGATGGCCGTCATGACACCAACAGGAACTTCTGCTGGCATTAAAATATATCTTGCTGCAATATCCGCGGCTACTAACAGGATGGCACCAAGTAGACCGGATAAGGGAATGACCCAGCGATGATCAATCCCAATGATCGACCTGGTCACATGTGGGACAACAATCCCTACAAAACCAATTGGCCCAGCTGCAGCTACAGACCCACCTGCTAATAAAATAACAATAACTCCGATCATTATTTTGATAAGCCCTGTATTTAGTCCAAGTCCTTTTGCCACATCCTCGCCCATGGCAAGGACATTCATTTTGCCTGAAATCAATAGAGCGCCAAGCCAGCCAACCCCTATATAAGGGAGAACAGACACAAGCGTTTCTAGCTTACGGCCTGAAACGGACCCGGCCAGCCAAAATAATACTTGATCCAATGCCGCTTCATTCAAGACTAATAAGCCTTGCGTAAACGAAGCAAACATCGCCGACATTGCTGCACCAGCTAGCGTTAGCTTCATCGGGGTCAAACCTTCCCTGCCAAAAGAGCCAAACGCATATACACTCACTGCTGCGACTGCAGCACCTAAAAAGGCTAAAGCATTAAAGGTATGCACGTCGGTTACTGAAAATAGGGTAACCGCGGCCACCACTGCAAAACCTCCTCCTGCATTAATTCCAAATATCCCTGGTGAAGCCAGTGGGTTCTTTGTCAATGTTTGCATGAGGACCCCGGCAATAGCGAGGCTTGCACCTACTGCGGCTGCAATGAATGCTCGCGGAAGTCTAACTGTTTGGATAATAATATGTTCATTCGAGCCATTATATTTAGTAAAGGCATCGATTGCCGTTTGCCAGTTTGTATTGGTATAACCGTAGATTACACTAGCAATCATGAATAATATCAATAGCACTATTGCCACGAATAATCCAGCCCATTTTGATGTCGTACTTTTTAACAACATAAGATAGAAACCTTTCTAACATCTTTATAGTTATTATGCTCCATTAATTTTAGTCTATCTCCAATTGATAATGATTGTCAATGATTCTGAAAATCATTTTCAATTAAATCGTTGACATAACCCTTTCCTGCCATTTATGATAAGAATGTCATTGAAAATGATTATCATTTACATCTACTAAGGGGGATTCACTCACACTATGAAAGCGATTAAAACCATTCTTTCTCTTTTATCCGTCATGACCATTTTCTTATTGGCTGCCTGTGGAGGTACTGACGAGAAAACAACAGAGAAAAACGATACAACGAAGACGACTGAGGAGAAAAGCTACACGATTGATCATGCGATGGGTTCCACCACCATTAAAGGCACGCCAAAAAGAATTGTGATGTTAACGAATGAAGGAACAGAAGCCTTATTAGCCATGGGGGTTACACCGGTTGGTGCCGTTCAATCTTGGACAGGCGATCCATGGTATGAGCATATTGCTGATAAAATGAAAGACGTTAAAGTAGTAGGGACTGAAAGTGAAGTGAACGTTGAAGCTATAGCAGCACTTAAGCCCGATTTAATCATTGGAAATAAAATGCGCCAAGAAAAAATTTATGACCAATTAAAAGCGATTGCACCAACCGTTTACGCGGAAACACTTCGCGGCGACTGGAAAGAAAACTTTAAGTTATACGCAAAAGCAATCAATAAAGAAGAAAAAGGCAATGAAGTATTAAGTGCCTTTGATACACATGTAAGCGACTTAAAAGCTAAATTAGGCGACGCAGTCAATCAGGAAGTATCCGTTGTTCGTTTCTTATCTGGAACAACTCGTATTTACTATACAGATTCTTTTTCTGGTATTATCCTTGATCAATTAGGTTTCAAACGTACTTCTCAGCAAACAGAACTGTTCACTGCTGACAACAAGCTAGGAAACCTTGCGATTGAAGTGGGGAAAGAAGTCATTCCAAAAATGGACGGAGATCTTATTTTCTACTTCACTTATGCACCAAATGGAGACAAAACAGCACTAGGTACTGCTAAGGAATGGACAAATGATCCGCTTTGGAAAAATCTAAATGCCGTCAAAAACGGACACGCATACGAAGTTAGTGATGCAGTTTGGAATACTGCTGGTGGCGTGCTTGCAGCAAACCTTATGCTAGATGATATTGAAAATAAATTAGTGAAATAAGCACGAAACCTAAAAACAATACCTCCCAAAATTATATATAGAATAAGAAGTGAGGCTTGCCATGGCCTCACTTTTCTATTCTATATAGGGCACGAAAAAAAGAGCGAATTACCCCGCTCAGGCTATCGAAAAACCGATAGTCTTTTTTATTTCCTTTAATAATTCATCGCGTTAATTTGTATGAATAATATTAGTTTAGGCCTTGGAACATGTCTGGTGATTGACGCTCCAGGCACTTCGCTTTCCGCGGGCGTGCCGGGGAGCCTCCTCGGCGCTGAAGCGCCTGTGGGGTCTCCCCTGCCCCGTACTCCCGCAGGAGTCTTCGTGCCTTCCGCGCCAATCACCAGAGTGTTTTTCAATAAGGTCCTATACTGAACGAATACATAATAAAAAGTGGTGAAATCAATCCTTCAACAGAGCAAGAAAATGGCGACTAAGGAGCGAGTAAATCAGATGCTTTTAAGTGCGTGTCAGAAATCCAATTTGATTACAGTCAAATATTTGCGTGAGGTATAAAAAAACAGCCATTTTTATTATAGAAATGACTATTTTATTCTAATTTAACATCTTTGATTGAAGGAGAACTTTAATAACATATTCACTGAAATCTACAAATACACACTTCAGTTTTGTAATGGAAAGTGATTTTATCATCTTGTTCATATTTTGAGAATAGATTTTGAAGTTCTCTAACGAATTCATCATAAACCATATCTGCTTTCGATGGCGTGTATGATAATGATAGTGCTCCTCCGATAAAACCTTCCTCTGTTACAGAATGCCAATTGTCATAGTAAAGTTTTGTAAACTCTTGTCCAAAGAAGTTAAGTTTCTCTTTGTCTGGGTTAAAATCTGAAATTGCAGCAGTAGATTTAACTTTATATTGATATAGAATATTTGTATATTCCTTCGTAAATTCACTGTCTGTCTGCATTTCGTTCCATAATATAATAACGTACCCATTTTCTTTTAAAATCCTTTGGAATTCTATCTTACATAATGATTTGTCAAACCAATGAAATGCCTGTGCAATCGTTATAATATCTACACTATTTTCATTTAATGAAGTAGTTTCGGCGGCGGCATTAATGAATTTGATATTTTCACTATTCGAACAATATTGTATAAAAGAGCCTATTAAAATGATGTTTATTGGTTATCTCTACGCCATTCGTTCCAAAAGATTCGCGGACTCAAAAGTGCTGCACAGGCTTCGCTACTACTGGTTAAGGGGATTGAAGAATGCAAGTGAACAGACTCTTCTTACTGCAGCCTGCCAAAATATAAAAAAGATTGCAACACACTTGGCAAGGTTAGAAAAAGTGTGTTGCAATCTTTTAAGTTGATTTGCTTCCCGGTTGATTGGAGCGGAGGGCACTCGACTCCTGCGGGATAGAGAGGTCACTGGAGACCCCGCAGGCGCCAAGCGCCGAGGAGGCTCCAGGACCTCCCCGCGGAAAGCGAGTGCCCGGAGCGGAAATCAACAGGCCCAATTGCAGGGACAATCTATGATTTGTATTTAGATTCTGACAACATAAAAAATTGCCGAGAAAAATACCCTTTCTCGACAATCTGAGCGAATTACCTCGCTCTTTTTCCTTAGGATTATGCTGTAGTAGAAAACATATATTTTTTATAGTGATAGCGAATTGAAAAGATCAATCCTATTCCTAACATGTTCCCCATTAAGGAGCTCCCCCCATAACTGATAAACGGCAATGGGATACCAGTGATTGGTAGAACGCCTATTGTCATACCAATATTTTGGAAAACGTGGAAGGTGATCATGCTGATTACTCCCACACAAATATACGTATAAAAATTATTCTTTGTTTCCATACCTACCTTGGTTATATGGTAAATCAGCATGAAAAACAAACTAATTAATACACTCGCTCCGATGAACCCATATTCTTCACCGACCACACTAAAAATAAAATCAGTCTGGCTTTCCGGTAAGTAAACCTCGCGATTGCCAAATCCCTTACCACCCGTTTGTCCTGAACCAATTGCCAACAAAGATTTCGTCAGCTGATAGGCGTCTGAACCTTGGTAGCTATAGGGGTCGAGCCATGAATAAATCCTTCTTAGCTGATACTCGCCGACCCCAAGGTACTTTTCAAGAATGTCTGGTTTCCATAGGACAAAATAAAAGATAGTCCCAATCAGGGTCATTCCTGTCGAAAAAATTGGCACAAGTAATTTCCAAGAAACACCTGATATAAAAATCATTCCAACTAAAATCGCGATAAAGACAAGCGACGTCCCTAAATCCTGCTTGATGATAAGTGCTAACGGAAACACAGTTACGATCCCCATTTTCATTAACAGCCAAAAATCAGTTTGCAGTGTTTTTAGCAATGTTTTTTGATGATGTTGGTCAACAACCCTAGCGAGACCCAGGATCAGAAAAATCTTGACAAATTCCGATGGCTGCAACGAACCAATCCCCGGCAGCACAAACCAGTTTTTTGCTCCATTAATGACCGGAGCGATACTAGCTGGGGCAACAATTAAAAAGCCCAAAAGAAAAATCCCAAATCCGTATGCATACCAAGTGAGCTTTCGTAATTGATCTGAATCGAGGGTCATGACAGCTGCAATAATTCCGCCACCCACCACATACCAGACAATTTGCTTGATTAAAAAGTTTTCCTTGTATTGACCACTTGCTTGTGCACTATAAATGGCTAAACAACTAGCAAGGAAAAGTAATAACAATATAAAGATAAGACTGTAATCAAGTTTTGAAGTTGTATTTTTATTTGAAGTCATATCGTTCCACCTTACAAAAAACTTGTCCATTCCTCCATTATATTTTGAATGACAACAAATCTCAACTTCTAACAGACTTCTGGTTTTATTTACATGCGATTAAAGTAGATATTCCTAACCTCTCCTGCCATCCACTGCAAATTATTGGGAACTTGAGGAATTCCATATCCGATATAAAGTGGAGTAGTCACAAACCGTGAAACAATTTTCGCGTAGATTTTATCCTCAACATGATGAAAGAATACATTATAACTCGTTGTCTTAAAGGGAAAATGATTCAAGATATAGTGGACAGCTATTTGCATGTAATCGGAAAACCTCAGCTCGTAACCGGAATCTTTCATTTCCACATTAAATTCATAAAAACCAACGCGCGGCTTAGTCGATAGGGTCAATCGAACCCCCTCTTCCTCCGCAATCACGATACCCTCAAACATGTCTTGGGAGACTTTTTCCTTATAGTCAATATCATGTAAACCGATAATTTGCATATGGGGATGAGCAAGCGTCCCTCCAGACAAAGGGCCATGATTTTTGAAAAAAATAACAGAACGATACCGGCCCGATTGCTCCATTTCTAACCAATATTTCAATCCGAATCGAATCAATCTATGGAGATACTCATTTGAATAGGTTGATATATCCGCATGGCAATCATCTGTTTCAATTAATACCGTTTGAAAGGCATTCTCCAAGACTGGGTATTTGTTTTTCAAAAGAATAATTGGACCGTCGACAGCGATGAGATCTGTGAGTTGGTCTCGTTCACAGAAAGGGCAGGCCTGGTCCTTATTTCGAATATTTTCTGGCTTTTTGACACCGATGGACGTATTAAAATGAAGATGAGAATTTTCCAAACGTGTTTCTCCTCTCGAACGGGGTATATTTCTATTTTATGGGAGAAGAGATTGTATTTGCACTTAATTTGATTGAGTACCTGATATTTTTCATCATCAAACTGGAATTTCAGCAGAATAGTCAGTTGCATTTCATGAAATGGAAGCAAGGTGCATATCTTTAAAGTGTACAGGCCACATCTTTTATAGATTGAGAGGGAAGATATGTTAACAAAACTAGAAGCATTGATCCTCGGTTTTATTCAAGGTTTAACTGAATTTTTGCCCATTAGCAGTACAGGCCATCTATATTTAGGGAGAAATCTGTTTGGCTTACAGGAAGCAGGGATTCTGCTCGATACGATGCTTCATCTCGGCACTTTACTCGCTGTCTTTGTTTTTTATAAAAATGACTTGATGAAAATGATTAAAAATCCATTTAGTAAACTAACCTTCTTATTGATTGTTGGAACCATCCCTGCGGTTATTTTTGGACTTATTTTTAAAGATTATATTGATGAGATCTCGAAAACCGGGGTCACGATTGGTTGGGAGTTTTTAGTCACGGGGATATTCCTTTGGATTGCGGATTCAGCGAAAAATGGGTTTAAGAAGATGGATGATATTAGCTATAAGGACGCTCTGATTATTGGGACCTTTCAAGCAGTTGCGATTATGCCGGCCATTTCTCGTTCGGGAATGACAATTGTCGCTGCACTGTGGCGAAAGCTTGATCGGGAAACAGCCGCTTATTTTTCCTTTTTACTATCTACGCCAGCCATTGCAGGTGCCATCGTCCTACAAACGAAAGATCTTTTGGGAGGCCAAGGCGAAGAGATTACATTATCAGCGTTGCTTGTAGGAATTATTGCCTCAGCCCTCTTCGGCTATGTTGCTGTTAAATGGTTGATCGGATACTTGAAAAATCATTCCTTAAAACCATTTGCCATTTATGTTTGGGCATTAGGCCTCCTAGTTCTATTTTTCCAGTTTACAGGAAAATTCTAATTCTTGTTTTTATATAACAGAATGAACCACAAAAAGCGACTCGATTTGAACTTTCGAGTCGCTTCTATTTTATAATGTAACTGAAACCTTCGCCATTTCTCTGGCTGCTTCTGCCGCTTGTTCCTTCGCTTTTGCCATAATTTCTGGAACCAATTTTGGAAAATGATCCATACCTTCTGCAACCACTGTCTCAAGACTGTCGAACCCTAGGAATTCAAATACCTTTCTTAGGTAGCGATCCCCCATTTCGAATTCCACCATCGGACCGGTGGAATAAATGCCGCCGCGTGTTTGGATATGAAGCGCTTTTCTACCAGTAAGAAGTCCTTTTGGACCTGCATCCGTATTCGTAAAGGTCTTTTCTACTATAAATAGATTATCTATAAATTTTTTCAAAATAGATGGTGCGCCAAGATTCCAAATTGGTGTCACAAATACATAATAATCGGCAGCGATAAAGCGATCTGCCAATGCATGCATTTTATCAAGTTTGGTCCGTTCCGCTTCTGATAATTGTTCTTTTGTATAGCCCATAAATGATAATTTTGCCCGTGCATATAAAAGATCCATATCGATTTCAGGGATATCCATATCATATAAGTGCCAGCGTTCAATTTCGACTTCCGGTTGGGCTGCCTTGAACTCCTCTAAAAATACTTCCCCAATTTGCATACCTTTTGACAGTTTCATATCATTTTTTGGATTTGCTGTAATATATAGAAGCTTCGACATGTACATCCCTTCCCTTTTCCATTAATTATTTTCTTATTCTAGTTTACATCAAACTCCTTTGCTCACCATTGAACAAAACGTGAAGTTTGTGAACAAATGGTGAATGGTATTTTTCCCCATGAACAATACGTGACAATTCTCCACAAAACTAAATAAAACCTTATAAAACGTAACAAAAGTCACATTTAGGACGCTATTCTTTTACTAAAATATAAAAGGGAAAAGGAGGCTGCACAATGGAAGAAAAGGCATATACTCCCGATGAAGTGGCACAAATCTTTCAGATTTCCAAACATACCGTATATGAGCTGATAAAACGGGGTGAGCTTCAAGCTTTTAAAATCGGCAATAAGATGCGGATTGAACACAGTGAACTAGAAAGATTTAAGAAAAACACTAAAGCACCGGCCAAGAAAAATGTAGTAGAACAAGCAGAGCAACCTATTAACACTATCGAACCTATCCGACTATCCGGTAGTCATGACTTTCTTGTCGAACATTTTGTCAAACAGTCTGGAAGCGCTTTAAACCTGCAAATCCAACCTTCTTTTATTGGTAGTTTAGAAGGCTTAATGATGCTGTACCGTGGCCAGTGTGATATAGCGGCCATCCATTTATTAGATCCAACATCACAAGAGTATAATCTGCCCTTTATCCATCAGCTTTTTGTCTATGAATCTATTCTAGTACTTCGACTAGCTGCTAGAGAACAAGGATTTATTGTTGCCAAAGGGAATCCGAAAAATATTCATGATTTTCCTGACCTAATGAGACAGGACATTCAGTTCATTAATCGTCAGAAAGGGGCAGGGACAAGATTTTTACTCGACTCGAAGCTTTCTAGCCAGGGACTTGATCCTAGCAAAATTAATGGGTATGACAAGGAAGAGTGGAACCATTTAGCTGCAGCTTCCTTTATTAGCAGAGGGATTGCCGATGTTACCTTTGGAATTCAATCAGCCGCCAGCCATTTAGGGCTTGATTTCATACCGGTTGCTCGAGAAAATTTTGACCTTGTTTTTCGGGTTACCACTGATAACAAGCAAAAATTAACGAATTTAATCCTTTACTTGCAATCTGACAGCTTCAAAGATAGCTTAACAGATTTAGAAGGCTATTCCATTCAAGAGTTAGGAAAAATTATCTATCAAACTAGTAAAACGGAGGAACTCGTATGAAAAAGAATCGCTTATTAATGACACTATTTGCTCTCATGCTGCTCGTTTTAGCGGCATGCGGAAACACAGACACGAAGGATGCAGTCGCAAAAGAGAAAAAGACAGAACCTAAAGCAGCACCAACAGAAATGATTCTTGCCACCACGACAAGTACGCAAGATAGCGGATTACTTGATGTATTAATTCCCCTGTTTGAAAAAGAAAATAACGTAAAAGTAAAAACTGTTGCCGTTGGTACTGGCCAAGCATTAGAAATGGGTACAAAAGGGGAAGCAGACGTTCTTCTTGTTCATGCTCCAGCTTCTGAAAAAGCAGTAGTTGATGCCGGAGATGCCATTAATTACAAACGTGTAATGTATAATGACTTTATTTTAGTTGGACCAAAAGAAAACCCTGCCGGTGTAAGCGGCGATGATATCAAAGTAGCCTTTAAAGCCATTGCTGAGAAAAAGTCTCCTTTCATCTCTCGTGGTGATGACTCTGGTACAGATAAAAAGGAAAAGGGCATTTGGACCCTTGATAGCATTCAACCAGCTGGTGATTGGTATATTTCTACTGGACAAGGAATGGGACAAACTCTACAAGTTGCCGCTGAGAAAAAAGGATATGTGTTAACAGACCGCGCTACATGGTTAGCTCAAGAAAAGAATTTGGATACCTTACAGATCGTCGTTGAAGGCGGAAATGATTTAATGAATATCTATCATGTTATGCAAGTAAATCCTGAAAAACATGAAAATATTAACAGCAAAGATGCTGAAAAATTTGTAAACTTTATGATAGACAGTAAAACTCAAGATGTGATTGAAGACTTCGGTAAGAAGGATTACGGTCAATCATTGTTCTACAAATATACAGAATAGAAAAAATGGAAGCAAGACCGTGTTTATGGTCTTGCTTCCTCCCTATATTTGAAACGAATTCTGGAGGCATATTAGATGGACTTACTCATAGATGGACTAAAAAAAGCGATTGAAATGATCCTAACCGGTGATCAAGAAATTTATACGATTACATGGCTAACGCTAAAAGTCTGTCTCATTGCCATTCTGATTAGCACCCTAATTGGTTTACCTCTTGGCATTTTACTAGGTTTAACCAGATTTAGAGGTCGTAAGGTTTTATTGTTATTTATCAATATTGGGCTTGGTCTCCCCCCTGTTGTCGCCGGGCTTTGGATTACAATGTTTTTATGGCGCTCAGGTCCTCTAGGTGATTTAGCCATGCTCTATTCCCCAACCGCCATTGTGATGGCGCAAATTTTAGTCTCCTTGCCTATTGTTACGAGTTTAACTTGTTCTTCCTTTCAACAGGTTAACGATAAAATGCTGTTACAGATTAAAGCACTTGGCGCCACCAAACTACAAACATTAGTGATTCTGATCAAACAATCGAAAATAGCCATTCTTGCAGCGATCATGGCTGGATTTGGGCGAGTTATTGCCGAGGTTGGAGCGGCGATGATGGTAGGTGGGAATATCCAAGGGGATACACGGATCTTAACGACTACCATTGTGATGGAGGTTTCAAAAGGGAATTTTGATGTAGCCCTTGCCCTTTCTTTTATTTTACTGACAGTTGCCTTACTCATTACTGCCGCATTAACGTTTTTACAACAAAGGAGGCGCTTATCATGAGTCCATTAATTGAAGTGAAAGACCTTACCTATAGCGCTCAATCCAAATTGATTCTTGATATAGCTGAATTTCAAGTCTTTTCTGGGGAATTCCTTGGCATCATGGGTCCGAATGGAGCTGGTAAAAGTACGCTCCTCAAGATGTTATCGTTCCTTGAAAAACAAACCAGCGGTGAAATCATGTATCTTGGCCAATCCATCCCAAAGGGAAATGTACCGCTTGAGCTACGCAGAAAGTTCTCTATTGCGCTACAACAATCCTTACTTTTAGATGGGACTGTCTTTCACAATATCGCGATTGGGTTAACCTTACGGAAGATTCCTAAACCCATCATTAAGAAACAAGTAGCACATTGGATGGAGTTATTTGGCATCAGTCATTTAGCGAAAAAGAATGCTCTTTATTTATCTGGTGGTGAAGCGCAAAGAGTTAATCTCGCACGAGCCATGATTGTCGACCCGGAAATTTTGTTTCTCGATGAACCTTTTTCTGCCTTGGATTTTCCAACAAAGATTCGTTTAATGGAGGATTTTAAGCAGATTATTAAAGAATCAAACACAACGGCCGTATTTGTCAGCCACGATTTGATGGAAATCCATTACCTGACCAATCGGCTAGCGATCATGGTTAATGGTGAAGTGAAACAGTCTGGACCGACCAAACAGGTCCTTGAACAGCCTAATACTTCCACACAGTCCTTCTTAAATGAATGGAAAAAATTCTATCCGCTTGCACGTTAATGGCAGTTCCATTTGGGACTGCCATTTTAACATTTGATAAAAATGTCCTCTAAGAAAACAATAGTTAGTAGATATTTTTCACAGGATAAAACTGGAAGTCAGAGGGAGTTTTACGATGAAATATGCAGTGATTACTGGTGCCTCAAAGGGATTAGGGGAGGCCATTGCCAAACGACTAATCAACGAGCAAATAGCCATTATTTCTGTTTCCCGAACAGAGAATGAGGAAATAAGGGGTCTAGCTATCGCGAAGGGAATTGACTATACTCATTACTCTTGTAATCTTTCATTAGAGACGGAAATCCAAGAAGTCTTTATGGAAATTGCCCATTCTATCTTTCAAAAGAATCCAAATGAAATACTGCTCTTTAATAATGCCGGTGTCATTGACCCGATACAGACAGTTGGAAATTTAGATCAAACACCCATTATTCGAAATATCCAAGTAAATTTAATTGCCCCCATTCTGATTACTAATTTGTTTTTTAGCAAAGCTCAGGTAACGAACACGAAAGTACTGGTGATAAACATAACTTCTGGTGCCGCAGTCCGTTCAATTGAAGGCTGGAGTGTTTATTGCAGTGCAAAGGCAGGCTTAAATATGTTCACGCAAACGGCCGCCATCGAGCAAGCTGAATTAAAAACTACAAATAAAATTATCGCTTTTAGCCCAGGCGTTATGGATACTAGCATGCAGGAAACGATTAGGTCTTCCTCCGAAAATGCCTTCAAGGAACTGGAAAAATTTAAAGAACTGAAGGAAAAGAGTTTACTTTTACAGGCTGAGGTGGTTGCCAATTCCTTAGTGGATCTCATCCTTAGCGATGAAATGGAAAGTGGACAAATCTATCGTATTAATGACCTTTTAAACTAAAAGGGGGGCACCAAAATGTCATAAAACTGACCATTTGGTGCCCCACCCTTTATTCACTATCATCTTCCTGAGGGAACCACAAGGTTATGCTTGTTCCTTTATTTAACTTGCTTTTCACTTTGATTACTCCCTTATGGGCGTCCATTAGCGCCTTAACGATTGAAAGACCAATTCCTACCCCACCCGTTTTTCGATCGCGGGATTTGTCGCCCCGATAGAATCGTTCAAAGATGTGCGGAATATCATCCTCTTTCATCCCTGCCCCTTCATCCTGAATCTGAAAGCCTACATAGCCAGCTTTTTCTGTCACGACTGAAATTGTGACATTCTTGCCTTCTGGTGTATATTTTAGGGCGTTATTTAGGATATTGGATAATATTTGCATGAGACGGTCCTTATCTGCTGCAAATAATTCCTCCTGAGCAGGCTCTTCAATATGAAGACCCACTCCCTTTTCCTTAAAGATGGGTAAAAATATTTCCCACAGTGCCGCTAACACACTGCCCGCTTCCAAAGCTATTTTTTCCAGCTTTATTTGCGGATTCTCGGCCGCAAGTAGTTTTTCCAATTCATTAACAAGCCTGACTAGACGCATGAGCTCTTCATGGCTTACCTGCAGTCGTTGCGGAGTTGGCTCCCAAATTCCATCTTGGAAAGCTTCAATTTGACTTCGTAGTGTTGCCAGTGGCGTTCGAAGTTCATGTGCCAGATCCCCCGTAAATTGCTTTCGAAGCATTTCTTCCTTCGCCAAGGATTCAGCCAGTTTATTAAAGGAAATAGCAATCTGCTTGACCTCTGTCGGTAAGCCTGATAATGGGATACGGATATCAAGATTATGCTGCTGCAGTTCACCAGCAGCAAAGGAAAGTTTCTTTAATCCTGACGTTAGTTTTTTTGAAAATAGCATACTAAAGATAATCGCTAACACTATAGTCAAACAAACGGCTGCCAATATATACAATTGAATCGTTTGAATAAATGTATATTCATCATCAATTAAGCCTTCAGGATAGATGGCAACAAGTCTGCCAATAATGACATTATCAACTTTTAGCGTGTAGGTTTTGGAGTGCCACTCCTCCCCATCGGGCTCAGGCTCCGTTAGGCCAAAACTATTCAACATGCCCCGAATATTAGAGGAATCCATCTGAATTTGCCCTAAACGATCATATAACTGAAAATAAAGTTGATCCGACATAGCATTTTCGTGCAATAGACCATAAACTGGATCACTAGTAAAATGACCATTTTTCTTATAATCCTTCTGAATTTCCGTTATAATTCTATCTATCTTTTTTTCGCGATTGCGATCTAAATAACTATGAAAACTCTCCTCGAATCCATATTGAATAAAGAAGCTAACAATTAAGATCCCGACCATCGAGATGAGCACTAAATAAAATAGTATTTTAGACCGGAGCGTTTGCAGCATCTAGTACCCCTCCAAATTTGTAGCCCATTCCAAATACCGTTACGATAAAATCTGGCTGGCGTGAATCCAATTCTATTTTTTTGCGGAGGTTTTTGATATGTGTATCGACGCTGCGTTCGTAGCCTTCATAATACATACCCTCATCTTGAATCTTTTCTAGTAAATCCAATCGACTATATACTCGGCCAGGATTAACAGCCATATTGGTTAACAACTTATATTCAATCGGTGTCAGCGTAACGTCCTCGCCGTTAACCGTTACTTCTTTTTTGATTAAATCAATCGCTAGTTTTTTTCCGTTAAATTCAAGACGCTCAACTTTTTCTGCCTTTTTCACGCGTCTTAAGATGGCCTGGACACGAACCACTACTTCTCTTGGGCTAAATGGCTTCGTTAAATAATCGTCAGCGCCCATGACAATACCGTTGATTCGATCATCTTCTGCCGATTTGGCTGTAAGCATGAGAATCGGTACATCTGACTCCTTCCTCACCAATCGGCACACCTCTTCGCCAGATATATCGGGCAGCATTAAGTCAAGAATAATGAGGTCAGGGTTTATTGTTTTCGCCTTTTTCAACGCATCAATTCCGTTATCCGCACTATGAATTTCATAGCCTTCTCTCTCTAGGTACGCTTCGAGAACTTCTATTATTCTGCGTTCATCGTCAACTAATAATATCTTCATGAATGACCACTCCTCATACCACTAATATACCATCTCCAGTCTGTGATGTTTGTAACTTCACAAATTCACCACAACTTCTTCATAACATCTTCAATCTTTCTCGATAAGATGGTTTTGTAGTTAAGCAAGTGGATAGCCAAGGACTCCCAAGTTTGTGTTATCCACTGTTGATGAAGTATATGGTGATTGACCATCTTACTCATCCCAAATTTAATCTCTCTTTTTTATATAACTAGGGTGTCCCGAACGACGGGACACCCCCTTTTTCTATCTGCAAAAAAAAGACATCGGGCAGGGCCCGATGCCTCTTCAATTTCTTATTTATGAATCCAAACAGCACCAGCTGTGTTGTCTTTCGCTTCGCCGATGACTTGGACCTTAATTGGATACTGGGACGGAACTTTTACTCCGGCATCTGGAATGATAGAGTTAATGTAAGACTTCGTAGAATCAAATTCGGTTACGCCTAAAAGGCCTTTGTAATCATAGATTCCGCGCGTTGGAGAATTGACGGACCATGTAGGTGACTTGTCTAGTGAAAATGCTGCATCAGCCACTTGGTAACGTGTCGTTTGAGCAATAGAATCTTTGCCATTTAGGTTAAAAATTTGCGCTTCAGGATGTGAGTCCACTACACTTAGAAAGCCTTCACCTGGGTGAACACCGCCCCAGTTATCAGTAAATGTATCATCACCATACCAAACTACTAAACCAGTATTATAGGCTGCATCGCGGGAGTATTTCAGAGCAGTATCAGAACCTGCATAGTTTCTCCACTCTAGGTAGTAGTAGTGCGGTTTTTGGATCCAGCCATCAGAGACTTCGAAACCATCTAATGTTACTTGTGGTGTGCCCTCTGCATCATCAGAGAAATTGACTTGACCATCCACTGTCAGTTGAAGATTATCTAAGGCAAATCCATCTGGAGCCAAACCGCCGTCCGTTACATATTCAAAGACAAGTTTTACTTTTTGACCAGCAAATTGGCTAAGGTCAAGGGATTTGTCTTCCCATTTGCCTTGTGACGTTTCATAACCGCTTCCTTCAGTATTTTCATCCCCAAGGACATCTAGTTCAACACTCTTACCATCTTCTGTAACTGCATTTACATTTAGGTAGTCATAACCAGATTCGACTTCATACCATTGTTTGTAATCAAATGTAGCAGAAGTCGCATTGGTTAAATCAAATACAGGGGTTTCCAGTACTGTGTCAAGGTTATCGCCTTTTGTACTATAATAATATTTTGCCCCAAATTCAGCTTTAATACCAGGAACCTTTTTGTCAGGCAAGTTTACTTTGACAATACCAGGGTTGTTGGACTTGGTGACACTCTGATCAATTACAGCCGCAATCCCATTTTTATCGATATCTTCATAGTTTACTTCGGTAATATTCGCCCAGTTACCGCCAATTGTTTTTTGATAGAATTCTTTTACTTGTGGTGAGAAGCTTGGCGGCTGGGTACCAGCAATATGACCGCTCCAGCTTCCGCCGCTCATGATCGACCATTGCGCAACCGAATCACCATTGCCAGTGTATTGTGTATCATACTCATCCGGTGCCCCTAAGTCATGGCCATATTCGTGAGCAAATACGCCGACGGCCCCATCTTCAGGCTCGATTGTATAATCGTAAGCCGCCATTGGACCGCCCCAGTAATCTACTGTAGCTTCTGTGTTAGCAATTGGAGTAACGCCGTTCAAGGTCCAGCGATGTGACCAAATCGCATCATCGCCTAGTTCACCGCCGCCAGCTTCCTGACCAACACCAGCATGAAGGACCATCAAGTGGTCAACCAAGCCGTCAGCTTCATAGATATTGCCGTCGCCATCAAGATCATAGATATCTAGATTATCATAATCTGCTAAATTAATGCCAGATGCTACAGCTGCATTTAAGGCATCCTTTACAAGTCCACGCGGACCTTTCGTTCCTGCTTTATTATCATTACCGCCAGTTGGATCATCACTGCCGTAATCTGCATAATTTCCTGGTACTGTTAACCAATCAGATACAGTGCCGTCAACGGTATAGCTGCCACCGGATTGCTCTTCATAGTATTGTTTAAATGTTTTAACCTTATCTCCATTAAAAAGGGTGAAGTCTTGATCGCCAAACAGCATTTTTTCATAATGCTCTTTATTGAAATCGTCTGACCACATATAACCTGGTTCTTGTTCAATATTGTTGTGCTTAAAGTCAGCATATTCTACTAAAAGTACTAGTACTTCATCTGTACGAACATCACCGTTATAAGCTGCTTGCTTGGCAGAATCTACTTTTACTGCCCCATTTGGCTTACCTTTTTTAAAGTTTGTATGTCCTTTTGCAAGCTGCTTGGCAAGCTTGTCCTTTTGCTTTGTGACAAAATCCTTTGCTTTTTCATCAAAATCTTTTTGTTCTGTTGTTAGGGTCTTGTCTGTTTTGCCAGGTTTTTCACCCTGTTTTTTCTTTATGTAGGCCTTTGCTGCTTTTGTAATATCTGCTTGTGATGCATTCTTAGCAATAAGCCCTCTCTTTTGCAGTGCTTTACCTAGACGATCGATATCTACTATATTCAAATCGATCGGAGCTGATTCGGCTGATGTTGCAGCCGATACCGGTTTTGGTGCCACCGTGCTTCCAGCAAATGCTCCTGCGAACATAGTAGTCGCTACCATCGTACTAGCAGCAAGGCTGGATAAGACCTTTAAGGTATTTTTCTTCTTCACCTGTTTATTCCCCCCATTTTAATATAATTGAATCGTTCTTCGAAAAGAACGGTTCTTTTCAATTCTATCAGACTATTATAAAAATTGTAAATAGTTTCAATTAAAAGTTAATTAATTGTAAAATGTAGATATTTATACCCTAATAATTGAAAAACCGAGGATTAAAATAGGTAATTAATCCATATATAGATTATTGTTATAAGTCTTTAAACCTCTTTTATCCCTTTCTATCTATTTTTCTATCAGAAACAGAAATTTCGAATTAGGAAATTTAAGTATTTTGACCTAATAAAAAAATATAGATCCCAAATAGGTTCTTTAAAATGAACAAAAAACCTTAACGATAATTCGATAAGGTTTTTTCGCAGCTAATTAGCCTTTATTCTTAATTTCATCGGTTAATTCCTCAATGCTTTTTCTCACATTGGATTTTCCTGAATAATTTTCTATTAATTCCTTCACATCGATACCGCTAGATGCTTTCAATGATTCCTGCAGGCTTGCCATTAAGTTTGTGGCATAGCTGGTTATTTTATTCGCTCCACCATTGGCACCGGAATTACCCCCAGTATCGACTACGGTTATTTTATCAATATTAGCTAATGGAGCTGCCACTTGCTTCGCATACTCAGGAAGCATTTTGATAATCATGTCTAAAATCGCAGCCTGACCGAATTGCTCGAATGCTTCGGCGATTTTTTCCTTCGCCTCTGCTTCTGCCAAACCTTTTAAACGAATGATTTCTGCTTCTGTTGACCCTTGCGCCTTTTCTGCATCTGCTTTTGCCAGACCATCAAGTCGAATTCGTTCAGCTTCCGCCTTCGCCATTGCTTCGATCCGATACTTATTAGCTTCCGCCTCGGCCATTTCTTTCGCCTTGTTCGCAGCTGCTGATTGTTCAACAGAGTAGCGATCTGCATCTGCTTTCTTCTTAACCTCGGAATCATATTGACGTTCACGACGCTGGATTTCTTTTTCTTCTAGTTCAATTTGCTTTTGTCTTTCAATAATCTTGATTTGCATTTCCTGTTCCATTACATCCTGTTTGGAGCGAGCACTTTCTAGATCATATGCCTGGTCAGCCTTTGCCTTTGCGATATCCTGCTCTCGACGGAACTCCGCAATTTTCAGCTGATTAATTTTCTCCGCTTCGGCAATTTCAGTTGCCCGTTCTAATTCATTGCGCTTTGCTTCCTTAGCCGCTTCTGCTTTTTTGATCCGTGTTTCCTTTTCTGCTTCGGCTGTCGCAATATCAGCATCTCTTTTCACCTGGGCAATTCTCGGTTTCCCGAGAGAATCAAGATAACCATTCTTATCACGGACATCTTTAATTGTGAAAGAGACAATCACTAAGCCCATTTTCGCTAAATCTTGGGAGGCAACTCTTTGAACCTCCTGGGAAAATTTATCACGATTTTTATAAATTTCTTCTACTGTCATCGAGCCAAGAATGGAGCGTAAGTGACCTTCTTTGTATCAGCGTTTCCAATCGGGCAAAAATATAAAATTAAGTAATATCAATACTTGTATTAATTTTGCCCAAACTCCTTTTGGGTGTAAATACATAAAAATCTTAGCATTTTTGTAGTTGTAAAGCATCGAAATTCTATTAAAGGTATGTGAAGAATTTACAATTTTGAAATTACGATTTTAATAGCAAAGGTAACCAAATTGTAATATATTTCATCATTATTAAATGATTTTAGTTACCCAAATACAAAAGTGTTACTACTAAGCTATTCT
The DNA here is from genome assembly GCF_000612625.1 of Neobacillus jeddahensis. Classification (GTDB taxonomy): domain Bacteria; phylum Bacillota; class Bacilli; order Bacillales; family Cytobacillaceae; genus Neobacillus; species Neobacillus jeddahensis. The sequence goes on from NZ_CCAS010000045.1 coordinate 30,415, forward strand.
GTCCAAAATTTGACGATACAAGCTGTCCTCTTTTTGACGACATAAATGTCCAATTGCTGTTTTCATATCATTTTGGAAAAACTTTTTGTCAGCATTTTAATTCAAAAAATAGCGTTGATATTTAAGTTGTCCAAATTAGGCGTTTCAGTACACGTTTTTGGACATAAATAATCGACTTTCATGATGCTCCTCCGTCCTTTAAAAAGCACAGAAAATACATAGTTTTGCAATATCGAGAAATTAGATGGCAACTTGACAGGAAGCCTCTGCGGGAATGTTTCCTAAGCCAGGAAGCTAGCAGTCACAATGGCTGGCTGTTACAAAATACTGTTTTGGGTCAGTAGCTTTTATAAATGTAAGAAAGCCAAAAATACGCAAGTAGTGCATAAAAACCTGCATATTTTTGGCTCTTTAAATTTTATTCCTTATTGTGTTAAAGCACCCTTTAGCTTAAGTACATTTCTTCACAATCTACCTTACTTAAGAAAAGTATGTATACTATAAGAAACTGCTACTAATTATTTTCGGAAATAGAAATGTAAATTGAAAAAAGAGGGGAATGTTCACCGCATTCGTACATGCGTTATTAATTCCTCCATTACTTTTTTTAACCTCTCTTCTCTAACTTGTTTTTTTTCTTTTTCTAACCTTACCCTTCTATCCTCAATTTCTTCTGGTGTCATTTCCTCTAAAGTTTTGGTTCGTAAGAATTTAGATAAGAGGACGTTTAAAGATTCTCTATAATAATAAGCTGCCAACAATTTATCCGTATCTCTAAAAATTTGTGCCAATTCTAAATTAGATTTAGGTTCATTCAGTCGGTTCACCAGTTCTTTTGAATCGTTAATTCTTTTAATATCCTGTTCATCAAAATTATAGTCATTAAGTTTTTCTAGTCTTGGTTTTAAAGTGAATGTTTCAATTTTAAGTCTGTCATTAAATCTTTTCCAATTTGACAAATAGTCGACTGAAAAGAATAACTTATCTTCACTTTCTTCTTCCCAAAAATAAATATTTGGGATTTCTTTTTTATTACATAATTCACTTAAGTTTTTAATAAATAGTTCTTTAATCTTTTCGCTTTCGTTGTACATCCATTCATAAATTTCCACTTTATTGTCTGTAATCGGTTTTTCTATGATGTCGTGTTCATTCTTCTTTTTATTTTTTCTATGAAGAAAACTATTTGCTTTACTGACAACATTTTTACTCTTAGTTATTGTCTCCTCTATTTCAGTAATTGTTTTATCAATATTTTGTACTTTTTCCTTTACAGCCTTGACAACTTTGTATGATTCTGTGGCAGTTTTAATCAACTTATATCCTTTTTTAGCGCCATCTAAATAATTCAAGCTTACCCCCTCCTTTTTTATTAAAAAAAATACTTCTCCCAATATACTATAAATTCCTGTATTTAATTATAAAACCCAAAGTTAATTCTAGTATAATTCCACTTAAAAAAGCTGATTCCTTCTTTCACTAAACTGTCCCGTTAGTACATTAAGAACAACTTCACAAATATGTAAAAAAATTAGGAATTATACAAAATCTCCTTGAGTAATGGTTCATACTGAAAAATAAACATAATGGCAAATCCTACATCATTTAAGTGCCAGAAACAGTTCTGTGAAAAATGAAAAACGCCAATTAGGCGCTTTTCATTTTGTTAATAAACGTCAAGAAGACTATTTTATTACTTTAAGCAATTTATTGTCGCCTGTTAAAGTTTCAACAACATATTCCTTAAATTTATCGGGGAACTTGCCGATACCTGTAGTTAATATAATCTGGAAGTTTGGTTCCGATTGCTTTTCTTCTTCGAATTGCTCTTCTTCTTTGATTTCTTTTGTAATTTCAACTGGCTCTGTCTCTTCCTTGATAAATAATTCATCAATGAGCGAGAGAGTTGATATTAAATTTTTTTCATCAATACCCAAGTTTTCAGGCGTATCGATTAATAAGAACCTCGGAAATGGAACATTGTCAGTGTCAATCGACATTTTGATTAGTGTTAAGTAATATACAAGTCGTCTTGTAACATAAGAACTTGCTTGTCTATACACTCCATCATTGATGACTGGCATATAATTAACATCCAACTTAGCCTTAATTACGTCCTTATCTGCTTGTTTTATCAAATCACTATATATTTTGTCGAACTTCTCTATTTGGACTTCCATTAACTCTTTCAAGGATATTTCCATACTTCTTAATGTTGCAGATAATGAAGCTAAAGTATCCTTAGATGAATTAAATTCCTTTTGAATTTTTTCATATTGTTCAATGTTTTTTAAGTTTTGTTCTACT
>NZ_CCAS010000046.1 GCF_000612625.1 Neobacillus jeddahensis
TTTTAAAAAAGGATAAGACTAAACCGAGTAAAGAAAGAATGGCCTGTCCTTTGCTTATTCAACTTAAATACAAAATGGACAGGCCTTTTCATTTATACTTTTGAAATTTTATAATTTTTATGGTTGACAATGGTTGTCAACGGTTCATCTTTGTCCTTTGAATAACCATATTGAACAATCACGGAATTTTCTCTAATGCCAGTAACTGTCCCTTCAAAGTTATTTCCTTCTCGTTTAAAGGAAATCATATCACCAATTTTTGCTATTGCCATACGAGCACCTCGCGAAATTATTTTTCAAATATGTACCAAATGTTCCAAACATTACTCCACTTCCTCATTTAATTGGGATAGCACTTCCATTATATTTTGCTCCCCATTTCCTCAAATATTTATTAGAAATATTTTGACCGTCCTTTTTACTTTGTATTCACAGGATGTACTACAAAACCAATTGAACTTTAGTTCTATTTTCAACTTAAAAAGGGCAGAATTCTTACCTGTTCCCTCCTAACTTTATTATCAATCATGAATAACTGAACCAAATAATGGGTGAATATTGGTGCAGACGGAAAAGATATACATAGAAATAAAATTATATCAGGATGAAGTGGATGATGAAATAGTTATGCATGTTATACTTGGCTATGGATATTGCTGCGTAACCATGCAAGTTTGCATATTAGTTTTAGGAGTGTGTTAAATGAATTACAAGCTTATCATCTTAGATATAGACGGGACGATCCTTCCTCATGGAAGAATGTTAAGTCAAGCCACAAAGGATGCCATTCAGCAATTAAGAGAGAAAAATTTTAAAGTGGTGATTGCTACAGGAAGAGCCCCTTATTTTTCAGAGTCCATTATTAAGGACACGGGTGTTAATTCCATGATCTTTTTTAATGGGGCCTATGCCCTTCATGAGGGAAAAGAAATATATAAGAGCTCTATTGACAAAACATTATTAAAAAAAGTAAATCGCTTATCCAATGATAATCAACATCCATTGACCTTCTTAAGTGGTTCTAGCTTTAGAGCTACTAATATCAATCATCCTTTTGTTGTGGAAGCCTATCAACATGACCCGTGGAAGCCTGAACTTGCTCCTCCACAATTTTGGATGGACCAAGAAATATACCAACTCTTCCTTCATTGTGATATAGAGGAAGAATATTCCTATCAAACAATGATTCCGGAATTAGATTTCCGTAGATGGACTTCTACTGGAGCAAGAACATGTGATGTAAATTTGTCTAACTCTAATAAAGCAGTAGGTGTAACTAAGCTTTTAGAAAGAATCGGCATTGCTCCTGATGAAGCGGTCGCCTTTGGGGATGGCCTTAATGATATCGAAATGCTTTCCCTGGTTGGAATGGGGGTGGCTATGGGTTCAGCCCGTGAGGAAGTAAAACAAGTAGCAAAAATGGTAACCCTAACCGCAGAGGAAGATGGAGTACGATACGGCTTAGAGCGCCTTGGATTGATTTAACTACTATTATATAATCCCTAAACCCAAATAAAAGCTTGTAGAACTATCGGGTCAATTTAGTTCTACAAGCTTTTTTGCTGATGTTGTATATATTATTTATGATTATTTTTAAAGGTTGGAAAAAGATATTGTTTCAATATTAGAAAAATATGATATATTCAAGTAAATAAAAAATGGGAGTGAAGAAAATGAAACTGCAAATACACCGAACCTATAATTTTAATGCAGGTCCTTCCGCCTTACCTATTTCCGTTTTGGAAAAAGCTCAGTCAGAACTGATTGATTTTCGTGGTACGGGCATGTCCATCATGGAGCTTAGCCACCGGAGCAGCGCTTACGAAGAAGTACATAACCAGGCGATTAATCGTTTAAAGGAGCTGCTATCTATTCCAGATTCCTATGAGGTTCTCTTTCTTCAAGGTGGGGCAAGTCTGCAATTTTCGATGATTCCAATGAATTTTTTACAACCTGGGAAAAAAGCTGGTTATGTTATGACAGGTGCCTGGTCTGAAAAGGCATATGCTGAAGCTAAACTTTTTGGTGAAGTTTATCAATCAGCTTCCACAAAAGAAGATAAGTACCGCAGTATACCAAATTTAGGTCAACTAACCTACCACCCAACTGATGCATTTTTACATCTTACATCCAACAATACTATTTATGGTACACAATGGAGAGACTTCCCCGACACTGGAGAGCTCCCACTAATTGCAGACATGTCGAGTGATATCCTTTCAAAGCAGATTGATATTAGTAAGTTTTCATTAATTTATGCGGGCGCACAGAAAAACCTTGGCCCATCTGGAGTAACAGTTGTTATTATTCGAAAAGACTTACTCGAACAAGCAAACACAAATATCCCAACCGTGTTAAAGTACAGTACCCATACGAAAAACAATTCCTTATATAACACCCCACCAACCTTTGGCATTTATATGTTAGGAGAGGTCCTAAACTGGGTACATGAGTTAGGCGGCCTGTCTGCTATTTCTGCACAAAATGATCGAAAGGCTAACTTCATATATGAAGCCATTGACAACAGTAATGGTTTTTACATCGGCCATGCAAATGCGGATAGTCGTTCTCTCATGAATATCACTTTCAACTTAAAAACAGCAGAATTAGAAAAGAAATTTTTAGAGGAAGCTAAACAAGAAGGCTTTATCGGTGTAAACGGTCATCGCTCTATCGGTGGCTGCCGCGTGTCTTCCTATAATGCCGTTCCACTTGAGGCATGCAAGGCATTCAATGAATTTATGACCCAATTCCAAGCCGTAAATAGCTAAAAAACCACCCTCTCTATTTATCAGAGAGGGTGGTTTTTTGAGATACTCTTCGAGCTAAATTCTGATCCCGACTTTCTTTTTAAAAATATCAACAGCTTTTACTACATCAACAGGATAACCTAGCTCATTCATGGTCTCTCCAATTAATTCAATAGCATCCTCCAACATCTGTTCTGTTGTATTACCCATATGACCAATTCGAAATGCCTTACCTGCCAAATGGGCAAGCGCGCCAGCTACGATAAGGCCTTTGTTGGCAAGAGCAGTCCGGAATGAAACATCATCGATTCCTTCTGGATAAAGAATACAACTTAGCGTAGCCGCGGCTTCCTCTTCCCCTGCTAAAGGTTTCATACCATATACAGTAAGTGCCGCTCTGGTGGCTTTGCCAAATGCAGCGTGACGCTGATATCTTCGCTCCATCCCTTCCTCCAAGACCAGGGACATTCCCTCATCATAAGCGTATATAAGATTTACTGGTGGCGTGGCAAAATACTTCACCGGGTCATTCATAACTGGAATCCAATTATAAATATCGCAATAGTATGCTTGAACTCTTGACATTTCAGCACGAGCAGTCAAGGCTGTTTGATTAAATGCTACTATGGCTAATCCAGGTGGAACACCAATGGCTTTTTGTGAGCCAGTTAAAATGACGTCAATTTTGCCTTTCTCTTCACCATACTGCTTACTCATATCTTCTTCCATTGCAGCAGTCGCACAAACCCCATCAAGTATTACCAGTGCTCCATGTCTTTTAATGATTGGAATGAGCGCATCCAAATTAGCGGCTACCCCGGTCGACGTGTCAGCGTGGGTAATCGTCACGGCTTTAAACTTGCCATTTACCAATTTTTCTTCCACTTCACTTGGTGAAACCTGTTTGCCCCATTCTGATTGAAGCACCTCTACTTCAATGCCAAAAGCTCCTCCCAATTTAACAAAGCGATCTCCAAAATAACCATGACTAATGACTAAAAGCCTTTCTCCTGTTGCGACCGTATTGACAAGTGCCATCTCCATGGCAACTGTTCCAGATCCGGCAATAACAAATACTTCACCATCTGTTTTAAGCATTTCCTTTGTTTTCTCTATCGCATTTTTGTAAATAGCGGCAAACCTTCCGTCTGTGTGACCTCGTGTTTCTTGTGCCAATGCATCATAAATCGAATCAATGACCGGCGTCGGGCCTGGAATAAGTAACATTTCTTTATTTCGCAACGTCTATCCCCCCAATAAATTGCCTAACTCTATATAAGATTTCTATAATAAATGGTAAAATCCTCTATCGGTTCTTTACTATTGAAAATTTTCCCAACAATAATTTAACATGATCAAAAAGACCTCAGAGAGAATTGGTGTTCTCACTGAGGTCTTTAATTTTAACTGATGATTGTGTGTATGCCGTTATCTACCATCTACTACTTCTTTAAAAATTTCATATGACCTTTTTTGTTTGTCTGGATCATAAATATAAGAAACTGCCATCATTTCATCTACATTATATTTTTCTTGAAAACTGGTCATTTGGTGGAGAATAGTTTCCTTACTACCAATAAATGTTAGTCTCGACATTGAACTAGCCATCTCTTTCTCCGCTGAATTCCAAATAGCGTCTAGGTTTTCTACAGGAGGCTGTAAAGGTGTTTGCGAACCACGCACTACATTTAAGAAAAATTGCTGCATTGTAGTCGACAATAAATTCGCTTCATCATCACTTTCTGCTGCAATCACATTAAGACATACCATCATATGGGGCTTGTCCAAGTATGCAGATGGTTGAAAACGACTTCGATAAATGGAAATAGCTTCGTCCATATATCTTGGAGCAAAGTGAGATGCAAATACATATGGAAGACCTAAACGTGCCGCTAGATAAGCCGAATCCGTAGAAGAACCCAGGATATATATAGGAATATTCGTATCAACCCCTGGGTAAGCTTTTACAAAACCTTGCTGCTCTTTTGGACCGAAATAGATAAGCAAGGATTGAACATCGTCAGGAAAAGTATACACGGAATCATTTTTTGAACGTCTTAAGGCATTTGCAGTCATCATATCTGTTCCAGGTGCACGACCTAGACCTAGATCTAATCGGTCTGGATATATTGCTGCCATCGTTCCAAATTGTTCAGCCACCACTAGTGGAGAATGGTTAGGCAGCATGATTCCCCCAGACCCCACTCGTATATGATCGGTATGCTCTAATGTATGTTTAATTAAAAGAGACGTCGCGGAACTGACCAGTGTAGGCGTATTATGATGCTCTGCAATCCAATAGCGTTGATAGCCCATTTTTTCTACAGCTTGAGCCAGGTCTACCATTGCGTCAATAGCTTGTTTGGGACCCTGTCCTTCTCGAATCGGGGCTAAATTTAAGACAGATACTGGTATATGAATGGTTGACATAATGAATGATCCTTTCGTTAAATAGGTATATACCTATAGTAACAATGGAAATAAAAGAAACAAACTTTATTGCTTACAAGAATTTGCATTATGCCTATTTGTCCAGGACTACTTACCAATTATTGGAGAGACCACCTCAACTACATCATTCGTGTTTAACACTAGACTAAAAAAACATATTAAAAGACTGCCCTGTGGCAGCCCGTAGTTGTCATTCCAAACCAGCTGGACATTTTTGCTAGCTATTTCATTGTATTATCTTGTTTTTGTTGAATAGGGACATGTTTTGGCCGTTCTGGAAAAGAACCCTTTTCAGAATTAGGACCCGTTAAGTCATTTCGTTGATCGAGTACTTTTCCAGAATACTCAATCGGGTTTTGTTCCGGCATTGTTAGCCCTCCTATGGATTTGTTAGAAACCCTATTTTTCGTTATATTTTCTTCTCAGGAAACTTCAACCTTTGCTCCGCTTCACTCATGTTCGGATTGCTTCTGGGGGGACTTTTACTTAATGCTCTCTTTAATTCTCCGGATGGATCATTATTCATATTTTTATTTTTCACCATGAGACACTCCTCCTTTTCGTTATATATTATGGACGTAATCCCTATGTTCATTCTTTCTTGTTTTTTACCATTACCTATATCTAGGAAAACATTTCATCTCTCTGCAGGACAGTCCTCTTGGACATTGAATATTTCCTGAAATAATGAAATTTTCAGTCTTGTATTTGTTTTTGATTTGCAGAAAAAGGGGATTATTATATAGGAGAAGTTTTTGGAATGGCTTAAAAAGGATTAGGATAAACGATTGAATTGAATGCTTTGAAAATATATTATTATTGTTTAAACCAGCATTTTTATTGACTTAGAAATTGCTGTCCTAAATACCCAGATAATATCGATTAAAATATCCGTGTCTATCATGATTTCTTGAAGATCCCAATAAAGTTCATTTTTTCGATGGTAAAAGAATTTTCCATTTTTTGACTTCATAATCGTGAGTGTACCAATTGGATTAACCGTTTCGATCGTAAGGTAATATTTTTTACCATCCCACTGAGCAAATGTTTCAAAATTTTTTAGAAAAGCTGAAGCTTCCTCTTTGCTTTTTATCAATCTTTTCACTCCCTTTTTTATGAGTAAGGAAATTATATGAATGTTTTTTATCAGATATTACTGGAATAAATTTATTGTTGATTATGATTATAGGCAGTTATCACATTGGATTCAATCCGTTTGAAAGAAGGTCTACCATGGTATCGAAACTGTTCAATTAATGGTTGTAAAACATAATAATTTTTCCAATAATGGCCACAGACTTCAGATTTCATGTGCTTTCGGGATGAATTGGTAAAACAAGTGGTAAGGAGTTGATACTATTTCTTTCAATTATTTGATATAATGAAGTGTCTTTAACATTATTGAGGGGGAACTATATTTCTATGTCAGTTGAAGTAGGCAGTAAAGTACAAGGTAAAGTAACAGGAATCACTAATTTTGGAGCGTTTGTGGAACTACCAGGAGGCTCAACTGGTCTCGTGCATATTAGTGAGGTTGCAGATAGCTATGTAAAAGATGTGAATGACCATCTAAAAATTGGCGATCTAGTTGAAGTGAAAGTAATTAGTGAGAAAGACGGGAAAACTGCCTTATCTATTAAAAAAGCGATAGATAAACCTGAAGGTCAAACTTCATCTTATTCACAACGCCCAGCAAGACAAGGAAGAAGTGATAATCGATCAAAAGACTTCCGTTCAAAAGGTAATTTCAAACCTAAGGAAAGTTTTGAAGATAAAGTGGCTAAGTTCCTTAAATCCAGTGAAGAGAACTTATCCAGCCTCAAGCGGAACACCGAAACAAAACGAGGCGGTCGAGGTGGAAGACGCGGATAATTCATCCCGCCTTCATCCATCTTCATAATAGATAAAGGCAAGCTTGTTTAAACGAGCTTGCCTTAAACCGTTTATGGACTTGAAACAGACTAGAGATTGGTTCCAGTGACATGATTGACACAGGTTGACTCCTTCGTAGATAAATTCCTCCATCACGTATTTCCTATAAATCTGCTATAGTAGTTAATAAGATTTGAATAGAAAGGAATTAATTAGCACAATGAAATGCATTTCAATTGATTTAGATGGTACCTTGTTAAACTCTGACCATGAAATATCAGAAGCAAACTTAAAAGCTTTGGCCGATCTAAAGGACCAAGGACACTGTATTATATTAAATACGGGCCGTGCTTACGCTGATGTCATTAAATTAAAAGCGATTCAAAATATGCAGATTCCTATCTTTTGTGTGAATGGTGCTGTTTTGTTCTCAGAAGATAGAGAGCTACTTTTTGAAGCAACCCTATCAAATACCACCTTTCGAAAAATATTTTCAATTTTAAAGGATTTAGGAGTTGGGATTCTCGTTTACACGAACCATGGCGGCTTTCCCTCCACCCTGCCACCATTACATGGAAAAAGTAAGCAGGAACTGAATGAATTGTTTCTAGAAAGTAATTATGATGAAATTCTTGAAAATGGCAATCTAAAAATCTATAAACTAATTGCATTGGTTCATCATGATGAGTTAGATAGAATCGAAAAAGTAAAAACTACTTTATTTGGTAAATTTCCAATTTCGATGGCATCTTCTTTTCCAAATAATGTTGAAATCACCTCAGCTGAAGCACATAAGGGGAAGGCTTTATTGCGCTACCAGGATCTGATGAAGATTACCTTTGATGAAATAATTGCCTTCGGTGATGGGGGAAACGATCTCGCCCAATTTGAAGTGGCTACTACTTCAGTAGCAATGGAAAACGCACCACTTCATGTGCAACAAAAGGCGGATATCATAACCAAGTCCAACAATGATGATGGCTTCGCCTATGCAGTTCGTCATCTTATCCAATTATTAGAGGAATTTCCTGTAGACAAATAATCCGATATTGTTCAAGAAAACGAGCATTCAGAAATCATGGAGCTCGTTTTCTTGTTAAGAATAAACCTCCACATACAAATAAAAAAATAGATAAAGGCGAATATTAGCATTTGAGTTAATACTTTGTTAACAATTTCATGATTTCCCTTTTTCGTTCTCTATCCTTAACTCTAGTCAGATCAAGAGCAACTTCATGGCCCTTATGCTTTGCTCGTAATACTTCTCTAATCGCATTTCTTACACTTTCTTCATCGTCACGCACAACGATTACACTTCGCAGCATTGCCTTTCCTCCCCTAATGGTTTGATTAATAAAAAAAAACAGTCGTCATAACTATGTTATGGCAACCGTTTGAGGAAATTAACTTAAGATATGAAATTTCCCACCCATTTCGGATGAATTACTATAAGATATGGTGGATATTCATATTCATCAACGGAGGAATAATCACTGCACCCCAGATTAACGTAATCAATGCCGCAAAAATCATTGCTAGCGATGAAAATGTGGCTTCTTGTTTTCCATATTCCATTGCTTTATTCGTTCCGACCCCATGAGCACCCATTCCCAGTGCTAGCCCTTTAGCAATGGGCGTTTTAATGGCCAAGGACTTAATCACGGTTGGTCCGACAATTCCGCCGATAACGCCCGTAATAATCACAAAAACTGTTGTTAAGGTTGGTAGTCCACCTATCTCCTTTGATACTTCAATTGCGATTGGTGTCGTAATCGACCTTGGCAAAATAGAAATGAGAAAGTCATATTTTAAATGTAATAATTTGGACAATCCAAACGTAGAAAAAATAGCGACGAGCGTTCCGAACGTGATACTAACAATAATCGTCCCAATATATTTTTTAATGATGGCCAAGTTTTTATAAATCGGAACAGCGAAAGCAACTGTTGCTGGTCCAAGTAAATTGGTCAACCATTTAGAATTATGCATGTATTGGGTTGCTGACATATCCACCATGAAGATAAGAAAAATCAGTAGGATTGGGGCAAGCAACAATGGATGAAATAAGGGAAAGCTCCATTTGCCATATGCTGTTTTTGACAATCGATAGATAAGATACGTTAATATAATGACAAGAATCATCTCCATTGTTGTTTCCCCCCCTTTCGCCCCATTATTTTTTCAGCAGTTAAGGCAGTCATGCCCATCACAATAATTGTGCTTACTCCAATCAACCCAACAATTTCTGCACCTTGTACGCTTAAAATTTCATCATAATTTACAACCCCCACTGCCGATGGGATAAAGAACAGCAGAAGTTCAGCCAGTAGCCAATTTGCTCCTTTTTCAACCCACTCTAGCTTAATCATTTTTAAACAAAGAGCTAAAAACAGAAGGAATAATCCGAACATCGAAGCAGGAATCGGAAGAGGTATGATTTCTTTAACAGCTGCTCCCAAGAATAAAAATAAATATAAAAATAATACTTGTATAATAATTACTCCAAGTTTCATCGTAATATCCTTTCTTCATGCAAAAAAAGGAGCGATAGAACTCCTTTTTGCTTAAACGAAATTAACTATAGAGTAATGGTACGCTGTTTTTCATCATTCGTAAAATACATATTCAGAATGATTTGCATAACTAATAGTTATAATGGATCCTTCAGAATAAAATCAATGAAGGTTCTTCCAGCATTAGAGATATAGCGGTCTTTCTTTGTTAGGACGGCTAACCGCCATAGGATTTCTTGCTCTAGATCGATAACCTTTAAATCATGGTTGGATACCCGGTTGCAGATAGATTGTGGAAGAATCGTAATGCCCAAGTTTGCAGCTACCATTTCGGTCATAAGATCCCATTGTGAGCTTTTAAATAAGATTTTCGGAACAAACCCCGCCTTGCTGAAGTGATTCCACATAATTTGATTCAGCGCAAATTCTTCGTGATAAAAAATAAACTCCTCATTCTTTAATTCCTCAAGATCAACACTTGCACGCATCGATAAGGGATGATCTTTGAAAACCAACAACTTCATTTTTTCTTCCACGATTGGGTAGATATTAAATAGTTGATCATCAATGGGCAGTACGGCTACTCCCAGCTCGAACTCCCCTTCCTCGACACTTTTCACGACTCTGGCCCCACCATATTCAGTTATATTCAGTTCGATATTAGGAAAAGCATGATGAAACTTGGCAATGACTCTTGGGAAAAACAAACTGCCAATAAAAGGTGGCAATCCGATATTGATTTGCCCCCTAGTTAAGTTGGTCATGTCATTTAATGTCGTTTTCATTTCATCCACCAGCACATTTATTTTTTGTGCAAATTCAAGGACAACCTTGCCTGCGTCAGTAACGTCACTTGTCTTATTGGTGCGAATAATTAAGGTCATTCCAAGCTCTTCCTCTAATGCCTTTATGGATTTACTTAAGGCAGGCTGTGACAGATGTAGGTTTTCAGCTGCTTTTGTAATACTCTTATTCTTAGCAACTTCCATAAATAAGTTTAACTGTCTTATTTCCAATAAAAACACCTCAATTAATCAGATCGGTTATAGTTTTCCTTGTAAGTATCATCACTATTACGGATACCTCAATAATGCAGTCCAAAAGCTCGCCGCTTGGCGAGCCCAAAGGGTGAAGACAGAGGGCGAAGTTGCACTTATGCCTGATAGGAAAGTTATGCTTGCCAATCGGCTAAAAAAACATCCCCATCACAGTGGGGACACTTATAATACACCTTCAGTTTTATTATTTTGCCGAATAACAGCAGTATTCACAATTCGCACAATTAACCCAGTAAGGACCATAGTCACAAAAACAGGCAACAGCCACCCCAATCCGTCTTCATAGAGAGGTAAGGTTTTTTCATAAAATGATACAACCACTTCAAGCCAGCCAAAATAGTTTATTTCAAGTAGCTGACAGAAAGTTTTAATGCCATCGATTAAGCTGATCATAAAGGTGACTGCAATCGTAGCTATATAAACGACTCTTGAATGATGAAATAGCTTTGACAAAAATGTCAGAAGCATTAAAACAACTGCTAAGGGATATAACAACAGTAAGACAGGAATCGAGAAATGAATGATATTCGATAAACCAAAGTTTGCAGCAACAAAAGAGATCACTGAAAAAATAACAACCCACATCTTATAGCTGAGTGTTGGTATCAGTGTATGAAAATACTCACCACATGCTGTCATCAATCCTATGCTCGTCGTTAAACAAGCTAGGATAATTATAATCGATAACATGATGGTTCCTAATGACCCAAAATAATAAGAAGCAGCCTTTTCAAGTACTGGTCCCCCTGTATCAAACAATCCGAATGCTTCTGTACTACTTGCTCCTAAGTATGCAACTCCCGCATAAATGATGCCAAGAAACACGATAGCTACTATCCCAGATTTCGCGGAGGCAATTAAGATCCCGCGAGTAGAGGTCACACCCATTGAACGAATGGCGTTGATGACAATAATACCAAAAACAAGCGAAGCAAGTGCATCCATTGTATTATAGCCTTCCATTATGCCCTTCATAAATGATCCATGGATATAAGACTCCTGTGGTGCACCGATGGAGCCAATGGGTTTAACAATGACCATGACTAATAACACAAAAATAAGGATAATAATCCCCGGTGAAAGAATTTTGCCGATATGATCAACAATCTTGGCTGGATTTAACGAAAACCAAAGGGTAACGATGAAAAAAACAAAGGTGAATGCTAACAGTCCGATTTGTGCATATGCTTCCGGGACAAACGGAGCAATTCCGATATCATAGGCCACCGCTCCTGTTCTTGGCGCTGCAAAAAACGGCCCAATGGTTAAATAAAGAACTGCGGTAAATACAATGCCATATAAGGGATGAATTCGACCTGCGAGTTCCTGTAGATTTTTGCTTCCAGAAAAGCCTATCGCTAAAATCCCAAGAAAAGGTAAGCCAATTCCTGTAATCAAAAAGCCACATACAGCCACCCAAATATTTTCCCCTGCTTTTTGTCCAAGCGATGCTGGAAAAATTAAGTTCCCTGCACCGAAAAATAATGCAAATAACATGACTCCTATGATGAAATACCGAGAAAATGGTAATTTATTTTGCATATTCTGCCCCATCCTGATTTATATTACTATTTTAATTGATATAGTCCGTGACTAATAATACTATTCACCACAGCAAATTTCAACCTAATTTAAGAACTTTTTAGACAATTCAATATAAGAAAGAACACAGGTATTACAAGAAGACAAAGAATCTCATTTAAGAAAACTCTATTTTTAACTTCAAAGAAAAGTCATTTTGAAATAATTATTTTATTCATCAAAAAAGACTTTTGATTAAACAAAAGCCTTTTTACATTCTTATTTTCATCCTTCTATTTGATTAACTCATTTCTTCTAAAATACGGGTAAGTTCTTGCAAATGATTTATTTCATATGTAGGGATGATTTCACTACGTTCTTTGTTGTCGCGGTTAATCCAGATCGTTTTGATCCCAGCACGATTCGCACCAAGTATATCTGTCATCAAATTATCCCCAACCATGAGAACTTCCTCCCTTGATAACGAATTCAATGAAAGCGCATGTTCAAATATGGCTGGATCGGGTTTTCCTCTCCCAAAATCACCAGAGATCACGATATGATCAAAATATGGTATTAACTCGGGCGTAATCGCCAATTTAGTATTTTGTAAATCAGGTGAGCCATTTGTCAACAGAAGAAGCTGGTAATCATCTTTTAGACTATCTAATATTGCAAAAGTTTCTTCGTAGACAAATGGTGCCTGGCACCGTTCCTGAGGAAATCGTTCAGCCAATTCGTAACCAAAGTCAAGGTCTTCTACACCTATGGTTTTTAATCCAGCTGTCCAGGCATTCCTTCGATAAGCAGGAACGGTCTCTTTCATTTTTCTAAATTGATCATGATGATTGTCCAGAAAATTGCCCCATAATCCTTCGAATGGATTAATCCCGATCATTTGCGTAAAGGGATAAAATTCATAGGAGGTATATAAATCCCTAGCAGCAGCCCGAACAGCCTCCTCTAGCTGTCTAGCATCCACTCCATACCGTTCTTCTGCAACTTTACAGGTTGCGGCAAACGCCGTTTTTATACTTTTTTGATCCCATAGCAGGGTATCATCTAAATCGAAAAAAACTGCTTTAATCAACGAAAATCTCTCCTATCACTCTATATTTTTATAAGTTTACCATGTTAATGATTGAAAACAAATAATTTTACGAATGATAAGTTTTTTCTCTTATGCTAGAATTCGTTTTTCCCCATCAATTACTTTAATAGGAGCAATATTTTGCGTGAATTCTAGTGTCCCGATATACGTTCCTTTTTCATCACGAACTGCAAAATAACGTATATAGACATATTTATCCTTGAACTGAATCCAAAAGTCCTCACTGTCCTTCCTCCCTGCCTTAAAATCCGCTAGTAGGTCTTCAACAACATGGACACTTCTTGGTGGGTGGCAATTCTGTACAGTTCGTCCTATAATCGCCTTGGTCCTGGCAAAAATTCTTTCTTTTCCATGTGAGAAATAACGAACGACATCTTCATGATCAATGAAGGTTATGTCAACTGGCAAATGATTTAATACCAGTTCAAGCTGTTTTAATGATAAAATGCCTGTTTCCATCTTAATCAATCCTTCTGAAATGGTTTTTTCGTCTAAACCCTTTCTTTCAGGCTTCCACTCCTCCGAAGGAGCAGATAAGCAATAACCAATTTGATCACTTTCATGAGCGATCTTCACCCACTCATCTTCCGTTAAGTTTTTCAGGGCCATTGGAAAAAGAATATGTTCTTCTTTGTAAATCATCCCCTTAACTTCTTGAATGATAAATTGGAGTATCTGTAAAACAGGTTGTTTTTCCCCATCATATGTCTGCAACTTTTGCTTTGCCTCTTTAATGGCGTCGCGGATAAAATCATCAATTCTCCACATATTGGTTGTAGGTCCATAGATTCCGTATTTCTCTAAATAAGGAAAAATCAAATTTTCTTTGCGGCTATAGTGCTTATCGATATCAAGTAAAAGATTTAAATCTTCAATGAGATGGAAAACATGTTCATGTGAATCTTCCTCTAAAAATTTGGCTACATGCATTTCTACTTGTGATTGAAGTAATCTTTCGATTTCTCTATTTTCAAGTTTAAAGGTGTGAACAGGATGTCCTGGTTGATCCTCAGGCTGTTCCTTTTGATTACTCGTACCTTTTTCAATAAAACTGTGAAATATTTCTGAATGCTGTGAATAAATTTGTTTTATATCTTCTGTTGGAATACTTTTCTCTTCAGCAAAAATATGCTGAAGTTGTGCAATTTCATCCACTGTAATAGTCCCAATAAAGGCATCATAATGTGCTTTTACTTCGTCTAAATTCCTTCCGTTATAAAGGTCTTGAAAAATTTGTTTTAATATCACTAAACGATCGGGATTGTTAGATGCTAGTTGTTCGCGGTTATTAATGAACTCACTCATTTCAGATTCTCCTTTAACATTGCTGTTTACTAGTTATTTTATTAATACCTTACCATGTCAAATACGGTTTGTTTGTGATTAACATCATTAGTACGCTTTTAATTGTGAAAACTTTAAGACAAGACGGAATCACGTTAATAGTTTCTTTACACAGCTATTTGACAATTATTTATATTCATGGTACATTTATCTCGAATTAAAGATGTTTTAATTAAAGGTATATTCACTATTTTTAGCAAAACTGTAGGTGGGGATTGTTTTTTTAATCACTCCTCACCTTCATAATAGAGTGTTACTGCTTGTTTAAGGAATACTTCATGTAGGCTGAATAAATTATTTAATAGGAGCGATTTAAATGAGCCAACTTAAAGGAATTCACCATGTGACTGCCATTACGAGCAGTGCTGAAAAAAACTATGAATTTTTCACATATGTTTTAGGAATGCGCTTAGTGAAAAAAACTGTCAATCAAGATGATATTCAAACCTATCACCTATTTTTTGCTGATGATACAGGAAGCCCAGGAACGGATATGACTTTTTTCGACTTCCCGGGTATTCCAAAAGGCGTACATGGTACTAATGAGATTTCAAAAACATCCTTTCGGGTTCCCAGTGATGCAGCTCTAGATTATTGGGTTAAACGGTTCGAACAACTAAATGTGAAACATACAGGCATAAAAGAACAATTTGGAACAAAGTCGTTATCTTTCGTTGATTTTGATGATCAGCACTATCAATTGATTTCAGATGAACATAATAAAGGTGTCAGCGCAGGCACTCCATGGCAAAATGGACCGATTCCATTCCATTTTGCTATTAGCGGTTTAGGTCCCATTTTTGTTCGGGTAGCTAACTTTGATTATTTTAAAGAAATGTTGGAAAAAGTTCTGATGTTTAAAGAAATTGATCAAGAAGGGTCCTTCCATTTGTTTGAAGTGGGTGAAGGTGGCAATGGTGCACAAGTGGTGGTCGAATATAATGATGTTCTCCCACAGGCACGACAAGGCTTTGGGACTGTCCACCATGCAGCCTTCCGGGTCGAAAACCGTACAGAATTAGAAGAATGGATTGGTCGTATGGAAGGCTTTGGTTTCCATACGTCTGGTTTTGTTGATCGCTACTTTTTCGGTTCCTTGTATGTAAGGGTTGCCCCACAAATATTATTTGAATTTGCGACTGATGGTCCTGGATTTATGGGGGATGAACCATATGAAACACTTGGTGAAAAATTATCTTTACCACCCTTC
Source organism: Neobacillus jeddahensis (assembly GCF_000612625.1). Taxonomy (GTDB): domain Bacteria; phylum Bacillota; class Bacilli; order Bacillales; family Cytobacillaceae; genus Neobacillus; species Neobacillus jeddahensis. The sequence goes on from NZ_CCAS010000046.1 coordinate 15,831, forward strand.
CTAGAACCTAAAAGGGAACAAATTGAACAATATGTACGTCCCATTGATACAATAAGAAGTACAAAAGTGTTCACAAAAGAATGAAGACTACTGCTTTGTTCGAAAAAAGTAGTTTGGTTTGGTAAACAAATACGACAATCAGAGTAGAATAATTTTCTTTCTCACTGCATATTGTTTTCAGATGGGAAAGGAGAGTGACCGCTATGGTTGGAACTGAATTAAGTAAGAAAATAGACAGGATCGCACATCCAAAGGTAAGAAACATTGTTAGAGTTTGTATTGAGCATGGTTGCCGATTTAAACCACATCCAAGTAACCCTAATTTAATTAATTTGTATGATCCAATCAGTAGGAAAAATATTATCGGAGATATTAACTTATTGAGTGAAAGAGGATATTTTACGCTGGAAGTGGAGAACGGACGATTCAAGTCCTTTAGAAATGAAATAATGGGGTTGGATATCGATCATCCTGATTTTGAATATAAAGTCCTAAAAAGAGTGAAAAAGTCAACCTAATACCGAGCGTATCATCTATAAAAAACGGGCAAAGCTTGCCCGTTTTTTTATATTTGCTATTTTCCCCTGCCCCTCTTCTCTTCATTTTGTAGTAATTTTTCAAATTCTTGGGCAGGGACAGGCTTACTATAATAATATCCTTGAACCATTGTGCACATTTGCTGACGGAGGAAGTCCACCTGCTCTTTTGTCTCCACTCCTTCAGCAATCACTTGAAGGTTTAAATTATGCGCCATGGCAATGATTGTTTTTACGATCGTTTCATCATTCGGATCGGAAGTACACTCCCGAATAAAGGACTGGTCTATTTTCAATGTATCGATGGGAAATGTTTTAAGATAATTTAGTGAACTATACCCCGAGCCAAAATCGTCAATGCTCATCTTGACGCCCAGCTTTTTTAGCTCCATCATGGTCGATAGCGCACCATCTATGTCCATCGTCATACTTTCCGTGATTTCAAGTTCCAACCATTTTGGCTCCAACATGTTTTTTTCCAAAACATCTTGAATAAGTTCTACCAAATTGGATTGAAAGAATTGCTTTGCAGAAATGTTTACCGCTATTTTTATTAATGGGAAGCCAGCCAGCTGCCAATCTTTATTCTGCCTGCATGCCGTTTGGATGACCCATTCCCCAATCGGAATGATTAAACCGGATTCTTCTGCGATAGAGATAAAATTGGCAGGTGATATCAATCCTTTTACAGGGTGCTCCCATCTAATTAAGGCTTCTGCCCCTATGATTTGATTGGTTTCTAAGTCGATCAGAGGCTGGTAATATAGAATAAATTCTTCTTGTTCAATCGCTTTACGTAGTTCCAATTCTACATTCATTTCATGCTGATACTGACTTTTGATTATATCTGAAAAAAATTGAATATTTTTCAAATGGTGATTTTTAGCATGATACATCGCCAAATCAGCATTTTTAATTAGTGTATCAAAGTTTTCACCGTGTTCTGGGAAGATACTTATACCAATACTGGGAGTCACTAAAATCTCATGGGGATCTAGTTCAATTGGGACGGAAAAATGTGCTAATATTTTACCCGACACCTTTAAAGCCCTGATAGCATTTGAATCTGGAAGTAGAATAGCAAATTCATCGCCTCCATATCTAGAGACAATATCGGTTGCCTTAATACAGCTTTTTAAACCTTTTCCAAATTCAATTAATAACCGATCCCCAAGTTCATGACCTAAGGTATCGTTAATTGTTTTAAAACGGTCTAAATCCATGAACAAAATAGCGAAGTGCTTATTGAATTCCTTTGAGTTTCGTACTACATCATTAATTTTTTCACAGAATAAATACCTATTAGGTAAGCCTGTTAATTGGTCATGATATGCCATATGTTTAATTATTTTTTCAGTTCTAATTCTTTTGGTAATATCAATGACTGTCCCAATAATGGCTGCCTTTCCATTATATTCAATTTTAGAAGCAAATATCTCGAGATATACTATACTTCTGTCTTTTCGAATTGCTCGATATTGGTACGTACTTGTCGATATTTCATTTAAAGATAATTTCTTTATAGTTTCTAATACAATAGGTATGTCCTCTGGAACAATCGTGTCTACTAAGTTAAGTTCCATTAATTCGTTACGACTATAGCCGCCAATTTCACATAATCTCGGATTCACATAAACGAATTTCTCTTCCAGAATAATATAAACCCCCACTAAGGAATTCTCCACTAAGATCCGATATTTTGCTTCTGCCTCCATTAAGTCTTTTTGTGCCTTTTTATGCTGTGTTAAATCTTTTATGATTCCATATACACCAATTATTTTTCCACGCAGATAAATCGGGATGTTTGTCGCACTTAGTTCTCTTTTCTGTCCCTTTTTATCAATCATCCTGCACTCATAGGTGCAAGCTATTCCTTTTGTAGTGTTGATAAAGTGTTCAACTGTTGAATCGATATCTTTTGGCACCAAGAAGAAAGTGAATGGTTTATTGATTATTTCCTTGATCGTAAAACCATAATCATGTACTGCCTTATTTGCATTTAATATTTTTCCTTCCAAATCAAATGTTAAAATAGGGTCTGGATTTTCTTCAAATAGTGATTGGTAATATTGTTCATGTAATAGGATTTTCTGGGACTGTTCTGAAAACTTACGATCAAAAGAAACAATAAATAAAAATGAAGCAATGGACGACAGCAAAGAAACAAACAAGGCAATTAAAACCATTAACCTTCGATGTTCAATCGTATAAGGCAAAGAAAGCGAGAATATTTCACTAAAAAGTAGAAACGAAATTTCCATTACTAAAAGAATTGCACCGCTTATTAGCCATCTATTCTTCTGTTTATTAATAACCCCTTTTACCCTAGCTAAAAGACCATAGGCTGTGAAGGAAAAAACTATCGATGTCATGATGGATAAAATCACAAGTAAAAAATATAGTGTATTTTCCTTCATTGAATGATAAGCCTCCAAATAGTACTTTCCCACTATTATTTGCATTCTTTTCAATAAAAAGCATTAATTGAAAAAAAACATTCGCTTTCCATTAGTTTTCCCCTTTTTTGCTATGTATCATTTTTTTATTTCATAGGCTGTTACCCCAACCAAGGACAACCGTTTTGGCGTAAATTAGTAAAAGTAGAGAGATTTATGAATAAAATAGAAGCTTGGTTTCGATCTCCCTTTTTCTAGGCTTAAAGGAGGTGCTAAATATGAGTGAATATACACCAGAAGATATTGACCGAGCTGTGGATGAATTAAAATGGCGGGGTTTCGGTGATTTTATGTTCCATGCACCTGGCCAAGTGCAGAGAACATCAGAAGTACCAATCACATCCCAAGAAAACTCAAGTAGAAATGATGCTACTCAAGATCATTCTCCTGCTTACCGAAATGCAACTGTTACTAATCCTACTTTAAACAAATGGTCAGGATGGAAAGTCCTTCCACATAGGAACCTGCATTTGAATAGTTGTTGGGAAGATGGGAATATGTTGGAGTTAAGAATTCGTCAAGGCAAATAAAGAGGGAAAAGAGGCCAACGCCTCTCTTCCCTTCTTTTTATTAGCTATTCTTTTTCAGGAATTACACAATTGCCATCGACACAACTGAGATCATCTTCTGTAGAGAGATTTTGGAGAACTGGTTTAGGAGATTCCTCTTCCCAAACCTTTTGTAAGGCCCCTTTGAAGGTTTCCAACGGTTGTGCTCCTGAAATAGCGTATTTTGAATTAATAATAAAATAGGGGACACCGCCGATTTGATACTGCTGAGCTATTCCTTCATCTGCCCTAACTTCATTTGCATAGGCAGTTGTATCTTGTAAGACATGTAATGATTCTTGGCGGTTTAAACCTGAATCCTCTGCTAGGTCTGCTAATGTCTCATGATCACCAATATTTTTTGAATCTGTGAAATAAGCGTGAAGAATCTTTTCAGAAAGCGCAGGCTCTTTTCCTTGTGTTTTCGCAAACTTTGCCAGACGATGGGCATCAAACGTATTGGTTGGTTTCATCTCATCAAAATGAAAAGTTAAACCAACAGTGGCAGCGTTCTTCCTCATATCATGGTTGGCTTGTTTTGCTTGTTCCACACTTATTCCATACTTTTTAGCTAATACTTCATGAATATTCTCACCACTATTTTTGGGCGAATTTGGATCAAGTTCAAAGCTCTTGAATTCTACCACAACCTGATCTTTATGTGGAAATTGTTCTAGCGCCTCTTCTAAACGACGTTTCCCAATATAACAAAACGGACATACATAATCAGACCAAACTTCAATTTTCATGTTAACACCTCGTTTCCTTTCATAAATAAATAGTACCATATAGTGTTTAAAAACCACTACGATGTGCTCATAAAAATGAGTAAATGATAAAGAGAAGATGAATGATGCTAGAAAAAAATATACCAAGTTTATTGTCCAACATGAAAGGAGGAATAAACATAAATTTGATTTAATTGGAAATAATAACCTTGATTACCTTTGAGAGGATGGGATGTTGGATGTCGTTAGAATGGTTTGATAGAGTAAGTGCTGAACTGCAGGAGCACCTAGAATCAATTTGTGAAGAATACGATCAGGTTGGCCAAATGACAATAGAAAGAGCTGCCAAACATCCAAGGATCGAATTTTTCGTCGATACTGCGGATACGGATACGGAAAAACTAGACCGTGATTATTTCTGTACGCTCTTCTTTGACCCGCAGAACGAGGAATTCTACATTGATACATTCGATGTGGACAGTGGGCACACAGCGAAAATCATCCTTTCAGACATTGAGGAGATTATTGAGGAAGTCCATGCTAGTCTCCATGACTACATCAATGACGATGATCACTATACAGATGATGGCGTCTATTTACAATCAGAAGTGGGCAATGATGTTGAAGAGTGTCAATCCGAAGATTATGAAGCAATACAAGACAATAAAGATGATATCTTTGAAGAAATTGATGTTGACTGGTCAACCCCTGAAGTGACAGCCTTCAAACATGAAGATGAGGTAGAAGTTACCTATCAGTTTGGCGTGGTCCAAGCAACTGGTGACGGGGTTCTAAAACGCATCAACCGAATATGGACAACGGATGATGAATTAATCAAGGATGAATCTCATTTCATTTTTAGCAGGGAAGAAGCTACCACTATTATTGCCATGATTGCTAGTCATATGGATCAACTAAGCGAGTTTAATTTTGATGATATGCCTTAACCTATCTAGTGGTAAAGTGACATAACCATACATAACGCATGGGCTAACCCATGCGTTATTTTTATGAATATGTAAATACTTATTTCATTTTGGACATTTTAGTGGCTTATTCTATAGAATAAACCATGTCAACTTGATTCTTACGGACCACTCCTTACGTATTAGCCATGATTTGTACAAGGCGATCCTCTAGCACTTTCCCCTTGTTTTCATCCAACAGATTGTTTAACATGATAGAAAAGATCAAAGTTTCTCCGTTCTTTGTTGTTACATAACCCGATAAAGAACTAACAGTTGAAATCGTCCCTGTTTTCGCTTTTACTTTTCCAATCGTAGCTTGGCTTTTTAACCGATTCCTAAGTGAACCTCCGACCATTTTTTCCTTAGCACCAGCGACTGGCAAGGCATGTAAATAGGCAGGAAACCACGTTTCCTTTTGAACTGCAAATAAAAGCTGTGTTAATTGATTAGCTGGAATTAGATCAACATGTGATATTCCAGAACCATCTCTAATCACCAATGTGCTCGGATTCACCCCTAATTTTGCCACTTCTGCCTTCATGACAGGTATACCCTTATCCCAACTCCCTTCCCCTTTGGAAACCTTCCCTATTTCTTTTATCAACATTTCTGCATGAACATTATTACTCAGCTTCAAAAATGGGACCAGTAGGTCAGCTAACCTCATGGATGAATGATTCGTCACCATTCTGGCTGTATCCGGTACCGTTCCTTGTTTTATTTTACCTAAAACCTTAACTCCCTGTTGGGCTAACGATTGCTTAAAAAGGGTATTTGCATATGTAGTTGGATTCCACACTCCAATCCATTCGGTAGTCGGCTTACTTTTTAGCGGCAAAGTTCCTTCGATTGTAATCGTATTTTTGGCATGTTCCCTCTTTACCGTGATTTCCTTTTTACTATCAATGGCTCCTGTTTGAGCACAGTTAATGATTTTAACATAGTTGGTTTTTGGTGTGATCGTTATTTGCACTGGATCTCCATTTATCAATCCTGGCTTTACGCTCACCCTCAAGGAACCTGAATCGTAATCTTTTGTTGGTGAAACAGTTAATGCTGAGATTTGAGCCCCATAATAAGTGGTTTCATCACTCCATGGAAGGTCGAGTGAGTAGCGGACATCATCATACCAGGAATCATCGGCCACCAAATCTCCAGTTATTTTTTTGATTCCTTTTTTCTTCACCTCAGACGCAAGTGTATCAAAATCCATTTTTAACAAGGTGGGGTCGCCTTTTCCTTTTATATATAGATTACCTTGTAAGACCTGCTTTTTCACGGGACCATTCGCATATACCTCAGTCGCGAAGGTATAGTCGGAGCCTAACACACTTAAAGCCGCAGCAGCTGTTAATAGTTTCATGTTTGAGGCTGGTCGTAACCGCACATTTCCCTGATAATCATAAAGGACTTCCCCATTTACAGCAGAACGGATACTAATTCCAGCAATGGCTCCTTGTAGTGCCGGTTCTTTCTTTAAGACATCGTTTAGCTGTTGTCCCAGAGTACTGTTAACAGCCTGAACACGATTGCCAGGTAAGTATACTGTCATCATCGTAAAAATAAAGAAAACTCTGTAAAAGGTTCTTTTTTTCAATCTTGATCCAGCCTCCATTTTTAGAGTCTATCTTTTATTAATAGCTACTATTATCAGCTTCCATTTTAGGATAATTATTCCTGCTACACAGAAAGAAAAACCCGAGTTCACACAGGAACTCGAGAAATCGTGGTTAAACGACGATTCATCTAATCATCATAGCGATTTCTTCGGAATTTTTCTCGATAACAGGCATCACAGGTAGGAAAAGAATGGTCCCAGGGCAATTTTTTTCCACAGTTTTTGCATTTTTTGACGAATTTTTTGATGTCTGTTTTTAAACGATCCTGTACCAGATCACTTATATCCTCGCGGAGCCTTTCCCAATATACGGCTTCTGTCCGCTCACCTAATCGATATAAAAATAATAAATGGAGACCGACTGCTTTATAGCTGAGCTCGAGATCCTCCAAACTTCGTTCCTTGACAATTGGTTCTGGCAGTTCCCTTCCATCGATAATCGCATACATGGTTTCTTCCCATTGTTTCGTAAGCGCTGGTTCATTTTTTGAAAATGGAAGGTGTAAAAATCCATACAAATCCATTAAGGAAAGCCTTGCTTCTATCTCAGTCCCTGCTATAACGTGATAAAGTGACTTCTCCTCTGCAAGAGATGCCTTCTTCGTTCCTTTCGGGCTTTCAAATTTCCCCCATAGTTCAAAAAAAGTACCTAAGTCATGATGGTAGTGTTGAAAGCGTTCAAACACTGAATTTGTCGGTGCAATCGCAAAGGTATGAACCGGTTCGTCCTCTTGCAACAATAAGTTCCGCATTTTTTTAATATCACTTGTAAATGCGACCTTTCCAGTATCATAAATTCCCTTTCGACCAGCTCGACCCGCTATTTGCTTCACTTCTTGTGAAGTTAACAAACGCCTCCTTGTTCCATCGAACTTTTCATTTTCTAAAAAAACAATTCGACGGATCGGCAAATTCAGGCCCATACCAATGGCATCTGTTGCTACAATTACCTTTGTTTTACCTTTGTTAAATTGCTCAATTTGCTTTTTCCTTGTTTCTGGAGGCATACTCCCGTAAATCATACTGACCGTATGTCCATCATTTTGCAGGCGTGAAGCTGTCTCTAACACACGCCTCCTGGAAAAGCAGATAAGTGCATCACCTTTTTTAACGTGTTTAATATGAAATTCTTTTGTTTCTACTTCAAGAGGAGTATCACGACTGTATTCGTGAATTTCAATTTCAGCATTACCTAATAATTGGAGCAGCATCATTTTCGAATTTCTACTTCCAATGATATGAACTTCTTTTGCATTGGCTTTCATAATAGCTTTGTACCAAGAAAATCCACGGTCTTTATCAGTCATCATTTGTGCTTCATCAATAACTACCATTTCGTAATAGTCTTTTTCGTGAAACATTTCTACTGTACAAGAAATATGTTGAGCTCCTTCAACCATTTTCTCTTCCTCACCTGTTTTTAATGAACAAGGCGTTCCCTCAGCATTCAATTTATCATATACCTCAAGGGCTAATAAACGAAGCGGTGCCAAATACAAACCACTAGTGGCTGCTTTCATTCTTTCGAGTGCATGATGAGTTTTCCCTGTATTGGTTTCCCCGATATGAAGGACATAGCGGACATGCCGTTGTAAGGATGGATCATATTCTGCACCAAAGATATCCGCCATCATCCGTTCTTCTGCCTCTTTTTTTCGCAGTAGCACTTCCTGTTCTTCTTTTTGCCTTTTCTCTCGTTCCTGAAAATCTTTTTCAAAAATAGCCTGATGTATCTCCAAATCAAAAGGTATTTCGGCTAGTTTTAATAAATCTGTTAGGTATTCAGCCTGAATATCTTCAATAATATAATCCTCAATATCATAAAGAAGCTGGGCGATACTACCTTTTACGAATGATGCTGATAATTCTTCATGGAAAGTTTCTAGGAAAGTCTCCTTAAGCATTGTTGGAAGCTGCTCTAAAACCTTCTGGGGAATCTGCTCCGAGATATAATCAGAAATTAAACTTTCATAAACAAAAAAATAGGTTTGATATTCATATAAACTCCTCCCCCAGTTTACTGTCTTATGAATATCACCTGTTAATTCCTCAAAAAATGTGGCCACTGTTGTGTAGGCGGACGGATTAAAGGCTCCCTGATCAATTAATTTCTCCTCAAGGGCAAAAGTATCCACAGATTGGAACTTTACATTGTTTTTAAGGTCTGCATCTAATTGTTTCGCCACAAAGTAGCGAATGGATAAATAGAAAAGGTCATATTCTTCTTCCAAAATAGCTGCAGCAGTATCTTCGATTTCACCGCGGAAGACCTGTCTTTGTTCATCCAATTTCTTTTGCTCTTCCCGTTTTAAAAAATTTATTTTTGCCTTTTGATAACGTTGCTCCCATAGTTCACTGCTACCAGTGAACTGATCCATAATCCACCCCATTGTATCAAAGGACTGATAGGTTCTCATTTCATCTCGGAAAAGTTTATTTAACAGTTTTCGGTCAATCCCTTTTACATCAAATCCTTTACTGCTTAAAAAATCCTTTTTTTCATTTTTTGGTACATCATTTGTTGATTTATTCAACCAAACGTTTACCCAAATTTGATCGATATAGTGGGACCGCGCATCAATGTAATGCTCAAAACTTGATAGCGACTCTTTCGTTTCTAAAAAGTGGTCGATATCTTCATATACTTTCATTTTGGTATGTTCGACCGCTTGAGGGTATATAATGGTTAATTTATTCATACTATTCCCTCCTATAAATTTCATTTTCCTTTTTCAAAAAAGTTATGTATAATGTGAGTATACATGATCATATAGTAAAAAAGACCGAGTATGATGAAAAATAGCTCGGTCCTGCAATAGTTGGTTCCTGAACGGGGATCGGCGAAAAGGCAATAATCCACCGCTTATGCTTGCCGGCTCAAGGGTGGATTATTTTTTTTTATGAAAAGACAGAACCGTGACAATGAGACTAGCAAACGATACAGCTAACATCAATGCTTGAAATACTGTCAAAAGCATCACCCCCCTTCATCGGAGATGTGCCACCCACCCTTGAGAAATCAATTCTATTGCCTTTACATTATAGCATGTACTAAGATACCGAACAAGTGTTCTTTATAGGTTATGTTTCTCGCAATATTGATCAACTAAATCTTCAATTTGATCCAGTTCTGGATAATTCCCAGAAAACTGAAAGTGAATTTCCTCGATAAAGTTCTCTCTATTATACACATGAATCGCCCCATTTTGCTCAATCACACTAAATTCTGGTACAAACCGATAACCGTTGCGTTCAATGGCTCCCATATAATTCTCCTTTTTTCATTTTTTTAATAGTATAAGCAGAAAATGGATAGATATCCGAACTAAAAAAGGAAGAGGATGGCGGCTCTGCACACATCCTCTTCCTTTTTTAGTTTAGGCTGTCGTAAAAATTTCTTGTTTATTTACCTCATGACGAATCGTAGCTTGGGCTGCTGCTAAACGGGCAAGCGGCACACGGTATGGCGAACAACTCACATAATCTAGACCCATACGGTAGCAGAAATCAATGGAGCTTTTCTCGCCACCATGTTCCCCGCAAATACCTGTTTTTAATGCTGGTTTTGTCGCTCGCCCCAGTTTGACGCCCATTTCTACTAACTTGCCAACCCCTTCCTGGTCCAGAACAGCGAACGGGTTTTCTGGAAGGACTTTATTTTCAATATAGGCCTGCAGGAATTTTCCTTCTGCATCATCCCGACTATAGCCAAAAGTAGTTTGTGTTAAATCATTCGTACCAAAAGAAAAGAAATCCGCTTCCTCCGCGATTTGGTCAGCAGTTAGGGCAGCCCGTGGAATCTCAATCATCGTACCAATTGTATAGTCAAACATCCTTCCCGTTTCATACTGGACCTTCCCGGCTGCCGAAATAACCAATTGGCGCATATGTTTTAACTCATTCACATGGCCGACCAAGGGAATCATAATTTCTGGTTCAACAAGGATCCCTTTTTCAGCAAGCTTTGCTGCCGCATAAAAAATTGCCTTCGCTTGCATTTCATAAATTTCCGGATAAATCATGCCTAGGCGACACCCGCGGTGGCCAAGCATTGGATTAAATTCATCTAATTGGCGAATCTTTTTGAGCAGTTGCTCTTGTCTCTTCAATTCAAACGATTGCGGATCCGTGATTTGGAGTTTTGCCACCTCAACTAATAGTTCCTCTTTATCTGGTAAAAATTCATGGAGTGGTGGGTCAAGCAAACGAATCGTTACAGGGAACCCTTGCATCGCTTCGAAAATCCCTTCAAAATCCCCTTGTTGCATAGGTAAAAGTTGATCAAGGGCTTCCATTCTCTCATCATAATTGTCAGCTAAGATCATTTTTTGGACAATCGGAATCCTCTTCAGATCCATAAACATATGTTCAGTTCTACATAAACCAATCCCACCTGCGCCAAACTCAAATGATTTTTTAGCATCTTCGGGATTATCAGCATTTGCGCGAACACCGATTTTCCGTTCCTGGTCTGCCCAAGCTAGCAACAGTTGGAATTCATCTGATAGTTCTGGGTCAATCATCGGAATTTCCCCGAGCATAATTTCACCAGTTGAGCCGTCAATTGTAATAATATCTCCATAATTCACCAGCGTTTCACCAACAGTAAATTGTTTCGTTCTTAAATCAATCTTTAATGCTTCACATCCACAAATACAGGCTTTACCCATACCTCGTGCCACAACAGCAGCGTGACTCGTCATCCCGCCACGGCTCGTTACAATTGCTTGCGAGGCAACAATTCCATGAATATCATCTGGAGTTGTTTCCGGTCTAACTAGAATTACTTTTTTACCATCATTGCTTAAGCTTTCTGCTTCATCTGCGTCAAAGACTACTTGACCAGTAGCCGCTCCTGGTGAGGCTGGTAGACCCTTTGCTAAAATGCGCTTTTCAAATTTATCATCAATCCGACTGTGTAAAAGCTGATTTAATTGATCAGGATCTACTCGCAGTAATGCAGTCTTTTTATCAAGAATCCCTTCCTTTACCATTTCAACTGCGATCCGGATTGCTGCCTGAGCGGTCCGTTTCCCATTACGAGTTTGTAAGATAAATAGTTTTCCACGTTCAACTGTAAATTCAATGTCCTGCATTTCTTGATAATGCTGTTCAAGGTGTTTACATATTTCGGAAAATTGGTTGAAAACCCCTGGCATTTCATCTTTTAGAGTGGCAATCGGTTGTGGTGTCCGAATCCCCGCAACCACATCTTCCCCTTGAGCATTAATCAAGTATTCTCCATAAAGGACATGCTCACCCGTGGAAGGATTCCTCGTGAAAGCAACCCCTGTTCCAGAGTCATTCCCCATATTACCGAAAACCATACTTTGAATGTTAACCGCAGTCCCAAGATGATCGGGAATTTTATTCAAGCGGCGATACACAATCGCCCGCTGATTATTCCATGAATTAAAAACAGCATTAATCGCAAGGAATAGCTGCACCTTAGGGTCTTGTGGAAACTCTTTTCTTGTATGCTTTTTCACAATCGCTTTATAACCACTGATAACTTCCTGCCAATCTTCGGAAGTCAGTTCCGGATCAGAAGAATAGCCCTTTTCCTCCCGTGTTTCTTCTAAAAACTGTTCAAAATAAAAGGTATCTATTTCCAACACAACATTACTAAACATTTGAATAAAACGGCGGTAGGAATCATAAGCAAAACGTGGATTATTCGTTAGTTTTGCCATACCAATAACTGTTTCATCATTCATCCCAAGATTTAGGATTGTATCCATCATTCCCGGCATTGAAAAGACCGATCCAGAACGCACTGAGACAAGCAAAGGATTATTTGGGTCACCGAGTTTTTTATCCATTTTATCCTCTAAACAAGTAAGAGCCTCTAATGTTTGTTCTTCAACAAAGGTCGGGATCGTTTTACTAGCATCATAGTAAGCATTACAGGCTTGTGTCGTAATCGTAAATCCGAACGGAACAGGTAAACCAATCCGTGTCATCTCTGCTAGATTTGCTCCTTTTCCCCCTAGTAAATCTCGCATACTCCCATTTCCCTCATGAAATAAGTAAACAAATTTATCCATTATTAAAAGCTCCTCTCTTTTTTCAGTACCTCTATAATCAAGCCTGCCGTTTCTTCCACTGCTTTGTTGGAAACATCTATGACAGGACAGCCTACACGTTTCATTACTTTTTCAGCATGATCTAATTCATTAAGTATTCTTTCAAAGCTTGCATAATTAGCCTGTGTTGCCAAACCTAATGCTTTTAGGCGTTCTTTTCGAATTTCATTTAATTTGTCCGGTGAAATGATTAGCCCAATACAATTTTTTCTTGGAATTTGAAACAATTCATCAGGCGGTTGCACCTCAGGAACTAATGGAACATTGGCAACCTTAAAACGTTGATGGGCTAGGTACATCGATAATGGAGTTTTTGAGGTTCTGGAAACTCCCACTAATACAATATCCGCCTTTAATATCCCCCGCGGATCACGTCCATCATCATACTTAACAGCAAATTCAATGGCCTCAATTTTGCGGAAGTACTCTTCATCTAATTTTCTCATTAAACCTGGCTGGTGATGTGGCGCCTTATTAAACTTCGTTTCAAATGCATTCATTAGCGGACTAAGTAGGTCCACTGCCATGATGCCTTCTTCAGCAGAACGACAATCTAAATACTCCTTTAAAGATGGAATGACGATCGTATAGGCAATAATAGAATGGGCCTTTTTTGCTAACAGAATGACATCTTCAATATCTTCAAAATCTTCTACATAAGAATTCCTCCGAATATCAACCTGACCTCCATTAAATTGTGTTGCCACTGCTTTTACAACAAACTCAGCCGTTTCACCAACGGAGTCAGATACCACATAGACAACTTCTTTCTGTACCAAAATTTAAGCCACTCCTCTTAAACTGATTTTTCCTCCATTACTTCTAAATAGGCCCGTGTAATTGTAGTTTTAGTAATTCGTCCTACAAGCAAATATGTATACGGTGGCCCGTCCACATCTTTCACAACTGGTAAGGAGTCAATGTGATTATGGATTAGTTTTTTTGCAGCATCCAGTAAGGTCTCTTCTGGAGTAATGGTAATGATATTTGGCATTCTTGTCATGATGACACTAATCGGCAATTCATGAAGATCTCGATTCCCAAGTGAAGCTCTGAGCAAGTCTTTTCTAGAAATCACCCCTGCCAAATGACCATTTGTATCTACTGCATATAGCGTACCAACATCCTCTAAATATAACTGAACAATCGCATCATAAACGGAGGTTGATTTTCCAACTACAATCGGGACTGCCTTATAATCATTTACTTTTTGAAGAAGAAATCGCTCTACTTGGCGTTTAACTTGGTATTTCTCATTAAAGAAATAACCTACTCTAGGACGCGCATCTAAATTACCTGACATCGTTAGGATGGCAAGATCTGGTCTTAATGCAGCTCGAGTTAATGAAAGTTTCTCAGCAATTTCTCTACCTGTTATCGGACCATTTTGTTTCACAATTTGTAGGATTTCGTCCTGGCGCTTTGTTAATTTAATTATTACCACCTCCTTAGCCATTAAACATGTTACATTATATGTATAGATTATAAATGTGCTATACTTATTTATATATAGTATATTACATTTAATTTAAAATCGAAACAATAACTTTTTAAAAAATTTCAACAAAAAACCTCGTCGGTGGATGACGAGGTTTAAACTAGGTTTGACAATTGGGACAAAAAAATGTTTTTCTTGATGAAATAACTGTTTGTACAATGATTGCACCACAGCGAAGGCAGCTTTGACCTTCTCTATCATAGACCTGACATTGTTGATTATATCTACCGGTTACGGTATCTCCATGATGGACGGGATTTCCCATATATCCTCCATGCTTTATGGCATTCTTTAAGACCAAGAGCATGGATTGATATAGTTTTGTAGCAGACTCTGTTGTGATTTCATCAATATTTTTTATGGGGTTAATGGCGGCTTGAAAGCAAATTTCTGCAGAGTAGCAGTTACCGATTCCAGCGATAAACTCCTGATCAAGCAATGCCGTTTTTAATCTCCCATGCTTTGTTTTGATCCTCAGTAAAAACTTATTTAAGCTGAAGTCTGTATCCAATGGTTCAGGACCTAAATGGGCAAGTTTTTCTTCTACTTCCTTTTGTGAAAGAAGATGCAAGTAGCCTAGTCGAAGACCAATAAAATAGAGATGTTCTTCACCAAAGGAGAGGCTAACCTGAATCGTCCGTTTTGGTTTTTCCGATTCACTTCCAAAGAACATCCAACCACCTAACATGAGATGTACTAGGAGCACATACCCATTTTCCAAGTGAAAAAGTAGCTGCTTACCTCTCCGTATAATCATTACGACTTTCTGACGGTGGACCGTATTTTTAAAAAGTTCAGGCTGGAGATTAATCGATTTTTCGCGATTGATTTGTACATCTGTAATGACTTGTTGCAGTAGTTTATCCTCTAGTCGTATTTTATAGTTTTCCATTTCTGGGAGCTCAGGCATTGAAGGACTCCTTCCAAAAGTAGAGATTTATATATAGACTTCCCATCCTCTTTGAAAAAAATGAAATATACGAATATGATATTATTTGTTATTTTACCATCTTAGAGGTCTTACTTTGTTTCCCGCAATAAATTAATTACTCTCAGATTATTTCTTAGCATTTCTCAATATTTTTGTGAAAATCGCATGCATAGAAAAACGCCTCTTACTATGTGTAAGAGACGTTTTCTTCATCGCTTTGACAATCGATGAAATGATACCGGTGGTCGGGGTCGAACCGACACTCCAGAAGGAACACGATTTTGAGTCGTGCGCGTCTGCCAATTCCGCCACACCGGCAAATAATAAATCTATACCAAAATTCCTCAAGCGATCTGGAATTTATAAAATATATGGCAGGGGCAGTAGGAATCGAACCCACACTGAAGGTTTTGGAGACCTTAGTTCTACCTTTAAACTATGCCCCTAAAGTGGTGGAGGGGGACGGATTCGAACCGCCGAACCCGGAGGGAGCGGATTTACAGTCCGCCGCGTTTAGCCACTTCGCTACCCCTCCACATATACAACTTTTACGAGAAACTGGAGGAGGAAGAGGGATTCGAACCCCCGCGCGGTGTTACCCGCCTGTCGGTTTTCAAGACCGATCCCTTCAGCCAAACTTGGGTATTCCTCCATTTTAAATTGAAGCATATTTTCATTTTGGTAGCGGCGGAGGGGATCGAACCCCCGACCTTACGGGTATGAACCGTACGCTCTAGCCAGCTGAGCTACACCGCCAAATATCTAATTATTTATTATGGTGGAGCCTAGCGGGATCGAACCGCTGACCTCCTGCGTGCAAAGCAGGCGCTCTCCCAGCTGAGCTAAGGCCCCAAATTTTAATGGTCGGGAAGACAGGATTCGAACCTGCGACCCCTTGGTCCCAAACCAAGTGCTCTACCAAGCTGAGCTACTTCCCGAAATTAATGATGCCGAGGACCGGAATCGAACCGGTACGGTAGTCACCTACCGCAGGATTTTAAGTCCTGTGCGTCTGCCAGTTCCGCCACCCCGGCATTTGAAGAAAGCGGAAGACGGGATTTGAACCCGCGACCCCCACCTTGGCAAGGTGGTGTTCTACCACTGAACTACTTCCGCATATAAAATTAAATGATGCGGGTGAAGGGAGTCGAACCCCCACGCCTTGCGGCGCCAGATCCTAAGTCTGGTGCGTCTGCCAATTCCGCCACACCCGCATAAATTATCTTATAATTGTAGATAGTGAAAATGGTGCCGGCGAGAGGACTTGAACCCCCAACCTACTGATTACAAGTCAGTTGCTCTACCAATTGAGCTACCCCGGCGTAGTTTGGAATAAC